>JAWBBK010000002.1:0-50354 GCA_038824665.1 Acidilobaceae archaeon | reverse complement strand
AGCTGAAGAGCAGGTTTTACTGGATCTTCTAGTTCTTCAGGTAACCTTCCTCTTATTACTGCTTCTAACCCTTTGCCTTCTGCTGGGATTATGCCAGGAGTGTCTATCATATAGAAACCTTCTTCAATCTTCAAGATCTGAAAGCCCCTAGTGTATCCGGGACTGCCGGGTATCGGACTGGTGCTTGCGCTATGTTTTCCTTTAAGAGCGTTTATGACACTAGACTTGCCAGTCTTGGGGTATCCTACTACAGCTACAGTGAAGGGTTTAGAAGACGCTACCGACCGAATCCAACCTCTTAACATTCTGGTCCCCAGCCTCTGTGTAGCCGAGACGTACATGACGTTATAGCCTTGATCTTCCAGATATCTCTTCCACTCTTCGGCTACAGCTTTTGGCACTAAATCGCATTTATTTAAAACGATAAGGAGACTTTTATCAAAAGCTTTGGTTATTCTTTCAAGCTTTCTACTCATAGTAGAAAGAGGGTCTCTGATATCGACTACCTCTAAGACCACGTCAGCTGTCTTGACAAGTTTGACTATAGTGCTCCAACCTGCTAGCCTCAAAGTCTCTCCCAGTTCTTATTCTATATTAAAACTAGCCGCATTTATTATGTGATATTAAGGTTTGAACTCGCTTATGACCGCTCTGAGCAGATCTGAGAGGCGAAGGCTATGAGAAACGAGCCAGCTATAGTGATTAGAAAGTTAGTTAAAAAGTTCGGCAACGTTACAGCTGTTGATGATCTAGATTTGGACATATTCGACAACGAACTCTTCGTCCTCCTAGGACCAAACGGGTCCGGTAAGACTACCACTCTATTAATCATCTCTACAGTCTACAAGCCAACGAGTGGAGACGTTTTTGTATACGGACATAGTGTATTGAAAGAAGGTGACAAGGTTAGAAAGCTTATAGGAATAGCGTTTCAAGATCCTAAGGCTTTATGGATGGACACCGCCTACGATATATTACTATGGCATGCTCTTGCCGTAGGCTATAGCTTAGGAGACGCAAAGAGAGTAGTCAGAGAGATCATGGAAGAGCTAGGACTTTGGGAACATAGAAGAAAGATGATGAGCGAGTTGAGCGGAGGGTCTAGAAAGAAGATAGAGGTGGCTAAAGTCTTAATCCAAAGACCTAAAGTAGCTATCTTCGATGAACCCACAGCTCAGCTAGATGTGATAGCCAGACACGTTGTTTGGAAGAAAATAATTGAAATGAAGAAAGAGGGCTCGACCATAATTATAGCCACTAACGACATGAACGAGGCAGAGAGACTAGCTGAAAGGATAGGTATCATCCACAAAGGCAAGCTGAAAGCCCTAGGCACTGTGGCTCAGTTAAAAGATGGAATACCTGGAGGCGATGTAGTTGAGCTAGAGCTAGAAAGAGTTTTGGACTCAGACATTAAAGAGCTATTTAAAGAAAAGCTCGGAGTCTTCGATGTGAAGATCGATGGGAATTTAGTTAGACTTTATGTAAACAAAGGTGAAGAGGTTTTGGCTAATGCTGTAGCCTTATTAGAAAGTCTTAAGTTGAGAGTTAGAAGAGCTTCTCTGAAAGAGCCCACGTTAGACGATGTCTTCTTCTACTACACAGGAGCTAGCCTAAAAGAGGAGGTTCGCTAAGGTGTTAGAGACCTTCAGACAGCTTATCATAGTGATGCTTTGGGATGTGAGGAAGCTGAGTAAATACAAATTCTTTTTAGCTATGAGGTTTTCCTGGTTTATCTTTCAAGTCCTTCTATTAGGGTATATACTTTCATATATGGTAGATTCCGCTAAGATCGCCCCTGGTTTTGACTACTACAAATTTTATATAGTAGGCTCTTATGTAGCCGTTATATTCTCTTTATCTGCGCTTCACGGCTACGATATAATAGAAGAGTTTGAAGATGGAGTGATCAACTATCACTTATCGCTACCTATTCCGAGAAGAGTGTTGGCACTAGGCAGAGTACTTGGTGGAGGAGTAGCCGTTTTCCTTCTCTCATTGCCTATGAGCTTCGCGCTAGCCTATGTTTTGAAGAGCAACGTTCTCTCGTACTTAGCTCTGCTCCTGCTCTCCCTCATATTCGCTCTAGGATTAACGAGTTGGTCTATGGCTTTAGCTCTCGCGCTCCGAGCTAGTGAAAAGCTCGATGTGATAATGGGAACTATAGACTCTCTAGCGATAAGGCTAAGCACTGCCTTCTATCCGGCTATCACAATAGCTTCTTTCGTTATATATTACTACATCGCTCTAGGTAATCCTATATCCCATTTGGCTGACTTAATTCGCTTTCTCTTCTCAAAAGAAGTAGGGTCTCCTCCTCTAGTTAGCCCTTGGTTGATGACCGCATACATAATAGGCTTTGCTATAACCACTTTCTCCATAGCCGTTATATTTATGGATAGAAGAGCTGAAGGAGGTTATAGTAGGTGATTACCGACAAGAACAACGCTGTCTATAGGATAGCCGTGGTCAGCCTGAGAGACTTCTACAGGTTTTTAAAATACAAGTGGTGGATAGCGGGACTCATGGCTGCCAACTTGGCTGACCTTTTCGTTTTCGCTTTTCTGATAAGCGGACTTGTGAGAAAAGAGATAATTCCTAACTATTTCTTGTTCTTAGCTCCAGGAATTGCTGCCATTGCCGCTTTCGCATCAGCATTTACTATAGGCAGAGAGGTAATGATGGAGCTGAGAAGAGAAGTTCATCTATATCTGCTAAGCCTTCCTCTAAGTAGAATAGAGCTAGCTTTTGGAAGAGTTCTAGGAGGCGTATTGAGAGGACTCATATATCAAACACCGATCTTAATTGCAGTCTTAATGGTTACAGGAGTGGATAAGCCACATCTGTTACCGCTTTTGTTCTTAACTTCAGTTCTCCTAACGGCTTCTATGTCGAGTTTCTCGATCGCTCTTTCCACACTGACTAAGAACTTGGACGTCCATGTAACTATTAGAAGCATCGTCTATTTCTTCTTTTTCTTCTTGTCTACAGTATTCTATCCTCCTCAAGCTTTGAGCGCTAGATTTCCTCAGGTTTTGGTAACGCTAGCTGAAAACAATCCGGTCTCTTTAGCTGCTGACATCTATAGGTACACTCTATTACCTCAAGAGCTAGCTCCTGCTCGAGAGCCTTTAGAGTTGTTCGTTAAGCTCTTTATATTGAGTGTTGTTATGATTTTCGTTGGAACGTACTTCTACTTGAGAAACCTAAGAAGATAATGTTGTCTTAAAGTTCTTTAGACTCTATCTAGGAATTCTTGAAGTTATCTTTAATCTCTTCAGAGCCTCTTTCAAAAGATAGGGCACATCTCCTGAACTTAGACCGTATCTCGAAGCTATCTCAGCGATCCTCTTCATAGTCTTTTCTTCCGCTTCAGAAGTCTCTACAGCCGAGAGCACTTCATCCATTAGTCTTCTTCTGAGTTCTCTCGCTTCTTCTAGGTCTTTCTCATATTTTACTTCTACTACCGCTGTTTTTGCATTCTCTAAATTCACGTAAGCTCTCTTGAGTTCTGTTGCTCTCAATCTGCCTAAGTAGAGTATCGGTTTAGACTCCTCGATCTTCCAGACTCCATCAAAAGAAGGAAGTCCGTAAACTGCTCTCACCTCTCCTACAACCAGGTCGTGATCGCCAACGTCAATTACTTTCCAGAGTTCTAGCTCTGCTGATGCATAAGCTTCTTCTATTAGAGGAGCTCCGAGAACCGAACCTCGAGATATTGTGAAACCTGATCTCTCCACCTTGTTTCTGACGAACCTGCTTGAGAAATCGCCTAAATAGAGAAGCTTTTGAATATGATCGATGCTGACAGCCGATACTCCGAACTTCTTAGACTCAAGTATCAATCTATAAGTAAACCTTTCTGGAGCGAGCGAAAAGACCATTCTAGGAGGATCGTAAGAAGCTGCAGTCCACCAAGTGACCACCATAGCTCCTATCGTGTTGTCTAGCTCAGCGAGAACTATCAGTGGAACTACAGGGTAGAACAGTCTATCGAAGTCTTTGATGTTCTTAAGAACGGCTTTCGTTCCTGATCACCTTTATTATCTCTACAGGACAGTTCTCGGTTGCCGCTTCGACACAATAGGCTAAGTCGTCACTAATCTCTCCTTTAGAAGGATCGTTCTCTTCGGTTCTGAACTCTTTCCTTACCGCTACTTTCCCATCGTTTCTTTCAATAGTAAAGACTTCTGGACAGAGAACGACGCACACCATATCGGAAATACAAGAGGCTCTAGGGTTTATCTCTACCTTTACTGGCAAACGTTACACCTCATATTAAAAAGCTCTCTTAAGAGACTATATTCTGTAGCTTGGAGGGCTGAGAATTGATGCCCGTATACGAAGAAGAGATCGAAGGCTTCCTCTTCAGAGAGTTCGCAGATGTAGGTAGACCTAAGTACATGATCGTAGGTCTTCCAGACGTGGGTTTAGTAGGACAGATCGCTGCAGTACATCTTGTAAAGAGCTTAAAGCTAAAGGACAAAGTCGGTATAGACAGTTACACAATGCTTCCTCCAGTAGCTGTCATTAGAGAAGGAGAAAATTTATGTCCTATAAGAATCTATGGAGATGAGTCCGTTCTGATAGTATTTACTGACGTGGTTTTAAGTAGCAGAGCCTCTATAGCCCTTTCGCTAGCTCTTATAGAATACGCTAGACTAAAAGGAGTAGACCTCTTAGTAGGCTTTACTGGGATCGCCAATCCTGAAAGAGCAGAGCTCGAGAAGCCTAGAGTTTACTGGACCGCTAGCAATCCTTCTCTCGACAAAATGTTTGAAGGTGTTGAAAATGTGACAAAAGCCAAAGAGGGCTTTATAGTAGGACCTTATGCAGTCATGCTTAAAGAAGCTTTGAGGAAAAAGCTGAACTACTTACTAATTATGGCTGACTCCTATTTAGACATACCCGACCCAGAGGCTTCAGCCGAAGTCCTTCGAGTATTCTCTAAAGTCTCGGGTATAGAGGTCTCAGTTGAAGAACTCCTGAAAGAAGGAGAGCTGATAAGGCTAAGACTGAGAGAAATGATGAGAGAAGCCAAGCCTGTGATAGCTAGAATGGGTAAAAGCTACGAACACAGACTTCCTATAGTGTATTAGGGTGTTGTTGATTTTGAGCTTCGATATCTTCGAGCACTATAGAAGAAGAATGTTGAAGGAGTTCAGAAGCACATTCGAAAGTGTAGAGAAGCTTTTGAAAGAGATAGAGGAACGTTTTGAAGAGCTTGGAGCTGTCGAAGAAGAGTTGGAGAGAGCTTTTGAGAAAAGTCTAGAAGAAGAAGAGAGAGGAGAGGTTTCACCTATAGCTACACTGATAGATAGAGGAGACTACTATCTCTTAGTAGTAGACGTCCCTGGAGTCAAAGAGGAGTCTATAACGATAGACGTATACCCAGATAGAGTCTCAGTACGAGCAGAGCTAGACGAGAAAAAAGTCGCTAAAGCGTTTGGAGTTGGAGCTTATCGTAGAACAAAGAAAATAATGAGAGGAGAGTACAGATTGCCCGAAGAGATAGACGTTTCTCGAATAGAGACGAAGAGAAGCGGCGGTAGAGTTTACATAAAGCTACCCAAGACGAAATAAGCTCAAAGCGACTCGAGAGATTTCCTAAAAAAGCCTCTTCAGAGACCTAGTTGAGTGGTGAACTCGAAGAGTCGAAGAGACCGGAGTGCCGGGGTGCCCGAGCGGACCAAGGGGACGGGCTTGAGACCCGTTGCCCCTTCGGGGGCGCGCGGGTTCGAATCCCGCCCCCGGCGCCACGAAAACTAGGGGCCGTAGTCTAGCCTGGCTAGGATGCGGGGCTTGGGCCCCCGTGGTCCCGGGTTCAAATCCCGGCGGCCCCACCACATCTTAGTACCACACTTAGTTCTAGCTAACACTCAACCGAAAGCTCCTTGACCGAAGTCTGCTGTCGCATCAGACTATAGTAGCTTCGATTAGATAACGTGTTGGGGTCTTTCTATGAGAGAGAGTTTCGCCATAAGAGTGGGTTTGGTTCTATTGGGAGAAGAGCTAGAGGCGTTGAGAGATAGATGCGTTATCGTTGAGAACGGAGTCATAATCTCGATCTCTAGCTATGAGATGTGTCCTGAGAATTCTATAGGAGGTCGGAGCGTAGCTCTGCTTCCACAACCTGGAAACGCTCACACACACTCAGCTGACCACGCGTTCCCAGAGTACGGACTAGAAGCTGAGTTAGAGAATTTAGTAGCCCCTCCTCATGGACTTAAGCATAGACTACTAGCCTCAACGCCTTCCGAAAAGTTGATTGAAGCTATAACGGAGTTTTATAGACTCGCTTGGAGAAATGGGCTAGGGCTTCTCATTGATTTCAGAGAAGGTGGAGGAGAAGGCTGTAAGTTAGCTCAGATGTCTAAGGAAAGCGTCCCGGATCTAAGAGTAATAGTGTTAGGAAGACCAGGACCTCAATGGCCGGAATACTGTGATGGACTGGGGCTAGCGAGTCCTCTAGGCTTTTC
Organism: Acidilobaceae archaeon; assembly: GCA_038824665.1. Lineage (GTDB taxonomy): Archaea > Thermoproteota > Thermoprotei_A > Sulfolobales > Acidilobaceae > JAWAWX01. The sequence goes on along the minus strand of JAWBBK010000002.1, from coordinate 43,875 downwards.
TAAAGACGAACTTAGAAAGCTCATAGAAACGAGAAGACCGGCTATGACTCATGTAGCCGAGACGTTCAAAGTTAGAGCTGAAGGAGATCTAGAGCTTGCTCTCGAAGCCGGATTTGACGCTATAGTTCACGGTACCCATCTGTCCAAAGAGGACTTAGAGTTACTCAAAGAGAAGAAGGTGTGGCTCATTATGTGTCCTCGTTCTAACCTCTGGCACGGAGTTGGCACTCCTCCTATAGCTGAAGCTCTGAAAACGGGGTTAGAGTTCGCGCTAGGAACTGACAACGCTTCATGGAGTCTTCCAGATGTTTGGGAAGAGGCTAGAGCAGCGCTCTACGTAGCTAGAGCTCAGAAAGAGAAAGGAGAAAGAGTTCCTTTAGAGATATTGAAAGCTATCTTAGTCAACCCCTATAAAGCAGTTAGGATAGAGCCGCCGATCGTGGCTGAGGGGAAAAAGGCTAAGTTCGTTTTGGCCTTAGTAGAGGGTTATGGAGTGCTAAATGCTTTAAACGTTTACGCAGCTTTAGTCAAACGAATAGGGACTTTCAACGTTTTAGCTAGGGTCGACGGAAACCGCATAACTTGGCTTAAGTCTTGACCAGGTATATAGCTCCGTCTGACGCCGTTACCGAATAAAAGCACTCCTTAATATGATAGCAGTAAGCAACTATGGCAGCTAGGATAGCGTCCTTTAGGTCTCTCTTAGAAATAGAGCTACAAAAGGAACACATCAGCTTGAGTTTATCCAAGAGTTCTAGGAGATTATTTGTTGATGTGAATGAAAGCACGCTAGAAGGATGAGTTTCTATAACCGTTATGCCAAGAGCAGAGAGAGCTTCATAGAGTCTCCATGCTCTGATAGTGAGGTCTCTCATTGAGCCTAGAGTCGGAGGCATTACCTTGAACCCAGCTCTTCTCGCAAGCCTGTCGATCTCTCTCCATTTAGGGATAGGAGAGAGAGGTGCATCTACTGCCAAGACTTCAGGTTTAGTCTTAATCACAGTCTTTAATATCTCTTTGTCTGTAAAAAGACATAAAGTCTTCTCTACAGTCTTAGAGTTCGCGTCTATTATGGCATAGCCGCTACAGCGGTTAGGTCTAGCGGCCAGGTCTAGACCAGCTACTTTGAGAGCTCCGCGCAGTTCAGCTTCATCATTGATCAGAGAGGCGTCCCTCCTCACAGCCCTTAGGGAAGGAGAACCTTTCGGCTTTAAAGTTAGTCTTTAATCAAGTCTTAAGCTGTTCTTGGAACTATTCCCTTGTCTTGAAGTCCTGAGAACATTATCGATGTAGCTAGAGCCGCTAAGAGAAAGCTTAAGAACTTCTCTATAAGTAACCTGCCTTGTGGACCTATAAGCTTAACAATTTTGTCACCAAAAGAGAAAACAACGTAAACTATAGCTGCGTTCACTAAGACTGCGACAACAGCTACCCAAAGTCCATAAGCATACTTTATGTATAAAGTCACAGAAGTAGCTGCTGGACCTGCAAGCAATGGAGTAGCGAGAGGTACTATAGCTGCCTCTTCTCCACTCTTCGAACTGGTAAGCTCTATTCCTAAAAGAGAAGCAATAGAGTATACTAAAAGTATAGCTCCAGCAGCTATTTTAAAGTCGGCAAAGCTTATATTGAACAAACCGAAGAGAAGGTCGCCCAAGAAAGCGAAGGCTAAAAGGAATGTTGACATAGCTATAACGGTAGTCCTTAAAAGCCTAGACCTATCTTTGACTCCGTATTTGCTAACTATCGCCTGATAGTATGGAGTAATAGCTATAGGGTCTAAGACTATGAAGAGCATGACTATAGGCTTTAAGAAATTGGTTATGTCAAAAGCGCTAAAGGTCATGGTGAGTCACCGCTTCTAAAGCGTCACCTTAACTTCGTCAAGTAGAAGAGCTGGAGCGTAGACTACGCCTACGTTGTTAAGTTCTCTGCTCTTCGCAATAAGCTTTAAACGGAGCATCTCATAAAAGTCTCCTGAAAGCATTCCGCTAACTATCGCTCCTTTAACCTCTCCGTCAATCACGCAGTCTGCGTTCACTATTGTAGCGTTGAGATACCCTCTAGTATAGTCTGATAGCCATTCACCAATGACACCGTAGACCACGAGTCCTTTTCTGACCTCTTGAACTAGAGACTCGAAGCTTTTGTCGCCTGGCTCTAAGATCAGATTGAGAGGACCTGGTTCAGGCATTGATGATATTTTGACTCTCACAGCGTTTCCTGTAGACTCGGTCTCATCCACTCTGGCAGTCCACGTGTCATAAAGAGGAGTTTTAAAAACTCCTCTCTCTATAACGTTCTTTCTTCTAGTTCTGACTCCCTCATCGTCAAATCCTCGTGAGCCGAACATAGCTTCAAGAGTTGGATCATCAATGACTGTTACCTGGTCGCTGAAGACCTCCTGACCTACCTTATTGAAAAGAGGAGACCTCTTCTTCTGAATCGATAACGCCGATACCGCAGGAGCCAAAAGAGCGTCTAAAACGCTTGCTGAGACTCGAGGAGCCAAAAGGACTTGTTGGCTTCCACTTTCGCACTTAGCTCTCTTCAGTCCAGCTAGAGTTCTCTCAACCAAATGGTCAACAAAAGCCTTGAGGTCTAAGTCTTGAAGTCTTCTAGCAGAGCTTGTGTTCCAGAAAGCTGATTCTAAACCTACGTCTCTAGATACTCCTTCAGCCGAGACGAAAAGATAGGTCGCTTCCTCAAAGACTTTCTCCATTTGAGAATTAATCACTAGTCTAGCAATAGAACTAGTATGAAGAGAGCCTCTAGCTACTTCTACTTTTTTGTCGCTAATCTCAGCAACTTCTGAAACTAGCTGATTCGCAAGTTCCGCTAGACCATTTAATGTGATCTCAGCTATGACTTTATCGTATGTTCCTTCAGGTCTTGAAGATGAGAGACCTCGAGGTAATCCTCTCCAAGCCTCTAGCTCGCTTTGAGCTCTACACATAGCCATAACTTTCTCCGCTAGCTTCTCAACATCGCTTGATGAAGATACTACTCCACCGGCTAAGCTGACTTTCTCGTTACAAGACACTCTAATTGCAAGACCTATGATAGAGCCTGCTTTTGAGACCTCAATCGATCCCCTACGTAGACTCAAGCTCTTCTCGCTGACGCGAACTGTGTACGCTTCAGTCTCGTTAGCTCCGAGAGAGTCCGCTTTCTTAATAGCTAGCTCCGCTAGATCCAATAGGTTAGCGTCCACCAACGATTACACCCTCGACTCTCAAATGAGGACCGCCTAGACCTACTCTAACTATCTGTCCGTCTTTGCCACAACCTCCAAAAACGCTCGTCTCTATGACCAAGTCTCTGCCTATTGCTTTGACTTTAGATAGGAAGTCTAAGATCCTCCCCGATACTAGAACTCCTCTAACCAGCTCTACGATCTTTCCTTTCTTCACTAGATATGAAGGACCTGCATTGAATGTGAAAGTGCCTGTAGCCGGATCTACCTGACCTCCTCCTCCAACGCCTCTCAAATATATACCATCAAGTCCTTCAAAAAGTTCTTCTAGTCTATAATCTCCAGGAGCTATATAGAAGTTAGCCTGTCTGACTATAGGTGGGACTCTAAATCCCGAAGCTCTAGCGTTGCCAGTAGGAACTAACCCGAGGCTTGCTGCAACGCTTCTGCTAGTGAGATAGCTTTTCAGAACCCCTTTCTCTATGATGGCTATTCGCCTTTTAGCCATACCTTCTTCATCAAAAGGAACTGGATATCCTCCATCCACAATACCCTCATCAATAACGCTTACGTGGTCTGAAGCTATCTTCTCTCCTAGCCTTCCAGTCAGCACTGAGGCGTTCGCTACGACTAAGTCTCCCTCAGCAGCATGTCCCAAAGCTTCATGAATTACTGTGCCTACAAGCTTGTTGTCTACTACGGCTTCATATACTCCAGCAGGAGGCATTTTAGCTCGAGAAGCTCTTACAGCCGTCTCCGTTACCTCTGAGACAAACTCTATCCAGTTAAACTCTCTAGCTTTCTCCCAACCCCCTTCGAAGCTTCGCGAGTCTCTAACCTTAACCTTCTCAGCTACTCCTTCGGATTTAGCTATAGCGCTATGAGATATGCCAATAAGCACTACTTCTTTCCAAGATTTTGTGCCATCTGGTCTGGCCACAAAGACATAGTCTCGCTCGATCCCTAGGTTAGTGGTTGCTGAAACCACTCCTGCGATCTTTAAAGCCTCTCTGTTGAGCTCTTTGATCAGACTTATCTTTTCAGTCGCATCTACTTCAAAAGGATCTTCGACGACTCTGCTTCTGTAAGCTATGTTTTGAGGCTCTGCTTCTGCTAGACTTCTCTGTCCTGAGGAGATAGTCGACTCTATTGCCGATCTTACTGCTTCGCTTACTGACCTCCAGTCTAGACTTGATGTATAAGCTAGACCTCTCCCTTTCTCTGTATAGACCTCTATCGCTAGACCTGAAGATATGGAGAAGCTGTGCTCTTTCAGATGACCTCCGTCGAAAGACAAGATCTCGTACTCTGTTCTGTGAACTCTTAAGATAGTCTCTCGAGCTCCTAGAGAGCTGGCTAACTTCATTGCTCTCTCAGCTATATCGTCGTAAATCATTGAAAGAACCCTCTTTGAATACCGTACTTAAGCTTATATATTCACAACCGTTTCAAGACTTTTTGAAGCATAGGAGGCGTAGAGAGATTGGTAGACGATAGGACTATAGGTGTTGTTCTCATGATCATCTCGACTCTCGCAATAGCCTCTTACTTCTGGCTACTCTTCTTCCCTCCCGACGTCAGAGTCTTCGGTATGGAGATCTCGGTGTTTGTAGTTAAGGCGACTATTATGATTTGGGTTCTGATATTCTTTGGACTGATAGCCTGGATAGGTTACACTCTGGCTACAACACCGCCTCCAAAGCCCATAGAGGAAATAGAGAAAGAAATAGAGAAAGAGCTAGAGAGAATCCAAAACATGAACAAAGAAGCAGGAGAAAAGAGGTGAACTATAGCCAGTGAGAGCTGTCGGTATAGACCCCGGAACAGGAAGCTTTGATGTAGTTGTGATCGAAGACGGCAAAGCAGTAGATTTTAAGTCTTTTCCTACAGAAGACGTAGCCAAAAACCCTGAAAGCTTATTCAAATACGTTCTTTCTATTGAGGCAGACGTTATAGTGGCTCCGTCAGGCTACGGGGTTCCGTTGACCTGGGGAAACGAGGTCGTAGACGCTAGGAGGTTCGCCTTAGAGATCTTATTGCTCTCTAGCGAGAACGAGGTGAGTCAAGGAGTTAAAGAGGGAGAGTTCGGAGTCTTGGTGTATGATGCTTTAGTGAAAGTCGTTGAAGCCTTGTTGACAGGAGCTAGACATAAAACTCTATTCATACCTTCAGTGATCTTGCTTCCCACTGTTCCGTGGCGGAGGAAGCTTAACAAAATAGATATGGGAACAGCAGACAAGCTAGCTTCAGCTTATCTCTCCGTCTACGAGTTTTCTGAAAGAGAAGGAGGTTTGGAGAAAGTCAACTTAGTTGTAGCTGAGCTCGGCTTTGGCTACAGTGCAACCATAGCTGTAAGAAGAGGGCTTATAGTAGATGGCGTAGGAGGCACTGTAGCCTCAGGAGGTATATTGACTGCTGGATGTCTTGACGCTGAGGTCGTTGCAGGAGCTGGTTGTTGGAACAGATGGGATTCATTAAAAGGAGGACTAGTTGAACTCTCTGGTCCCGCTTTAGAAGACGCAAACGATGAGATTATTGAGACCTATGTTGAAAACGTGGCTAAAGACGTGATGAGAGTTCTAGTCTCTGTTCCAGAAGCAGAAGTGGTAGTGGTTACAGGCAGATATGCAAGAAACAGAAGAGTATTGAAGATAATACAAGAGAAGCTCAAAGACGTTCAAATAGTAAGACTAAAGGGACTACCGGGAGCTGGAAGCATAAAAGAAGCAGCACAAGGATATGCTCTCTTAGGTTTAGACATAGCTGGCGGTCTCGAAGAAAAGCTTGCTTATAGAATGAAGATAACAGAAGCCTGTGGAACCGTTGTCGATCACTTAATTCATCCAAGAGCTGCTAGACTGAAAGAGAGAGTTAAAACAAGTTATATAGAGACGGTTTCGAAGCCCCGTTTCTGCTAGCTAGAAACTTTTTGAAAGTATATAAGTATATAAGATAAAGACTAAAACCTTTACACAGAAGTTTCTCTCGGAGAGAGTTATGAAAACAAGGCTAGCGCTCTTTGCGTTTCTAATCATATTGATAGCGCTCTCGGCAACAATATTGGAATCTCCTTCTTCTCAAGACCTTAAGAACGTTGTCGTTCCTGTTTTGGGACAAACGTCTACTCCAGGACCTCCGCCAACTACTTGGTGGACTCTTGCAGGAAACCCTTACAGAACAGCTGCTGTCACTGTAGGCAGCATGGGGTTAACGGCTGCACCAACTTCTCAGTGGACGTTAGATCCCGCTGATGACGATTTCCCTTTTCACGCTAATCCTGTTGCTGCAGACTTCAATGGAGACGGAATAATAGATGTGGCTTTGGTAAACGCCGCTGGAGTCCTCTATATAGTACGGATCGATAATGGAGTTCAGCAACTTAGACTCGCGCCTCCTGATCTAGAGTTAGGGAGTTTCAGCGCTCCTACAGCTTATGATGTAGATGGAGATGGAAGAGCTGAACTCATAGCCTTAACCGCTAGCGTAAGGACAGGAGGGAAACAGCTTGTCTGTATTAAGTTCACAACTACATGGAGCTGGAGCGTTTTATGGAGAACCAGTCTGCCTTTCGTTGAATCACATCCACCTACAAGCCCTTTGGTTTGGAGACTTGATCCCAACGGTCCTCCTCTAGTCTTAGTCAGCGCAGGCGATGGGCTCTACGCTATTGACGCTACGACTGGGTTTCTAGTCTGGCGCCATAAGTCTTATGGACTCTCTTTTGTCTCTAGCCCAGCTCTCCTTGACGACGTTAATGGAGATGGAGTTCTCGATGTTGTCTACACGAGAGGATATCCAGCAGTAGTCTACGTAGTGAGCGGAAAAGACGGGAAGACTATTAGAGAGTGGAGGTTATGGGAGCTTGACACGAGACTCAACGGGCTTCTCATAATCCACAGCCCTGTTGTAGGCAAAGTTGTTGGAGCTGTTTGTAAAGACGTGGTGGTCAGCGTTGGTAAAGAGACTTTTGCTCAATCCGGCGGCCTTTGGTACAAGAGCGGAAGCGTTGGCTATCTTGTGGTTTTAAACCCCTGCACTAACGCTTTCTATGTAATCTCTCCGCCTAGCGGAAGGACTTTCTTTGTCTGGTTTTCTCAACCGGCTATAGCTTTAGCTGACGTAGATAAAGACGGACTCGACGAAATATTTGTAGTAGGAGAGGACCTCTATCTTCATAGAATAGACTACAGCCCAGCTACTGGCACTTTTGACATAAAGTGGAGTGCTGCTCCTCCTAGCCCTATAGGTCCTAACACTGGAACTCGTGATGCCGTAGCTAGAACGGCTAGCTTAGCTGTTGTCGAAGTGAACGGAGACGGAGTGTTGGACCTTTTGGTGATGTATCAGACAGGTAGCACTACGAGCTTGACTTATACCCTGAGAGCGATCAGAGGAGATACCGGAGCCTCGATCTGGACTGCTACTGCCATTACAGAGACAGGCACAGGGCTCAAATATACCTTCACCTCGATCTCTGTAGTCTCTGTAGATGGGATTCCGAGAGCTATAGTGACAGCTTTTGATAGGGTGATAAGATATGGCTAACGCTAAACTGTTGATCGCAGTAGCTCTGCTGGCTCTTTTGTTACTCTCGACAACTGAAACCGTAGCCGACATAGGTGGAACCTCACATACTAGAAGAATTACTTTCTCCGCTTGGAACGAGAAACTCATGTGTATGTTTTGTCACCCTAAGATAGTATCTGAGGCTGTGTGGAGCGTCGCTTCAGGACTACTAGAAAACTATCGATGTATAGCCTGCCACTCAGACGTTCCCCGAACTGCCCCTCACACCAGAGAAGTGGCTTTGGGGCCTCATGCAAGCGTCGGTTGTTCTTACTGTCATCAGATACACCATGATGGTCACAAGCGCTTCACACTAGACACAACTAGGAGAACCTATGGATGTGATCATAATATAGCGCTCTCTACTTGGGACCCTCCTCCAGGAATAAGTGCCAATACTGTTGTGTTCAGTATGACCTACTACGTGAGTTCTACGACCACGAAGACTGCAGACATAGCTAAGAACAGGTTCTACCGCACAACCGTAGTTGTCCGTTTAGGCGTTTACGTGATTGCCTTTATGAACCCCTATTTAGGCCCTGCTGGTGCATACCCCCCCGAAGCTAGAAACCTTACCTGTCTTCACTGTCATTTCGCTAACGCCGGACCTGCCGCTTGGGATACGACAACTAGCTATATTTATACGCATCCAGGTGAGTGCGCTCTATGTCACTCAAAACTGACTACAGTTAGCTCAGGCTTCACTACCACTCCTTCAGCTAAAGCTCATACCGTAGACTTCGCTCCTAAGGCTAACGAAGTTTATTGTGGTAGATGTCATTCTGGAGTAGCGAGCAAGGTATCTCAAAGCGTTCACGCAAGGCTTGGTTGTAGATGTCATGGAGCACTCCATATCTCTAGATACAATAGTACAGCCTCTTGGATTATACTTTATGCTTCGCCTCCTGGAACCTACTCTGTCTACAAAGACTTAACGGATTGGAACTCTTGGAAAAAGGCTTTACGATATACTCCAGCTAACAACAGCGCTCTTTGTATATGGTTTAGAGTAGAGCCGCCTGAAGGACGCTACTATCCTGATGTCTATGGAGGAACCTCTCCTTGTGTGCCTATCTACGCGATAAGCATAGGCGGACTTCTCAGATATGCTGGAATAGCGTACGCTATGAGAGACGGATGGGTCTTAGCGAACACCACCTCTCGTTTATTCCCTGGATCAAGATGGTTGGTCTGTTACAACTGCCATCTGATCTCAATGCCTGACGGAAGCGTTACAGGAAGACTTGATGGAATACCTATTAAGCTCGACGGTCTAGTATTCGACCCACATATAGTCACTAGAGAAATCGCAACAGGAATTCCGACAAACCTCTGGCTTCCGAAAGGCTCTGATGAATCTAGACCTCCTATAAACGCTACTGCGATCTCTATCTTTCTCTTCTTCTTGATCTCCACTATAGCCTCAGCGATAGCTATTAGGAGGTTTAGACCTTGAAGATGAGAGTTACGATAGCTCTACTGATCTTGGTCATGATAGTTCTACAGCCAAGCTTACCTCTAGCTAGTTCTATCAGCAAAGGAGAAGCTCTAGGCGTTGGAGTCCACAGGTACCGGGACGATCCAGTCGAAGGGTTTGTGATCAAAGTCTCAGTTGAAGTTTATCCAGGATCGGGAAGAATTCTAACCAACGTAAAAGGAGATGAACTTTTTATGGCCTCTTTGCTCATGGCATGCTATGAGGCTGCTCTTTTAGCTCAACGTAATCCCTGGTCTCTCGACTTCTACGTGAAGATCGAAGCTGAAGACAATAGAAGACTCTGGTGGATAACGGGACCCAGCTTAGGGCTTACTGTCTTCTTAGCCACTTACTCCGCTCTTACAAAAACAGAAGTAAAGAAAGGTCTAGTATCTACAGGCGTAGTCCAGCCCGATGGACTAATTGGATGGGTTGGAGACATCGAGACCAAAGCTGAAGCAGTAGCGACTCGAGGCTACTCTGAACTCTTGATCCCACTTCTCCAAAACGTGACTGTAAGCGTCGAGACAGAATATAGAACGTTTGGACCATACATAATCGAGACCCCCAAGATCGTTATGAAAAGCTTAGGTCTAGAACGTTTGAACGTGTCCATTCATCAGGCTACAGGAGTTTTTGAAGTCCTTAATATAGCTACTGACTTGAAGTTTGAGGTGCCTTCTCAAAACCTCAAAAAATTAAGACTAGCCGTTCCTGAGAGCAGAGTTCTTTTAGCGCATAGCGTGATGGAAACATACGAGCGTGAGATAGAAAGAGATCTTGAAGCTACTTTGAACATCATTGAGAGACTCCGAAAGGTCATACCGAGACAGATGCAAGAGTCTCTACTGAACTCTGTCTCTAAAGCTAAAGCCTACCTAGAGTTTAGTCGAGAGCTAAAAGGCAAAGGTTATCTGATCGTTCCCTTTGACGCTTTAGCTTTAGCCTATTATCACGCCAAGTACGCTAAGTACTTAGCGTTCTTAGCTGCTGAAAGAGACCCAAGGCATGCAATTACTGAAGCTCTCAAAGTCTATCTTGTCTCAACGTGGGTTGTCCGTTTAACGCCTTCAGCTACTCCAGACCATCTATTGACTTTAGCTTATTGTAGAAGCCTTCTCGAAGAAGCCTCAGACTACGTAGCTAGAATAGCTATGGTCTCACGTCTCGGAGCTCTAAACAGCGAATACGCTATGTACTTAGCCGCTAACGTAGCTTTTTACTCGTTAAGAGCTCAAGTTTTAGCTCTTCTTTACTTCGTCAACGCAGAGGGTATGGAGATCCCGTATCGCGAACTCTATGAAGCCTCTCAAAAAGTCTATGAGTATTTTTATACCGCATCTAACTACGCTACGCTGTACACTGTTGAAATCCAGTCTGAGATCAGAACCCAAGCGCTATTACATTTGAGTGCGTCTAGAAGTTCAGCTGAAATAGGAGATTATCCGAGAGCTCTCGTACACTCTTTAGAGGCAACCGGACGAGGGTTAACAATGATAGCTTTACCCATTCCTCATGATCCCTTCAGAGACCTCAGACTGTCAACACTTGAAGAGAATATAAACGTAGAGTTCTCCAAGACGAAAAGAGTTCCTCTAATGACTTTCTATTATCTAGAGCTAGCAAGTCTTCAGGAAAGACCTGAGTACAGACTCTACTATCTAGAGCTAGCCCTAGTCTATCTCAAAGCCTATAGAATGCTTCACATAGCTTCAGGAGTAGGAGAAGAGTTTTATGAGAGCTTTTGGGCTACTGCTCTTGAAGGTCTAGCCTCTATGACCCCAGTAGAGGCAGAAAACATAAGCACCGCTGTAGACTTTCAGATAAGCATTCTATCTCTCTTAGCAATTGGAATTATGTGGAGGAGAGTGAGGAAAGGTGCGTCATGAAAGCACGTTAAGTGTAGTTTTGCTCATAGCGCTAACGCTAGCTCAGCTTCTGCCAGTTGCGGCTTTAGCTCAAAGCCTTCCTCCAGAACTCAATCTCGCAATAGAAGAGATATCGAAGAGGTCAGTTCGAATAGGGCTTTTCATTGAGAACTATAGAGTTGGAACTATATCTGTTGTCTTTTCTAGAGATATGAAGCTTTGCTATCAAATCTCTGTTGAGTATGAGTTCTCAAAAAGCGCTTTGTCTAAAGCTCTAGGCTTTGAGGTAGAGGAAGTGTTTGTGAGAGCAAAGTGGAGCGTTGCTCCAGTAAAGCCCTATCCTACCTGGTATTACGATGTTGAGATGTCGAGAGAGGCTAGTGGATACACTGGCTCAATACTTCTCGCTTTAGATGTTCTCAATCCTAACCTAGACCTGAGGATAGAGACCCTAAAGTTAATGATAGTGGTTTCAGATGGATATAGAGGAGTGGTCTGGACTCTAGACCTTAAAGAAGCCCTTAGGAAGATAGGAGTCGAGCTAGTCTACACGAGAGGTCTAGCTCAAGCAGCAGTTAGACTTGACACTGAAAGAACAGGTCATAATTGGATACGCTACGAGTTAACGGATGGAAGTGGATCTAGAGTTATGATAGACGTTGTAGCGTATCCTAGCTTCAGCGAGGCTTCTGTTCTGAGAATATTCTTCTCCGACAACCCAATTACCAGAGGAATAAATCCTAGAGTCCTCTTAGTTGAAATCTCTGGAAAGATTAGAGGATCACCGTTCTCAACAGAACTAGTTCTGAAGAGCGGAGAGCAAGTGTTTTTACCTCATGACTTACCTCAAACTCTAGTTGCAGAAGAAGTTCTCATAGAAAACCTTGTGCTTAAACTGAAGTGGAATAGCGTTTTCAAAGAGTTCGAGCTAATATCTTTTAACGTGACTAAGCGTATAGGCTTAGTGAGAATCTCTCCCAAAGTCTTAGACAAGGTTGTTGAGCTACCCTCAAAGGTCTTGAAGATAGAAGACTTGGGAAGAGGTTGGTTAGCTGTTTACATAGGGACTAACGATACAGTTAACGGAGCCTCTACCAGAGTCAAGTTCGAGGCCGACCCGGGTAGCGTTCAGCCCGTGTTCATTAGAGCTGTTGCAATAAGAAACTTCATGAATCACACCATAGTCTTCAAAGTACTGATGTTCTTCGAAGCTAGAGGTAGAGCTTTGGGTACTCTGGTCTTAGAGAGACCTCATGTAGAAAGACCCACCGTGAGACTAGAGACTAGGCTTGATTTTGAGGTCACTGAAAGAGGAGCTTTCGAAAAAATGGAGCAAGGCGTCAGGTTTTTTGCTCTACCTCTTGCAGAGTATCTCAAGACAGAGATAGCATGGCTCGAGAAGAAGATGGCAAGAGGTCAGGGGAGACTAGAGGACCTAGCTAAGCTGTCCGAGCTAAGAAGAGCTCTGGAGAGTGCTCCTCAAGACACTTGGGTCTTAGTGACTGATCTAAACACCAGACTCTCTTGGAATAAGTGGCTCGAAACGTCTTTGCTTCTTGAGATCAAACCTAGTGATTTCTCTAAGCCTGTTGAGCTGAGGTTAGAGGTGGTGACAGTCAAGAGAGGATCAGCTCTGAACGGAGTTCTGTTCAACTATTTAGCAGGCGGATCTTGGGGAGGAAAACTTGAGCTTGCGCCTACAGTTGAGCGTCTAAGAGTTCCTCTAGAGTTTTCTATAGGCTACACTGTAGAAGAGCTTGTAAACGGAGCCATCGCCTGGGACAACGAGATAAGACAGGTCGTGATCTATGTGAACAACGCTGAGGAAGTAAAAGTCTTGTCTCAAGAAATAAAGCTGGTCTCTGCCGCTCGTCCCCGTTCCGACCCTAGAATCAGCATAGCCGACTTAGGCTTCAGAGAGGCCCTTCTAGAGCCTTACATAGAGGCTAGAAGGATGTTGTTGACAGTAGTCTTAGCAGTCGTTGCTGTCGCTCTCTTCACTGTAGGGCTTAGTAAGGCTAGAAGGCTCGTCCTTAGACCTCTAAGCCTTACTGGTTGGGGGTTTATGAATCTGAAAGTGTTTTACATTTTTCAAGAGAGAATTCTAAGAATAAAAAAATAAAAGGTCTGGAGTCTCTTTTTAGAGCACGACAGAGGTGACCTAGAGTGAATAGACTAACTGCTTTGCTCCTTGCTGTCTTACTAACACTACCTCTGCTATCGCCTCTAGCGTTAGCAGGACACCCGGATAGATGCAACGCCTGCCACTACTCACTTTACTACGACCGCAATGCGGGAACTAAGGCTGGAGACCTAGTACAAGATGTTGGTACAATGATGTGGAATCACACTGTCTATACGGAAGAGGCTTGGAGTGCTTGTGCTGTCTGTCACTCAGGTGTAGCTAATAGCGTCGCACGGAGCGTCCACAGCAGCATAGGTTGTGGTTGTCATGCTGTGATCCACGCAGGAAAGTTCGATGCCCAACAGTCCTTCGAGGCCTGGGCAGTCTTCGCTCTCATAGGTCTAAACTCAGAAGGCGAGGAGGCTCTTAAAAACGCTCTGAGCAGCGTTGGAGTTACGGTCGATATGATAAAGAGCGCATCCGTGCCAACCCAGTTACCTGCTTACAAGCCTTACATACCTCCTGAAACAGGCTTTGGTGAGGGGCTAAAGTATCTGACCAGAGTCCTTGTCAGACTTCCCGGAAACACACCTACTGCAGCTCCTAAGTTCGAAAACGGCGCCCTCGTAGGCTATCTGACTCTATACGAACTCTTCACTGCATATGACAATGGAGACGGCGGAGACTTTGGGACACAAGCCTATGGAGTTGAGGTCCAGCTACTGACCTTCAGATACAAGCCTACCTATAACTTCATCGGTCCCACCCCAACCGGTGGTCTCGCCGGCGGCTGGTCTAATGTAGGTCCTGTAACTGGAGGAGTGATAATACTGCCCATAGGTACCAGAGCTGCTGAGACTCAGAACATGTTCACAGGACCCTACGCTGGCTATACACGTCCAGCTAGAGAAGCCTGGCTTGTCTGCTACAACTGTCACTTCGTGACTGCTACTCCTGTTCCAGCTACAGGAACTAGCCCCATCAAGTTCGCAGACGGTTTCTGGCTCATTGGAATACCCGCTAGCGTCTTCGAGCTAACTGATCCGCACAACATACAGCCTGTGAAAGTAGTTACTGTCTCTGAAGCCCCTGCCATAAGCTTAGCCTCAATAGCTCAAGCACTAGTCGCACTCTTCGCTATCGCCGCTGGACTAGGACTAGCCATAGCCTCTAGGAGAGTTCAGTAAATCTTTTTCCCCACTCTTTTTTCTTTTTCTTTTTCTCCGTTTTACTATAAGTAGGTGTCGGCAAGTGAAGGCTCTAGAGATAGGAGCTGCCGCTACTGCTGCAGTGTCTTTAGCTCTTGTACTCACAGCTGTAGCCGCTCCTCCTCCTCTCCTTTATGTCCTCCCTGCTGCTCTAGCCACTCTCGCCGTCTATCTTCATATCAAGTCTGTAGAGGCTCTAAGGTTGGGTCTTGGTGCTATCCTAACTCAACTGATTTTGAGTTCTCTAGCTCTTCTCAGAGACGATTGGAACCCTTCTGCTTTCCCAGTGCTAGCGCTAGCCTCTCACCTTATCCTTCTCTCTGCTATCGCTTCTCTCTCAGGACATGATGACGCTAGGATCTGGTCTTGGCTTTCTCTAGCTCTTTTGGGAATTTGTTGGGGCCTAGAGGTTAGACACTTACAGCTTCTAGGAGCTCCTGCTGAAAACCTTCTTGGAAGAGTTCATATACTTCTTCTAGCTGTTGCAACCACCGCTACACTCTGCTATAGCTTCCTCAAAGATTCAAGTCTTCGTGGTCTTTTGGGAACTCTTTCAGTAGCCTCTCCTATCCTAACCATAGGATTTGTACAAGGAGGGCTTCTAGCTAAAGACGTCTATCGAGGCGATCTGTTGCTTTCTGTATTTGCACTTTACTCTTTAGTTACGCTCTTCACTCAGAAAGTCTCAGAGCCCACTGTTCCCAAAGGTTTAGAGTTCAGAAAAGAGGAGAGAGAAATTGTAAGTCTAGGACTGACTTTAGCTTTTTTCATGTTTTTAGTTATGATGTTTTTAGAAGTCTTTGGATTCTCCACTCCAAGAGAACACGCTAAAGTCCTAGCTTCTCTGATAGTGTCTGGAGCCGTTGCTTTAGTGCTCTTCTCAGGAACTCTTGCTGGATCTCTTCTCGGAGCTGTTGGAGCAGTTCTCACTAGCTTAGCTAGCTCTTGGCTACTAACCACCATGAGAATAGTCACAGTCCCTATCTCCTACGTTATTGGAACAGTCCTTGCCTCTCTCATAGTCATAGCTACTAGAAGAAGACCATTGAGGCTTTTTGCTCCCTTTTTGGTAGCTCTAATAGTTGCTCCTCTTGTTCTCTCTATTCCGATAGAGCCTATCAAAGAGAACTCCGTTCTCGTAGGTCTGAACTCTACGCTTACAGACAAAATCACTGATGTATCCGTCAGAATAGGCGTTCTTGAAGACCTAGATTTCGATATGAGAGAAAAAAGCGTACGAGGTAGAATAGACTTACAGTTTGAGTATAAAGGCAGAGTATGGACTGAAGAACTCGCGTTCAAGTTCTACTGGTGTGAAAAACGAAGAGAGTGGGTTTTCGAAAAGCCATTAGAGCTTTCAAAGAGAGTAGGTGGAGATGTGGTAAAGATCGTAGTCGTACTCGCTCCTTCTCTCGAAGCTTTTTTACAAGTATACTATATAGCTTCTCTGGCTAGCGGGAAAACGTTGATCCCTGAGCCTACAGAAGAACTCTCGCTAGCTGTAAAGCTAGCCGTTTATAGAAGCGTTGAAGAAAGTTCTATCAAAATAGCAGCTTTGACCTCTCTTCCTGGAGCCTTTGGGCTTGCTCTAGAACTCTTATCACCGTTCAGCTTCCGCAGACATCAGTCCATCAGAGAGTTCAAATCTGAAAGTCTGTAGATCATTATTTAAAGTCAGCTTAGAGCTTAAGAGAAGAGGGTGGACTTTCTCCTTGTTGAGAGTCAAGGACGTAGTCGAAGACCAGAAGTTGCTAGGAGTCCTTTTAGTGTTCTACTTTCTGACTCTTGTAATCCTGCTTTCAACTGCTCCTCGAGAGAGCGTTGAGCACCAAAAGCTTGAAGTCGACGATGCTGAATGGTTAGTGATTCTTTTCACGAGTTCAGGTTGTAGACTTTGTGATAAAATCAAGCCTTATTGGAACGAACTCTCTATAGCCCCTAACGTAAAAACGTTGGAGCTGAGCCTCAATGACCCTAAGGCTTTTCAGATAGCTATCTCCTATGGAGTAAAGGGAACCCCTACGATATTAGTTCTAGATAGAGAACTCAGAGAGGTCTCAAGGCTGGAGTGGAACGCTCTACAGAACGTGAGGAGTTCTGCCGAACTGACTAAGATCATTGAGGAATCCCTAAAGCCTAAAGATGAAGAGAGGTCTCTCGAACCTTCTGCTTTTAGCTTAGTTCTCTACCCGATCTTAGGAGTTGCTATAGCTTTTTCACCATGTAGCGCACCGCTCATTGCTTTATACGCTTCAGCCTCTATAGCCTCTAGACCTGGAGTTTCTACTGCTCTTAAATGTGCTCTGTTGGCTAGCGCTGGTCTAGCAACGCTCGGTCTGATAGTGATGTTCTCTGTCGCCTTATTAACTAACTTCATTGAAGTCTTGCCAAAGGCTCTAGGCTTTCTGCTAATAGCTTTAGGACTTGTTGTTGTGACGCTAAGAGAAACTGGCTGGTATTTAACTAAAGTACAAGTCAGGTCTTTTGAAATAGCCTGTCTTGGCTTTGGAGTAATAGCCTCTCAGTGTAGTCTACCCTTGCTCATAGGAGCTCTTCTATCTCCGACTGCTTTAAACTCTCTAGCTCTAGGGCTAGTAGCGTTCTTTCTGTTGGTCTCCGGATTGGCAATCGCGCTAGCTATAGTAGTCTATACCTCAGGTAGAGTAGCTGGCATGATATATAAGCTAGTTGGAGCCGAAAACTTAGCGAGACTAAGCGGAGCTATTATGATAGCCTTAGGAGTCTACGCTTCTCTTATGGGGTGAGAGGCTATGTTAGACATTCACTACACAGGACTGATTATGATCAGCGGAATTGTTGTTCTCGTATCGGAAGTTCTGCTACTCCTTTTAGCCAAAAAGAGGGTTGAAGCTCTTGGATATGTAGGTCTGGTCTTGACGCTTTTAGGCTATGTGTTGTATGTTTACTCTTTCGTAGTCCAAGACTATAGTCTCAAACCTGTCTACGAGACCTCAGCTCCAGGATTGCCGTTACTGATCAAAATAGGATCTAGCTGGGCTGGTGGAGGTAGTAGCTTAGTTCTGTTCGTAGCTGTTTTAAGCACTGGATCTCTAATCGCTAGACTAATAGTTAAGACTTTGAACCCTGTCGCTCTGACTTTAAGTAACGCCTTAGTGGTTTCTGGAACAATCTTAGCCATGCTTCTCGGAGCTTTTGAAAAGACAGGCTTTGATGCGACTACAGGAATGGGAATAAATCCTCTTTTAAAAAGCCTCTGGTTGCTACCTCATCCGCTAACTGTGTTCGCCGCTTATTCGCTTATACCTTTAAGCGCTGCTCTAGAACTTGGAAGACATGGACAAGTTGCTTTAAACACCGCTAGAATAGGTTGGATATTCTTAACTCTCGGTAACGTAACGGGAGGCTATTGGGCTTATACAACATTAGGATGGGGAGGCTATTGGGCATGGGATCCTGTCGAGACCTCAACACTTGTCCCGTGGCTCTTCCTCACTGCTTACTTCCACTCTATTCCATTTAGCAAACGTTTGGCTAGCGCTATGCTTTACTTAAGTGCCTCTTCGGTTTTCTTAAGTATGGCCGTAACCAGAACAGGACTCTCGCCTCTTCATGGTTTCGCAGAAGCTCGAACAATTGCTATAGGGATTCTGTTCCTCTTTATCGTAGCTTTTCTTGTGTTAGCTCTAAACGAGACCAGTAAAGAGTCTATGAAGACTATAGAAAAGGTAGTAGAAAGCAAGTCTCCTTATCTCATCGGTATGTTAGCGTCTTTTATAGCTCTACTCATTGCTTCTTTAGTCGTTTACATCGTCCTCTTGATCCCTGTAGGAGTCTCCGCTATCGGAAGAGATGCAACTCAGATAACTTTAGCTGGCGATAGTTTCGTTAAAGCTACGTATCCATTGCTCTTTCCTGCTTTCTTAATAGGAATTCTCAGTATGCCTTTATGTTCTCTTAGAGAAAGACTGAGCCTAAGAACTCATCTAGTTCTAGTTGTTGCATCTTTAATTGCAGGAACGATCTTAGCTATTCAAAGCTATAGAGGTTATCTCGTATGGTCTCCGCTTAGTAGTATCTGGACTAATGTAATGATATCGCTAAGCCTTCCGCCTTTAGCTTTAGCGCTAGCCTCTAGCGCCATTTCTGTGATCTTGAGCTTTTCTAAGTTCACACATAGAACTCTAGGGCTTTCTCTCTTACACTTTTCTTTAGCTCTCTTAGCTCTAGGAGTAATCCTCAGTGGTCCCTTTGCATACAATCAGAGGTATTTCAGCGACTTCGTGCAACTAAAAGTAGGTGAAGAAGTGGACCTAGGAGACGTTAAAGTCAAGTTTTTAGGTTATGAATATCAGGTCTTCTGGGAGCCTGTAGACGTATACAATGCCTATAAAGAACGACTTCCCTATTATAAGTTGTCTGGTTACTGGACCCTTCTCTTAATAGCTACAGAGTGGACTGAAGCCTGGAGTAAAGCCTATAAAGGAATGAAGCTGTTAGAGTCTTTCGGGATTTTAGAAGTCCTCGGAAACCACTCTTTAACTCTATCGATAGAGGAAGAGATGAGCGATGTAGTGATACTGAGAGAGCAGAACAAGGTCTTAGAGCTGAAGGCTGAGAAGCTGGTTTTAGAGTTAGAGACGTTATCTATCAATCTAGACTATGGACTCGAGAACATTAACGCAACAGACATACGTTACGCCATATTAACCGCTTCCTTTTCAGGAAGCGTCTTAATAGAGCTAAGTATGAGTGAAGAAGCACAAAAAGCGCTCGAATCAAAGATAGATAGCGTTATAGTCAAACCTTCAAACTTAAAGCTAAATATGAGGGGTGTAACTTTATCTGTTCACAACTTAACGCTACGAAATCCATTAGTCAAAGTCTCGGACGAGAAGATAGTTCTAGAGTTCAGCAACATGACTGTAGATATAGGAGGTCTTTTAGAATCTGTAAGAGAGGTCTTTCAGATACCTTCTCTTATCTTAAGCGAAGAAGTCTATTACTATTCTAGACTCTCCTCTGAAAGAAGCGATCTTTGGAACATACTTTTGAAAACAGGCTACGCTGAGATTTTAACAAATGAGACCGCCATCATGACTATGATAGAGAGAACTAGCGGAAGAGCTTTAAGCTATGTCGAGTTGAGAGAACTGACAATAGACGAGCTAGCACGACTAGCACAAGCGCCTCCGCTACCTTCTACGCTACCTGAAGGCGCAAAGCTTTTGTTACATTTTGAGATAAGAAAAGGTAATGAAGTCTACAGACAAACAGTAGAGGCTAGATTCGATATCAATGGTGAGCTTCAAGGAATAAAGGGAACAGTTCCAAAGCCTCTAGTGATCAGAACAGGACTTACAGAGATATACGTAGAGCCCTACTTACCGTTTTATGAAAAATCGATTCCTATAGGAGGGATCTTCATTTACATGCCTATGGTTCATGGAATGATGGCACAAGTACCGGCCTCGATCTCTCTACCTGAGTCTCTAATGTTTTACCTACATGAGGTATTCAAAGAGCTCGACCCTATTGACAAAATAGGGGTAGCCATGGTTCTTTCGTTTTTAAACATGAAGCTCTTCATGCCACCAGCTTTAGCGAATGCTCCTCCAGAAATTCAGGCAGCAGCTGCTAAGTGGCTAGATCCTCTCACACAAAGCATTGTGTGGGTCTCGATCTTAACTAATACTGAAACCATAGAGCCATTCTTCCAGAGGATCTTTACGCTGAGGATCTCTTTGAGTATGCTTGAATCTATGACTCCTGCTCTATTTCATGTAATTGAAACCATAGAAAACTTTAAACCTGAGAACTCCACTTTAGTCACACAAGGATTACTTCTAAGAGTTAAGACTGTACACTACGTCAACCTAGTGTGGATAGGCTCGTTGGCTCTCCTGGTCAGCGAGATCTACATAGTCGCTATCTCTTTACTCAATCAGCTTAAACGTGAGAACCAAGTTCAATAAAACTACGTTGCTTGACCTGCTTCTCTTCTCATTAAAACGCTTTTAGCTAACTTAAAAGCTATAACCCCGACTCCAGCTCCTAAGACCAAGACTGCCAAGACCCACAATATGCTAAATCTATTTAAATCGACGCTAGTATCTATTAAAGTCATCTCTACTTCATAGGTACCGAAGATATCAGGTAGAGTAGAGGTCCTTTTAATGAGGACTCCTTTTTTATACTCAAAGACTTCTTTATGGATAAGTCCTCCTTCGATCCTGAAGACCTGAGAGTATTGAGGATCGATAAGAAGAGGCCATTCCCAATGATTCGCAAACTCCGGATCCTCAGGTCTTATGTCTATTCTACATCTGACCTCGATAGTCGCTGTCTCATTTCCACAGAACTCTGGATCGCCTTGTTCTAGCCTCCAATATAAATCTAAATAGACAAATGGATACGAGATTTCTTTTATTATAGCCTTTAAAGTCCACATACACATAAACTCCTTGCCGTCCACCCTAATGAACTTTGACTTGACTCTGTATTCAAAATGATCGCCTACTCGATAAATAACCGCTTCTTCTCTAGCTAAGACCACATAGGTTATAACGAACATAGCGATAAGAGCTACAGTAAGAAGTTTGACTGTCAGAGATCCCATCGAGTTGTCCTAATTAGCTTTTTCCCTTCTAGAGTTTTAATTGTTTCGGAAAAAAAGAGTTTTTCTAGAACAACCATTATCTCTCTTTCTTTGATGACTCTCTCTAAACATCTAGCTGAAACCCCCGCTCTCCTTGAAGCCTCCGCTATAGCTTTCGACTTAAGATATCCTAGTGTTCTTAAGTAGAGATAAAGAGCTAGCGCGACTCTCATCCTTAACTTTCTAGACTTGATCTTTGGATGTTTTGAGACTTCTACCAAGATCTCGTAAACTTCACGATTTCTTTTGAGAACTTCTAAAGCCTTCTTGTTTATTGGTGAGGCAAGAGGGTCAGGTCTTGTCTCTCTATGCTTCAGTTTAAGCCTAAGCTGTCTCTCGAGACTTTTTTGAACTAAACCTTCTTCATCATCAGCATAAAAAGAAGACCGGCCGTCGTCTATAAGGTTTTCAGCTAACACGATACCACAAGAAGAACAGACAACGCTTCCATAAAAAGAGTCCCAAATGATGTTAGTTGAAAGACAGTAAGGACATACAACCATTCTAAGCCCAGAAGCTTAGTTGAGAGAGACTTAGATGAGCTAAGCTGAGAACAACTCCTAGACTCTCTCAGAGGTCTCCGCTTGTTGTCTAAACTCAGCGACTCTGTTCTCTGTCTTCAACATAAAAGCTTAGAGCCTCTTCTATCACTCTTCTATCGTAACTGACTGAAAGTCTTCTCGCTATCTCATCTACTTTATCCAACAGTTTTTTGATATCGCGAGTCTCTCCGCTAAGTTCTCTTATAGCGAAGGCGTAAAGAGTCTCTATGAGAGACCAGGGATAAAATATCCAAACCCACTTATCGAGCTTCTCTACGTAGTAGTCCGGGATGTAAATTGAGGAACTCTTAAGGTGGATTACTGCTGTTCTAGCTTCGAGAACTCCTATAGACTTTAGCGCTTTCACTACCTCAGCTAGAGTCTTGCCTGTATCAGCTACCTCGTCTACTACTAAGACCTTTCGGTCTTTGATGACGTCTGGAGGCAGTTGTTCGAGCAGAGGCTTCTCGTAGATCTCTTTAGCGACTCCCCAGTGTTTAGCCCTAACGGCATAGAACTCAGACACATTGAGTACATCGCTTATCACAAGAGCTGGAACTAGACCGCCTCTCAGAACAGCGATTATAGCGTCGGGCTTGAAGCCTGATTTAGCTATTGAGAGCGCTAACCTGTAGCAGTGTCCTATGACCTCATTCCAAGACAAATAAACGACTTCGCTCACGCCTTTCTCACGCTCAGCTATAGCAGAGTTTGATGTAAATCTATATATCTACGACGAATCTGATCTCCCAACAGCCGTTTTCCTCGATTAAACTCATCTGAGCATATGTCATAGCTTTGACTAAAGTCTTGCTGAGATGACGAGAAGAGTCAAACTCTTCTCCCCAAGCTGAAGCTCTGAGCTTCATTTTGTCCGCGTAGACCTCGATCCTCCACACTTTGAACTTCGAGAAAAGCAAACGCTTCTCGTCGGTTTTGATCAAGAGCTCTTCTATCCATCTGTAAAGAAGGTTTTGTAGATCAAAGCTTTCGACTTCTAGCTTCTCTTCTATCTTAGGCTCTACTTTGCTTGTATCCGTCATCACTTCATAAACGCCAAGAGCTGCGTTCTCGAAAGCTTCGGATAGGCTTCTGCCTTTGGCTTCGATCAAAACGTCAGCTGTGTGTTCGAGATGAGCGAAACCGGGCTCACAAGCTTTCAAGTTTAGCACCTAGAGTTCTGCTGACTCTGTACGCTTTACGTTTTAGCTTCGCTGAGAGTTTTCTTAAGTATGTTCGAACATTTAGAACAGAAACCTCTAGGCTTTTTATCGACATCTGAAAGGGTATTGCTAAACTTCATTACACACTCGTTCTCACAATGGCTTAATCTTAGTAGGTGTCCGATCTCATGGAGGACCTCCTTTGCTAACCTCTCTACGAGCTTTTCTGGACTCTCCTCAGAAAGTCTAGCTATGTAAACGCTTGCTACTCCTAGCTTAGGGTTGGCTAAACCAAAAACAAAGTTAAGATCGTCGTAGTAAGCGTCTCCTGCGCAAACAGCTACAACGAGCTTCAGAGGAGACCTCAAGTAGTCTGAAAGAGCCTCGCTGACCTCTTCGTTAACTTTCCATGCTTTCAGCTGACCTCTTGACCAGTTAAAAGACCTTCTGTAGTCTAGTCTCAGAGACCACAAGAAGACTTTAACTATAAACTCCTCGTCTAGTTCTTCTTCTATCGCTCTTCTCACGAGTTCAAGCAACTGAACGCTTACCCCTATGGGCACGAGAAGAATCTCGACCGGCAATTAAGACACCTCTTTTAAAGAGTTCGCTATAGTTTTGCCTAGAGCTTTAGCTAGAAGACTAGGAGAGTCTAGAAGAGCGTAGGCTGCAAGCATGAACGCTCCCTTTTCTACATAAAGTCTAAACTCTTCTATATACAGTCCTTTAGTCAGAGAGCCCCAAAGAGATCCAACGATGTTCAGATTTCCAGCTCTGACATCTTCTCGAGTAAAGTCTCTCTCTATATAAACATCGTCCTCAACAACTCCTTCGGGATAAGAGGCGCTAGCTCTCTGAACGAGTTCTTTTTTGTTCACACTGAGAAGAGAGAAAGGGTCAACACCTCTCTTCTTAGCGTTCAATAAAGCAACGCGAGGAGCACCTCTGTGAAGGTCCGCTACTCTGCTCCTCTGAGGGAACTTTAAGAGTTCTTCTAAAACCCAAAAAGCTACATCGCATCTCACTGCCATTACTGTAGTCATCACCAATCCGTTGGGAAGAATAGGAGACGAGATATCGTACTGTTCGAGAGATTCTAAAAGAGACCTTAAGAAGACCGGATCAAACCATGGCATATCGTTCGGAAGCACTACGGCCTTTTCACATGAGTTAGATCTAAGAGCTCCTAACACTCCAGCTAAAGGGCCGGAGAGCCTCAAATCGTCGATCGCGGTCTCGACTCCTAGCTCTCTCTCGTAGAGTCTAGCTCTTTCTCTGTCTCTGACTACAACTACAAGTCTATCCACTACCTTAAACGCTTTGTCTATTACATAAGAGATCATAGGCTTACCTTCAATAGGGTAAAGAGCTTTGTCTATCCAAGTCTCTCCTTCTATCTGAAACCTCTTCGATGCTCCTCCAGAAAGCACTATCCCGAGAACTCTCATCTCTCCCAAATCACCGTAGCGTAGTCTTTGGGAACTCTATAACCGGGTAGTCTGCTTATCTCGTCTTTCAACTCTGCGATAGCTTCGAGGAACTTCTTTACTGCGCGTTTGTTAAGTTTGCTTTTAGGTATCAGGAAATCGAACTGTTCCCAGCCTAAGCTCAAAAAGTCCAAACCATAGAGTTCTGCCGCTATTCTTGTAGCTACTCCAGCATCAGCCTTACCTTGAGCTATAAGAGCTGCTACAGCAGTATGAGTTGAGACCTCGTGAGTGTACCCTTCTACTCTTTTAGCGAGTTCTGTAAAGCTTATAGAAAGCTTTTCTGCTACCTTTTTCAACAAATAATCTATCAGAGTTCTGGTTCCTGACCCTTTGCTTCTATTCACTATCCTAAGCCTCTTGATTACTATGTCTTCAAAGCTCGAGACTCTATGAGGATTCCCTTTTGGCAACACTATGCCTTGCTCTCTTTGATAGCCTCTTACTAGAACCAAGCCTTTGACTTCTCTCTTCTCTAACTCTGGAACGTTGTATTCGCCTGTCTCGATATCTAGAAGATGGATCCCTGAAACATCAGAGTCCTCTCGAACTGCTGCATCTATACCACCTAGAGAACCAACGTAAAGAGCCTTAACTTTGAAGTTAAGTCTAGGAATGATTGTGATATCTAGAGCTATATCATGACTTCCGACAACATAAAGATCAGCAGGTTTGTATGAAGGAGAGTAGAGAAATACATCTACAGTCTCGCCTTCTTCTAAGTACTCTAAGTCTTCTCCGACAGTTATGAAGCCTTCCGCTAACGTGAGAGCTCTCACAGCTCCTGACCAAGCTAAAATTGGATATGCTATTACGTCTTCTTCAGACTTTTTGACAAGACTAACTGGGATTAAAGCCTTTCTGCCTCTAGCTCCTTCTACTCGTCTTGCAAGTCTTGCTCTCACTACTGGTTGCTCCTCGTCTAGACAGAGTCCTCTCTTAATTGCTGGTTTTACTATCAGGTTGAACATTGTTAAAGCTGCTCCTGGATGACCTGGAAGACCGAAGATCAGCTTTCCCGAATCAGTTATAGCTATAAGCGTTGGCTTTCCAGGCTTAACGAGAAGTCCATGAGCCAACACTCTAACGAAGCCGAGGCTTTCAACAGCTCTGTAAGTGATATCTGTAGGACCTGCAGAAGTACCGCCTGTCACTACGATCATGTCTGTAGACTCTACAGCTCGTTTTAACGCAGAGACAAGAGCTTCTAGCTCGTCCTTCACGATCCCGAAAACTACAGGCTCAGCTCCTATTTCGAAAAGCCCTGCAGCTATTGAATAAGAGTTTATATCGTAAACCTTTCCAAGAGAGAGATCTGAGCCAGGCTCTACGATTTCTACGCCTGTTGACACTACAGCTACTTTAGGCTTCTTGAAAACTAAGACGGAAGAGTATCCAGCAGCAGCCAAAACCGCTATCTCTCTTTCACCAAGCCGTGTACACTTCCTCAAGACTAGGTCTCCTACAGCTATATCGGAGTCCACCTTCGCTACGTTCTCTCCTGGTGCAACGTTTCTGAAAACTAAGACCTCGTCACCCACTTTCTTTGTGTGCTCAATCATGACCACAGAGTCAGCTCCTCTAGGAAGAGAAGCTCCTGTATCGATTTCTACAGCCTCTCCAGACTTGACTTCTATCTGAGACCATTCTCCGACTTTGATAGAGCCTACGATCTTCAGCTTCACTGGGGTGACCTCAGAAGCATAAGCTAGGTCTGTAGACCTTACCGCATAGCCGTCTACTGTAGACCTATCGAAAGGTGGATAGCTGACTTTTGCGAAAACGTCTTCAGCTAAGACTCTTCCATAAGCCTCACTAAGTTTTACAGTTTCTGTACCCCAAGATCCTGGTTTGATGTATTCAAGCACTCTAGCTATAGCTTCTTCTAGTTTAAGTAATGTATGAAAGATTCTACGCTCAGAACTCACTCCTCTACACCTCTATAAAGAACTACTTCAACCAGATCTCCTTCATCATATCCTTCTCGAGTTTCAGGAACTATGAGTAGACCATTGCCTTTAACTAAAGTACTCAACACTCCGCTTCCTGTAACTGCCAGCGGTTCAACATATATCTTGCCGTCTTCTCCTCTGAACACCCTTACTCTAACGTAGCTCCTCATGTTATAAGGTGTTGTAACTCTTCTCAAAAGAGTTCCTGAAAGCGTAGGTCTGACTTCAGCTCGAGCTCCCACCATATAGTTGAGAACTGGCTCAACTATAGCCTCAAAGCCTACTATAGCTGCTACAGGGAACCCGCTAAGCATAAAGACCGGTTTGCCGTTTACTACAGCTACGCTATTAGCTCTACCGGGTCTTATGAGAATTCCATGCGCTAAGTATTCAGGTTTGAGCTTCGAAACAGCAGAAACAGTGACGTCGACTCTACCTACTGAAGCTCCACCAAGAGTGATCACAGCATCGTGAGTTCTAAGAGCTCTAGCTACTGTCTCAGACACCACACTCTCGTCGTCTGGGAGAAGCCCTAAGTAATCAGGAGTGAAGCCCAGTCTTTCAACCATAGCCGCTATGGCGAACCTGTTCGTGTTTATCACTTTGCCTTCACTGTAGACTTTAAGAGGGTTCTCTACGTTCTCTAGTTCTACCAACTCGTTACCTATACTCAATATCGCAACTCTGAGATCGTAAACTTTGACTTTCTTAATGCCCATAACCGCTATTATAGCTAAGTCCCAAGGCAATAGTCTAACGCCTTTTTTGAGTAACGTCTCTCCTTCTCTGAAGTCTTCACCAATTACTGAGACGTTGGACCCAGGAGCGACAGGAGCATAGATCTCTATCTCTTTCTCGCTGACTCTGCGAGAGTGTTCATACATAACTACTGCATCAGCTCCTTCAGGCAAACAGGCTCCTGTAGATACTTCTACAGCTTCTCCAGAGCCTAGCTTTAGGTTCGGCTTATCGCCAACTTTGATGAAGCCTACGAGCTTCAACCTAGCTGGTTTATAGAGACCAGAGCCTACAGTATCTACGCTATGAACAGCATAACCGTCAACAAGACTTCTCTTACAAACAGGAAGGTTGAAAGGAGCCGTTATGTCTTCAGCTAACACTTTACCTAAAGCCTTTTCTAGAGAGACTTCAATTGCTGTTGGTCTGTGAGTTATCCATCGCTTTGTTTCTTCAACTACTTCGGTTAAGCTTTTGAGCTTTTTGAAGCCACTGGAAGAGGTCAAGGTCTGAAGCACCTAGAAGAAATCGGATACGGCTAGACCTTAATTAAGCTGGTAACGGAAAAAACTTTAAGGATTATAATACAGACTAACGACAAGGTGTAAGCGTGTTCGCACGTCATCCTCTTGAGTCTAGAGAAAGCGATTTATCCAAGACCAGAATCGCTGAAGCTTTGAGAGTCTCTATAATCGCTGAGCTAGACGCGATAAACACGTACATACAGTTCGCTGAAGCTATAAGAGATGAGAGATTAAAGAAGCTCTTTCTCGACGTAGCTAGAGAGGAGAAAACACATCTAGGAGAGTTTCTAGCAGCTCTTAAAGAAGTTGATGAAGAACAGGCCAAAGAGCTTTATGAAGGCTTTAAAGAAGCTTCTGAGATCTTAGGGTTGAAAACCGTTAACTCTATTGATCCTCCTAAGAACTCTGAGATCTCAACTCTTAACGCTATCGATCCTGAAGGCTTAGTAAAGGAGATCGAAAACAGAACAAGAAAGGCTTTAGAAGAGCTAAGAGTGTTCAGAAAACACATAAGCGTAGTCAGAGTGCCTTTAGGAGTTCTAGCTGTGCCTAGATCTTCAAGTCAAGAAGACCTATTGCCTCTCATAGAGGTCTCAGAGAAGTTCAAGATCTCAAAAGCTTCTCTCGACCTTTCTAAAGCTACTGGAGCACAGCTCTACATAGACGAAGCTCTAAAAGCCGCTATCGAGCTAGCTAGAAAAGAGAACTCTTTAATAGTAAACAGTCTTAAAGAACGAGCAAAGATCAAATTGGTTAGAGGAGATTGGGACGTTCCTGGAGAAGCCGTAAAAGACGTAGTGAACGCTTTAGCGCATCTCTTTAAAGAAGGAGCTTCACTTCCATTCGTGTTGATAGTAGGTCCTTCTACTTATTCTAAGCTTGTTGCTGTTCATGAGAAGACTGGCGTTATGGAAATAGAGAGATTAAGAGCTTTAGTAGGAGAAGTAGTCTTAGTCCCTGAAGTTGAGAACGAGGTGCTCTTAGTTTCCGTTAATCCTGCAGCTTTAGATTTAGTAGTCGGAGCTGATGGAGAAATCGAGTTTCTAGGTCCTGAGAACGGAGAGTACTCTTACAGAATACGCGAGACTTTAGCTCTAAGAGTCAAAGACTCTAAGAGCATAGCAGTGCTAGAAGCGAAATGAGGGTAGAGATGTGACTAAAGCCTCTATGATCGACGTCTCAGAAAAGCCGATTAGTTTTAGAGAAGCTATAGCTCGCGGTAAGATAGTCCTAAAACCTGAAACAGTCAAGTTGATTAAAGAGAAAAAAGTGGAAAAAGGAGACGTAGAGAGCGTAGCTTCTGTAGCTGCAATACTAGCTGTAAAGAAGACCCCTGAGCTAATTCCTCTTTGTCATCCAATTCCAGTAAGCTACGTTGGCGTCGACTTCTCCTATGGTGAAAACTATGTGGAGGTAACGGTTACCGTTAGGTCTAAAGCTGAGACCGGTGTAGAAATGGAAGCTCTAGCTGGAGCTACTGCTGCTCTTTTAGTTGTTTGGGACATGGTAAAAAAGTATGAAAAAGACGAAAGAGGACAGTATCCAACTACTAAGATCGAAGAAGTTAGAGTCGAGTCTAAACTAAAGTCTCCTATATAGCTTTCTTGTCTCAGCTTCTGAAACCATATGTTTAAAAACGCATTAAGTGAAATGAGAGTTTCGCTAGTTGACGTTAGCCTTCTTAGCTAGTAATCTTTATCTTTCTCCTCGCCTTTTGATACGCCTTCCGATAAGATCGTCTCGAACTCTTTCAGAAAGCAAACATTATAGTTATGAATAAAATCAGATCGAAGTATTTCTGATCTGTCTCTTCTATGAACTCTAGTCAACACGAGATTGAACGTATCGAGGTCTATTTTGGATAGCGTCTTTCTTAAAACTATGTTTAAGAGCTGTTTCTAAGTTCACAACTAGTCTTTAAGGAAGAAGTCTAACCCTTTGAACTTGGTCTCTCCCTTCTTCTCTTTCTCTTCAGACTTCTTCTCTTCACCTGTTTTAGAGCTAGGCTTAGGTTGAGTTTGTTGAGGTTTTTTAACTTGAGGCGTTTCACGAGCTCTCTTCAGTTTCTCTATAGCGTTTATCACATTCTCAGCGTTAGGACCAGCTAGCAACTTTATCTTCTCCATATCTAGACCATAGCCTATAGCTAGTCTAGCTGCAACAAGAGAAGACTCCACGTTTCTGAATACTATGAATAAAAACGGAAGAACTTCAGATTTTATGAGCTTCTTCGAAGCCAGCATTCTATAAGAGAGGTGTTCAACTAACCTTTCTCTAACTTCTCTCACGTTCTTTAATTGAGCTGCAAGCTTCAGCTTTTCAGGATAAGCGTATTTAGAAGGCGAGATCTTCGAGCTAGAAGACTTAGCCAAAGCTACTCCAGGTCCCATCATATCGAAGACGTATGAAAGCATGCTCCATTCTCCTGTTCTTTTCGCTCTCGCTAAATGTATTGTGGCTCTACTGAGAGCATCTAGAGCTCTAAAAAGGTCTAAGGGGTCTGTGTACTTTTTAGAAACGTTGTCAGAAAGCCAGAGCAAGAGTTCTTCATAATCTACTTCGCTTTGAGCTACAGCGCTCTTCGCTTTCCATGACTTATCAGCGTAAATTATCGAGTTAAGAGTTCTCCATATGTCTATGCTTTTCTCTCTACCTCTAATCAATAGCCTCGCTAGGTCTATAGTCACCTTTCCATAACCTTCAGCTAAAGCCTGTAGGTCGTTGATAGCCGCTCTAGCGTCTCCTTCGCTTTTTTCCGCTATGTATCTAAGAGCTTCTCCATCACACTGAAGTCTCTCCTCATCACATATTCTTTGAAGAAGTGTCATTATGTCTGAGATCTTAAGGCTTTTGAATTCAACCATCAAGACAAGATTCCCGTCTCTTAACGTCTTAAGACTTTCTTTCCATGGATCATTAGCTGTCATCACTATAGGGTTTCGAGTTCTTTTGATGATCTCTATAAGAGTCTCCAAACCTCCTTCGTCTGCTTTTGGATTGATTCCATCTACTTCGTCCATTAAGATTATGAGACCTCGTTTAGTCAACGACTTTTTACTAGCCGCTATCCCTACAGTTCTCTCTATATCGGACTTCCTTCTATAATCGCTAGCGTTCAACTCTAACACTTGAAGATCGAATTCGTCAGCTATAGCTTCGATAAGACTAGTCTTTCCGATTCCAGGAGGTCCATAAAGTAAAGCGGCTTTTTGTTTAGGAGGTCTGCCTGATAGCCA
This sequence comes from Acidilobaceae archaeon, assembly GCA_038824665.1. Lineage (GTDB taxonomy): Archaea > Thermoproteota > Thermoprotei_A > Sulfolobales > Acidilobaceae > JAWAWX01. The sequence goes on along the minus strand of JAWBBK010000002.1, from coordinate 13,156 downwards.
CTCCTCTATCCAAGAGATGAGGGTCTTTTTAGCCTCTTCTTGGTTTACTACCTCGTTTATTCTCTTAGGTCTGTGTTTGATCACCCAAGGCAACGAGCTTTTCTGCATTTAGCTTAGCCTCCTTCCTAAAAGCGCTAACCAAGCTAGTAGAGCTGAGAGCTGAACGTCTTCATCTGCTCCTTCTACAAGCCTAAACTGAATTTCACCTAAGTAATCGGCTATGAGAACTCTCAGCTCTTCAGGTATGTTTATATCTGGTCCAAATATCTCTCTATGGATTTGTTTCACTACATCTTCACCGCTAAGACCGTATTCTAACATCAGTTTTCTCAACATGTTACGAGCTGATGTGAAGTCGCCTCCTAAAGCTATTTTTATCATCTCTCTAACTTCTTTAGGTTTAGCCATACCTACTACTTTGAAGACCGAATCAACTGTGACTTTACCTAAAGCAGCAGCTGCTTGCAGAATGTTTATGGCTTTTCTCATATCTCCTTCGCTTATCTCATATATGACGTCTAGAGCTTCGTGATCGTAGCTCACTCCCTCTCTATCGGCTATATATTTGAGTCTGCTAACAACGTCTTCTCTTTTAAGCGAGGTGAATCTAAAGAACGCACATCTGCTTTGTATAGGGTCTATGATCTTAGATGGATAGTTAGCTATCAATATGAATCTCGTAGCTCCAGAGTAGAGTTCCATCAATCTCCTTAAAGCTTGTTGAGCATCACTCGTCATGTTATCTGCCTCGTCTAAGATGATTATCTTGAAAGGAACCTTTTCGGGAGCTCTGCTTCTCGCGAACTCTTTCACTTTCTCTCTGATCACGTTGATACCTCTTTCATCGCTAGCGTTCAGCTCAAGTATGTGTTGTCTGTAGTCCTCTCCAAAAAGGTCGTGAGCTAAAGCGTGAGCTGCTGTCGTCTTGCCTGTACCCGGCGGACCTGCGAAAAGAAGATGTGGCATATTCTTTTCTTTCACAAACAGCTTAAGCCTTGAAATCACTTCTGTCTGATTGACTATATCATCTAGAGTTCTAGGTCTGTACTTCTCAACCCACAAGATCTCAGCTATAGAACTCATTCAAAACCACCTTCCACCTCTCTTGTAACCTAGAGACTTTAAAAGAGGAAGAAGCTTGAAGCGTTTTTAATATTTCAAATTATTGAATAGCTCTCAAGAGCTCCTGTGAGAGCTATGCGCATCTCGCCTGGAGTTAGAACAGGCTTATGATACTCCCATAAGTCATCTATAGGCAATCTAGGACAGCTAGTCACCACAAAGGCTTCTATCCAAGAGTTGTCTATAGCCGCTATCCTCTCTAAGTTAAGCACTCCAGCTATTATGAGAAGATACTCTTTGTTCTTCTCTTCTAACAGTCTTCTGATAGACTCTACCAGTTGATCTCTGTACTGACAGGTCTTAGTTCCTATCACTACTGCCCATCTCTTAGCGCTCATAGCTTGTTGGATCTTGAAGAGACGGATTTTGAAATACTTAACTCCTATAGGAGTGACGTCAACAACTTTAGCTTCATGAGGGTCTATCTTAATCACTGGCTTCTTAACCGTTAAGTATAGACCTATCGGATGAAACAGTCCTCCGCCTAAATAAAGAAAGACGTCTACCTCTAATCCCGATACAGCTCCATATTCACAGCCTATGATCTGACCGTCTAAAAGATAAGGAGGTACTCCTTGAGGCACTATAGGTTCTAGCCCTCTAGCTTTAAAGAACTTCTCAACGTCTCTGAGCTTGTTGATGTGTTGTAAGACAGCTACAAGACCTATCTTCTTAGCTTCGTAAGACTTCACTATGTTTAAAGCCTCTTCGAGCAAGCTCTCAGCTATAGGGATTTTGCTAAAAGCTGGAACGTAAATGACCTTAGCTCTTTCTACTCGTGATCTAATCGAATTAGAGCAAAGCCAAGAAGGATATGGCGTATGACCTATATGAACTATTAGGTCAGGTCTGATGGTGTTCTCAAGGACTTCTAAGTCTAGGTCGCAAGCTCCATAAACTCCTTCACCTGAAACGTAGACGTTTGTTCTTTCTCCAAGAGCTCTCTTGATACATGAAGCTAAAAGAGGAGAGAGATGTTTAAGACCATCAGGTAGTTGTAATACTACTCTCTCGGCTTTCGTTTCTTTCAGCGTTTTGAACAGAAAATTCATATCTATCTCGTAAGAAGCGTCTTTTAGCTCTTCACACTCCACCAGTTAGCCCGAGAGCTTTTCTTCTCTGCTCGAGGTGAATACCTTATAGGTTCGATGAACCGTATAGAAAGTGAGAGTGAAGAGCTTGTTCAAAATGCACTTCAAAGACGCTAGGACTTGGAGATACATCTTGTCTAGCATCGAGAAAGTCTTAGATGAAGGCGTTTTCATAGCGAGCAGAGAAGGATTAAAGTTGAGAGCTCTAGACCCGAGTCACGTAGTTATGGTAGACCTCTTTTATCCCGCTTCTGCTTTCATAGAGTACGAAGTTAAAAAAGACGAGATAGAGATCGGAGTGTCTTTCGAAACATTGACTAAAGTTTTGAGAAGAGGAGGTAAAGAAGACGAGCTAGCTATAGAGTTAGAAGAGAACAATCTCAACATAAGCTTTTTAGGTAGAGGGATTAGGAAGTTCTCTATCCCAACTATAAATCTCCTTTACGATAAGCTTCCAGAGCCTAAAGTTAGCTTCACTGTGAGAGCTAAGATGCTTAGCAGCGTTTTTAGAGACGTGATCAAATCTCTAGAAAAAATCGGAGATAGCATAAAGTTCAAAGCTAGAGAAGACGTGTTGATAGTGATAGGCAGTAGCGACGTCATGAAGGGAGAAGTTGAACTTTCTCTCGACAAACAGTCTCTAATAGAATATGAAGCTGAAAGTCTTGATGAATCCAGTTACACGTTAGAGTACTTCACGTATATGGCTACAGCTTCACAAGCTGCCGATATAGTTAGCATTCAATACGCTAACGAAGCTCCGATAAGAGTCGATTTAGAATATATGGGAGGAGGCAGGCTGACATTTTATGTTTCACCGAGAGTTGAATGAAGAAACGATAGTAGAGATTAAGAAAGGTGACGCTAAGACCTTACAGCTCCTTTACAAAGCTTATTATACACATAAACCTAAGGTCAAACCTCCTTCTCATATATCTATGAGAGAGTTCGCTTTCCAACTATTTGAAAAAGAGTCTTATGTAAGACATTTGTCTTTCAGGTCTGAAAAAGAGCTTTTGAAATATCTTGCAGATAAAGCTCCTAAACATGCCTACTACTCTGTAGCTCTCTACAACTTTCCTGACGCTAAGTCTATGGAGGAAAAAGGTTGGAGAGGGTCAGAGCTGCTTTTCGATATAGACTCAGACGCCGTTCCTGACTGTCAATCCATTAGGATAGGCGATGACCCGTTAGTTGATGACTCTTGTTTGTATATAGGCTTTAAGTTAGCTCAAAGAGTCTCAGCTATGCTTAAACGAGATCTAGGGATAGAATCGACGATCTACTTCACAGGAAATAGAGGCTTTCACGTGTTGGTCTCTTCTGAACGCTATCTAGATATGAGCAAAGAAGAACGAGAAGAGATAGCTTCTTACGTGATGGCTGAAGGTTTTGACGTAACTAAAGTCGTTTTAATGACAAGAGGTAGAAGAGGAAACATTAAAGGAGAGCTCGTGATCTCTCCTGAAGACCTTGGTTGGAGAGGCTGGATCGGAGCTGAGCTAAAAGAGAGAGGGCTTCTCCAAGCTGTTCGTGACCTTTCTTTTATTGAGTCTTTAGTTGCTGAACTTCGAGTTCCTATAGACAAACAAGTGACTAGAGACCCTACGAGGTTATCTAGACTTAGAGGAAGCCTTAATGGCAAAGCCTCTCTTCTCGTAACTGAGATCAACGAAAACGTTTTCGTTATCGGACCACACTTATCGCCTTTTCGAGGCGAAGCTCTAGTTAAAGCTAAAGACAACATACCTTCAATAAAGATTTTAGGAGAAGAGGTAGAGCTAAGAGCAGGAGAAGAGGTAGAGCTTGAAGCTCCTATAGCTGTGCTTTTAGCTAGCAAAGGAGTTGTAGAGCTTTTAAGAGGAGAGATAAGAATTGAGTGAAAGAGTTCCAGCAGGAGGTATTTATAGAGCTATCTCAGGAATGCATGAATCTTTAACTCTAGATAACGTTAAAGAAGCTAGAAGAACGCTCTCTATATACTGTAGACAGCTTGACGAGTTCTGTGAGAACTACGTCTCTCTTGTTTCTAAAGCTGCTGAGAAAACAGCTAAGATAAGAGTTGAAGACCTTATGGAGTCTAAAGACTACAAAGGGTTAGACCAACAGCTTTTCGATATACTGAAGAAAGTTCTCAACGTTTACTCTAAATACATAGCTGGTTTTTTAGTCACATGGAATGAGTTAGTCGTAGTTCAATTTTTAACTGACGTTAAGATAAGAGGAAGAACGTTTGAAAAAGGAGAAGTAGCTCTACTACCTCTTCATGAAGCTGCTGTACTCAGCGTAACGGATATCGTTAAAGTCTTTGAGTCAATAGCGCTAGTAGAGCAAAGGAAAGAGAAGACTTAGCTTAGTCGATATAAGAGTTGTTGTTTAGCCTAGAGGAGAAGGATGATAAGTAGAGCCACTAGGAATCCGTAGATCGCTATACCTTCACCTAGAGCTACGATAATCAGCAACGTACCTGCTGCTTCTCTTCTTTCAGCTATAGCGCTTGCTGCTGCTGATCCAGCCATAGCTATAGCTATTCCAGCAGCTATACCGGCTATGCCTACAGCTGCTGCAGCTGCTGCAGCTTTATAAAGAACAGTGCTCTCTTGACCTTCTTGAGCCCAAGCTAGCGATGCTGAAATCGCTAAGACCGCTATGACTAAAGCGTAGATTAGGTTTCTGAGTTCGTGCACTTTTTCGCACCTCTCTCAACCAACGCTACGACCTTTTTAAACTCTGCGCATCTTGTTTGACTTGAAGCCTATTTAACGCTACAGATCTCACACAAGAGCTTCACGCTTTCTTTGAAGAAAGTCTACGAGAGAGATCCGGTATCGGCTATGCCTTAGCCTATCCGCTTAACTCAGCAAGTTGTATTGGCTAAAGGTTCTACCACAACATCTATAGGAGCTGGGAAAACGGATATAGCTATAGTGCCTCTTACATGGAAAGCAGAAAGCATGAAAGAAATGGTTAAGGTCCTAGCGATAGTCAAGATCACAAAAGCCCAAGGCAACGAGTTGTGATTCTTCAAAAACGAAGATCTGAACGAAACCGTTAAAGCGACCTCGAGAGGCTTGGAATAAAGTTCTTGAGTCAATCCGATCAAAACAAGACTTTATGCGGAAAAGTCTGATGAATGATAAAGCTATGCGAAGTTCTAGTCTATAGTTCTCTGAGATGTTCAAAAAACTTCTCAAACCTGTTGATCAACTAAAACAAATCTATATAAGAGCTAGCCTCTATGTGGCTGATCTAAAGGCGCTGATGGCGTGTCGCTAAGTTTAAGCGCTGAAGACGAGAACATGCGCATTAAAAAAGACGTCTTTGAGACTTTTGTTGATGTATTGAAGAACACTGCGTTCACGCTAGCTGATTATGTTCCTAAAGAGGTCGTCATAGCGGATGATGAAGTCGAAACTATTGTTGTAAGCAACGATAAGAAGGTTTACGTGAACTCAAAGTTCTGGAACAAGATAAGCAATGCGTCTCCAGAAGTCAAGAAGTTCGTAGCATTTCATGAGATCATACATTGGGTTCTTGGAGACTTAACGTTAGTTGAGAGAAAGAACGTAGAAAACCTCGCTCTTTACGACTATGTTGTAGATGCAGCTATAAACGAGATAGCTAGAAAAGTTGGTATGTTGTCAAAAAGCGTATATGAAGAGCGAAGCCTATAACCGGCGAAGATCTGATAAGTTTGGCAAACGAGATTCTCGTTAGAACGAACGCTTCCTATAAGATCACAATAGAACCCATAAAAATGCTTGAGTCACATCCGCTAACTGTATACTACATTTTGATGCGTGCGCTCAAACAACACGCTAAAGACCTGATAGAAGAGCTGAAAAAGAGAGAATATTACTTAACGGTTCCCAAAGACCAAGAAGACAAGCTGAGAGAAACAAAAGAGAAAAGAGATCTAGATCTTGAGTGGAGAACGAAGATAAGCGACGTTATAAGATCGCATAAGCTTATCAGAGCTCTCTATAACCTCTTGGAGGAGAAGAGGTCAAAGACCGAGGTCGAAGAGAAAGCTGAAGAAAACGAGCGCGAGATCCCGCTAGTCTATAAGTCTCAACAATCGTGGAAGTACTACTTAAGAGGAGCTTTACTTCAACTATCTTACCCAATTGTACAAACTGATTGGAGACTACCGAACAGAAGGTTTGGAGACGAGCTTCCTGCGATCGTAATGAGACCAGTTGAGCCTCCAGACGTCGCAGTGCTGATAGACATAAGCGGAAACGTCTCTGAGAAAGAGTTGTTTGAGTTTCTTTCAGATATGAGAGAACTCGTTCATCAAGTTAGAATCAAAAACGTTAAGGTAATCGCTTGGGATACTGAAGTTAGAGAGGTGTTCGATATAGATGAATATGAAGACAAGGTCAAGACGACTGGCAGTGGAGATACAAGAATAGATGATGCACTCAAATAGGTTCTCAAACAGAAGAGAGTTCCTTCAGTAGTCGTGGTGTTCACAGACGGATTCATAGGGATTACTGATGAAACTAAGAGGCTAGCTGATGAAGTAGCGAGAAAAACGAAAAAAGCGTTTTTTCATATACACTATACAAGACCTTCCAGACGTTTTCAGTAAGTGGAAAAGAGTTAAGTACGACGATTGACCTTTGCTTTCTATTCCCTTTAGGGAGTTATCGTTTAATACTTTAAGTTCTTTCTTAATCTTTTAATTTTTCCCCTTTGAGGCTTGTCGTCTCCTTTATGTAAATATCCCTTTGGGGACCGTCAGCCACGTCTCTATTAATCGCTCGTAGCTTAAATATCTAACTCCGTTATGGAGTTCCTCCTAGCCTTCATCCGAACAATTTAAGGCTATATCGTCTTGCTTCGTCAGCGTTCGGAAGGCTTTAACGGTTTGTATAATGTTTGTTCGGATATCTCCATCAGGCTTCTTCTCGTCAGTGTTCGCATATCTTCTAATAGTTTTCGCATGTTAAGAATTGTCTCATTGTTTGTTCTTTCTGTCTTATTCAATGTGTCATCTGTCTCTTTTAATAGCTAAATGTTTTGAAGGTTTGATCTCTACAGGTGATCAGAATGATCCCTAGAAGCGTTTGGGATTATATTAGGAGCTTAGATGAGAGAGGCTTTTATGAGATTAGAGGATGGAGGTTTGATTTCGTAGGACCTAGGTTTAGATTTAGACCTAGCGTTTCCGATATCACCAGCGTCTGTCCTAGCAAGCGCGATGTTTACTTGAGGAAAGTTAAAGGGTTGAAGAGCAAATCAAGTCCTATGGTTTTCGGTAGACTCGTTCACGAAGCTTTTCTATACCCGTTTAACTATAGAGGTAGCTTGAGTTCTTTGCCTTCTAGGTTTAGCGAATACCTCAGCCCAACTAAAGTTGATGACGATACCGAAAGGCTTTTATGGAACGTGTTTGAAAGAGCTCTCGAACTCTACGCTATTTCTAAAGTAGACGGCATCCCAGTATCTGTTGAACCTCTTATTCCCGCTTCAGCTATAGGTCTTTCAGATCACGTAAAGCCAGACGCTTTAGTAGGTTTTATCCCAGTGGAGATCACGACTTCTGGAGAGTTAGAGAAGAAAGAGCTAGCTGTTGCAGCTTACGCTTTATCTATTGAAGCTTGGATCGGACATCCTGTAGATTATGGAGTTATAGCTCATATATCGTTTAACAGCGACGTTAAGATCAATTGGAAAGTAGTTAACGTAGACGATAGCCTTAGGAGGAAGTTCTTAGACGTGAGAGATCGAGTTGCTAGAATGATCGAATACAACGAAGACCCTGGCTTAGCCGCTAGCTGTCCTAGTTCATGTCCCTTCAGGGGTGTATGCTATGGAGCTGTTTCTAGTGGATCCGGGATCTAAAATTTATGTAAGAAAAGACTCTATCGTTATCAGCCTTAAGAACGGCAAGAAGATTCAAATCACTAGCGACGTAGACCAGATAGTAATAGCTTCGTCTAGAGTGTCGATAACGTCTAAGGCTATACGCTTAGCGTCTAAGCTAGGAATCGATGTTGTGTTCTTAGACTCGAGAGGAGACGTAGTAGCTAGAGTGTGTTCACCTATAATTAATAAGACCGTTATGGCTAGAATAGGACAGTATTCAAACGTCAACACGAGCTTAGCTAAAGCCATAATTAGAGAGATGATATACTCTAAGGTGTATAATCAAGCTCAAGTTCTTAAATATATGGGAAAGAGTAGAAGAGAGAGCAGAATAATCGAAGGAGGATGGGAGGTCGAACATATAGCGCGAGAGGTTTTAGAAACGCCTATAGATAGAGTAAACCCAGAAGACATTATGAGCATTGAAGCTAAAGCTGCTAGAAGATATTGGAACATGGTCTCAGAGCTGTTGCCTGGAAGTTTAGGCTTTGCTGGCAGAGATCCAGAAGGCACAGACATATTCAACATAGCTTTGAACTACGGCTACGGTATACTATATGCTGAATGTGAGAAAGTGTTGATGCTAGCGGGCTTAGATCCGTATCTAGGCTTACTTCATACACTTAAAAGCGGAAAGCCGTCGTTAACGCTAGACTTTATAGAAATGTTCAGAGCTCCTGTAGTAGATAAAGCTCTTATAGTTAACGCTTATAGACTTCAACAAGTAAAGCTTGTAAACGGCTTCTTAGAATACGAGTCTAGAAAGCTAGTAGCGTCAATAGTTCTCGATAATCTTTCTTCTACCGTTAGATCGTCTAAAAGACGTAGAGCTTTAACGTTTAAAGACCATGTGAGACTTGAAGCTCAAGATCTTGCAAACACGTTTAGATCTGGAGAGTCTTATTTAGGATTTAGGGTGATCTTCTAATGCCCTATGTGGTAGTAGCTTACGACATATCTGATGACGCTGTTAGGTTTAGAGCGTCAGAGAAGCTTAAATCAATGGGGTTCACGAGAGTACAAAGAAGTCTTTATGTAAGAAGAGGAGGAGCACATGAGGCTAAAGAAGCCGCTAGAGCTCTAGCTAGAATTATAGACTATAAGACAGACAACGTTATAGTCATGGTAGTCCCTTGGGAATCTCTTGAGAAAGCTTTTAGATTAGGCGTGTTTAACTATGCTGAATCGATTTCTAAATACGCAGTGTTATAGCATACCTATATTTTTACTTAAAGAATATGCGTACTGTCCTTTGATAGCGTACTATAAAACGTTTTTAACTATGGAACCTCCTACAGAGTCTATGAAGTACGCTAAGGAGAAGATAGATAAAAACGTTGTTGAAACGAAGCTCAGAAGAAAAGGCATAGATGGAGAGTTCCTGTGGTCAGTGCCTGTAGAGTCTAAAAAACTCAACGTTCGAGGCATAGCTGATCTCGTGATCGTTAACGGTTTTAGAGCTAAGCTCGTTGAAGTAAAGCTCGAAACTTCAAGAAGGAATCTTTGGAAAAAGTACAGACATCATGTAGTTCAGGCTGTAGCTTACGCTATAGCTGTAGAGGAGACGCTCAAAGTTGTTGTAGATGAGATCACTATAGTGCCTTTAGAAAAAGAAGGTATAGTTAGGATTAAGTTAACTCCTCCTATTAGAAATTATGTAGTTACGTTAGCGAAAGAGTTCAAAGAGATGGTGAGAAGCGCGGTTAAGCCTAGAGGGACTATCGATAAGATTAAATGTAAAGCCTGTTTCTACAAGAAGATGTGTAGCTCAGCTTTGAAGAACTTTGTGAGCGAGCATTACTCCTAGCTGAGTTAAGCTGTAGAGATTGCCTTTACCTCTGGTCTCAGACTTTATCAGTCCGAGGTCTAAGAGCTTCTTAAGCCTCTTAACGACAACAGTTCTCGATAAGCTAGTCTCATCTATGATATTCTTGACTCTAGCTTTTCCTTTTTTAGCTATAGCTTTTAAAACGTCGTAATCTTGAACCGAAATGTTGACAAACTTAGGGACTACTGGGATCTCGATATATAAAGTTGGAACGCTGACAGCTCTGCTCTCTAATTCTTCTTCGATCTCGATCCTGATCTTCTCAACATCAACGCCAACGAAGCTGATAGACTTTAAGATCATAGCTGTCATCATTAAAAGAGCGCTAAGCCACCTAAACCCGCCGCCTATTAGAAAAACGGTAGTACAAGGAGCACGGTCTTCAATAAAGCTCCTGACGATAGCTACGTTTTCCTCGAAGGGTTTTGTGGGATCTAGCCAGAACTCTTTGGTAGATAAGCCTAACTCGCTTAATCTAGATGAGAGGATGTTCATAGCTTCTACTGCGTTGTTATCTCTAGGCTCTGAGTTGACTAGAATAGCGTAATCTCCAGGGTTGAAGCCAATACCGTAAAACCCTCTTAAAACACGACGCCAATTGAACCCAACGCCAGCTACTATAGCTCTGTACAACACTACTCCCTTAGCTTAAAGATTTGGGTTATGAAAGTCTTAAAGCTTTAACTGTCGTCTTTAGAAGTCATTTAAGAGTTCGATTAGTTCTAAGTGGATTTCGACGTTTGTTCAGGCTTTGACCTATAAGAGTTAAGTAGGTTAAAAGAGCTATAGGAGAGTTGATGTAGTGCTCGTCGGTGTTGAGAGTTGAGTGAAGTCTTCGGTCGCGCTTATGTTGTTTACGCTAGCTTCAGAGCTTTGAGAGGGTTTCCCGTTATTTCTTGGAGCGGCTCTCTCGTTTCTAGCTTTATATATTCTATAGGTTCTAACGTCAAGCCTTTATCTGTTTCTCCGCTCTATGTTGATGGCAACCTTCTTCTTAGCGGACGCGTAGTTGACAACAGAGTCTCTTCAAAAGTAGTTCCCGAAGGCTCTAACGTGTCCTTTAGAGTCACCTTTCTTGGCGAGAAGCCTCTCGACTCTATTCTGTCGGAGTTCAAAGCTCTTGAGTCTAAAGGCTTAAGACTTGAATCTTTGAGCGTTGAAGAGACCAGACTGCCTAAAGACCCTCTAGGTCTAGACGGCGATAGGTTTAGCGTTACTATAGAGTACGCTCCAACTATATTCATGTTCAGATCGTGGAGAGTGTTATACCCTTCACCGCAAAGGCTAATTTACAGCGCTGCGCTCATAGCGTCAAGATTAACTGGTGTGGACTTGAGAAAGACGGCTCACAAGCTGTTTAGATATGTAGAGCTGATAGGATCTCCTAAAACGATAGTCGAAAAATACAGTATTGGAAAAAAAGAAGGTGAAGAAAGGACGCTGAAAGCTTTCAGAGGAATAGCGACGTATGGAGTTTACGGAGCGAAAAACGCTGAGATATTTGTTGCTTTAGTAAAGCTAGCGGAGAAAACAAACATAGGGAAGAGCAAAGGAATAGGGTTTGGACAGATAAAGCTGAAGTCTATAATGGCGCTCAACAGGTAAATCTGAACGACTAATGATCTGTGCAACGCTCATCGAAACTGTTGTCACGCTTTGACTAAATAGTTAGACATCGCCAACTTAGCATCATCTAAAGAGTGCTTAAGACTTAAAGCCGTAACTGAGTTAGCTACGGTTTTTGCATATAGTTAAGACTTCTTGAAAGTCTCTTGAAGAGCTGTCAGCTCGTTTCGCTATGTAGACTTTGAGGTTATGAAATTGATCGTTAGCGCTAAAGAAAGTATACTCTTTTGAGAATCGCTTCAGCAAAGAGTTTTTAAGTATAAGCTATCTAATGAACAACCTGAGCTACGGCTCGAAAACGCTAGACAGAGCTGAGTCTCCTCAAGGGAATAGACGTGAAGAACCGCTTCAAGCACGAAAGCGCTAGGAGAGCGTCTGCAGAACTCAGATCTGAGGTCAACATCTTTAAGGATAGGCTTAAGCTATTGTCCAGAAGTCTCTTCTTACCTTTATTCATCGACTTTCGCACATCTTTCCAGGACTTCCACATAGTTAGAACTTTCTTGCGCTTACGCTTCTGTCTCATTCAATTTGACATCTGTTCTTTTAATAGTTAAGCGTTTTTCTATGATATTTAACTTTACGATAAGACAATCTAAAAGTGTTTCTAACGTTAAGTTTATTAACCTTTAACCCACTACACTTATCTGTGAGGCTTGAGAGTTTGATTCCAGAACCTTCTCAATCGCATGAAAGGTCTCACCATAACGATCTTCAAGCTGTAGAAACTCCTAAGGGGAGAGAGTTCGATAAAACGAGCGCGTTAGTTAAAATATTAGCGTTCTTCGCTGCGCAGAGAAACTATGGATATATAGATAGGATAGGCAACGCTCTCGATGAAATAACGGTCTACGAAGCGATAAAGGACGCGGTGAGAGATTATCATTCTCTCTGTACCGATAAACCTGCTCAAGAGAGAGTTGTTGAAGTTAAGATAGGAGGAACTACTTTCAAACTGAGATGTCCAAACATCGAACCGGAGGATATTGAAAAAAGCGTTATTAGTTTTAAAAAACGCATTGAGGGAAAGAGCAGCGCTGATATAGTGAAAGAGACTCGCAACCTATATATAGAGGTAATGGCTAAGAAAGCTAGCGCTTTCGAAGAACTGCGCATAAAAGAGTAGGTGATGAATCATGTCTTCAGGAGGTGTTCTAACCTTATCGCTTTCAGGTAGATTTTTAGTTAACGTTGAAGCACTAAACATGGTTGAGAGCGTTGGCAACGTTACTAAACACAGAAGAGCGCCTATAGTTACGTACTCAGAGGGCAAGTATAACGTAGTCTATGTGCCGGTGGTTAGCGGAGAAGCAATTGCATATCACTATCAGAGGCTGTTAACCCAAATAGCGGAATCTATGGAACTTAAAGTTACTGGTCTAGATAAGCAAGGCTACTATCTGAAGTACTCTGATGATGATATTATTAAGAACTGGTACTCAGGAATTGATATAGGTAATAAAGATCCATGTGGTATAGAGGAGACATTCATTAAGGCTAGTGTGGTAGCTGACGTTGGTGGATTCCTATATATGAAAAAAGGCGAAGGTGACAAAAAAAGAAGTAAGGAGAGTGAAAGCAAAGCCGATAAAGATGAAACGGAGAGTGAAAGCAA
>JAWBBK010000001.1:476409-505650 GCA_038824665.1 Acidilobaceae archaeon | reverse complement strand
TAAAAAGTAAGGATTGAGAACAGAAAGACAAGATAATCAATACAGAGTAGTAAGGATATGGGCTTTAAGAGAGGCCCGAAGCCCCAAGGGGGGCCCGGGCGCGAACTCTCTTAAAGCCCATATCCTTACTACTCTGTATTGATTATCTTGTCTTTCTGTTCTCAATCCTTACTTTTTAGCGCTTATCCCAGAGCCCACCGGGCCCGGGGGCGAGAGGTTAGGTCTGTTCGAACCTCTGGGGGGTCGCTCGTCACTAATATCTTCTAAGCACCACGTACTATTTTAGATATCCTAAAGGGTTAGTTTCATCTCGACCTTTGAGTCATCGAGTTTTGTAAGGAATCGCTACAATAAAGCCGTTATAACGCCTCTTTATCAAAGTCGAAACAAAGCTAACGTTTAGGAATCGTTTAACGAAGAGGAAAGCTCTATATAGTTCAGAAAGTAAAGAGTTACTTGTAGCTTAGCGTAGAAAGAAGCTCTTTAGAACATATAATGCGGGGGTGCCCGAGCCTGGTCAAAGGGGTCGGGCTCAGGACCCGATGGCGTAGGCCTGCGTGGGTTCAAATCCCACCCCCCGCACCACTTTTCAGGGCTGTGAAGAGCTCGCGCGCAGGGCTCTAAGTGCCCGAGGTGTGCAAGCGCTGAGCCCTCTCCGTTTTAGGCTTGCTTTCTATAGATCGCTAATATGGTGAGTCAACATAGACATGGAGTTCTACAAAGTCGCAGAAGCGTTTCAAAGTCTAGAAAGGGTCACAGCTAGAACTCAGCTCACGCTAATTTTGGTTAAGTTGTTTAAGGCTTCTCCTCCTGACGTCATAGACAAAGTCGTGTATCTAATTCAAGGTAAGCTAGGACCCGACTGGATGGAGATACCGGAGCTAGGTGTAGGAGAAAAGCTGTTGATGGCTTCTTTAGCTCAAGCTTATAGAGTCTCTACAGACTCTGTAGAAAAGCTTTTCAAGAGTCTAGGTGACTTGGGTTCAGTAGCGGAAAGACTTTCCAGACAGTCGCGACAAAAGCCTTCAGGTCTCGAACTCTTCATAGGGAGTACACAACAGAAGCTGACTGTAACCAGGGTTTTCGATACTCTTCATAAGATAGCGGAAACCGTTGGAGAAGGAAGTAAAGATGTCAAGATAAGACTGCTTGCAGGTCTTCTTGCTGATGCAGAGCCTCTTGAGGCCAAGTATATAGTGAGGTTTGTTGAGGGCAGACTGAGGCTTGGAGTAGGAGATGCTACAATACTTGATGCCTTAGCTGTGGCTTTTGGAGGAGGCTCGACAGCTAGACCTGTGATCGAGAGAGCTTATAACTTGAGAACAGACTTAGGGGCTATAGCTAAAACCGTAGCCAGTAACGGTGTTGAAGCTCTTCAACAAATCACTCCTGTGCCCGGTATTCCCATCAGACCCATGCTAGCGGAGAGAGGTAAAGACATAGATGAGGTCTTGAAGAAAGTAGGAGGAAAGGCGTTAGTTGAGTACAAGTACGATGGGGAGAGAGCTCAGATCCACAGATCAGGAGATAAGATAGTGATATTCTCAAGGAGATTGGAAAACATAACTAACATGTTTCCTGACGTGATCGAGTATGCGAAAAGAGGTCTAAAAGCTAAAGAGGTCATAGTAGAAGGCGAGATAGTAGCGTACGACCCGGAAAGCGGAGAGCTGAAGCCGTTTCAAGAACTTATGCAGAGGAAGAGGAAACACGAGATCGATAAGATAATGAAAGAGGTACCTGTTAAGGTGTTTCTTTTTGACGTTCTCTATGTTGATGGTATTGACCTAACCGTAAAGCCTTTGTCTGAAAGAAGACGGTACCTAGAGAACGTAGTGATTGAAGACGAGAACTGGCTGATAGCGGAACACGTAGTTACAGACAACCCAAACGACGTGATGAACTTTTTCTATAAAGCCGTAGCGGAAGGCGCTGAAGGCTTGATGATCAAAGCTCTTCATAGCGGTAGCGTCTATACTGCAGGCGTTAGAGGGTGGCTTTGGGTTAAGTTTAAGAGAGACTATAAGAGCGAGATGATAGACACAGTCGACTTAGTTGTGGTAGGCGCTTTTTACGGTAAAGGAAAACGTGGAGGAAAGTTGAGCAGCCTGCTGATGGCAGCTTACGATCACAAAGCTGACGTCTTTAAGACAGTTTGCAAAGTAGCTACAGGCTTCACTGACGAAGAGCTAGACAAAATGAATGAAATGTTGAAGCCTTACATCATATCTCACAAACACGCCAGAGTGGTGAGCAAGCTGAAACCAGACGTTTGGGTTGAGCCTATCTTTGTTGCTGAAGTTCTAGGAGCGGAACTAACTCTCTCTCCTATGCATACATGCGGTCTCGATATGATAAGACCTGGCGTAGGAATTTCTATAAGATTCCCAAGGTTCATTAGGTGGAGACCAGACAAAAGCCCAGAAGATGTGACTACAGAAGAAGAGATCGTTGAGATGTACAAGAGACAGTTGAGGAGAATTGAAGAAGCGACAACAGAAGGTCAAGAAGTTACTTAAAGATTTAGTTCGTCAGAGAGCTAAGATAGTGTTTTCTCAAGCAGTAGAAGCTGTTAGGAGTGGAGACTATGAAAGAGCTAAGGAGTTAGGATTTTATTTAAGAGAGCTAGCTATGAGAACAGGCGTTAGATTATCTAGACAGCTTAAGAGAACTATATGTCGCAACTGCTACGTTGTTCTTCTTCCGGGGACTACGTGTACAGTTAGAGTTAGGTCTCAAAGCAGAAGCTTCTCATACATAGTGATTAAGTGTAAGCTCTGCGGATATATACATAGGCGTCCATTCAAGAAGTGTTAGAGGGGTTAGCTTTGAACTTAAAGGAGCGAGTCGCTAAGAGCGTTCACGGTCCTAGCGAAGTACAGATAGGCAAGCAAGGACTTACAGAAGGAGTAATCAACGAAATAAAAGCTAGACTCGAGAAAAAAGAGATAGTTAAGGTCAAGATTTTAAAGTCAGCTCTAGTGGTCACAGGACTCACGAGACAAGAGATAGCCGAAAAGGTAAGTCATGCTGTTAGAGCAACGTTAGTCGATGTGAGAGGAAGAACGTTCATACTATATAAGCCTAGAGTTAAGAAGATGCCGAAGGGATAGCGTATGGTCTCAGCTCTCTGGGTACCGGCTAACTTGCTGATAAAAAGAGTAGCCGTATTGCTGAAAGAGAAGTACCCTCAGATAAAGCCTCCTTACTGGGCCTACTTTGCAAAAACAGGACCTCACAAAACCAGACCACCTCAAGATTCTGAATGGTGGTATCTTAGAGCAGCATCGATTTTGAGAAAGCTCTACAAAGCAGAAGAGCCCGTAGGCGTCGGAGCTTTTAGAATAATTTATGGAGGTAGACAGAGACGAGGAACAGCTCCACCTCACTTCAGACCTAGCGGAGGTTCAGCTATAAGAAAGCTCTTACAGCAATTAGAAAGCGCAGGGCTAGTATCTAAAGTTCCTGGTCAAGGCAGAAAGCTTACTCCTGCTGGTAGAAGCCTCTTAGATAACGTAGCGCGAGAGATAGCTACAGAGCTGGTCAAAGAGAGTCGGGAGCTCGCCAGATATCTGTGAAGTTGTTCGTTTTTATAGGGTAGCGTTGCTACGAGAACTCCCGGGGGTAAGTTATGAGCTATCTCCCAGACGAGGAGGGGGTTGAGGCTCTCGAGATAGAAGAAGTCAAAAGGAGAAAGCTTGAAGAACTAAAGAGAAGAGCTGAAGAGGAGAGAAGAAAACTCGAAGTAGAGGAGAAGAAGAAAGCTATACTCAGATCTATTCTTACAAGCGAGGCAAGAGCTAGACTAGAGAACCTTAAGCTTGTGAGACCCGAATTAGTAGAGCTAGCGGAAAACTACATAATACAGTTAGTTTCCTCAGGAAGGATAGCTCCTCCTGTTGGCGAGGAATTCGTCAAGAGCTTATTAGCTGAGCTAGATAGTAGGACTAGACGTGAGTACAAGATCACGTTCAAGAGGAAATGAGGTGAGGCTTATGGCTAGAAATAAGCCTTTAGGCAAGAAGCTACGTCTAGCTGCAGCACAGAATTCGAATAGAGCCATACCTATATGGGTTGTAGCCAAAACTAGAAGAAGGGTCACCTGGAGACCAGCTCTCAGACACTGGAGAAGGAGTAAGCTGAAGGTGTAGAGCTATGAGCAAAGCCTCAAAGCAGTTAGTTTACGTGGTCAATCTACGTAGAACTTATTGGGGACGCAGATCAAACAGAGCAGATAGAGCAGTAAGGCTTCTGAAGGATTTCATATCTAGACACGTTAAGGCGAATAAGGTTATCGTTTATAACGAGGTAAACAACGTCATTTGGTCTAGAGGTAGAGAGAAACCTCCAGCAAGACTCAAGGTTCTCGTAGAGGTAAGAGAAGAGAAGGGAGAAGGAGAGAGTCCAGTTAAGGTGGCATTAGTTAAGCTGGCTCCTGAAAACCTTCGACCCGGGCCTCTCAGTTAATCAGAGGAGGGCTCTTCAGATCATGAGTAGTTTTGAGATCGTTAAAATGAGTATAGAAGGTAATCCAAACATAGGCGTTTATGTACACGCTACAGACAGTTACGCTCTTGTTCCTCCTACTTTCACTGAAGAAGAAGAACAGCTAGTGAAAAACGTGCTTAAGGTGGATAAGATCGTTAAGACTACGCTCTTCAACACCAAACTTATTGGAGTCTTCGCAGGAGGTAATAGCAACGGTCTCGTCTTACCTAAAGGAGTTCCAGAAGAAGAGGTCGCTAAGATAAGGAAAGAGCTAGGCGATATCAATATAGTGCTCCTAGACTCCGTGGAGAACGCTCTAGGAAACCTGATAAGCGCTAACGATAAAGCAGCTCTAGTATATCCTTTCTTTAATGACGATTTAGTTGAAGCAATAGCAGACGCTTTAGGGGTTGAGGTTAGAAGAGCAAGCGTTGGAGGGTTTAACGTAGTAGGCTCGGTGTTGGTGGTAACGAATAGAGGAGGAGTAGTCTGTCCTGAAGTATCGGAAGACGAGATAAAAGAGTTAGAGAAGTTTTTTGGAGTTCCAATAGTATCGGCTACGGTGAACTTCGGAGTATCTTTTATAAGAGCAGGATTAGTTGCAAACTCCAAAGGAGCTTTGGTAGGCTCTGAGACTACGGGTCCAGAGGTGCTGAGGATTCAGACAGCTCTGGGGGGTAGATAAATGAACGAGGTGAAGGTCTATTTAGTTGAAGGGTATATGCTCGTAGCTCACGATAAAAACCCTGAGTGGAGAAAGTTCAGAAAATACGTTAGAGCTCTGAAACCAGAGCATGCTCTAGAGCTGGTTTACTCAGAGCTAGGTAGCAAACACAAGTTAAAGAGAAGCCATATAAATATAGAAAGAGTGGTCGAGATACCGATAACGGAAGTTGAAGACAAGAACATCATCAAACTACCGCTATTAGATAGGATAGTGGTGTAGCGTGCTTTGAGTTCTCATTTAGACTCGAAGAGACTAGAAGAGGACATAAGGACTTTACTTCTAAACATAGAAGTCTTGAGAGAACGCATAGAGCTGATGACAAACAACTTAAGAAAATTGGTAGAAGAAAAGGAGAGCCTTGAAAGAGCTATCGCTGGATTAAAGAGTATGAGTGAAGCAGGAGAACAACTGACTATATTTTTAGACCCTAAATATAATGCAGCGCTTACAGCAACTTCTATAGAGAAAGGAAAAGCGTTAGTCTTCTTAGGTTTCAACATTTATGCAAGACTCTCTATAGACCAGGCTGTAAAGGTTTTAGAAGGGAGGAGAGCTAAGATAGAGAAGAGCATCGAGGCTGTTTCTAAAACTCTTTCACAATTGGTCTCTCTATATAACAACTACTCTTTACTTCTTCAACAGCTCACAGCTTCTCAAGCAGAGAGGAAGAAGTAGTGTTCGACAGAGTCAGGAAGGTCTTCTCAGAGCTGGTAGAAAGAGTCAAGTATAGAAGCCTTTCAGATGAAGAGATCGAAGAGATTCGCAAAGACTTAATCTTAAAGCTTGTTGAAGCAGATGTTGCGCTAGATGTCTCAGAACTCATAGCTGAAAGAGTAGCTATGAAGTTACGCGAAGTTAGAGTTCAGAGATTTGGAGAACCAGAGTCTGCAGTCGTAGACGTTTTGAGAAGAGAGCTAGAGAGACTGTTCTCCATTGAGTCCATCAACATCTTAGAGGAGTGCGCTAAGGCATGTTCTTCTAGGTCTCTTTACACTATAGTTTTCTTCGGAGTCAACGGCGTCGGAAAAACTACGACAATAGCCAAAATAGCTTATATGATGAAGTCTAAAGGCCTTAGGCCCGTGATAGCAGCTGCTGATACATTCAGAGCTGGAGCTCAAGAACAGTTGGCAGTTCATGCAGAAAGAATAGGAGTTCCAATAGTTAAAGGGAGATACGGAGCTGACCCTGCTAGCGTTGTGGTAGACGCTATAGGCTTCGCTAGGTCTAGAGGGCTATGTGTTGTTTTAGCGGATACAGCTGGAAGGCTTCATGTAGATGAAGACTTAATGCAAGAGCTTAGAAAAGTCGTGAGAGTGGTCAAACCTAACTTAAAAGTGCTCGTCGTAGACTCCCTGACTGGAAACGACGCTGTAGAACAGGCTAGAGCTTTTAATGAAGGAGTAGGAGTTGATGGAGTGATAGTAGCTAAAGCTGACGCTGATCCCAAAGGCGGTGTCGTGATATCTGTGGTAGCGACTATAAACAAGCCGATATTATATCTGGGAGTAGGTCAGAGCTATGAAGACCTTAAGCCTTTCAACTCTAAAGAGTTTATAGAACAGCTTTTGCGAGGTCTTGACTAGCTCGTAAGCCTCAGCGCGACAGAACTCTATTAGGCTCCTTCGGCTACGCTCTATAGGGATGAAGAGTTTGCCGAAGACTGATAGATGAAGAGTGGGGACCTGACAGACCTCAACAGTAAGAGGAAACGACCTGTAGCTTCTTCTTGAATCTTATTAATTTCCGATGAGAGAGTTGAAGATAGCTTAGAGGTGTGGAGAACAGTTGACAGAAAAGCCTTGTATCGAAGTGCTTTGGGCTCCGTGGAGACTCGCTTACGTTCAAGATGTAGCTAGGTCTGCAGGTAAGAGTGAGAACAGAGAGTGTATCTTTTGTAGTGCTCCACGTCTTAGTGATGAGGAAGCTTTGATAGTGTATAGAGGCAGATTAGCTTATACGATCTTAAACAAGTATCCCTACAACACAGGACACATCATGATCGCTCCATATCGCCATATAGCATCACCTGAAGACCTCTCTAAAGAAGAGGCTATCGAGATCTTCGAGCTATTAGCGATAAGCGTGAAGGCTCTTAAAAAAGCGTTTGGACCTCATGGCTTTAATGTAGGAGCTAACATAGGAGAAGTAGCTGGTGCAGGCGTTCCTGGTCATTTCCATCTTCATGTAGTACCTAGGTGGTTCGGAGATTCTAACTTCATGGTCGTGGTGGGGAAGACTAAGGTTATGCCTCAGCTTCTTTCAGACACTTGGTCTATTCTTAGAAAAGCTTTCTCTGAAACTCTAGGGGAGTCTAGATGAGTAAATGCAATCATCTCTTCATAGTAACTCATACAGATTTAGACGGAGTTGGAGCAGCAGCAACGCTCCTTAGAATAGCTGAAAGAAAGCTTGGTTACGACGCTACAGTAGCGTTTGCAGAACCCTACGAGTTACACTTAGTATTCTCTAATCTTATTGAACATGTCTCTCGAAACGACTGCATAGCGGTAAGCGACCTAGGGACCAATCCAGAGCACTGGAGAGAACTTCTCGACTCCGTTTCCTCACTAATCAGCAAAGGGGTTAGGATAGAGTGGTACGACCATCACGTCTGGAACAATAGCGAAATAGAAGCGCTCAGAAAGCTTGGAGTCAATCTGTTTATAGATAGAACCACTTGCGCTACGGGAGTAGTCGCTAAATATGCATCCTCTTTATGGCAAAACTCTGCTGATGATTACATCAAAAACCTTGTAGATGTTGTATGTTCTGCAGACCTTTGGAAGTGGAACAATCCTTACTCTCCTAAGCTGTTTAGAGCCGTAGGAGCTAAGGAGTCTAGCTATAAATGGAAGCTCAAAGTCTTGGAGAAACTGGTCAGCGGCGTTCTCTGGGACGAGGAATTGGCTTCAAGACTTGAAGAGTACATATCGTTGGAGCTAGAGAACGTGAAAAGAACTCTTTCTACAGTCTCTTTAACTGAAGTCGATGGAATACGGATAGCGGTAGTTCTTAAAGACGAAGGTCCTCCTGCAAACGGAATACTTGCTGCTATACTTATGGCTAGGTATTCAGCAGACGTGGTTTGTGTAGTCAGACCTAACGGGGGTTTGTCTTTACGTAGCAGAACAGTTGACGTTCAAGCTCTCTCTCGAAGATTAGGAGGAGGAGGACATCCAAGAGCCGCTGGAGCTAAGCTCAAGATCCCGTTCTTAATAGGATTACTTTCCAGACTTACGCCTAGAGCTTTGACTAAGTATGTAGCCTGGAAGCTCGCTAGAGAAGTTAAGAAAGAACCTCTTCCTAGGTTACCGATAAAAGAGCATGAAGAAGATAAATACTACCTTTAGAGTTTACGCGTTTCCTACCTATTGGAGCTTAGAGCTAAGTCTCGTCGTGTTCATCTCCTTCAGGAGATTCTATAAAGTCTTCCTCTTCTTCAGAACTCATCATAGCGTTTATAGCGATAGCGGCTACTATTGGCAATACCTCTTCATCTCCTGGAGAGACTATGTCTTTAGAGTTAGCCATTAAAACTAAGTGACCGCATTTCTTACAGATGTATACAGGCACTCTTCCTACATGTTGTATTTCAAAGTCTTCAGCTCTATCGTTTTTACAGTTTGGACACACGAAGTGATCGAACTCCCAGGAGTTACCACACATACATTTATATCTAACTTTTGGAGCTTTTTCATCTTCAAACTCTTCAATAGATGCGATAGGTACGAGACCACAAACGGGACAACGGGTTTCGGTCCAAGGCTTAGAAAGAAGCTGATGTTGAGAACTCTTTGAGACTTTGTAAAGCAGTCTTTTGAAAGCAAAAGAGGCAAAAGAGGAAGCTTGGTCTTCAGGTGAGTAATAGCCTCTAGCCCCTTTTTCTACGCTTTCTTTATCTACATCATAGCCTAGGTCTCTAAGAGCTTCGAAAAGCTTATCGCTCATCTCGCTTAGAGTCTCTTCGGGAACGCTAACAGCTATCGGAGCAGAAACTCCTAGAGATCCTTCTATTTTAATGTCATCAAGCTTTCTATCGAGCTCTTTGAGGGATTCTGTGAAGCTCCACAGCTCTACGTAGCAGTACTCGTCTTGTTCACACACAGCTCTTATTATGCTCACTACCAACACCATAGCCTTATCACTGGTTTTCGTTCAGCCTAATTATATTGCTATGCTCTGATTTCTACAACTCTCTTCTATCTCTTTTTCTATACAGGCTTTGTTTAACTCGACTTTACAACCATATTTTTCTAAGAGAAGCTCTACGTACTTCAAAGACGCTAAGGCTCCGTTTAGAGCTTTCTGAGAAACTCTAAAGCCGAGTTCTAAACTCTCAATGGGAACTCCGATGATGTAACAGTCTCCTTTTAGAGTTCCGCTAGCTAAAGCGATAAGAGCGAGAGTTGAAGGAGCTACGTCATGAGGGTCTATAGAGCTAGCTATTATAGCTAGCTCCTCTGTGCTGAGACCTTTGCTTTCTACCTTCATCACCTTAGGAGCTTCGAATTCTTCGCTAACGGCATCTACAAATATCACGAGCTTCTTGTTTTGAAAGACATCTAATTCCCAGAGCCCTAGAGTTTCATAAACCCTTATTTCGAAGTCTTTATGACATTTAGAGACAGCTTCAGCTAAACAGCTCCCAATACCGTCATCACTGAAGAGTTTGTTCCCAACGCCGACTAGAACTACCTCATTACACTTTTTTCTCTCAGCTCTCTCCGTAGCGATTTCTTATCACCCTTGAATTCCTCTAGCTGGAGGACTAGAGAGGGCTCAGCTATAGGTCCTATGAGCTCTCTAACTGCCTTCTTTATAGAAGAAGGCTCACCGCCTTCTGTAGCTACAGCTATGACCTCAAACCTCTCTTCATCAGGAACTCCGAAAACCACGGCTCTTCTCGTAACTCCGATCTCTTCGAGAGCGAACTCTATGGCTCCTGGGCTGAGTCTGTAACCGCTAGCTTTTATGACTGTATCTCTTCTTCCTTTGATATAGATATAGCCTAGTTCGTTCATTAAAGCGCGATCTCCAGTATCGTAGCAATCTCCGTTCCAGCTTCTCTCAAACTCTTCAGGACTCTCTACAGGGAGAGCAGGCCAAGGCTTTCTCAAGACCAGCCTTCCCCATTCTCCTCTTAGAGAAGCACAGCTCTCATCGGTCACATCTACAGCAAGTCCTAGCAACGGAAGACCTGCTGAACCTGGAGCTATAGGAGCGAAAGCGGAACTTGGCAGATTTCCTGTAGCGAAGCTCCCTATCTCTGTTTGGATGTACATATTGAAGACAGGGATCCTTCCTGTTTTACTAGGGATTGAGTCTATGAGAGGCGAAGACCCTGAACCAAGCTTTAGATAAGCGTTCCACCAAAGGCTTTCCTCCATAGGCTCGCCTGTTGTAACGATCATTTTAAGTGAGTCTAGCTCGCGATCTTTCACATCAGTTTTCTTTAAGATCAGTCTGAGAGCAGAACTTGTAGTCAAAAAGACCGTAGCGGAGTAGTAGTCGATCAGCTCGAGCCAACGTCCCCAATCAGGATAGTCTGGAGCTCCTGTATACACAAGTATCGTCGATCCGACGGATAGAGCTCCTATAAAGCAGTGAGAGACAGCCGTTATCCATCCTAGTCCTACCGTACAGAACAAAGTGTCTCTAGACCTGAGACCAAGCCAGCGAGTGATTGAAACCGTTTGAGTTAAGTAGCCTCCAACTCCGTGAGTTAGAGGCTTAAAGCTCTCTTCGTATCCTATATGAAATCCTAGAAGAGGATGAGAGGACTCTACAACGCTCTCTTCAGTTAGCGAAGTTTTTTCGAGGAGCTCGTCGAAACTTCTCCACTCTTTTGGAGAAGATCTCAACTTCTCGACTACAAAGACCTCAGGCTTTACGTCAACGTTTTCGAGAGCTCTCTTCAAGTTCTCTAAGAGACTTATTCTCTTTCCTCTTCTGGTCAGGGAATCGAAGGCTACGATTGCTTTAGGTCTTCTGTTCTTAATCCTTCTTCTTAACTCCCACCAACCAAATCCTGTGAAGACAAACTCTACAGGAGCTCCTAGCATCATAGATGCGAGAGCTGTGGACACAGCTTCGATAGATGAAGGTGCATAGATCAGAACCCAGTCTCTAGAGGAAACTCCTAGTTCTCGAAAAGTCTTGGCGATAGATCTTGCAAAAAGATCGAGCTCTCTATAGCTCGCTATAAATGACGTTCCTTCTTCGTCTTCCTCTATCAAAGCCGGCTTGTTAGCCGTTTCTCCTAAAGCGTGTTTTCCGACTACGTTAAAATAAGGGCTGAGAGTTCCTCCTTCAAACCATCTAGCTCTAGGTCCGTTACCAGTTAAGACTTTGTCCCACAGCTTTTTCCACGATAGCTGAAGAGCTTGAGAAGCCCAAAAGCTCTCAAGGTTTGCGATCGTCTCTCTCTGGATCTTGATATATTCTTCAGGAGCTACGACGTTGTACTTCATAGAGGGAGGGACTACTAGCTCCACGGCTGAGCCCTCTAAGACAAGATTACTATTTGAGTGTAGACATGTGAAAGAAGCTTGAACTTCTCAGCATCTCTTAGAGAGCTGTAGTGTATCGGTACAGCTATCGAAGGCCTTAAGCTCTTCACGAACTCAAAGGCTTCTTCAACGTTCATAACTGAACTCCCTCCTATAGGGACTAACGCTACGTCTATTTTGAACTCTCTTAAGGACACTATCTCAGAAACTAGGTCTGAGTCTCCTACGTGATAGACTTTGTGTCTTCCATGAGATACCAAATAGCCTACGCTCTCTCCTTTTTTGTGTCTAGGAGGTCTTCCCAGATCTTCTCTATTATATGCATGAACTGTCAAGATCTCGAAAGGAGGCAGATTCAAAGTCTCTCCTGGACGAACCAAAAAAGGACCTGCAGGAGAAAAGGCGTCAAGTGGAGCTCTTTCAGGAAAATGGTTAGGATGAGAGTGTGTGTACAGTTTATACTTACAGCCTTCTGGGCTTAACACGTCTATACAAAGCGCGACTTCGCTTGCTAGGTCGAAGATTCTAACTCCAGCTAGACCTTCTCTTTCAAGAAGCAAAGGTCCTATACGAAGCCGTTTCGGCATCTCAAACCCTCAACATATTCTAGGAACCAGCTCTCCTCTCGGCGGCTCTAGAACTCTAAGACCTCCAACCACGGTCTTCATAAACACATAGCCTCCTCGCTTTTCGCTCTTTTTGACTTCTCCGATAACTCTAGCGTTTTCAAAGCCCAAGCTTTTCATGAACTCCACTACTTCATCGGCTATGCTCTTATCTACAGAGAGCACAGCGTTTCCTTCGCTAGCCAGGTATAGCGGGTCTATTCCAAGCATTTCAGCATAGTCTCTAACTGGAGCTCTTATGGGAATTTCGCTCTCGTTCACCACTATAGCGAAGCTTGAACCTTTAACCCATTCGTTAAGAACTCCAGCTAGCCCACCTCTCGTAGGGTCTCGAGCAGCATGTATGAACTCTCCATATCTTTCTATCAGAGGCAACATGAGCTTAGTGAGAGACTTCACATCGCTTTTTAGCGTTCCTCTTTCAAGCTCTTCGACTCTGCTCTCTAATCCCATCTGTAAAAGGAGAATCACTGCTCCATGATCGCCGAGATAGTCTGCCACCACTATCTTGTCTCCTTCTTGAAGCCTATCGACTATAGGCTTCTTAGTTACTCCCATAACCGTAGTGTTTATCACTATTTTGTCTAGCGAGCCTTTAGGCATTACTTTAAAGTCTCCACCTATCACAGCTACATCTTCATTGTTGAAAACTTCAAGCATGGACTGAACTATGGTCTCTAAATCGCTAAGTGGAAAGCCTTCCTCTACGACTATAGAGTCGAGAGCAGCTATAGGCCTTCCTCCCATCATAAGCACATCGTTTATAGAGCCGGAGGCAGCTAGAGTCCCTATGTTCCCTCCTGGAAAGAAAGGAGGGTTTACTGTATAGCTATCTGTAGACACTACTAAATACTCTCCGTTGCCGAGAGGGATGAGAGCTCCGTCGTCAGGATGGTCTATACCTAGCCCTCCTTCAGTCTTCTTCTTTTTGGCTTTAGAGAATATCACCTTCTCTATGAGTTCATGCATCTCCACGCCTCCAGAACCGTGGGCTAGCCTTACGCGTTTATCGATCATTACCGCTACCTCCTTTTGCAGTCTTTGCTGCCTCGAGGATTTTCTCGAGCTTCTTCATAAGGTCTTGTGGAGGGTCTTCTCCAGCTAGAGAGGAGAGCTCTAACAGATATCTCATTAGGTCTTCGATCTCCTCATACGTTAGCTTTGAAACTATCACGCCAGCGTGAACGATCACTACGTCTCCAGAGCTGACTTTATCGGAGGACAGTCCCAAGATCGCTCTTCTCGTTACTCCATCTCCGAAATCGACTTCAGCAACTAGGTCGTCAACAACTCTAGTTATTATAGCGGGCGTTCCCCAGCACATTAGAGCTACCCTAATTTCAAATCTCTAGTTCTCTAGCTATATCTTCAACAGCCCAGCCGCCAAATCGAGCCCAAATAGCGCAAGTCCCTTCAGAAGATACCATACAAGGACCATAGGGATTACTTGGCGTACATGCCTTCATGAACAAAGGACAGTCTGTAGGCTTAGCTTTACCTAAGACCACTTCTGCACACTTGCAACCTGGCGGTGTGTCCTTCCTCCATTCTTGAGGACCTTCAGGCTTGATCCCATATTCTCTTCTCGCATTATATTCTGAGTACTCTTCTCTTAGCTCTAGTCCGCTTCTTGGAAGAAACCCTATACCTCTCCAAGCAGCGTCTACGGTTTCAAAAACTTTAGCTATAGCTGATTGTGCGCTCAAATCTCCATCAAACGTCACAGCTCTCTTGTACTCGATCTCTACTTCAGCTTTTCTCTGAAGCAACTGTCTTAGTATAGAAGCTATAGCTAATAGCACGTCTATTGGCTCAAAGCCCGCTATCACCACCGGTATCTCAAAAGCTTCAGCTACAGGAACCCAAGCTTTAGCTCCTACGATCGTCGATACGTGGCCTGGAGCTATGACTCCCATGACAGGAGGTTCTGGAGGCTTTTCTCTCAGTATACTCAAAGAATAGAACATAGCTGGAGGCGTGAGTCTAACGGAGCTGAGGATCTTCAAGTTCTCAGGCACAGCTCTAGCTAACAGAGCTTTAGCATAGCCTGGAGCTACAGTTTCAAATCCTATAGCGAAGAACACAGACGCTTTTCCGAGCTTTTTGGCATTTACTACAGCATCGTAAAAGCTTGTCACTACTCTTACATCGCCTCCTAACGTCTTTGCGTCAGAAAGCGAGTAAGCTCCGTTAACGGGGTTAAGAGCTCTCAGCCTATAGGCATCTCCATACGTGTAGACAGTTACGCCTTCAAGAGAGAGCTTTACAACTGCCTCTACGTCTTTAGAAGGAGTTATGCAGACAGGACAGCCTGGACCGGCTACGAGTTCTAGTCCTTCAGGCATCAAGCTCCTTAAACCATAATGAGTTATGGTCCATTCATGTGTACCACAGAAGTCCATGATCTTGAGCTTAAAGTTAGAGCCGTTCTTTTCTTTCAGCTTCTCAAAGAGTTTGTTTATATACTCTCTTAGCTTTAGCGCGAGCTCTGGGTTCTCTCTGAAGACTAAGCTTATAGCGACTTTCTTACTAAGTTCGTTTCTTCTTTCATTAACTGACTGCATCAGAACTCACCTTGAGGTATGTTCTTCTTCTTGAGGTCTCTCACAATAGAGAGAAACTCGCTTAGAGGAACCACTTCTTGTCTTCCTTCTTCCCATCTCTTTCTTATCGAAAGAGTCTCGGTTTCAACCTCTCTGTCTCCAACAACTGCTACTATTGGAATCCAGCTTCTACCGGCATCTCTTATCCTCGAGCCTAGCCCTCCTTCTTTCATCACCACAACTCTCACTTCTATGTTTTCAAGCTCATTGACAACACGTTCTACGTAGCTCAACTGTTTTTCTGAGACGGGCAGGAGAGCGATCTGAATGGGCGAAAGCCAGAACGGTAGGTAAGGAGTTTTACCGCTTTCAGCTATTCTGAGCCCTAAATCGATGAGGCTTAGCAATAGCGAAGAGAAAGGTCCGACACACTTAATGGAACCTAAATCGAATACTAGAGGAGCTAACCCTCCGTCTCTGGTCTTGTACGCATACGCTACTCCTTCAAGTCCTGAGACGCTTAGAGCTTCAGGTCCTAATTTGATTTCTTCAAGTCTTGAGAGCAGTTCTGGGCTTATCTCGCTTAGAAAGTTTAGAGGGTCTCGAGCAGTTGAGGCTAAAGACTCGCTCAAATCGCCCCAAAGGGCTAAAGTGCCAGGCTCTAGCTTAGAACAAAGAGAAGCTAAAGACGCAACTCCCCAAAGTCCATACAACCACTTAGGTTCTTCTACTTTAGAGACTTTTTTCAGCTCTAACTTCTTACAAGCTCTCTCTTCTAACTCGAGTCTGGCTCTCCTTCCCCAAAGGGAATCGAATTTCAATCTAGAATAGGTTTCAAGCACATCTTTTCTCCATGGGTTCTTCTTTAAATAACTCTCCTCAGCTAGACCTTTAGCGACAACTTCTTCAAAAGCTACCCCTTTGTATCTGACCTCTTGGGCTCCTATGAAAGACCGAGATAGCTCAGCTAGAGGATGTCCTTTGCAAGAGAGTTCGAAAGACTTATACCAACCAAAAGGAGCTCTAGCCACTACTTTGTCCCAAAGGCTGGCGACGTTCTTCTCTATCTCTAGAAGCACTTTATAGGCCTCTTCGGGTCTCGCAAGTCTGCTTGAGAGATGTGCATAGGGATAGATCACGATGCTGTCGGCTTTAATGATTCTAGCGTGGTTTACAGCGTCCATTGCGGCAAGCTTGGCTTCTTCGACTCCATCGCCTTCTTCCACTGAGACAAAAACTACGAGACAGTTCTCAAAGCTTCTAGACGTTGGAGGATCTGGAGGACTTTCTAGAGCTTCAGCCTCAGGCTTGTACGAGAACCTTTCCGCATGAATCAAGAGCACTCTCAGCAGACATCGCCCTCTGCGATCTAACTAGACTAGAAAGAGAGGCTTTGAATAGTCACTAATAAGGCAAGAATAGGGAAGTCCTTGATAGCACAAGCAATAGCGTAACCTATAGCTAGATGAGTCACATAAGGATGTCCTGGAGTCGCTTTCACCAACCTTTCTGGGTTTTCTCTAGCGAGAGAAGCGGCAAGCGTAGGCGTATCTACGTCTATTACACAGGAGCTTTCGCCATCAACTATCATCCACCAACGCAAACGAGGGTCCTCAGCAAGCCTCTTAGCCGGAACTTCGAAACGATGTTTTAAGAAACAGCTAAGGTCTTTACATACCAGCTTGACTGAGTAGACGTGATATATGAAACCAGGTATAGACGCATATATTATCGTTAGAAAAGGAGCTGGGACTATAGAGTCCGGTAGAACAGGCGAGCAAAGAGATAGAAAGAGTAAGGCCAAAACGTCAGCTCCTCCCATCATACATTTTTTGTAAAGAACGTACACAACAAGCGTGACAGAAAGCGAAAGCATAATCGAGATGACTATCTGCACAAAGCTCAAGCTTAGAGTTCTATAAGAGTAAAAGGCTAAGGGCATCGATATAATGGTTGCTAACGCCCAGAGGAAAGGAGGCGTTTCTCTCGACCTGAGGTCCATGATTCCCGCGATCGATAGAAAAACGAGGACAGCTAAACAATGGATGTACTCGATCAACTATAGCCTCTATCACAAAACCAGCTTCAACCCTTATCTAGTCTTGAGATAACGAAGCTCTTGACATTAAAGCTTATTCGTTGTTGTCCGATATTACCGACAAATATTTAAGCTCTGATTCGTTAGCCAAGGAGCTAAAGGTGGCTCGTTTGCGCCAAACATTGAAAACGTTGGGGGGTCGTTCGGACTTGGAAGGAGGTCTATCGGTAAAGGCGTTTTGAAAAGCGTTGTTGTCTCTTCGCCTGCAACTGTGGCCAACGTAGGCCCAGGTTTCGATATTCTGAGCTTTGCTCTAGAAGGTCCTAGAGATATAGTAAAGGTCGTTCTCAGAGAAGATTCGTCAGACATACGGGTTAAGTCTTTGGATCCCAGAGTTCCATCAGGAGAGGCTAATGTAGCATATGCTGTAGCTAAAGCTTTTCTTGAAGAATTCGGGCTTCTAGACGTCGGTCTGGATATAGTGATAAACAAAAAGGTTCCTCCAGCAAAAGGGCTCGGTAGCTCAGCTGCTTCAGCTGTAGCTACAGCCAAAGCTCTTTCAACGCTTTTCGGAATAGAACTCAACGAAAAAGATCTCCTCTCTATAGCCGTAAGAGGAGAAGAGCATGCTTCAAAAGCACGACATTTCGATAACGTAGCTGCAAGCCTTTTAGGAGGTTTCGTGATCTCGAACCCTCGTGGAGATGAGTTCATTAGAATAGAGCCTCCTATGAGAATACCGGTAGGAATAGTAGTTCCTCTTATTGAGCTTCCAAGTGGAAAGACAGAGTACGCTAGGTCTTTGCTTCCACGTGCTATAAGCCTAGAGGACCAGGTACTTCAATCCTTTAACGTAGCTAAGCTCGTCTATGCGCTTCTCTCAGGAGACCTCAAGAAGTTAGGAGAAGCCGTTTCTTTTGACCTAATAGCTGAGCCTAGAAGGTCACAAATCATACCTTATTACAATGAACTTAAGAAACTAGCTTTAGAGTTAGGTGCCTTGGGCTTCAATATAAGCGGAGCAGGTCCTTCTGTGTTCTTCTTTACCGAAAGCTCAGAGAAAACAGCTCAGATCGCGGAAGAACTCAAGAGATATCTTGAGAATAAAGGAGTATCTGTTGAGACAATAGTGAGCGAGGTTTCAAGTAGAGGAGCGAAGGTGGTGGACTTTGAAGATAGTTAAAGTAACTATAGCAGGCTTTGGGGGCGTAGGTAGGTCTTTTGTTAAAGCTGTAGCTGTAAAGCAAGAAGAGCTAGCTAAAAGATATGAGATTTCGATTAAAATAGTAGGAGTTGCAGACTCTAAAGGTATAGCTATAAAACGCGACGGCTTCACTCCTTACGAATTAATGAAAATGGTGGAAGCTCCAAGGTCTGGACTGAAGGACTTCAAGCCTTACGGAAGAGAAGGCACAAACTTAGATGTGCTTCTTGAGGAGACTCAGCCAGACGTACATGTAGAGGTCACGCCTTCTAACTATGAGACAGGAGAACCTGGACTCTCACACATCAAGACAGCTTTAAATAGAGGGATTCATGTAGTGACTGCCAATAAAGCACCGCTTGCCTTACGGTTTGAGGAGATAATGAGTATAGCGAAAACTAAGAACGCGATAGTGAAGTTTGGAGCTACAGTTATGGGTGGATCGCCATTCATATCCATGCTGTCTTCAATGCGAAGTCGTGAGGTGATCAGAATAGAGGGGATTCTTAACGCTACAACTAACTACATACTCACATTAATGCAAGAAGAGCTAATGGAGTTCGAAAGAGCTCTTCGCGAGGCTCAGGCTATAGGGGTAGCTGAGCCAGACCCCTCTCTCGATATAAAGGGGCTAGATTCAGCAGCTAAGCTCACGATCGTTTCTCATCTAGTAGGATATCCCGTAAGGCTAGAGAACATAAAGATAGAACCTTTAGACTCAGTGACTCTAAGAGATGTGGTTTTCGTAGCCAAACGAGGACAGGTTTTGAAGTATGTGGCAGAACTAGATGTGAAAAAGAGTCGAGCTGAGGTTGCGGTAAAGGCCTTATCGAAAGGGTCGCTTCTAGCTAACGTAAAAGGGCTAGATAACGGAGTAGTTATCGAGACAGACGTAGGAAATGTTGCGCTGATTGGGAGAGGCGGAGGAACTCTAGAGACCGCTCATACGCTTCTTGATGACGTTTTGAGCTTAGCCATCGAGGTGATGAGATAACGTGGCGAGAGAGGCAGTAGTTGTAAAAGTCGGTGGCTCTCTTCTTCGAAACTCTAAGTCCTATTTAGAAGCGGCTACACACATAGTTGAAATGAGAGAAAGTCGAGACAAAAGGCTGATCGTAGTGGTTTCAGCAGCTCGAGGCGTGACAGACTTGCTTCTCCAAGCGGCCAGAGGCTCTTATGATGCATATATTGAAGTAGATCGCTTATATAAAGAAATATGTAGAGAAGTTTGTTCCACGACTACCATGAGAAGATTAGAAGAGGAGCTTTTGGAGCTAGAAAGAGCTGTGCGACTAGGAGATCCTGACTCTCCTGCTCTTACGGACTACATCTTGTCTTTCGGAGAGAGGCTTAGTAAGATGATCATGAGGGAGGTCCTAGAAGCTCAAGGCTTGAAGGTTTTCGGAGTAGACTCCAGAGACGTAATAGTTACTAACGAAAGACATGGAGACGCTAGCATAGATTACGAGTTGACGAGGCCAAGAGTAGAGAAGATGTATCGTGCAGCTATTGAGAGCGAAGCTATACCTATTCTCGAAGGCTTCATAGGTTCGACACCGCACGGAAGGGTGACAACCTTAGGTCGCGGAGGCTCAGATTATACAGCTACAGCAATAGCTTCAATACTAGAGGCAGATGCTGAACTCGTTACAGATGTAGACGGAGTGATGAGTGCTGATCCTCGTTTAGTGCCTACAGCTAGAGTTGTAGATAGCTTAAGCTATGTTGAAGCGTTCGAGGCTTCGCTGAACGGCGTTAAGAGAATGAATCCTAAGGCTTTAGAGCCACCCATTAAAGTCAGCCCGATCGAGATAAGAGTTCGTTCTTGGGAATCGAAAGGTACCACTATATCTAATAGGTCTCTACGCTACGGCTTCAAGATCGTAGCTCTTCCTAGCGCAAATCGTCCTCTTATAGCTCTCGTGGGAGAGCTGGGAGACAAAACAAAAGAGGTTCTTCAAGTTCTCGAAGTGATAAAAGAAGCTGGAGCAGACGTGGAAAGCTTAGAGCTACCTCTAGGAAGACCAGTTTTAAAAATACAAATAGCTAAGAAAGACGTCAATCTAATCCTTCGTAGACTTCACGACGAGCTTCTGGGTGGGAGGCGTTGAAGAGAAGAGTGGCTGTTTTAGGCGCAGGAGGTCTCGTAGGCCAGAGGTTCGTGTCTTTACTTGCAAGACATCCCTGGTTTAGTCTAGAAGTCCTTACAGGTTCTGAGAGAAGCGTTGGACTCAAATACGGAGATACAGTTGAGTGGGCTATAGAAGCCCCCTTCCCAGAACACATCAAGGATATCACAGTGCTTGAGACCTCTCCAGACTCTATAGTAAAAGAAGGCGTTGAGATAGCCTTCTCAGCTCTTCCTGCGGAGATAGCTCAGGAGGTTGAACTAGAGCTAGTTAAAAGAGGAGTTATCGTTATATCTAACGCTAGCAACATGAGACTAGACCCTGATGTTCCTCTGTTAAATCCTGAAGTCAATGCAGATCATATCGAAGTTCTTGAAGCTCAGCGCAGAAGAAGAGGGTGGAGCGGAGCTATAGTAAAGGTTCCCAACTGTACTACAGCTATTCTCACGTTGTCTCTCAAGCCGCTTCTAGACGAGTTCGGAGTGAAGAGGGTCATAGTGTCGACAATGCAAGCTGTTTCTGGAGCTGGACTAAAGGGATTAGCAGCTATGGCCATATTAGACAACATAATACCGTATATTGAAAAAGAGGAGGAAAAAGTAGAAAAAGAGTCGCTGAAGATCTTAGGGTTCTCGAACTCAAACGAGATAAGCCCTAGAACAGACATCAAGGTCTCTGCAACCTGTTGTAGAGTTCCAGTCTTAGAAGGTCACACAGAGTCTGTGTTTGTTGAGCTAGAGAGGAAAGCCAGTCTCGAAGAGATCGCTAGAGCTCTTGAGGAGTTCCGTACGAACAAGATCAAGAGCTTAGACCTTCCCTCTAAGCCAATCAAACCCATTGTGGTAAGAAAGGAGATCGATAGACCTCAGCCTAGATTAGACAGACTAGAGGGTAACGGTATGAGCGTCGTGGTAGGTAGGCTTAGAGCTGACGAAGCTTTGGGAGGAGTCAAATACGTAGTTTTGGGCAGCAATACAATTCGAGGGGCAGCGGGTACCGGAGTCCTTATAGCGGAGCTCATGGTTAGACTCGGTCTAGCCTAGCGTAATTTATATGTTTTCTCAGCTTTACCCGTTGAGGGTAGAACAAATTGTCCTCAACGAACTTCAAGGACTTTCCTTTGAGGAACTGGGTCTATTTGTTACATCCGAGACCGGTAGCTGTTGTAGTATCGGGTACTTGGGAGGACTATAGTGCTATGGCTGCATCGTGGCTCACTCCCATCTCTAGAAGCCCTCCTCTAGTTGGCGTAGCGATATCGTCTGAGAGATACACTTATGAGAAGATCTCTGAGACCAAAGAGTTCGCGCTCTGTTTTTTGCCATGGGAGCTAGTAGACAAGATTAACTTCTTTGGATGGACTACGGGTAGAGAGGTCAAAGACAAGATCTCTACAGCAGGGCTTACAAAGATTCGCGCTAGACTTCTTAAAGCACCAGTGATCGCTGAATCAGTAGCTGTGATCGAGGCTAGACTACATAGCGATATTGATTTAGGAGGCGATCACAGGTTTGTAGTAGGACGTGTAGAAGCCTCTTACGTTAAAGAAGGAACGACCCCACCTGATCCCTCCTCGTACCGGGTACCATTTCACATATGGAGGTCTAGCTATATGAGTGCAAGCGGAGAGACTAAGAACATCTAGAGGGCAATCGTATTGATTTCGAGATTGCTCGACTTAACCGAAAAGGCTCTGACGCTTCTAGCGGTAGTCACTGTTCCTATAGCATTACTTGGCGATCACTTAGCTCAAGAACTCTTAATATCTCTAGCTCTCTCAGCTTATCTAACGTCTTTAGCTAAAGGCCTAAGAGAAGAGGTTGTAGAACCTAGCGTGATAGTGCTAGAAGGGATAGCTGTATTCACACTGCTAGCCGTTCCTTACTACGCTGTAGTATTAACTCACATAAAGCTAGAGTCGATTCTCACTTTTGCTCTTGTAGCTATATCGACGTTAGGACTTTTGTTGACTTCTGCAGATTACAAAAGCTCGGTCTTAAGCTTCAGACTTCTCAAAACTTTTGTGTTTTCATCAGTTTGGTCTCTAGTTGCTACGATGGCTTTGCTTCACCGCTATAACCCGTTTATTTCCTTTTTTCTAGCAACGATACTAACTATCATCTTGTTTGTGTTTAAGTTAGACAGAAAGAGCTTAGAGTTGTATCTCTTAGAGCGTTTGAAGAGTGCCTCGGTTTTCGTGACTTTAGTTCCGACCGTTGCTGAGTTAGCTTACAAACTCTTAGAAGGGATCTCTCTACTTATGCTAAATTTAGTTCCGACCGTTGCTGAGTTAGCTTACAAACTCTTAGAAGGGATCTCTCTACTTATGCTAAACGTAGTGCTCTTAACTACGCTAACTGTTTCTAGTCACTTTAGGAGGACTCTATTAAAAGTCTTTCAAAGCTCTAGAAAGCTCGAAGAGAGCTATAGAGGAGTCTATCTCATATCTGAAGACATTGTTTTTCGTCTTCAGCGCATAGCTGAAAGCTATGCGAGAGCAGACTTCAGTTATCACGTGCTAGCTCTCATAGCGTTAGTGGTGACCTTGACTCTATGGATCATGTTTGTAGCTAGGTGAAGCTCTATGCGCTTTTGGAACGTGACCGAGTTAGAAGCTACGTTGACAGAGCTTTTGTCTCTCATGTCTGTTTCAGCGTTCGACAGAGTTTTTGAGAGCTTTGCTTTCATAAGTTACGAGCGAGAAGCTTTGCTGTTCGTTGCTACAATAGCTTTAGTTTTAGCTACAGTAGCTCTTTCAGCAACGGATTTCGAAGTTGAACTGAAGGCGAGAAGCTCAGCTCTAATAGTCTCTACGGGATTGCTTTTAGCTTTAGCTGTTAGCTCGGACCACCTCATTTTATGGTTGATCTTCTACGAACTCTCCAGCTTTCCTCTTATCCTCTACCTCTTCTTTTCTAGCGAGAACTCTGTCGAGAGTCGCAAAGCAGCAACGCTTCTAGCTGTCTTTACTGTGGCTTCAGGAATGTTGGTGGCTCTTGGAGTCCTCATAGCTTATTTGGATACAGGTAGCTTTTGGATAAACGAAGTAACTAGAGAAGGGTCTTTAGTAGCCGGAATTCTCGTAGCTCTAGGATTACTACTAAAGCTTCCTATAGTTCCTCTTCACTTCTGGCTCGTCCTAGTCTATTCAGCTCTTCCTTCTCATCTAGGAGCAGTAGCTGTTTGTCTCGAAGGAGCCACTATGTTCTTTTTGCTCAAGATAGTGGGTAAAACTCTTATGATTCCAACACTCTCAGAGTCTAACGAGGTCTTTGTAACGACTCTCCTCTTCCTAAGCTTAGGGCTTGTTTCAGCGGTCTACTCAGCTCTCCAAGGACTATCGTCAAAGAGTTCTAGAGAACTCTTAGCGTTTTCGTCTATAATCTATACCAACTCCGTTCTTCTGATCTTAGCGAGTAGTTTCTTCAAGAACTCAGAAGGCGTCTCTAGTCTATTCGAAACGGCTGTGTATTACACGATCGCGTACATATTATCCAAATCTGCTTGGTTCACTCTTTTGGGGGTTCTCGAAAAAACTTCCGGTAGCTCAAATCTCGAGATGCTTAGAGGTAGTGTGAAGTCTGACCCCCTAGTCTACTTCTTAGGTCTCACACTTCTTTTTATGATACTCCCCTCACCTCCTTCTCTCAAGTTCTTCAGCGAACTCTTCGTAGTATTGCTATCTCCTTCAGGGTCTCTGCTTTCAGGAGCTATTACCATATTTCTCGCGATGTGTTTCGTTTTAGCGACATCTCTTACCACAAGCTTCATTTACATAGTGTGGACCGGGGAAACGAAGAGAAAAGGAGAGATAACGCTTCGACCTCTGGTCTCTATAGCTCTTCTCTCCTTAGCTCTAATAGTGGGAGGGTTATCGTTATTGTACAACTTTTATGAGATTTAGACCTGATTGGGAGCGGTTGTCTGCGTCCGCTAGATAAGGTCGACGTGGGTTTCTTCCTCAGTATTCACTTATTGTAGGTCTCGAGAGTTGTGTATGTCTTTCAGTCTTCCTCCGTAGCTGTTCTGTCGTTATCGAGTCTTTCCTGATACACTTGATGCCTATCTCAATTTCAAGTACGCGCAGCAACTAAAACAACTTGAAAGCTTTTGTAGAAGGTACAGTCTCTGCGAGGGTAGTCAGTTGGACTTAAAGACGCTTGTGGATTTATGTTTCACATATGTTGTCTTACCTATTTACTTAGTTTCATCATCATTGTATATATTTAGGATAATAAAAGGACCAACGGTTCCCGACATGGTTTTAGCTCTTTCCAGTTTCTCTTTCAACACCTGCTTCTTTTTGGTCGTTCTCGCTCTATACTTAGGCTCCTACTATCCTACGGTAGCTTCGTTCTTTTTGGTTCTACTAACCTTTACGTTAGATCTCTACGTAGCGAAATACCTAGAGTCCGTTGCAAGAAGGAGGTCGGAAACGAGTTGATCGAGGTATTAGGGCTCTTAGGTCTAGCGCTCGTAGTCTTAGGAGCGATATTAGACCTAATAGCGGCTCTAGGACTAGTGAGGTTGCCAGACTTCTACACAAGGCTTCACGCTGCTACTATAGGAGCTATAGGAGGAGCTGCAGTCCCTCTAGTGGGGTCTGCTCTCATAGCATTAAGTCTTGAGGAACTCGGTAGCGTTCGTTTAGCGATATTCGGCGGTAGTCTGTTCACATCGGTTGTAGTGACGCTCGTAGCTCCTATTGCTTCTCATGCAGTAGCTAGAGCAGCGTACAGAAGCGGTGAAGTCAAGCCCGTTAGACTTCTCAAAGACTCTCTTAGCGAAAAAAGAGGTGAGACTACGTGAGACTTGATGAGATAATTATGCTCTATTTTCTTATGGTGTGTCCTATAGTAACGCTGTTTACAGTCATCGAGAAGGACGTTATGAAAGCTATAATCAAATCCTCTCTTCAATCGCTCTCGTTACTGATGATCTTAGTGACGCTTCAAGCTCCTGAGCTCGTCTTGGTCTACCTCTCGATAGGTGTAGGAGCTTACTCTATTCTCTTCATAAGCGCGCTTATGGTGATGAGAAGACATGAAAGCAATGAAAGAAGAGCGAAAACGTTTGAACTCTCTACTGGCGTCGTTTTAGCCCTTTTGACTTTTCTGTTAATCTCTGCAATATTTGTTTATAACGTGACTGGAGGCTCTCCTTCTGACGAGCTTAAAGATCTAGGGAGCACCTATCTGAGGATAGCATACAACTCGACAGCTAAGGAGTGGTGGAGTAAGGAGCAGAGAGTCGTGGTTTCGATCCTCTGGGATTATAGAGGCGTAGACACACTCTTTGAGCTCGTAGTGCTATCAACTGCC
This sequence comes from Acidilobaceae archaeon, assembly GCA_038824665.1. Lineage (GTDB taxonomy): Archaea > Thermoproteota > Thermoprotei_A > Sulfolobales > Acidilobaceae > JAWAWX01. The sequence continues at coordinate 480,062 of JAWBBK010000001.1, read as the reverse complement.
ATAGTAGCAAGCGTAGCTTCGTTTAAGCTGTTATGGAGTAGAGCGGACAAGATCTATAGAGCAGAGCTCTCCCCAATACCCAAAATAGGTCTAAAGATCGTTGCCGCTCTAGTCGTAGTTATGTCATCAGCTCTACTGTTGTCTAAGTTTCTTCCAGGAGGAGGTTTTCAAAGCGGTATAGCTTTAGCTGTAGCTCCCGCTATGCTTATGGCAGCGTTTTCCGGTGTGTACGAACGTTTAGGCTTCACGGAGTGGAGGCTTACGACGGCTTTAGTGTTATGTGTGACCATATTAGCGATTGTAGCTCTCATACCTATCGCTTTAGGAGGAGCAGCTTTACAGAATCAGGCTAAGCCATGGTTAGACTTCAAGGGTTTCGAGTTGAGCTGGGGTCCCTTACATCTGACTGCGTCAATAAAGGTGTTTGATATTCTTGAAGCCGTTATAGTAGCTAGCGGTTTCTCGTTAACCTTCTTGTTCCTTTTGGCTCCCCCAGAGGTAACTGTAGCTCTCAAAGAGAAGCTGAGGTGGAAGTAATGGAAGAAGCTGTGTTCAGAGTTCTAGCTTACACAAGCATCATCGCGTCTATGTCAATTGCTCTCTATGGTGTTATCGCTAGAACTCACTCTCTTAGCAAGATAATAGCGTTCTCTATGTTTACCGACATTGTGTGTATCTTTATAGTGTTTTTAGGCTATAGGATTATCGATAAGAGTCCGTTACCGCCTATCTTCGCTATAACGGGAGAGATCTCTCCCAACGAGGTGACGTCGAGAGCTGTCGATCCGCTAACCCAATGTCTTGTACTAACGGCTCTAGTGATAGGGCTAGCTTCGCTGATATTAATGACTTTTCTGACTCTCGAGTCGAGCTATGAAGAAGGTGGCGAATCATAAGGGTCAAGGAGAGAGTTCTCAGAATCCTGATCTTGTGGACGCTTTTCTCGATCGTCTACTTAGGAATAGCTTTCCCTCCTCGCGAAATGCTTGAAGAGACGCTTATCGAAGCTATGGTGGTTACGTTGTTCATAGCGATCGCTCTTTCCGGATTTCTTGTATTCAATCCATACAAGGTTTTAGATGTTAACAGAATTGCTTCGCTTCTTAGCCTGTCTCTGTTCTACTTAAAGGCTTTAATAGAATCACATCTCGATGTGGCTAAAGCTGTAATAGACCCTCGTAGCAAAGCTGATGCAGCAATAGTCTCTATAGAAGTCGAGGGGGGCGAATACGTTTTGGTAGCTCTAGCTCACTTGATAACTAACACCCCTGGGACCGTTGTAATAGACCTGAAAAACGAAGGGTCGAGAGGAACGCTTTATGTCCACTGGCTTAATCCTACGACTTTAGACGATGTAGAGGCTAAGAACAAGATAGTAGGTCGGATGGAAGAACTTGTCAGAAAGATCATAGACTAGGTGGAATCTATGAAGGAGATCGCTCTCATAGCTCCTATAGTGCTCGTCCTAGCTGGCTTTGCGGGAGCATTAAGTTTGTTATTACCTAATAGGTTTCGAACTCTTTACGCTATAGCCGTTTTCTCGATCGCACAGACCTTTGTTTTCACGACTGTGGTTTCAGGTTTTATTCACACTGTTCTTAAAGGAGAAGAGCCTTTAGTTTACATGTACGGAGGCTGGCCTCCGCCTCTCGGTGTAGTCTATATAGCGGACTCTTTGAGCTTCTCGCTAGCTCTGCTTATAATCTTAGTAGTTACAGTTGGCGTTATAGTTTCGTGGACTTCAATAGAGTCTTCTGAACGCAAGATCTTATTTCAAACGTTTGCATTAGTTCTTGAAGCAGGACTTTTGGGAGCTCTTTTCGCTGCTGACTTCTTCCATCTCTTCGTCACGTGGGAGGTAGTGAGCATAGCCAGCGTTGGACTGGCTATAGTGGGAAGTTCTGATCGTGGAGTAGCTCGAGCGATTTTAAAGTATGCTCTTAGTTCTACTTTGGTTACCACGCTTTACATGTTCGTTGTGGTTCTAACAGTATATGGGTCCTACGGTACTTTAAGCTTTCCCGACTACATTTATAAGCTAAAGTACTCTCAAGGGATGTCAGGACTCAGTGGAGGCGTTTTCGGAAATACAGAACTCGCTACAGGGCTTCTTATGATGAGCGTAGCGATAGCGTTTGGACTTTCTGCTGGACTCTTTCCTCTACACTTTTGGATGCCAGACCTCTACGAGAGGATCTCACCACCAACAGCTATGCTCTTAGCTGGAGGCAAAGAGGTCGTAGCGGTCTACGTCGTTATTAGAAACTTCTACACATTACATTTCGAACAGTTAGGCTCTGAAGAAATATTTGTAGTGCTTAGAGGAACTCTATTCGTTCTAGGAGTAGCTGGGATCATTTATGGAGCTCTATCGATCCTAGCGGAGAAAAGCTTTGGGAGGATGCTGGCCTACTACTTAATTATGGACGCTGGGATCATGTTTGCAGTTTTGTCTGTTGGAGAACTCGAAGTTATAGAAGCGTTCTTGTACCTAGCGGTCAGTCATGCAGTTCTAACCATAGCTCTTTTCTCTTTGCGCGGACTGCTGGAGAGAGAAAAACGAAGTTATGTTGTGATCAGCGGAGCTATGGCAGCAGCTGGTGTGCCTCCTTTCTCTAGCTTCTTTTCAAAACTGCTAGCGCTCTTAGCGCTTGTAGACAAGCCTTTAGCTCTCTTTCTCTTCATGCCTTCAGTAGCGATCAGTAGCGTAGCGTCTCTTCTAGCGATCCTCAGAGTCTCCTCAAGAAGTCTTAGTGAAAATAACGGGTGTTCAAAAACGTACGTAGCGCTATTTGCTTTAGGCATTGCTTTAAGTCTGTTTTTAGGTCTAGGAACTCTTTGGCTCAAGAGCTTTGTGCTCGAATCGGTGGCGATCAAGTCTATAGATCCTTGGGCTTACGTGGAACCAGTAGCGAGAGAGGCTATCGGCATATATGAAAGATATTGGCCTAGAGGCTGAAGCTTTTTAAGATAATGTTCTTTAGTCTCTAAGCTTTGCAATTATTGATGCGGGTTATCTACTTTGGATGTTAAACTACTGGTCGATCTCTTCACTGTGTTCTTCAAAATAGGATTCTTTATGATAGGAGGAGGTTATACGATGATCCCGCTAGCTAAGCATGAAGTGGTGACCAAGAGAGCATGGCTTAGTGAGGAAGAGTTCCTAAGCGTGTTAGCTATTGCTGAATCTACTCCAGGTCCTATATCTCTAAACATGGCTACATATGTGGGGTTCAAGAAAGCTGGGCTTCTAGGAGCTCTGGTCGCAACCACAGCAGTATCTCTTCCCGCTTTTACGATAATCATAGCTATAGCGTCTGCGCTTATTAAGTATTACGATAATCCTTTAGTTCAAAGCGTTCTTAAAGGGGTTCGTGGAGCTGTGGTAGGACTGATAGCTGGCGCATTGATATCGATAGGCAGTGCTGCTTTCTCAGACCTCAACCCCTCACAGGTAGCTGTGACTGCTCTAATTGTGATAACCTGCTTTCTGGTCTTCCAGTTGTTCAAAATAGACCCAGCGCTACTTATCGTGCTATCGGGTTTAGTCGGTCTGGTTCTTGGCTTGTTGAGATTCTGGTGATTTTGAGTGGCTCAGCTAGTTGAAGCACAGGATCAGACCATGGGTATTTCTTCATCAAGTCTGTTCCTGC
>JAWBBK010000001.1:453853-476399 GCA_038824665.1 Acidilobaceae archaeon | reverse complement strand
GAACTCTTCATCTCCAAAGCTTTATAGAATGTCGTAAAAGCTTATAGGATTTCTGACAAACTCGAATTCTGCGGTTTTCTGATTATGTTAGCAAAGCTGTGGGGAACTCTATGGCAGACGCTATACTCGTCGGTCTTCTAGTAGTCTTAGTGGTTTTGATAGCTTCGTTAGCTAAGCTCCCACCATCTGTAGCTGTAGCTTTAGCGTCGCTGATCGCATCTATAACTTTAGGGCTTGACGTAGTTCCTTACGTCTACAAGAAAGTGCTCACTAACTTCTATACTTTTGAAACGTTAGCTGGAGTAGGAGCTGTTGCTTGGCTTGTGTCGCTCTATAGGAACACAGGCTTAGCTACAACTCTTGGCGAAGAACTCTCCAAAGCTCTGAAAAACCCTAAGATAGCGGCTATAGGAACACCGGCACTTCTGGGACTCCTTCCCGTTCCAGGAGGAGCTCTGATGTCAGCTCCAATTATCGATGAGATCGGAAGAAGGCTTGGTTGGGACTCCGAGAAGAAGCTTTTCATCAATGTCTGGTTTAGACACGCACTCGTAATAGCGTATCCTTTGAATTCAGTCATGATAGTAGCGGCAAGTATCGCTGGAGTGAGTTTATGGGCTATAGCGGCTCTGTCGCTTATAGCGTCAATTTCTATGATCTTGATTGGACTTATGGTAATTGGGAGAGATGAAGGAGAAGCTTTGAGCGGTGCTTTCGATAAAAACAGTCTTGCAAGAGGGCTAGTACCAATGCTCGCAACCATAATCATAGCGATCCTCGGAGAAATTGCAGGCTTAAGCTCTCGTCTTTCAGTGTTGATCGCTGTATTGAGTTCTGTGCCTTTGTTCCTAGTGTTCTCTCAAATTCCTTATGAGAAGCTTCTAGCTCCCTTCCGAGACCACACGGTATGGGATATCCTTGTAGTAACCTTTTCGGCTTTAGTTCTCAGAGAGGTCTTCAGTTTATCTGACTACTCAAGCATTAACTCTTTAGACTTCGAGCTAAGACCTCTTCTAGTGGTAGCTCTTCCAACTCTCTTCGGATTCTTCTCAGGAGCTATTTCTATAGGCGTGTCGATCTCCCTCCCAATGATTTCATCCTTTTACCCTATTACGGTAAAGGAGGTCACTTTGATATACATAGCGGCGTTCATAGGCTACATGATATCACCGCTTCATCTTTGTTTAATATACACACTACAGTACTACAACATAAGCTTGCTTAGATCTTATAGACTGTTAGTTCCAACATCTATAGCTCTATTGGCTATAGTCCCTTTTGTTTTTCTAGCTCTTTTGCCAACATAGGTTGCTGGTTCTCAAAGAGCTAGATCTTTTAATAAAGTTCTACAGAATCACTTTAAATATGGCTGACAGAGATGACTAAGGGCGTTCTAGTTCTTTCTTGGAGAGAGATAGAACGACTTCTAGACTTCGATGATGTGATATCTGTTGTTGAAGAAGCTTTCAGAGAAAAAGGTCTAAACAGAGTTCAGATGCCACCGAAGATGTATCTCTTCTTTGACGAGTACAATGGAGACTTGAGAGTTATGCCAGCATATATATCCAAGTTCAGAATGGCTGGAGTCAAGGTGGTCAACGTTCATCCAAACAACCCTAAGAGAGGATTACTTACAGTGATGGCGACGATCTTGCTTGTAGATCCTGAGAGCGGAGCTCCTCTTGCTGTCATGGACGGCACTTTAATAACTGCCTATAGAACCGGAGCTGGAGGAGCTATAGCGATTAAGTATTTAGCTAGAAGAGGTTCAAGAGTTCTAGGCGTTATAGGCGCTGGAGTTCAGGGACACATACAGACCTTGTTCTCCTCTAGGGTCATGAAGCTCGAGAGGGTTAAGGTCTACGACGTTGTCTACTCGAAAGCCGAGAGCTACAAGAAAGAGATCGAGAAGACCTTAGGCGTTGATGTAGTGATCTGTGAGAGTGCAGAGTGTGCCGTAAGAGGTGTAGACGTTTTAGTGACGGCTACTCCAGCTAAAGGTCCTGTTGTCAAAGCCGAGTGGATAGAACAAGGTCTACACATAAACGCTATAGGGGCTGACGCTCCTGGCAAACAGGAGCTAGATCCAGCTATCTTGAAGAGAGCTAAGATAGTAGTTGACGATATAGAACAAGCGTCTCATAGCGGAGAGATAAACGTTCCGTTGTCTCAAGGAGTCATAAGCTTGAAAGACATATATGCTGAGCTAGGTGAGATCGTTGCGGGAAAGAAGCCCGGACGGATAGCTGAAGATGAGATCACGGTGTTTGACTCAACTGGATTAGCGATTCAAGACGTAGCTACGGCACAGCTAGTGTACAGGAAGGCTTTAAAAGAAGGACTAGGGATTATGATGGACTTCGTTAAGATGACTGCTTAGTCTTAAACTCAGACTTTTTAAGCTGGAAATAGCCGACTTGCGTGGGCGTAAAGGATGAACCTCAGGCTGAGGGAGAAGATTGAAGAAGCCGTTAGGAGATACAATATGTACAGAAGCCCCGAAGCCGTAGCTGAGATAATCAAAGAGGAGAACGGTAAAGTCTATATAGTGTTCTCTGGGAGGTTCTGTCACACCTGTGGTGTGACTGACTGGATAGAGGACCTAGCGTATGAGATGAGAGACCTAGGTCTTGACGCGAGACTTGTAGAAGTGCTTGAGCCTGAAGGTAGTGATGAAGACTACAGGATAGGAGTTTTTGAGGTCAAAAGCGAGGAGAAAAGCTAAAGTCCGAGAAGTTCAGAGATCAGGTCTACATATTTAAACCCCATATCGGGAAGCACTAGTATCACGTCTCCTTCTCTAATCTCTCTTCCTTCGATGAGCTTCTTATAAGCGCTGAGAACAGCTCCGCTACTAAGCCCTAAGAATATTCCCTCTCTTCTCGTTAAAAACACGACCTCTTCTGCTGCTTCACGTGCGTCTACTTCCACAACTCCATCTAGCTCAGTGTACTTAAGCCACTTCATTCCACTTTCTACTCTTCTAATTCCTTGGATCGTGCTCCCCTTCTTAGGAACAACTCCATATGTTTTGATGTCTTTCAATCTACTCTTAAAGTAGATGCTTATAGCCGACATATGTCCTGACGTGCCTAAGCCTCCGATTACGGCTTTAACGTTGAGACCTGCCTTCCTGACTTGAAGGTCTAACTCTTTTGCTGTAAACCTCAGATGTGTCTCCAAATTTACATCATTATAAAATTGGTTAAGACTTACAGCTCCTAACCTCTTGGCCTCAGCTTCTACTTCATCTATCAGATCCGTTGTGAGAGGCTTGTCTGATCTCACGACATCAGCTCCGAAGATCTTAAGTAGAATCTCTCCTGTTTTGGAGACAGTGTTAGGTATGTACACCTTTAGCTTAGACCCATAGATTGCACACATGGCAGCTACTGCAAGACCAGTGTTGGTAGACGTGGCTTCGACTACTAGCTTTGGGGGTTTCTTAAGCTCTTCTATAGCGTTTTTGAACATCATCCAGCCAACTCTATCCTTTACGCTCATACCCCAAGGGTTGAAGCCTTCGAGTTTGCCCCAGACTCTTATAGAGCCATTCTCAAGACTGCGTAGTCTAACCAAAGGAGTAGGCCATCCTTTATAGAGGAGTTCTTCGCTATTCTCAAAAACTCTAAAAGGCGTTCCTAAAACTTCATCATAAAAGCCGAGTTCTTCTAGGCTGTAGAAGACTTTCTCTGGATTCATTAAAGAGACAGGGATTTTTTTGACGCCTAGCCTTATCAGAACGTTGCAAAGAACTTTGTTCCCAATCACTTTGCCTTCAGAGTCTACAGCTATAGTTTCTTCAACGCCTCCTGCTTTGAGAACTTTCTTCGTGATCTCAACAAAGGTCTCGGTGTCGATGTTCTCCTTACAAGATAACCGTTCGACCTCTAGTAGCTGAGCCACCAGCAATCCCTCTTGAGGTGGCAGAAAACGGAATTTAAAGAACTGTCGGAAAACAGCGGAGTTCGTTTTGTGGTGCCGCGGCCGGGATTTGAACCCGGGTCACGGGCTCGAAAGGCCCGCATACTGGGCCTGGCTATACTACCGCGGCCCACTTTTGACGCAAATATCTGAGGTTTAAGAGCATTATGTATTGGAGCCGGGGCCGGGATTCGAACCCGGGAGTAAACGGGTCTCCACGACGAGCAGATCGTACTTACTGCAGCCCGTCGCCTTAGACCGCTCGGCCACCCCGGCTCCGCTATCTTAGCTTACTCTTAGACCTTATAGGCTTGCTTTTGTGATGAACGACGGGAGTAGAAGTGGGGCTCGAATGTAAAGACCTTCACTTATGTCCACGATGTCGAAGCGAGATGGATGTTCACACAGAACTGGAAAGAGGAGAAAACAGAAGAACGGGCTCGAGGTATTTTAGGTGTCCGGTCTGCAACTTCAGGATATTAATCGAGAGCTTCTCGATAGAGGAGTTGGAGGACAACGTGATCGTGTCGTTTTCTAGAAGAAGACAGTCTAGACAGCCTCTCAAGGTAAGACTGTGCTATACGTCGTGAAGTCTGAAAGGTGAACGTCGAGATGAGAGTTCTAGTGGTTAATCAGCGCTGGGGCTATGGTGGAGGACAAACAGTTTTCTATTATACTATTAAGGCTTTAACTGATGCTGGCTTCAAAGTTGTAGTGTCGACTTCTGAAAGGCCTGATCCTCAAGCCTACGAGGAGCTCGTGGGAGAACCGCTTCCTCCGAACGTAGAACTCAAACATCCATCGCTAAACGTGAGAGCGTTCGCTATATATAAAGGGATCCTCTCATGGCTTGAAGCATATCGAGGAGACTATGATGTCGTTGTCGCTACTGCTGGCTTCCCTCCTTCAGCAAAACGGCTCAAGGCGCCAGTGGTCTACTATATGCACTTCCCTCTAGTTCTCATGCTTGACGAGAAGTGGAACCCTGGAGTTCATAACAGGTACTCGCTTAAGAGCCCTTTGAGTTATGGGATTAGAGGCTTTCTCGAAAGCCTTGTTCTATGGCTCTACGTGAAGCCGTATTCGCTATTAGCGAGAAGGTGTTTCAAAGAACTTCTCCTTAAGTCTCACAAGATATTAGTGAACTCTACGTTTACTCTTAGAGCTCTAGAGTATGCGTTAAACAACGTTTACAAGTGTTGTAATGAAGTGCTTGAAAAGACGAGCATCTTATATCCTCCACTTCCTAGAATGAGCGAACTGCTTTCAGCGAGGAACAGGAGTAAAGAGCTCTGTGTGACCACGCTTGGCAGATTCAGTTCTGAAAAGAACTACGAACTAGTGCTAGAAGTTGCGAAGATCCTGAAAGACGTAAGATTTTACATAATTGGAGGAGTGTACGGAATGGCTTCACGAGCTTATTACGAAAAGATAAAGAAAAGAGCTCCGTCCAACGTTATTGTAGAAGCAAACGTAGACAATCAGAGAAAGGTGGAGATCTTGTCTTCGTGTTCAACATATCTTCATGCAGCAGCGGGAGAACAGTTCGGGATCGCTCCCTTAGAGGCTATGGTTGCTGGAGCTACTCTCGTAGTTCACACCTTTAGCGGCACTTGGACAGACGTATGTCTTGAAGGTAAATATTGTTATGGGTTCAACAATCAAGAACCTTTGGAGATATCAGAGAAAGTCAAGGAGGCGCTCGAGAAGCCTAAGACAGCTCCGCTTGAACATATCGAGAAGTTCTCGCCCCATGTGTTCATGAAAGGAGTCGTGAAGGCTGTAGAGGAGGTCGTTCATTTTAGCAGACTCTAGAACCAGGCGCTACAGGTTCGTCTACAGTAAGAAGGACAGGTTTGTCTTCAGGTCCACAGCCAGCAGCGAGAACCATGCCTTGACTCACGTAGCCAGCCATGACTTTAGGCTTTAAGTTAGCCACTACTATTACGAGCTTACCTATTAGGTCTTCAGGTTTGTACCATTTAGCTATTCCAGCTATAACCTGTCTTTGCTCTCCTCCGCCGATGTCGACTATAAGTCTCAACAACTTCCTGCTACCGGGAACGGCTTCAGCCAACACTACTTTTCCGACTCTTAGATCAAGCTTAGAGAACTCCTCTATAGAAACCTCCCCGCTGTCTTTGGAGATGGAAGACGAAGACATATCGAGTCCCTCTCTTCTCTTCACGATCTCGCTTGAGGAACGCTTAATAGATTCTATGAGCTATAGCTAGAGACAGGTCTTAGAAGCTCTCGTTACGAACGTGTTTTGATTTTCAATTGTTGTTATTTGAGACGACCTCAACTGAGTTCTCTAACTTTATTTGAAAGAAGTCACAAGCTGAAAGCGAAGGCTTCAACGTTCTTTGAAGAGCTTCAACTCTAAGCGATCTTCCATTTAGCTCATCGTGACCAGGTTTCAGCTATGTAAAGCGTTAACGATAGATCGCTATACTGTAAAGGGATAAGATGAGGGAGTTAAGTGAGAGTTAAGACGAGGGTTTTCTATCGTTTATAAAGTTTGAGGATCTACGCGTTGTACGAGCATCGGTCTAAAAGTTGTAGAGCTGTAGAAAGCGCTCTCGCATGCGTTCAGTTAATCGTTTCGTAGCGACAACAATTATAGGCGTCACTCTATTAAGCAGTGCGGATAGTCGTGAGTTCGAATGGATAGGTGACTTGAGTTTGGAAGTCAGATTTGGACTTCTTGAAACTATTTACGGTAAGGCTAAGTTCGTGGACCTCAAGAGCTTAGACTGGATCCACGAAGCTCCTTATGTTATAAGGCTACTAGCTGAGAACGTAGCTAGAAGTCTTCCTAGCGACGAGGCTGAACGAGCGCTAGAGGCTTTAAGCAAGTGGAAGTCGGGCACAGACTTGGAGATCTCCTTCTATCCCTCTAGACTCATATCGCAAGACCTCACAGGAGTCGCTCTAGCTCTCGATCTAGCTCTTTTAAGAGAAGCTGTAGCTCAGAGAGGTTTAGACCCTAGAGTTGTTGATCCAATCGTTGAGGTAGACCTCATAGTAGACCATAGCCTTCAGGTAGACAGCTTCGGATCGTCATTGTCTTTAGGAGAGAACATGAGGCTTGAGGCGCTTAGAAACAGAGATAAGTTCAGACTACTCAAATGGGCTCAAAAAGCCTTCAAGAACTTTAGGGTGATACCTCCAGGCAACGGTATAATACATCAGATCAACGTAGAACAACTAGCTACAGTTGTTCGTTTAGAAGAGAAAAGGGGAGAGCTCTGGATAACTCCTGACACAGTTCTTGGTACAGACAGCCATACGACCATGGTCAACGCTTTAGGCGTTCTAGGCTGGGGAGTTGGAGGACTCGAAGCAGAGGCAGTAATGCTAGGAGAGCCTTACTACATAGCGGTTCCTAAAGTCGTCGGAGTGAGGCTGTATGGAGAGCTGAGACCGGGAGTTACGGCTACAGACTTAGCTCTTTACGTAACTGAGCTACTTAGAAAGAGAGGAGTTGTAGAAGCTTTTGTAGAGTTCTTCGGAGAGTCCTATAACAAGCTCTCTGTCTGGACCAGATTTCCAGTAGCCAACATGGCTCCAGAGTATGGAGCTACAGTAGGCTTCTTTCCAATAGACGAGAACACTTTAAAATATCTCCGCATTACCGGTAGAGACGAGTCATGGATAAAGCTAATAGAAGCGTATACCAAAAGGACAGGGCTGTGGTACGATGTTCAAAACGAACCCAACTACAGCGAGGTCATAGAGCTAGACTTGAGTTCTGTAGAACCATCAATAGCGGGACCTAAGAACCCCTTTGAAAGAATATCCTTAAAAGAAGTCAAGACTAAAGTTAAAACCTATCTGCCAGTTCAAAGCTCATCTTACGAAGCGGAATTCGATAAAGTCAAGTACAAGATAGAAGACGGATATGTAGCTTTGGCGGCTATAGCTAGTTGTACGAACACAGGAAGCTTGGATCTTTTGGTAGCGGCAGGGTTGATAGCTAAGCGTGCTGTCAAACGAGGTCTTCAGGTAAAGCCTTGGGTTAAGACAAGCTTCACTCCTGGTAGTAGGCTAGCTGTCAGGGTTCTAGAAGAGCTCAACTTAATGCCATATCTTGAAGCTCTTCGTTTTCATGTTGTTGGCTATGCTTGCGCTACTTGCATAGGTAACAGCGGTCCTCTAGTTCCAGTAGTTGAAGAAGCGGCTAGAAGAGGAGTTCATCTAGTAGCCGTCATAAGCGGAAACAGGAACTTCTCAGGAAGGATTCATCCTCTTATCAAAAGCGTTTATCTAGCTAGTCCGCCTCTAGTGGTAGTTTATGCCTTGACTGGACGCATAGATATAGACTTAGAGAACGAACCTATAGGCTTAGACCCAAACGGGAAGCCTGTCTATCTAAAAGAGCTTTGGCCTAAAGAGGACGAGGTTCACAGAGAACTCGAAAAGCTCGACTTGAAAAGACTTTCAATAGAAGTCTTCTGTTATATCCAAGAGCCATCTGAGTGGTTAAAGATAGAGGCTCCAGAAGGATTACTTTACGACTGGAAGTTCAGCGTTCAGATAGTCAAACCTCCTCTTTTGTTTGTTAGCGAGGAGGAGAGAACTAAGGACATTATAGGAGCCAGGATCTTAGTCTTAGCTCCAGACAACACGAACACTGACCACATAAGCCCAGCAGGACCGATAAAAAGAGACTCTCAAGCTGGAAGATATCTGCTTGAGCTCGGCATAGACCCAGAAGCTGAAGGACTGACCTTCGGTTCCATGAGAGGCAATCATGAGGTCATGGTGAGAGGGACTTTCGATAGTCCTGGCTTTAAGAATTTGATCTCAGAAAAACGTGGAGCTTGGACCAAGATCTGGCCTGAAGGCGTTGAGACTACGATCTTCGAGGCTAGCAAGACCTATATGTCAAGAGGAGTTCCTGCAGTTATTGTAGCCGGTAAGAACTACGGAATGGGTAGTAGCAGAGACTGGGCAGCTAGAGCTCCAAGACTTTTAGGCGTTAAAGCCGTTATAGCTGAAAGCTTTGAGAGAATTCACAGAAGAAACCTTGTAGCTGTAGGAATCCTTCCGCTAGAAGTCGAAGAGAGGCTTATAGAAGTTCTCAGAGGCGATGAGGAGATCGACATACTGGGCTTAAGTGAAGGAATAGCTCCAGGCTCTAAAGTTAAAGTAGTCATAAGAAGAAGCGACGGCTCTACTTTAGAGCTGAAAGCTAAACTCAGACTAGACAGCTGGGCAGAAGTCGAGTATTATAAGAGCGGTGGAGTACTATCTTATGTCTTTAAGAAGATTCTTGAGAAGAGCTACGGAACGAAGTAGATAAAACCTTAGGCCTCAACGTCTTGCTAGGCTCTTCTGGTAACAGTCCTTGAGGTCTTAGGTAAAGGACGAGTAGAACTAAAGCTCCTGTAACGATATGAGGTGCTATAGCTTGAACTTGGTCTATAGTATGTTGTTCTAGCGTGAAACCGCTGAGAGAAGAGAAGATCTCAAAAACTGAAGGAGCTAAGCTACTCGAAAGCCTTCTAATCAAGTAAACGAGAAGAGCTCCAACGATAACGCCTCTACTGTTCGCCATACCTCCTAGTATCATCATAGTCCACGGAAGGAAGGTCCAATCCATTCTGTTGAAGCTTCTGGGTATGACGCTAGCCATGTAAAGAGTGTAGAGAGCTCCGGCTAGACTCGCTATAACGCAACCTAGGAGGATAACTTTCATTTTGATAACGCCTACGTCTCTACCGAAGATGCTTACTACGAGTTCATCGTCTCTGATCCCTCTTAAAAGCCTTCCAAGAGGACTGTTAGAGGTTCTGATAGAGTAAGCGTAAGTCGCTACAAGAGCTATGAACAATATGAGTGCTGTGAGCAAAGCTAGCGGAGAGCTTATCCCCAAGACTTCACCTAGAGGTCTCAGATTTTCAGCTAGCTGAGGAAGAACGCGTGGCGCGCTTACACCATAAACTCCTCCTCCTAAGGTCTCTAAGTTGTGGAAGATCACCATTACCATGAACTCTGCCATTATTAAAGAAAATATAGCTAGGTAGTCACCTCTTAGTCTTAAAGCAACGAGCCCTAGTAGGAACGAGAACGCTAGAGCTAGGAAGACGCTACTTATAAGTCCCAAGGCTATATAGAAGAGCGTTAGGTAAGGACTTGAGCCAGCGTGGTTTCCTACTATATCGGAGACTCTGAGACTTATCGAACGACCTGTAGCTAACGTCAAGACCTCCATCAGACTAGTTGCATATTTCTTAATTATCTCGTCTCCGAGAAGCTTTTCTCTGAGACTCTCGTCTAGAAAGCCAATAGTCGCTATGTAGAGCCTCATAGCCATAGCGCTCATTCCGAAGGCTCCAATGTAAACGAAAAAGTGCATACCGAAATGTGGAATCCCCGTATAGCCTGCAACTAGGTTCAGAGCTAGCACGATTATAGCTAACGCGAATATGGATACGATGTCTGCTTCTGTCATCGGTATCAGCATCAGGCCGAGCTTTCTTTGCGCTATTACAAGCGCTAAAGGTAGAAACGCTATGAACGCTAGCGTTAAGACATCTATAAGTACGTCTTTACGTTCTCTCACCAGTGCTTTCATGAACGACCTCACCTTTGCTTCTTAGACCCAAAAGCCTCTCCCAATTTATTGAGGCGAGTCCTTGAGGAGCGGCTAGGAGCACGATCATTATGATTAAGAAGCTGAAGAGTCCCTTAAGCGCGTGTAGCTGAAGGTTTACGTTCAGTCCGAACATGAACACGTTGTTTAAAGTAGTAACGAAAATGCTTTCAGTAACCCCTATGATAAAGCCTCCTAGCATCGACAGGTATATAGAGCTCATACCTCCTAGCACGCTGCCGGCAAATATCGATATCAAGAAGAGATATTGAGTTCCTGTAGGGTTGATCCCTCCGTAATTACTTGAAAGCTGAAAACCTATGAGGCTTCCAATAGCGCCGCTGAGAAATCCTGCGAGGAGCCAAGCTATTGCATAGGTCTTATCGACGTTAATGCCTAAAACTTTAGCCAAGTTTGGGTTCTCTATAGAAGCTCTCAGAGCTATTCCGAACTTGGTCTTATATAACACGTAATGCATTAGAGCGACTAGAACGAGGCTGATAAGAGGCACCAGAAGATCGCTTAAGTAAAATCGTCCTAGAGGAGTGTTCAAAAGCACATCGAGAGATCTGAGGTCTATGTTGATCAGCTTCTTGATGTAAACACCTGGGACCACTAGTGTGACTATAGCTAACGATCCGGCTAGGATCGCGTCAAAAGCTAGAGTTGATATCATGATGCCTATGTCACCTATTCCCTTACTTCTTAGAGGTCTGATCACGAAGAGATACTCACAAAAGGCCATCAGAGCTACAAAGACTCCCGAGATTACGGGAGCTACTAAGTACAAAAGAAGATAGAAAGGACTTCCTAGATGGGTGTAAAATACTCTATCTATCAAATAAACTGTGACAAGCACTCCACTGATTACTAGAGTTCCTTGTGCGAAGTTAGGAACTCTAGTCACTAAGTACACTAAAGTCATCATAGCTGAGAGTAAAGCAATACTTGATGCAAAAGCGAGTCCTGCAAGGAGATATTGAATAGAAGGGATCGCTAGAACTAAGGCATCGATCAACGCGCTAGCCCCACGTATTTAGAGCCCAGCTCGGGGTCTTTAGCTAGGTCTTCTGCGCTTCCGAAATAGACTACTTTGCCGCTAACTAATAGCAGAGCAGAGTCAGCTATGTTTAGAGCTAGTCTAGCGTTCTGTTCTACCAATAGAACTGTCTTATCGAACTCGTCTCTAAGCCGAGATATATATGTGGCCATCTGTTTTGCTATAACTGGTGCGATGCCCGCTGTAGGTTCGTCAAGCATCACTACGCTCGGGTCTCTGATCAAGATCATAGCGATACCTAGCATTTGTCTCTCTCCTCCGCTTAGAGCGCTAGCTCTTATGTCTAATTTTTTCTTGAGGAACGGAAAGAACTCTAGAACCTCTTTAGTTCTGCTTTCAGCATCTTCTTCGTTAATAGTGTAAGAGGCTATCTTTAAGTTCTCTATCACAGTTAAGTTTAAAAACACGTTATCAGTTTGTGGCATATAGGCTAACCCTATTCTCGCTTTCTCGTGAGGAGGCATCTTAGTTATGTCGTTTCCATGATATAGAATTCTTCCGGAATATACGTTGGCTATTCCAAATATAGCTTTGAGAAGCGTGCTCTTACCGCTTCCGTTAGGTCCAATTATAGCTACTATCTCCTTTCTTTTAGCTGAAAACGATACGTCGAAGAGTATCTGAAGCTTTCCATAGCCAGCGTTTAGAGACTCTACGCTTAAAACCATAGCTACTCACCGAGGTAGCTTGCAATTACTTTTGGATTCTTTAAAACTTCGTGTGGATCACCTTCAGCTATTACTTCGCCTAGATGTAGCGCATAGGCGTAATCAGCGTAGTCTACGGCTATATCTAATCTGTGTTCTACTACGAGAAACGTGAGTCCTCCTTCTGTCGCTAACTTCTTGAGGACTTTGAAGATCTCGTGAGCTAAAACAGGATTAACTCCTGCTGTAGGCTCGTCGAGAAGAACTAGTTTCACGTTCTTAGCCATCATGACTCTCGCTAAGTCTAAGAGCTTCATCTGACCTCCGCTTAATTCTCCAGGCTTTTTCCCTTTAGCTTGACTAAGCGCTAGAGAGTCTAGAGTCTTGTTGGCTTCGCTTATAGTTTTAGACTCAAACTCCAGCCAGAAGGCCTCTATAACGGCGCGAGTGAGACTCTCTCCTGGGTTGTCCGCTCTTCCTAAAGCTACGTTTTCATCAACCAACAGGTTCCGCATGAGTCTAGGGATCTGAAAGCCTCTGACGAGACCTAATCTATGCCTTTCGTGAGAAGGTAGCTTCGTGATATCAACGCCTTCAAATATCACCTTACCTTCATCAGGTTCTAAGAGTCCGCTTATTATATTTAGCAACGTGCTCTTACCGCTTCCGTTAGGTCCAATGAGCAAAGTTATCTTTCCTTTAGGAACTCTAAGAGATACTCCTTTGAGTGCTACTAAGGCTCCAAAGCTTTTCCATATGTTTTTTACTTCTAGTAGCGCGTCCACCTCGTTATTGTCACCTCAAGACCTTCGTAGAATCGTGCTTCAACTCCACTATTAATAGAGAGCTTAAAAAATTAGTGAGGTGTTTAGGAGGTTTTGAAGCTTTTTTGTTGTAGACATTATTTTCTTTTCTTGAGTACTAGATATCCTCCAACGATCACGATTGCTACGATTACTACTAGAGCTACTATGATAGCCGGTGAGACGCCAGGTCCAGCTACATTGGCTTCAATAGTCTTAAACACAGTCTCTGCTAGAGATGGGAACCCTGGGTTATTCGGATCGTAGGCATACATCCCGAGAACCGTTATACCTAGCTCTTCAGCTCTTCTCTTGGTGTAGTCTGCAAGCATTCTACCCCAATCGTCGTTCAGATAGACTATAACGATTTGTTTAACTCCATCATTCTTTATCATTCTAGCTATAGCTAAACACTGATAGTCGTCAGGTGGCGGGAATCTGAATATCGTGTCTTTAGTTTTGAGGAGCGGCGAGGTGCTCGAAGGGCTTATAACGACAGCTCTGCTCCCTCCTAATATCTCATCTCTTATCTTCGCTAGCTCTCTGCTAGCCATAGGGCCTACGAAGACTCTTATACCTCTAGCGTAGAGCTCTCTAAATCTATCGAGAGCGACTTCAGGGCTTGTTGCTGTATCTCTAATTTCATAACTAAACCTGAACTTGAAGCCGTTAGCTTCTAACCATTTGTTCAAGTCTTCTATGGCAATTTTAAGAGCTTCAACGTTAGTTCTACCGAACGACGCTAAACCTCCAGTCAGCGGATAAAGTGCACCTATAGTCACAGTGACTACAGCTGGAGGCTCTTTGACCACGAGTTGTCTCAGCTTCGCTACGTCTACAGTAGGCATTGGGCTTCCTGTGGGTCTCGTAGTTAGCGGGTCTGTTTCATATTTCGTGATGCTGTCTCTCTCCATGCTCCACATTTCTTTTAGAACCCACATATAGTTACCTTCTTTTTCAACAATTCCGAATATACCGTAATCACTACCGACTCTATCCCCGTTTTCGTCGAGAACTATTTTGCCTGAAGCTCCGTAGTAGATCTCAACTATTTTCGGAATGAGTTCAGCTATAGTACTCACTTCAGCATCTGTAGCTCCTCCTGCAGCTACTACAGCAAGACCTATAACCCAAACTGCGTCATAGGTGTTGAACGAATAGCTTTCCGGAGCATAACCTACTCTATCTTTAACTTCCCAGTATACTTTTCTCACGAGCTCTAAGTTCTCTAAGCTCAGAGCTATAGTGGCTCTGAAATTTGTTTTGATCGCTAAGTCTCTCGCGGTAGCGCTTTCAAGGAGCTTAGTGCTTAAGGCTAAACCATCTGTTCCGTACCATTTGATTTCATATGCGATTGAGTACTTTGCAGCCTCTGTCATGAAATCCACTCCTTCTTCGAAGCTAACGAGGACGAGTCCTGTCTCCTCTGCTGTAGGCTTTTGGGCGAATATTTTGGGAGTGAAAACGCCGGTCAAGATGATAGCTATGAGGGCTAAGATAACTAATCTTCTTAACATGGAGTCTCACCCACTCTAGACTAACTGGTTTCTAGCGTCTTCTCTGTGGAGACTTATAAGCATTAAGCCAATTGTTAGATCGAAGGCGATGAGAGTCGCTGGGTTGGCTGAAACAATGAGGAGTTCATGAACCGTTCGAGCCCGACGAACAACTTCAGATTTATAGCTTAAAGCACGAAAACAGAGACTTCAGTACGTTAGGACTTAGTAAGCGTGCTGTTCTAGGACTCCTCAACACTGTCGCTACAATACGGAGCAAGTCTTCTAGATGGTTGTCATAATCTAGCTCTATGGGATCGCCTCTTAATGTGCTTGAGAGAACATCTAAAACTTCTTCAACTAATAGAGGACAGCTCTGAACGACTCTAGCTATAGGGGTGACTCTTCTAAGTTTGTGAGCTACGCTTTCAAGAGATGTTTGAAGAGCTTTAAGAGGGTCTTCCCCTATAGCTATGAGACGTTTCGATATTTCAGCAGCTAGAGCGTTTGGATAAAGCCCTCCTCCTGTAAGTGGCTTGTTTAACGCAGCAGCATCGCCTACGATCACGACCCTGTTATTCCTGAACCTCTTTGCTGGAGGCCCTAGGACTATGATGCCTCCATAGGACCTCTTAGAACTCTTTAGATTAAAGGTTTTCTCTAGCTTTTCTAGTAGCTTTGCGGCAGCTCTTTTCGTAGGAGCTCCAAGACCTAAAGTGATTTCTCTATCTCTATAGAGACGCCAGGCGAAAAAGCCGTAAGGAAACCTCTCACCTAAATACACCTCGATGGCTTTTCCATCAGATGAGGCTGGATAATCTCTGTTCACTCCGTAAACCGTCTTAGATTCGAAATCAAGTCCAAGAGTTCTCTTGAGTTCTCCTCTGTATCCTTCAGCCAACACTACAACATCGTAACTCTTAGAGAACCCTTTCGCTTTGACTTCTCCTTCAGGAGTAACTCGTTCAACCCTTACTCCTAGTTCTGTCTCAACTCCTATCTTCTCAGCTTTTCGCAAAAGCTCTTTCTCTAAAGCTACTCTGTCTAGTTTGACGATCCCTTCTTTGACGACAATAGTGACTTTAGACCTCTTGCCAATTAGTTCTAAAGAATCATATATTCTCTCTATACAATTTTGTGCGGGGTTTCCGATGAGCTTCACGGTCTTCGAAGACACGAGCCCCGTGCAGTGGGTAGGGATTCCCACGCTTTCATGCTCTTCATACACGACTACGTTGAGTCCTATCTCAGCCAGCTTTACTGCAAACACGAGTCCAGAGAACCCCGCTCCTATGACGGCTACCCTCAAACACCTCTCCAAGATTTTGAATATAGAGAAAAGCTCTTCTATGATCTCATGAAGTTCTAGAAAAGCGTTCAACACCTTTTTAAGCTGGAAGGAAGCTGATTGGAGCGGAGACTAGAGTTGCTGTTCAGACTGGCTTATCCTAAGGCTTCTAAGTTCAAATATGTTA
This sequence comes from Acidilobaceae archaeon, assembly GCA_038824665.1. Taxonomy (GTDB): domain Archaea; phylum Thermoproteota; class Thermoprotei_A; order Sulfolobales; family Acidilobaceae; genus JAWAWX01. The sequence continues at coordinate 460,393 of JAWBBK010000001.1, read as the reverse complement.
CGTACGCTTTGTCGAAAATAAGCGATGAGTGTAACGTAATGGTCTCAGAAGACGGATTAACGCTTTGGATGATGAGTCCAGATAAGACATTAATGGCAGTAGTCTCCATACCGCCTCTCTCTCTAGAAGCTTTCGAGGTAACAAGCCCCATGAGACTTCTGATAAAGACCGAAGACCTTCACAGAATAGCTAAAAGAGCAGGAAGAAACGACGTCCTAGAGTTAGAGATGACTGAAGACGCGAACGTAATCATGTCGACTCTTGTAGATAGGAAGACGGGAATGAGAAGAACGTTTGAGATACCTATTCTTTCAACGAGCGGAGCAGACTATAAAGAGCTTAGGCTTAATGCGACTGCTAGGTTTTCCATGAACTCAAAAGACTTCAAGCTACTCTCTCAAGACGTTAAAGTAGTTGGCGATACCTTAGCTGTGAGAGCAGCTCCAGGAGAGGTTAAGGTTATAGCTAGAGGCGAAGGGAAGTCTTATGAGTGGACGCTGAAACCTGGAGACCCTCTTCTTGAGTTAGACGTCGAAGAGTCAGCGGAATCTCTTTACTCCAGGTCCTCTATAGACATAGCCGTAAAGCCTGCTGGAGCGGCAGAGGTCGTTAAGTTAGAGTTCGCTACTAACTACCCAGCTAAAGTTACGTTCGATTTGCCTGCTGGAGAGAAGACAACGATATTCATTGCGCCTATAAGTGAATAAGTGGTTAAAGCCATGAAGTTAGTCGGCGTTGCGGCTCATAGCGGAAGCTATGGAGAAGACTTAGAGAAAACTTCGCGTAGATTCGTTGCTCTTCTAGCTAAGAAGTGTAGCGATAACGTAGCTCTCGTTTTAGGTGGATATTGGGGACTCATGAAGGTCGTTGTAGACGAAGCTCTATCCTGGGGACTCACAGTAGTTATTCTTCCACCTGTTGAGAAAGAAGACGTAGATTTTCCAGAGAAGGCAATAGTCATCAGATCAGGTACTAGCTACAGAGCGAGAAGCGTGATCTTAGCCAGAAGTAGCGACGTTTTAGTGGCTCTAGGAGGTGGAGCAGGAGTCATTCAAGAAGTTGTGACCGCCTATACTGAAAGTAAGCCAGTCTTTCTCTTAAAGAGCGGGATGGATAGCGATAGGCTAGAGTCTTTAGCTCCTCATTTAGATTACAGAAAGCTCTCTCCCATACTGGTCTACAACAACATTGAGGCTTTGGTAAATGACCTATGTTTATACTTGACCGAACTTAAATCAAGAGCTTCAAGCGAGCACGGATAAAGTCTAGTGCGACTGTTTGCAGAAGTATAGCTTCAACACGTCTTTAGCGTTAAATCTTTAAACCTTTCAACAACTATTGAGTTAATTAAGAAGGATTCCTCACATGGCTAGGGTCTAGAACCGTCAGTAGAAAAGCTCCTAAAACTAAGGCTTCAGACAACGATGCTTTAGCTCTTTTAAGAGAGGAGGAGAAACTTATTAAAGTGACCACAAGCTTATGTCCAGACTGCTATCGGCTCGTCCCAGCTCTTATAATTGGACGAGAAAGAAGACTCTACATTAGAAAGAAATGTCCCAATCACGGTACATAAGAGGACTGTACTTCGGAGACTACGAGACTTATTTGACGTAGAAGGGTTTTTGGAGTACGTAGATGAGCTAAGAAAAGATATTGAGAAAAGAGGAAAGGCTACAGTTCTAGATAAAGTAAAGCTCGTCAATAGCATCAGAAAGTTCGCTGACATAGACAGACTGTCGAAGGATGTGAGACCCGTTAATCTCCTTATCAAATTTATGCTGAAAGCTAACATAGATGCCGTTAAGGAGTTCTTGAGAAACAGTCTGCTCGTTGGGAGCAATACGCTTTATGGACATCTATAACTACGACGTGGAGAGAGTTAAGAAATGTAACATTCATTACGCTCTACCTGGCGGCAGACCGATACCGTTTTGTGCGTTTAACGTACTTCAAGACTATTATAGAGAAGAGGTTCAGAAGAAGTTCTCGAAACCTATTACAAAAGCGGACTCAAAGGTGACAGTAGAATATGATAAAAGGAAATACATAGACACTATGAGAAAACACTCTATTTACTTCAACTTACTTCAACTACTATCGCGACATACTGAAAGGTCTTTAGCCACGCTTTTCTCCTTCTCGTAAGACTCTCATCTCGCTGAATATAGTTCTGAGTACGAAGAATACAAGAAAAATCGCTAGAGCTACTAATAAGGTTGCGTAGAGTCTATAATCTAGAGATTTGGCCATAGCTCCAGCAACGGCTAGCAGAGCTAGCCAGAAGAAATCCATCGATACGTGGACTGAATACATAACGGTAAGACCAACATAACCTAGTCTACGAGCTTCCGCTATCAGAGGAAAGCCTACGGTAATCCACCAGAGAAGGAAGTGTGCGTTGAATCCAGTTAAAGCAAGCCCAGCTACTAGAGCATCGAGATATCCGAAGCTCCTAATATCGCTATTGGTTTCGATAGATCCCTTAGAGTAAACATCATATGCGCTAGAGAATAGTAGGTAGGCGAAGTAGAGCATGAAGAACGCGGCTATGAAAGTCATGAAGGGCTTGAACTTCTTCACGCTTCTTTCCACTTTTCCTAAAGCCTTGTAGAGAGCTATCACGTAAGGCAGTTCGAAGAGAGCATGACCTAAAGCTATGATGAGTCCTCCTATCGCTCCTAAGCTAGCTCCTGAAGCTAAAGCCGTAGCGGAAAGCGGACCAGGAGCGAAAGCTCCAGTAGGCGTTATAGCTAGAGTTAAGAGAACAATTGACAATAACGCTCTAAGCATTACTCCGATCCTGACCTCGGCAGAAGGTCTGAGAGTTTTAAAGATATCTCTGTAGGGGTTAACTCATGAAGGAGAGGTCATGAAGAGGTAATAGACTCCGAGAAGCGCCACTATAGAAAGCAGAAGCGATCTCGCTAAGAGAAGCGTCCTCAAGTTGATAGAGATGTATTCAGTTAAAACAACAGGAAGAGATGCGACAATTATTAGGGGTGCAATTATTATAAGACAATATAAAGCTATAATTAAAGCTCGGAGTTCCCAAGAACTCATATATTGAGAGAGCATGCTTAAAAAGATAAGATAAGGAGCAGCAGAACATAACATGAAGCTCCAAGAAACAACGACTCCATAAATGAAGGCTCCTAAGTTGAGCAAAGACATTGGAAGCCTTTGGATCCAAGCGGGCAGACATTCACCTATCTTACAGGCGACTGTTTCTTTTTTCAAAGCTTCTCTAATGTCTAAAATCAAGAGGATCACGGCAAGACCTACGACTAATGTCAGTAAGACTTTGTAATACACGAGCACAAAGCTAAGAGCCAGACCGACAAGCACATAACCTAAGTAAACTCCGCAGATGAAAAAGGCAGGCAAAGCTAGTTTTCGAATCCCGCTAGGCATAAGCGTAGATGAGTAAAGCGCTAAGACAGCGGTCGTAGAGATTGCACATAAGTTTATTGAATCAATTGAGGCATAAACAACCATCAAAGCTAGAAGGTGAGATAGCTCCAAAAGCTATCTCCTTTGTACAGCACTACCTTAAGAGTAAATATCTTTTGAGTGACAGGGTTAGGCTAAGCAGGCATGAAAACCGGATTGTCCATAACCGCTACAGACTTCTCTGATTCTATTAGAGTTCTTAAATACTTAGATACGCTGAACATGTGTCTGTGTGCTTTCGAGTCGTAAAACCTGGTCTCTATGTTCAGCTCTCTGAGCGTTTTATCTACAATTTCGGGTTCGAGAGACGCAGGGTCTTTGCTGTTTGACGCTATGACAAAGCCCCAAAGTGTCTCGAAGCTAGGAACGAACACATGATAGTAGGAGGCATATCTGAAGACGCTTCTGATAGTGTTGTAGATGACAGCGTGCACTTTGGGAGAGCCTATAGGGCTCGTCGCTTGGGTTACGAACACTCCTCCTTCTTCGAGGATCTCGCTCAGTCTTTCATAAAACTCTTTTGTATATAGTTTATAAGATGGACCAGCTTCTATAGGATCAGAGAGGTCGGCTATCACAACATCGAACTTTTCGTTAGTTGAGTAGACGTAGTCTAGAGCGTCTCCAATCTTCAGCTCGAGCCTAGGGTTATCAAAAACCCCTTTGTTCATAAATTCTAAGTGTTCTCGAGAGACTCTAACCACTTCTTCATCTATGTCAACCATTACTACTCTCTTCACGCTCTTATACTTAAGCACTTCGCGTGCTGTAGCTCCTTCTCCACCACCTAAGATCAAAACATTCTTAGGGTTTCCATGGAGTATCATCGCTGGATGAGTTAGAGACTCATGATATATGAATTCATCAACTTCTGAAGACTGAGTCTTGCCGTCCAATATTAATAATCTTCCGAACTCTTTAGTCTCAGCTACAATTATTTCTTGATATTTAGAAACTCTATACTCGATTATTTTTGCAAGCACTTTCACGTGACCGTGAGTTGGTGTGTCCCATTCTATGAAAAGAAGATAAGGAACCCTCACTTCTAGACCACCGAGAGGCTAGACTAAATGCATACTGCTCTTCTTATAAATTCCTTTAACTATAGTTCTAGCTCAAGATATAACAAGGATAGACTTTAATTAGCGGTAGTCTTCCTATCTTGGGGCGTTGTGATTTGGTCGTGCAACAGAAGAACAGAGAACGTCTACCGATCAAGTTTGCAGCTATAGACGTCGACGGTACCTTGACCGAAAGGCGTGGAAGTCTCCAGTTTTCTCTTGAAGCGGTAGTAGCTCTTCGTGTGTTGAAGTGTTTAGGCGTTAGGGTTTCTTTGGTTTCTGGCAACTCTCTGCCGGTTGTAGCTGGTCTCTCTACGTATTTAGGAGCAGATATCGCTATTGGTGAAAACGGTTGTCTTGCTCTTTTAGAAACAGAAGAGTTACATATATGTAGGTCGAGACCTCCACGTCAGCTAATAGAAGAGCTACTGGCACTAGGTTTTAGAGAAGCGTGGCAGAACAGGTTTAGAGTCTACGACATAGCTTTCTACCCTCCCGAGAAGAACTTTGAGATAGCGCTGTCGAAAGCCAAGACAATAGTATCGGAGCATGGCTTCAAAGCTACGTGGTCTGGCTATGCTCTACACGTTTATCCAGCTGAAGGTGGTAAAGAAAAAGGAGTGAACGCTGTTCTTGAGAAACTAAACCTGAGATGGGACGACGTTTTAGCTATAGGAGACGGCGATAACGACACGACTATGTTAGCTAAAGCGAGACTTTCGATCACTCTTTCCGACGCTTCCGATCTCGCTAAAAGAGCGTCAGCTAAGGTCGTGAGGAAGTCTGGAGGAGCAGGTGTGCTAGAAGCAGTCTTAGAGCTAGTGGACTTTAGGGGCTGTTCCGAAGCTCTAACCGAATGTCTAGATGTTCAACGCTTGGCGAACTCAGACTTTTAGTCTTTCCTTCTACCTACAGGGAACAATAGCACAGGAATTTCCTCTTCACAATCTATACGCAAGATTCTACATATATCATCATCATAGAAGGCGCCTACAGCGACAGTAGCCAAGTTCAGAGCTTCAGCTATGAGATATATGTGTTCTGAAGCCATGGCTGAGTCTAGAAGTACATAACGATAAGCTCTTAGTCCATATCTTTGAGCGGTCCTTCTATAAACAGCTGTCACTATTAAGTTGAGGGGAGCTCTCTCTATAAACACTTGGTCAAGAGCCGCTACAGTAAGAGGTGCAGAGAAGTCTCCGACTTCTAGCATCTCCAGACTGTGCTCGCTAGGGTTGTAGTGATACAATCCTTTTTCTAGATTTTCAACTCTTGAAACAGCCAAGTAGAGTTCTACAGGCTGCAGGTTTCCTGCGCTAGGATAAGCTCTGAGAAGTTCGCCCCATTTGGTTTTAGCAGTTATGCCTGCCGTATAATAGAGTAGAGCTGAGACCTCTTCAAGGCTCAAAGGGTCGCTGGAAAACGATCGTCTGCTCCTTCTTGACTCAATAGCTGTGAACAAGTCGACACCGCTTTTCTTAGGAGGTTCGGGCAGTGGGATTCTCAGAGCGTTAGGATACACCTTGTGAAAGGGTTCCGACTTATACAGTAGGTTCATTCCCAAATAGCTACGGGAGTGAAAAGAGAGATAATGGTAGATCAGAGCTGGATCTCTTCGCTCTTTTGCTCTTCGAAGACCTCGCAGAAGTGTCGTGACGACGCTTCTCGGTAACGCATTGCAGAGATCATTTATTGTCTCTTCTATCTCCTTTAAACTCACTAGTCTTTCACCTTTTAAACACTTTTTAAGACAGCTTTAAAATTATTTATTTTCAATTTCTGAACGATCACATTTTTAGGTAATATTTAACCGCTCGCTCGAGTTTCTACAAATCTAGAACAGGCTCAATAGGACTTGAGTATTATGGCTTCCCACAGCTACTTCTCTAGACGATACTCTATAGTATCTAGTCATAGATTTAGCGTCCTTGATGAAGGAGTGCATCTTGCACTTACCTACTGCTACGACGATAGGTTTTAGTCTCGCTATGTCTGAGGTCCAAATACAACCGTGAAGAGGAGCTGTAAG
>JAWBBK010000001.1:0-453843 GCA_038824665.1 Acidilobaceae archaeon | reverse complement strand
AACTCTCTTGACTCCTGTTTCTACCATTTTGGATAGCACCGCATCAGTGACTTTAGGACCTAAAGGTCCGAGAATTAGCAAGACCGGAGACTTCCTGTTCACTCTTAAGGGTTTATATATGCTTAGTTGAGAGTACTTCTGGAAGTCTCTTCTGATTTCTATCTCTACATATGCATCGCTAAGAGGCTCTACTAATATGCTAAGAGACGTTAGAGAATTAACGATATTAAGTAGCTCTCCGAAAACCCCCTTTAGCGAAAGGACGGGCTTCGGCATAAATGAAGTGATATCGATGATGTCGACTTCTGAAGACTCTAAAAAAAGCTGATTTAGTCTTTCGACTGAAGAGTATCTCCATTGTTCATCAAGAGCTCCAAGAGGTCTCGATTTTTCAGCTATCTGTTCGAAAAATTTGGCTACGGTCTCTTCTCTGTTCTTGTAATCTTCTCTACACTCGTTTTTTCCGAGAAATCTTTCAAGGACTTTGTTTAGGAACGTCTCAACTCTTTTACAAAACTCTCCTAAGAGTTCTGAAGGAGGAGGCCAAAGCACTGAGAGCAAGATTTTGGAAAACGATATAGAGGACCCTGCAGACGCCAAGCTGATGCTAGAACATCTCTCAACTAAGCTCTTTAACGTCATGTCGAGAACGTGTGGAGACGCTAACGAAAGAAAAGCTAGAGCTTTGATCAGAAAGCTTTTGCACTCGAGGCTAGCCAAGGGCGTAGCTAAAACGCATCTGCTTATCTCGCCTTTAGACGCTAAGAGGAAAAGAGGAGCGTAAAGAGGATTAATCGATGCTTGAATGTGAATGTCAGGAAGGACTCTAGTTAGAGGACAGCTCTGCACAGCTTTTTCTACACAGGAGTGATAGACTCCAGCATCGATGCTAGCTATACGACCACTGTCTTGAATTATACAAGAAATCCCCCATCCGCTTGGTGGAAGCGTGATTCGAGATTCCAGCTCTAACACCTTTAATATAGAGCTTCAGCTAGATTTATTACGTGGACATCTCTCTAGCCTTTATAAAACGCTTCACAGCGTTCAAGAGATTTATGAAGTAGAAGATAAAGAAAAGGGTCTGAGGTTACTCTCCGTACTCGCCTATGTTTTCTAAAACTATCTCATAGTACGAGTCTTTGGCTTGTTCTAGTTCTTCTTTTCTCTCTTCTGGAGAGGTAGTGCTTTTACTTACTGTTTTTGTAGTGAGGACTTTAGGCTCTCCTTTACTTACTGTTTTCATCTCTACCTTATCTTTATCCGTTATCGGCAACTCGTATCCACAGTTCGAACATTTCATAATTTCAACATTATCTTTCTTCAAAGGAGCCATTATGCTACCGCACTTAGGACAGAACCTCACTAATTACACCTCAAACATATCCTTTTTGCGTCCAAGCTTTCACAGTTCTACAGGCTAAATATTTTTTTGTTGAGCTAGGTAGTATATCCTTAATCTAGTTTCGACTCTTCAGACTTTGGGGTCTCATCTACAAGTCTGAGAGCTAGAACGTTAAACCACAGAGGTCTTCCTCTCAAAGCTTTGATTACCCCCTTCTTCCAGCTTGTTTCTCGCTTTTCTTTAAATGGAAGTCCGCTTCCACATTTAGGACAAGCGTTGCCTTCAACTATCGATATGAGCGAATAGCGAGACCTCTGAGCTAAAAGAGTTCCACAAACTTCACAGTAGGTGTCCAGTTCGTAAAATGGTTCGGAGTGGATGTAGATAAACGGGTTAGCTTTTCGAAACTCTTCGTAGACCTTTCTAAGACTTTCAATGCTTGGCTTCACGAAAACTATGTGGAAGGGTATCTTAAACCTAGTCGCTAATTCGAAGTTAATAGAACTCTTAACGCCTTCGAGACTTTTCGCGTAGAGAACGACTTCCACATGAATGTTTGAGGACTTACATAATTCTAAGAGTTCCACAATTCTCTTATCTAGAGAAGGGCCTCCTATTAGACTCATATCTTCGATCAGTAAACAGCTCAGCCAGCGAGGGATCTTCACATCGACTAATCCCTGTGTGCGTGCACAAAGAGGACGTTTGAAGAGATTCTCCGAAAAAGTCTCACGAACTTCAGCAAGCGGCTCGATTCCGTCTAAGAAGACCAGGTCGTGATACCATCTAGAAGCCAGTGAGACTAGTTGAGAGATTCTTATAGAGACCCCAGGGTAGACTTCAGGTCCTTTAGCCCATTCACAGACCTCTAACTCTTCTAAGTCGCATTCCAGAGGAAGCGAAGAGTACGGTCTTAGGACGACTCTAAACACCCTCGAGCCAGGCATGAAGTGAAAGATGGGAATCGACTCTATTGAGGAGAGACCAAGCATAACGAGGTTTAGCTTCGAGAGACTTCACCCTCTTCTTCAGAACGCTTAAGCTCTCTCTTAAATTCTGCTCTCGGCGGTAGCGTTGGTCGTTAAGATAGTCGGAGTGGTGACAGAACACGCGAAAAGTTTAGCGTTAAACATAGCACAGGTCGCAGGCTTTGACTATATCAATATATTTCATAAAAGGTTCCCAGATGGAGAACTCTATCTCAGAGCTGAAGACAATGTCGCTAACTCTAAGATCGTAGCTGTAATTGACTGTAGTCCTCCGAGACAGGACGTTTGTCTCATCGAATCCTTGCTAGCGAGCGAAGCTTTCTATAGCTCAGGAGCAGAAGAGGTCGTTCTCTACATCCCATATTTACCCTACGCTAGACAGGACAAACAGTTTCTCAAAGGAGAAGCGGTAAGTTCTAGAGCGGTCTTAAAAGCCATTTATTCGGTCGGCGTTAAGAAGCTTGTGAGTATAGAGGTTCATAGCGAGCTACTTAAAGAACACTTTCCTGGAGAGCTTCTGAACGTCCATCCGCTTCCACACATGGCTGAGGTAGCAGGCGTAAAGTCTTCTAGTGTTGTCGTAGCTCCTGATGCAGGAGGTCTGAAGAGAGCTTCTAGCGTTGCCTCAGCTACAGGAGCTCAGCTCGTACAACTCTCTAAGACTAGAGACAGAATCACTGGAGAGGTTAGGATAGAGGCACACTTCTCGCTAGACCTCTCAGGAAAGGAGGTGTTCATAGTAGACGATATGGTGAGCACAGGCTCTACCATAGCTGAAGCCTCTAGAACTCTACTCAGTAAAGGAGCGAAGAGAGTCAACATACTGGTAGCTCACTTTCTCAACTTACCTGGGTCCATAGAGCTATTGAGAAGAGCAGGCGTATCTAAGGTAATAGCCTCAAATACTGTGGCTCCAGTTCAAAACGACCTTGTGTCCTATCTAGACATAAGCGAACTCGTGGCTGAGACTTTGAAGAGGTGCCTCTTTCAGTGAAGAAGTTCTACGTGGTTTATTCTTTAGAGTGTCCGTCTCTCTCTCGCGAAGAACTTCGAGCTCTTTTCGAAATTGAAGCTCCTCACGCTAAAGTGATAGCTGAGGCCGAAGGTCTTGTGTTGTTTGAAGCTGAAGTTGAAGACCTTCAGAGGATGTTCTCAAGATCAGCATACATGTTGGAGTACGGAGAGCTTTTATCTTATGGAAGTGTAGCTGACGCTGAAAAGATAATAAAAAAAGCGCTGGCCGAAGTCGATATCGAGAACCCGGTTCTAACGGTCAAGAGCATTAAGGGATGTGGAAAAGATTTTCTGTCCAACTTCATGAAGACCTTCTGGACAACAAGCGATAAGAAGAGAGAGATCGTTAGAGTCATAGTCAGCGAAGGTCTTGTAGCGGTAGGGATCCCTTTAGTGAAGCTTAAGTTTTCGAAAACAGTAAGACCAAGAGCAAAGACCGTGACAGGAGCTATGGACCCTAGACTTTCAAGAGCTTTAGTGAACATAGCTAGACTTCGAAGAGGAGGAATTTTTCTAGACCCCTTCTGCGGAACCGGCAACTTAGCCATAGAGGCTTGTGGTATAGGAGCTAATCGAGCTATCTGTTTAGACCTGGACAAGTCTATGTGTGAAGCTTCACGAGATAACTCAGAACGTTCTGGAACAGACGAATGCGTCAAGGTAGTTAGAGGAGACGCTAGAGTCATGCCTTTGCCCAACAACTCTATTGACGCTATAGCCACAGACCCTCCTTATGGGAGGTCTAGCTCAACACGAGGAGAAAGGTATGACAGTTTGATAGAAAAGTTCTTACGGGAGTCTCTACGTATGCTTAAAAGCGAGGCTCACATAGTTTATTTAGGACCTTACGAGTCTAAACCTTGGCTTATAGCTGAGAAGGCGGGACTCATCTTGCTTAAAAGATTGCACTTATTTGTTCACAGAAGCCTCATCAGAGAGGTCGTTATAGCGAGAGTGCCGTAGAGTTGGCTAGATACGTCGAGATTATAATGTTGGGAACAGGGGGTAGCTTACCTACTTGGGAGAGACTGACTTCATGTATATTAGTAAGAGACTGGAGAGGTCTCTACGTACTTCTCGACGCAGGAGAAGGATGTCAGATAAGGCTTCAGCAAGCTGGAGTTTCGCCGACATCGATTGATGCAGTAGCGATAACTCACGGACATGGGGATCACGTGAACGGATTAGCTGGTCTCATTCAAACTATGACTCTTCAAGAAAGGAGCAAAGAGCTAATAGTAATCGGTCCTGAGGACGTAATAGAGTTTGTAGAAGAAGGGCTTAGGACATCTAAACTTGCTCTCGGCTTTCATATTAGGACGATAGCGATAAGAGAGAGAGGCTCTTTCGAACTACTCTCAGCAGGAGGCGATATCATCACTCTCTCTTGGGCTCCTACTTGTCACAGCGTAGAGTCTTACGCTTTCAGACTTACTTGGAGTTTGAGAACTAGAGTTGATGTAACTAAGCTAGAGGCTCTTGGGCTAAGACCTGGTCCTTGGCTTAAAGAACTCTTAGAAAGAGGTGAAGTAGAGCTTGGAGACAAGAAAGTGAAGATCAACGAGATGACTTCTGAAGCTCCAAAATCTTTTTCGGTTACGTATTCTGGAGACACAGCTCCGTGTTCAAAAGTAGCTAATTTAGCAAAAGGGTCCGACCTGCTAATCCATGAGTCGACGTTTTCTGCTCAGATGAGAAAACAGGCTCTGGATTCATACCATAGCTCCTCAGTAGACGCAGCAGAGATCGCTCTTGAAGCTGGGGTTAGAGAACTTGTTTTAACACATGTAAGTGGAAGGTATAGAGGCTTTGAGGCTAAACTCTTAGAGAGAGAGGCTCGAACAGTTTTCCCCTCGTCGCGTTTAGCTTGGGACCTGATGAGAATTAGGTTCAAGCTTTAAACTAAAGCTAAAGCCCTTCAACAGAGGAGAGAAATGGGAAGGAAGGTGAGCGAAGCGAGAGAGAGATCTCGAGACGAAGAGATTCAGAAGAAGATGGTTGCTCTGCTAAGAGCTGGAGCAACGATGCTAGCCGAGTCATGTCCTCTAGACGGCTATCCTCTCTTTAAGACCAAGAGCGGAGAAATCGTCTGTCCTCTTCATGGTAGAGTCTTCATAGCTTCAAGCGAAAGCGAAGCAGAAGAGATAGAAATAGACTATATAGTCTCTAAAGTGGCTCTTCATGCAGCAAGGAGGGCTTACGAAGCTCTTTCTAACGGAGACCCCGACAATATCAGAGCTTGGCTTATCGTTCTCGAAACGGCGGAAAGAGTCAGAGGCTTGAGACTTCAGACGAAGAGTCTCCAAAAGGGATCAGAAGGCAAAGGTGACAAAAAAGTTGAGTAGCCTTTTGGGCAGAGAGGCGCTAGAAGCTTGCATCGACCTGGCTTACAGCGTCTACACCAGGTCTGAGATATTAGGGGGCTCCGTAGAGCTAGAAAGAGAGTCTGACGACCAACCAGAACTCGGAGATAGAGTTGCTCTTTTAGTCAAGAGCACATTTGAAGCAAGCATAGACGAGGTACCTATCTTGAACTCCATATCCGAAGCTTTAGGCTCTCAGAGCGTCAGTCTAGAAATACACGAATACGATAAACTTGTAGACTCTAAAGGCTCTCGCTACGAGCGTTTCAGCAAGAGCTTAGAAGAAGTGGTAGGAAAGAGGAAAGCTCTTATAGCCATACTCCCTTACGTGATGCCGCTAGCTCTTCTGTCTAAACTCAACAAGGAGGCAGTTGAGATCTTAGAAGAGAGGTCTAGCGTTATAGTGGTCAACGTAAGATACAAAAATCTCCTCTACTTACCCGATACAGATATAGCTAAAGGTTTCGTAGAACTCGTAGGCAAAGAGAACAGCCTCTCTAGTACAGAGAGACTTCAATGGCTTAAAGAGGAGGCTCTAAGACGCGGATTTAAGAGAGTAGAGCTCAAGACGTTACCGGATAACAAAAGCGTTTTCGATTACGTAACAGCTCTAGGTCCTAGGGGTATATACAAAAGGGTTCCTGTGACCAAGCTGTCATATTTCATTGTGGCGTTCGCTCGCTGTCAAGGGCTTTCAGGACTTGAAGAGTTTTTGAGAGAAGAAGAAGCGGTTCACGCTATTTACATCTATGGCTTAAAGAAGGAGTTAGTTGAGGCTTTGCTCTCTAAGTTAAGGACGAACCTATCTAAACCTTCTCTACCTATCTTGAGAGAACCTCATAGAACTTGGATTAAGAAAGGAGTTGAAAGAGTAATGATAGAGATTCACAGAGTATATGGGCTTATGGAAGGATAGCGGAGGAAAGCTAATGGTTGAAGTCATAGTCTTCCGGAACAGAGCTTCAAAGCTAGGAGCAATTCTCTCAAAGCTAGGTCTCGAGGCTGTTCTAGCTCTAGAAGACCTAGATCCTCAAAGAGTAGCTGTCTTAGCGATAAGAGAAAAAGCTGGCTCCTGGGCTCCTGTGTACACACTACTTTTGGCATTAGTTAGCTACAAGTTGTCTATAAGAGGAGAAGAGTGGTGGAGATCTTATGCTGAGTTCTTGTCGCAACGAAGGAGTCCAGAGAGCTTAAGCGATGTTGTGAATGACGTTATTGAGTTCGTTAAGTCGAGTCGAGGAGCTAGTATTAAAAGAGAGGAGAAGATAAAGAGGATTGAGAAAGCGTATAGGAATTCTAAAGTTTTGCTTGAAGTCCTATATAGCGATAACGATATAATTTACACCAGAGCTGGAGAAATACTTCAAGACCTAGCTAAAAGTCTTGGGGTTCCAGAAGACTCTAAGACTCTAGTCTTTGCAATAAAGATGGCCTACTACGCTACGAGAAGACCTGGAGACTTTGCAACGGTCAGCGGAATAGATGTGATTCCTGTAGACTTGAGAGTAGCCTGTATCTCATACTCAAGCTTTCTTGTAGACGCCGATAGCTATAGAACACTGCTTAAAGAACGGAAGGCTGTTTCCAAAGCTTGGTCTTTGGTCTCGAAGACTAGCGGCATACCGCTTATTCATCTTGATTCTCTTTTGTGGCTGACAGGCTGGGCTCCTAGAGACTTAAGCTTAGAGAAAGCTAGAGATGTAGTGTCTGAAACGCTTTCTCGTGTTGTTTCTAGAGAGCTAGCGGAGAACGTGGCTAGAGAGTTGTGTTTGAGAAAGTGCAGATAAGCTTGTGGTTCTCATAAAACTCGGGCGAGACGCTTGACAGTTGTCGTAGAGGTAATCGCTGTCGGACACAGAAGATCGAACATTTTAAAAATAGCTAAAAGGCTTTCAGAAATCTTAAAGACAGACCTAGTAGAGATAGAGTCATTAGAGTCTGATAGCGATTCAAAGAGCTTTAAAGTGACTGTAGAAGGCGAAAGCGTAGATTATGAAGAGCTTGAAGAAGCTCTTCTCGAGCTAGGACTTACTGTTTGCGAGGTTAAAAAGATAGTCATTAGAGCTTCTTCTCGGATCAAACAGCGAGGAGCGATGATCGAGACCACCGACTCTGAGTAATGATGTAGCCCAGCGATGGTGAGCTCTGCAATGATCTTCTCTAAACTCATATACGTAGGCATGTGCTTTTTGGTCGTTGGAGTTCACGTTCTCTTGTCGGGAATAGCGGGATTAGTGACTTATTTTCTGGCAGGAGATCATAGAGAGCTTCATATATCTGTAGTGTTTGTAGTGTGTGGTCTAGCTTCGCTAGCGATAGCATTCTCGTTACTTAGACTTCCGAAGCCTGAGTTGAGCAGAGAAGACGCGTTTTTAGTAGGGGTCTTATTGTGGATCTTGACGCCTTTGATATCTGCAATACCTCTAACTCTGGCTTCGGGTATACATTACATTGATGCTGTTTTCGAAAGCGTCTCGGGTTGGACAACCACAGGACTAACTTTATTCGTAGGAGAACAAAGTAGCTTAGGTAGCTACTTACCTACTCCTGACGAGCTACCCACTAGTTTGAAGTTTTGGAGAAGCCTTTCTCAATGGATCGGCGGTCTAGGCGTTTTAACACTAATCGCTTATCTGCTTGCTGGACGCAGACTCTCAGCAGCTCATCTCTACAGCGTTGAAGGTAGGTTCCAACGGATATCTTCAAACATATATGTAGCGATAAAAGAACTCTCTCTGATCTATGTAATCTTCACAGCTGTGTCGATAGCTATTCTGTACTTCGCTGGCATGACCTTTTACGATGCAGTTCATCACGCAATGACGGGGATCGCTACAGGAGGGTTTTCAACACATAGCGAGAGCGTAGGTTTCTACGATACTCGACTCGTACACATGGCTGTGTTTTTGGTGATGTTTTTGGGAGCTACTTCGTTTTTAGACCTCTATCACATAGTCAGATTCAAGTGGATTAAGCTTTGGGGAAGCGTGGAGTTCAAGGCTTTAACGGTTATGTGCGTCATTATGTCTTTACTTACTTTGCTTCTCTGGATAACTGACCCTATAGCCAGAGAGAGGTTCGAAGACCCATTAGCATTGATCTTCTCTGTACTTTCCGGCTTAACGACTAGCGGATTCACAGTAATTGACGTTTCAAAGACCGACGAGGCATTTAAATTCTTGACGATTGTAGCCATGTTGATCGGCGGTAGTGCGTTCTCTACTGCTGGAGGGATTAAGATACTGAGAATAGTCATAATAGCTAGGAGTGTCTCTTGGGAGATAGAGTCGTCACTTAAATCATCTGGTTACATGAGCCCAAAGAGAATAGGCTCTTATGTAATTGACGACGCTATACTGAGAAGAACTCTCGTTACTGCAACGCTATACGTAGTCAGTGTTCCTCTCTTCGCTATCATCTTGTGGATCGCGTTTGAGGGAGCTATCAGCTTTATCGATGCTATGTTTGAGTCTGCGAGCGCTATAACTGGAACTGGACTGAGCGTTGGAATAGCTAGAGCAAGTGCTCCTCTTGAGGTCAAGCTTACTTTATGTATCGCTATGTTGTTAGGAAGACTGGAGATCTTAGCGTTTCTAGTTGCTGCTTCTGCTTTGATTTCTCGAAGCCTTGGAACTCTCACGTCATATCTTCATAGAACTCATATCAGTTCCTAGGTTTTCTCCTTGATATGCTCCATCATATAACTTATGAGGATGACTTAAGAGCTTCAAGAAAACTAGTTGAGCTACTCTAGAACTTTTCTGAATCTCTACTCCTTCAGGATTGTAGACTACGAGCAAACCTTCACCTCTTCCCATATAGCCTGGGTCCCAGACAGTACATCTGAGGTCGGCACCCATTCTCAAGAGAGTGCTTCGAGGAAAACAGAGAGCCACTTGGTCTACAGGGATCTTAACTACTTCACAAAACCTTATCCTATAAGCTCCTGGCTTCAAACGCCACCGATCGTCTTGAAGCGAGACTGGACGCCCCTTAGGGATAGACCTGGAGTTGACACTTAGAGAGCCAGCCTCTAAGAACTCTAGAACTTCACACAAACTCAAGTCTATGCCGGCTGGCTGGATAGAGTCGCTGTTCGCTTTCTCTACGTTTTGGGAGACTAAGGCTCCAGGCAGGGCCAACTCTCAGAACCTAAGACCAATATCCTCATTAGCCTTATCCGAGTATAAACCCCGGTAAGACCGAGAGGTGAGGATTAGAGATGGCAGTAATCGCAGTTCACGGAGGTGCAGGTTCTTGGAAAGATAGAGAAATTAGTAAAGCAGTAGAGAAGCTAAAGGGTGCAGTAGAAGCTGGGCTCAGTGTAGCCCATAAAGGATGTATCGATATGGTTGTTGAAGCTGTCGCATATCTTGAGGACTCAGGCATATTCAATGCCGGAATCGGTAGCGTTCTCGATTACTCAGGAGGGTTATCTATGGATGCAGGGCTTATGGTTAGCTCAGGAAGAGCTGCAGGAGTGGCTGCTGTAAGATATCCACGCAATCCGATAAGATTAGCTGAAATAGTACTCAGAGAAACCCCACATGTGCTTATAGTAGGGCACTGGGCTGACGAACTTGCTCAAAAGAAAGGTCTTGAAAGACATTCAGGTCCAAGTCCTCAAGCCATAGAGAGATGGAGAACTCTTAGAGAATCTCAACATCATCATTGGGTGAAAGCATACGTTGAGACAGCTAAGAAGTTAGGCTACGATACGGTAGGTGCAGTAAGTATAGACGATAACGGATGTCTAGCTGCTGCTGCCAGCACAGGCGGCGTGTCTCTTAAGCTACCTGGAAGAGTAGGAGATTCACCGATACCTGGTGCAGGCTATCACGCTACGGAGCACATAGCCTCTTCAGCTACCGGTATTGGAGAAACCATAATCATGTCTATGGTTACATTGAGAATAAGCACTCTCTACTCTATCTACGGAGATTTAGCTAAGGTACTTCATGATGTAATAAACGAACATACATTGAGATGGGGTCCGGATACTTTAGGGGTTATATCGTTGACTAGGAACGGAGAAGTAGGAGGCTGTTTTAATAGTGAGGCTATGCCTTGGGCGTGGGGTCGTCTAGCAACTCTATCGAGGTCTTAGGACTTCCTCATCATGAGGAGAAATGTATTGTAAGGCGGTTCGCAGCTTTTCGTTGATAGCCAGCGTTTTGAGAAGACTGGTTCTAAGAGAAGCTTAAACTGCTGGAAAACGTGAGCGAGCGGGAAACAAAAAGAGATAGCTATAAAGAAGCGTTATTAGAGAGACTGCGGGCTACTCTAAGAGCTTAGGACTTCTTGAAGAGATCAGGCTAAGCTTTAGCGGGGGTAGCCCTTGTCAGCAGACGACGAGATAGCTTCTACACTAAGACCGTATGTGAGAGAGTGGTTTAGACGTAAATACGGAAAGTTCACAGAGCCTCAAAGGATAGCGATACCGCTAATAAAGTCTAGAAAGAATGTGCTTATCTCTTCGCCTACCGGAACAGGGAAAACTCTAGCGGCTTTTTTAGGAATAATCGATGAACTCTTCTTTCTCGGAGAAACCCAAAGTCTAGAAGACTACGTTTATGCTGTTTACGTCAGTCCTCTCAGAGCTCTGAATAACGACGTTAAGAGAAACTTGTTTGAACCTATGAGCGAGATAAAAGCTGTAGCTGAAGAAATGGGGTACAAGCTTCCTGAAATAAGGATAGCGGTCAGAACAAGCGATACTTCACAAAGCGAGAAACAGAAAATGGTTAAAAAACCACCTCATATACTCATAACTACTCCTGAAAGCTTTGCGATTAGCTTAGTAGCTCCTAAGTTTCGGGAGAAATTGTCTAGAGTCAGTTGGGTTATCATAGACGAGATTCATGACTTAGCTTCAAGCAAGAGAGGAGCTCTTCTCATGCTTGCTGTTGAGAGGCTTGAGTGGCTAGTCCATAGCGCTACTGGTCGAGGCTTACAGAGAATAGGGCTTTCAGCTACTGTAGCTCCTTTAGAGGTAGTAGCTCAGTTCTTAGGAGGTTTTGACGACGATGGGAGACCTCGTAGCGTAGAGATAGTTGATGCTAGATTTGCCAAGCCTATAGACATCCGTGTAGTGGTTCCTGATGTCGATATAGTAGAAGGTCTTCCAGACGAGATAAACGAATCTATTTACAAGAAGTTAGCGGAACTCGTCGAGTCACATAGGACAACTCTTGTTTTCACTAACACTAGAAGCGCTACCGAGAGAGTAGTGTTCAAACTTAAGAAAGCTCTTTCTAACGGAAGACTTGAAGACCTAGACCGCATAGAAGCTCATCATTCCAGCATATCTAGAGAGTTAAGACTGTCTGTAGAAGAGAGGCTCAAGAGAGGAGAGCTACGGGTAGTCGTGTCGAGCACTAGTCTCGAACTTGGGATCGACATAGGCTACATAGACCTAGTAGTCCTTTTGGGCAGTCCAAAGAGCACAACAAGACTTCTTCAGCGTATTGGAAGAGCAGGCCATAGGATAACGGAAGTTAGCAAAGGAGTTTTAATAGTAGTCGATAGAGACGACTTGATCGAGTGTACGGTTCTAGCTAAGAGCGCTATGGAGAGAATGATAGACAGCGTTAAGATACCTGAAAAGCCTCTTGACGTCTTGATTCAAAACGTTGTCGGGATGAGCATAGAGAAGAAGTGGTCCATAGAGGAGGCTTATAGACTTGTGAAGAGAGCTTATAATTATAGGAACCTAAGCTTTCAAGAGTTTCTCGAAACGCTTAGATACTTAGCGGGAAAATTTGACGCTTCTGAGAGCTTAGAGGCTGAAAAGGTTTACGCTAAGATATGGATTGATGAAGAAGAGAAGGTCTTCGGTAGGAAGAAAGGAGCTAGAATGATTTATCAGCTGAACTCAGGAGTAATACCGGATGAAGCCAAAATAGAAGTCGTTACGACCACAGGACGATATGTAGGCAATCTTGAAGAAGGTTTCGTAGAGATACTTTCGCCCGGTGATGTCTTCGTCCTGAGCGGAAGAACATTCAAGTTTTTGAGATCGGAGGGACTCAAAGTTATCGTTGAGCCTGCTGAAGGAGTTAGACCTACAGTTCCTTCATGGTTTAGCGAAATGTTGCCTTTAAGTTTTGAGAGCGCTCTTAGAGTAGGAAGGTTTAGAAGAGTTTTAGCGCAGATGGTTCAAGACGGTAGAGAAAAAGAGGCTTATGAAATACTGCTAAAGGATTACAGACTCCAACCTGAAGCAGCAAGAACCATATTGGAGTATATCAAAGAGCAGCTAAGCTATGTAGGAGTTGTGCCCGGCGACGACTTGATAATGGTCGAATATTTCTGGGATGAAGGATGGAACGTTGTCTTTCATGCTCTCTATGGAAGAAAGGTCAATGATACGCTTTCGAGAGCTATAGGTTCTAGGCTATCGGAGCACGTACTAGCTCCCGTTAGAATTACAGTAGCGGACAACGGCTTCATGCTCAGCTACGATAGACCGCTAGAGCCTTCTAGAGCTCTTATTGAGGCGGTGTTGAGTTCTATAAGCCCTGAGAACCTTAGAGAAATACTGGAGAAATCTGTAGAGAACACAGAGCTGTTCAAGAGAAGATTCAGACATGTAGCTGAGAGGTCGTTCATGATATTAAAGCGTTACAAGGGTAAAGAGAAGAGTCCCGAAAGGCTTCAGTTGAGCGCTGAGAGGCTAGTCAAGGTCTTGTTAAAACACTTCAGAGACTTGCCTCCAGTTAAAGAAACCTTCAGAGAGATCTTGGAGGACTATATGGACATAGAGAACGCTAAGAAAGTAATAGAGTGGATAAGATCAGGTCACATCAGAGTAGTAGTCGTAGGTCCTTTAGAACATCCGTCGCCTATGGCTCATAGCGTGGTAGTGAAGAGTTTCAGCGACGTAGTGCTTATGGAGGACAAAAGAAAGCTTCTCAAGATGCTAAGAGAGAAGATACTAGAGGTCATTAGGCACAAGTCTCTAACCGTTAGAGAGCCAGAATATATCTAAGTATATCTGTTCTGGTCAAGATCCCTACAGGCCTCTTCTGACTATCGACGACTAAGAGTCTACCGACTCCGTAGAAGTCCATTATCCTCATGGCTTCGGTTATGCTTTCATTCTCGTTCACAACGAATATCGTCTTTCTCATGAAGTTAGTCACGCTTGAGTCTAGGTCTTCTCTATTAGCAACCGCTTGAGCTATGTCGCTTGTCGTTATAAAGCCGACTACGGCTCCTGTATTGTCAAGAACAGGAGCACCTCTAATACCGTGTTCTGAGAGGACTTTAGCGGCTTCTCTAAGGCTCGCAGTATAACTTAATGTTACTAGTCCACGAGTACATACATTGCCTACCTGCTCGTCTGGGATCACAGCTAGCTTCATGATCTCTATCAGGATCTCAGAAGAGGTTACGTCTCTTTTCTGAATCACTCCTTCCGCTACGAACCTCTTTTTGGGAACGCTTTCTAGTCTAACCTTCCTCTTTTCTTCGACTCCACTTACGTCTCCTACAACCTTGACTAAAGCTCTAGGCTTCTCAGACGTGAAGATATTTAAGAGTTCCACAGAGGTAGCTGCCATCCTCATTTCTTCTTTTAATCCTTCTTTATCGTATATAATTAAAAAGCCATACATAGGCCTAGCGATGTAAGTAGTGCTCCTTATCACTTCATAAGCTTTAAGGGTGGGAATGTAACCTCCGGCAGGTCCTGTTTTGCTCTCAACGAAGCCCATGCTCCTAAGCCACATTATGGCGTTTCTAACAACCCATTCCTCTTTGTTTAAGTATTTGGCTACATCCTTAGTTTTCACCATTTTTTTCGTCTGTTCGTAGATCTTGATCAGAGCTTCTAAGACCTCTCTGTGAGTTTGTTTAAGAGAAGCGTAGTGTGTTGCCATCAAACCACCTTTTTTTAGCTTTTTGGATTTGAGCTTTAAAAATTTAATTTGTAAAAAATCCTCGCAAAAACGACGATCTCCAGCTACGTGCCAGAAGAGCTTTGAGTTCTCTCTCCACGGAACTTTTTAAATCTTGAAGATCTCTCTTTACTTTTGCCTGAGCCTAGCACTCCTTGTAAGGTTTTGGGGTCAACTCTGAAAACCTCTATTGCTATAGCCTTGATGTAATTGTCATCTGGCAACTTCTTTTTCGTTAGACCTAATTCTAAAGCTAGAGCATGCTTAACAGCTTCTTTAGTTATCTTATCTCTTATCTCACCCTTGCTGATCGTTTCCGCTATCTTGAACGCTACGTAGAATTTCGCGTAGTTGCTTATGACTTTCTCTCTTTCAGGGAAGGCTTCTCTGAGTTTGTTGATTAACTGAAGAAAAGACTCGTCTTTATCGAACCCGAAATAGACTTGAACCATTTTGGTTCTAAGCACTCTAGCGAGAACGTTATCATCTACGTTTTTACCCATGAGCACCTTGATCCTTTCCTTAGCCTTGTGAGGCTCGTCAGACAGAAGTATGGATATAGCGTTCTCATACTTATACTCCTCTACGAAGATCTTGTCGAAGAGGTCTGGATACTCTTCATCTAAAGCCATCCCATACTTGCCTACCACATATAGACTCGTGAGTTCTTTATCGTAGAGGTCCTTGGGATTAGAGGCTCCTTTTATAGGAGATATCTTTTCTCTCTCGTAAGCTTCTGAGAGCACTCTAATTATATCGTCTCTGGTCAAAGCTCCTCCAGACTCTTCCCACATCTCGATTATCTTCTGCCAGACTTCCATTAAGATGTTTATGCGTCTCTTGACGTCAACTATCTTTCTTTTATTCAATCCGATCACTCTCTTTGCTTCTTTCGTTCAGATTGTGCGACAGCAGGTCTCAATTAAACTTTAAGGTTCAGCTAGAGCCTAATATTCACTTGGGGATTGTTCAGTATTGTCTACAGGAAGCTTTTGGTTCTTGAGAGATGAGGTAAAGATCGTCAGATCAGAGGAATGCGGAGGGCTCAGCGAGTGTTCACGGATCTGTGCAGAAGATATAGCGATAATAGCTAAACCAGAAGAGCTAGCTATGAGTGGAGCGTTGCCTAGAGATTGTGTAATCGTGGTAGAGAGGATTGATTAAACTAGAACTCCTTCAAGAAGAACCTCCTAGTCCTCTCGATCTCTCCGTAGAGTGGAGACATGTTCTAGGAGAGCTGGTATCGTTAGCCATACTAGCGTTTCTTTTAGCGGTTTTCATCTTAAGCTTGGTGGTAGAAGTTGGCTTCGCTAAAAGAGGTCGGTGAAGCTCTTCTCTCGGGAAATCCGGTAATTGTTTACGACTTCGAGGAGAGAGAAGGAGAAGCTGATCTAGTCTATCCTGCTTGGCTCATTGGCCCAGATCAGATTTATGAGCTCAGAACAGAAGCTGGAGGACTGATCTGCTACGTAACCGAAAGCCTGCTAACGAAGAATCTCGGCATCCCATGGGCATACGAGATCCTTAGCTCTTGGAACTCTTTAAAGGTTCTAGCTTCAAAAACTCTTAGATATGGCGATAGGCCCGCCTTCACGGTCTGGGTTAATAATATTCATGTCAGGACCGGGATAAGCGATATAGATAGAAGCCTGACTATAAGATCTCTTGACGAGGTTTCTAGGCTATTCTATAGTGGGAAAGTTGAAGAGGCTAAAGTGAAGTTCTACTCTGAGTTCATATCTCCAGGTCACGTTCCTATCTTAGCTTCGAAGAGCTTGAGAGAAAGAAGAGGTCACACAGAGCTCGTAGTAACTCTCTTCAAACTCTTAGAGCTAAGACCGAGTGCGACGTTCGCTGAGATACTGGTTAGAGGAAGATCTGCTACTTTCGAAGAGGCGAAGGAGTTAGCTTCTAGGAGGAAGATACCTATAGTTAAAGGAGCAGAGATTTTAAAGTGGTGTGAGAACAATGAAGTGTGTTGGCGTAGTTGACACTACTTTCGCTAGAGTAGACATGGCTCGTTACGTTATCGAGGTTCTTGAGAAAGAGTTGCCAGGCTACAAGATATTAAGACACACTGTGCCCGGGATTAAGGACATTCCTGCTGCGGCGAGAAGACTAATAGACCTAGGGTGCGAAGGGGTCATTACGCTAGGATGGGTAGGTTCTCATCAGATCGATAAGTATAGTTATCTCGCTTCTAGCGTCGGTCTGATCGTTCTTGGAGTCTTAACTGGAAAGGTCTTAATAGACGTGACCGTTCATGAAGACGAAGCCGAGAGCCCTCAAGAACTCAAAACCATAGCTATAGAGAGAGCCAAGGCGCATGCTAAGAATCTGGTTGTGCTTCTCAAAGGCGGTTTCGAAGCTCTAACACCAAAAGCTGGCATGGGGATAAGGCAAGGGAGACCAGACGTAGGTCCTCTCTAGCTTTCTTGAACTCTCGATATCCACTCGCCACCGTCTTCATCGTATACTAGCAGACCTAGTTTAGTCAACTTCTTGAAGAGCTTAGCTCCTCCTTCACCTAGACTCATACCTATCAGTTCAGCAGCTTCATCAGCATTTGAGACACTTATGTTCCTCACTTCTTCAAGAAACCTCTTCCAGAAGTCTTTGTCTATAGCTATCTTTTCTTGACCTCTTTCAATGACAACTGCTCCTTCTCTCTTTAGTCTCTCGAAAAACTTCTCTGGAGCTCTCAACCATCTAACGTCTTCACTGAAGACAACTCCTTCTCTCTTTAGTCTCTCGATAGCTGTAAAAGTCCTTTTGGTTGTTGGTGGAACCTCAGCTTCAGCTCTGGCTTCTTCGGGAGTTCTGCTCGTCTCTAGCAGCTCTTGAATATGTGAGAGTCTTCTCAAGACTTCGTCTATCTTGGCTGTGAAAGGATTTAACAGATCGGCTACCATTCTTTCTAACCTTTTGGCTACCTGTTCTGTCTCTAAAGATGGTTCAGCTTGAGGACCTTCTTTTACTAGAGTTCTTAGGACCTCTTTTACATATTCAGATACTGTGGTATAGTCTCTTGATTTAGCTAGTGCTCTTAATCTCTCATACTCGCTTTTTGGAAGACTAAGCTTGATTATTACTTCCTCCTCAGAGTCCAAACCTCTCCTCCAGATCATCATGTAGGAACTCTCTGAAGCTATAAGCGGGTCTGCCTTTCCGAAGTGGTTAATGAGTTCTTCACTAAAGCACGTCTCTTTGAAAAGCTTTCTCTAACCTCGTCTAAGGCTTCAGTGGCTAGCTTCAGAGCCTCTTTCGCTCTTTCTGCAACTCCTACACCTATCTTGATGTCGGCTACGTCTAGGAACTTCGAAACCGCTATTGTTGGGTCATCGGGAGGAAGAACTACCAGAATGTTATCTCCGCCGAGATATGCCGGTATGCCTCCGTGCTCGAAGGCAAGTCTTGAGATCTTAACGTAGATTTCAGTAAACAACATTACTGATTCTAGAGGACTACTCATTTCTGTGTAGTAGGTGATGTTGTTGAAATCTATATGAGCGAGAGCGATAGCCTCTGGCTTTTTACACTTCCTAAAGTGAAACGACCCGAGAGAAGTCTCAAGCAATGACCTGAAGGACTCTTTCTCTGAGTTCCGAGGAGTCTCTCCACAGACAGAAGCCATCCTTACGGGAGTTGGCGCAACGGCTTTGACAGCTTCAAGCAATTCAGAGAGGTCTTGAGGTTCAGCGTTAGGAGCTAGGATTACCTCATAGTCATATCTGCTCGGTAAAGCGAAGAAACCCAATCTTTCAGAGACTTTCTGAAGAGTTCTATAAACTTCTGTCTGAACGTCCTGGATTTTCCATTCTCTGAGAGGACCTAGACTCTCAGTCCACTTTCTAAAGCCGTAGAGTTCTAATAAAATCACTCTGGTATAACGTTCAGAGAGTCTCAACGAAGACCCCTATAGTTATTCGATAACTAAGGTCTCTCCTGTATAGGAGGCTTTCTTCAGCTCGTTCAGCCTTTTAGCCATTTTCACAGCTGCTTCCACAGCTCTTCTAGCGTACTCTTCAGCTCTCTCTAAAGCTTGAAGTCTCGAAGCGTTAGGTCCTATTACTCCTAGAGCTACTGGCTTACCGTGCGCTACCCCTATATCAAGAAGCTTCCTAGCTGCTTGATGAGCTACTACCTCATCATGAGAGGTCTCGCCTTTGATCACTGCTCCTAAGACCACTACGGCGTCTACGTGTTCTAGCTTAGCTATTTGATCTACTGCATATGGAGTGTCGAATACTCCAGGCGCTTTAAAGACCAAAACAACTGTGGCTCCGAGAAACTTGGCATGAGATAGAGCTTTCTCTAGCATGATCTTGGTTACATCATAGTTGAATTCTGAAACTACTATAGCTAGTCTTACGTTACCCAAGTTCTAACCCTCTAATCCCCAAGTTCTTCGTTCCTTAAATCTCTAAATCTCAACGTTTTACTCTAAGACGCTACTAATAAATTGAGCTGTCTGGAGTTATGAGTTATGGTTAAAAACTCATATAGCTTCTATCTATTTCTATCTATTTAACTTCAGCTCCACTCTGAACAGCGAGGACGGTAGACCTCATATGGAACAACAGTTGACACTTAAAGTAGTAGAATCACACCCTCAGGATGTCGGTAAGAAGCTAGCTAGGATCAGTTACAAAAATATGGAGAAACTAGGAGTAGATCCTGGAGACGTAATACTGATAGAAAACGCAGGACGAGTCTCGGTGGCTAAAGTACTTCCTCTTAAAAGTAGCGAAGCTGACAGACATGATATCATTAGAATCGATGGCTACATGCGAGAGCTCTTAGGAGTATCTACCGGATCTTCGGTGATAGTCCGTAAAGCCGAAAAAGTAGAACCAGCTACTAAAGTAGTTTTAGCGCCAGCAGATAGAGAAACAGCAGCATATATCCACTCCGCAAGTGAAAGATTTCAAGAATTTCAAGAATACGTCAAAAGTAACCTAAAAGACAAACCTCTAACTAGAGGCGAGATAGTAGCTGTTCCTATGATCTATCACGCTGTTCCTTTAGTTGTAGTCTCCACTCAGCCTTCTCAGGTGGTGATAGTCACTCGGGATACAGAGGTCGTGATTAGAGAAGAGCCAGTATTGAGAAAAGAACTAGAACGACTTAAAGGAATACCTAAAGTTACGTGGGAGGACGTAGGCGACCTTGAAGAAGCTAAAGAAAGGCTTAGAGAAATGGTAGAACTCCCTATGAAACATCCAGAACTCTTCAAGCATTTAGGCATAGAGCCTCCTAAAGGCGTTCTGCTTTACGGTCCTCCTGGAACAGGTAAGACCCTTTTAGCAAAAGCTTTAGCTAACGAGGTAGGAGCATATTTTATAGCTATTAACGGTCCAGAGATCATGAGCAAGTTCTATGGAGAAAGCGAACAAAGGTTAAGAGAGATATTCGAAGAAGCTAAGAAAAACGCTCCAGCTATAATATTCATAGACGAAATAGACGCTATAGCTCCTAAAAGAGAAGAAGTAGTAGGAGAAGTAGAGAAGAGAGTTGTGGCTCAGCTCCTCACTCTTATGGACGGATTAGCTGAAAGAGGACAAGTTGTTGTGATAGCTGCAACCAACAGACCAGATGCTGTAGATCCTGCTTTAAGAAGACCTGGAAGATTTGATAGAGAAATAGAGATCAGACCTCCCAATAAGCAGGGCAGACTTGAGATCTTGCAGATACACACAAGACATATGCCTTTAGCTGATGACGTTGACTTAGAGAAAATAGCTGAAATAACCTATGGATATACAGGAGCTGACCTAGCGGCTTTAGCTAGAGAAGCAGCTATGAGCGCTCTTAGAAGGTTCGTGAAGAGCGGCGCTATAGACCTGAACAAAGTTGATCCTATACCTATAGAAGTTTTAAATAGCATAAAAGTAACGTATTCGGACTTTCTAGAAGCCATGAGATTTGTAAGACCTTCTCTCATGAGAGAAGTTTACGTAGAGGTTCCAACTACGAGATGGGATGACATAGGAGGCTATGAGGACGTCAAACAAGAGCTGAGAGAAGCTGTAGAGTGGCCTCTAAGATATCCACACGTCTTCAAAGAGATGGGGATAAGACCTCCTAAAGGCGTTCTGCTTTACGGTCCTCCTGGAACAGGTAAGACCCTTTTAGCAAGAGCTGTCGCTACAGAAAGCGGTGCTAACTTCATCTCTATTAAAGGTCCTGAGATATTAAGCAAGTGGGTAGGAGAAAGCGAGAAGGCTGTAAGAGAGATATTCAAGAGAGCTAAACAAGTAGCTCCAGCTGTGATTTTCTTTGACGAAATAGATGCCATAGCTCCAGCTAGAGGATATAGGTTCGACTCTTCTGGAGTCACAGATAGAATTGTCAACCAGTTGCTAACGGAAATGGACGGTATCCAGCCTCTTCAGAACATAGTCGTTATAGCAGCTACCAATAGAGCCGAACTCTTAGACCCAGCTCTACTTAGACCAGGCAGGTTTGACAGAATAATATTCGTACCTCCGCCAGACAAGGTGGCTAGAAAAGAGATACTGCGTGTTCACATCAAAAAGATCCCTATAGCTTCAGATGTAGATATAGACAAACTCGTTGAACTTACAGAAGGTTACACAGGAGCAGATATAGAGGCTTTGGTTAGAGAAGCAGCTATGTTGAAGCTAAGAGAGAAGCTAGAGCCAGGTCCCGTTGAAATGAGACACTTCCTTAAAGCTCTAGAGAAAGTGAGACCAAGCTTGACTAAAGAGATGGTCGATAGGTATAGGCATATCTACTTAGAGCTGAAGAGGATAACTGGAGGCTGACCTTTTTCTTGATGGAAGTAGAAGCTAAGTATAGAGTAAAGTGTGAAAGCCTTAACTCTATAGCTCAAAAGCTCGAAGCTTTAGGCTTTAAAAAAACCAAAGAGTGGATAGAGGTCGACGAGTACTACCAGCATCCATGTAGAAACTTCTTGGTTACCGACGAAGCTTTGAGAATAAGACAAAGAGGAGATGGAGTAATAGAACTCACCTACAAAGGTCCTCGAGAGAAGTCGCTCGACTATAAAGGAAGACTTGAACTGACTACGGTAGTAGCCGACGAGAACTCTCTTCGCGAGATATTGGAGGCTTTAGGATTTAGGAGCGCGATCGTGGTCATTAAGAAGAGAAGATCTTACGGGAAGAACGGAGTCGAGATCAGCTTAGATGAAGTAGATGGACTTGGCTGTTTTATAGAAATAGAAGGAGGTCTTAACGAGATAGAAACTATAGCTCGAGAGTTGAGCTTGAGAAAAGAGGATTACGTAGCTGAGACCTATGCTGAACTCCTCTTAGCCCTTCGTGACTCCAATAGGTCTCATCCTGGCTACTAGCTTAGCTATACCAGCTTCGTGAGCTACTTCGACCACCTTATCAACGTCTTTATATGCTTCTGGAGCTTCCTCTACTACTGTCTCGACAGATGTAGCTTTGAGATATATCCCTTTGCTCTGAAGCTCTCCAAGTATTTCTTTATAAGACCTAGACCTCTTGGCTCCTGCTCTACTCATCCACCTGCCTGCTCCATGAGGTGCTGTATACCAGACCTTAGAGCCTTCGGGAATACCGGCTAAGATATAGCTAGCTGTACCCATGCTACCGGGTATCAGAACTGGTTGACCTACTTCTCTATATCTTGCAGGTATTTCTGAAGCGCCTGGAGGAAACGCTCGTGTAGCGCCTTTCCTGTGGACTAGGACTTTTAGCTTCTTTCCTTCTACCACGTGTTCCTCGACCTTGGCTATGTTGTGAGCTACATCGTATATCACGCTTAGATCTAGCTTATCGGGATCTTCATGAAATACAGCTTTGAAGCTCTCTCTAACCCAATGAGATATCATCTGTCTGTTGGCCCAGGCGAAATTGGCAGCAGCTGCCATGGCCTTAAAGTACTTCTGACCTTCATCGCTGTAGAACGGAACAGCAGCGAGCTCTCTATCTGGTACGTTTATACCGTATTTCTTCATCGCTCTCTCCATAACTACGAGGTAATCGCTGGCTACTTGATGTCCGAGTCCTCTGCTTCCTGTATGAACCATCAAAACGACCTGTCCCTCAAAGAGACCGAAGACTTTAGCGATCCGTTCATCGAAGATTTTGTCTACTACTTGAACCTCTAAGAAGTGGTTTCCGCTACCTAGAGTCCCTAGTTGTTCGGCTCCTCTAGCTTTGGCTCTATCGCTTACTGCGCTTGCATCAGCTACAGTCATAGCTCCTTTCTCTTCTAGGAAATCCAGGTCTTCGGGCCATCCATATCCTTTTTCTACAGCCCATTTAGCTCCTTCTTCTAGAACTCTGTTTAGCTCTCCTGCGCTTAGTTTGACTTTTCCAGTGCTACCTACACCGCTCGGTACGTTCTTGAAAAGGAGATCGACTAGCTCCTTTATCTTAGGTCTGACCTCTTTCTCAGTCATGTTAGTTCTCATTACTCTAACTCCGCAGTTGATGTCATAACCTATGCCTCCAGGGCTTATCACACCTCCATTTTCGATATCCATAGCTGCGACTCCACCTATGGGGAACCCGTAGCCTTGATGACCGTCAGGCATTACAATGCTGTACTTCAAGACTCCAGGAAGACAGGCTACGTTAGCTGCTTGGTCTAAAGTCAAATCTTCTTTCATCTTTGAGACTAAGAAGTCGTCTGCATAGATCATGGCAGGTAGTGTCATACAGGGCTTAGCCTTAGCTGGGATCATCCAAAGGTACTTATCTATCCGTTTGAGTTCCATATCTCTCGCCGTTCTACATAAATTAATGTCCTAAGTTTAAATGACTTCTATATTAGTAACTATTGAAAAGCTTCTCACTGACGTTAAAACTTGTCCATATTCTTAACGTAATCAATAGAAGAGGCTTAGTGACATGAAGTTCAGAGATCTTTAGATTAAGCCTTCTCATAGACCTCCTGATGCTATGTAATCCAGATTCCCAGCGTAGACAGAATTATTATTCCAACGATATCTATAAACGTCGTTAACGTGGGAAGTAGCACGTTTTCGGGCATCACTCTTAAAGTAAAAGAAAGTCTAACCAAGAGATACGCGATAGGCGTTACTAATAAGAGGGTAATTACTGTAGACGTGAGCAAAACCGCGATTAGAGTGAGGAGCGGAGTTTTTTGAATCTCTCCTCCCGCTGTGAAGTACCCTATAAGCCCAAGCGGAAGTGTTGACACGACTCCTACAGACGCTATGTCTAAGAATGACCAGAAGGCAATTCGATCGAGCCCTTTAAAGCCATGTACGTAGACGTAGAGAGCCATTCTCAGACCGGCAACGCTAGCTAAAGCTCCTGAGATCCCAACGAACGCTAGCGCTATATGAATCAGTCCGGCTTCAGCTAGCTTTTCTTCTAGACTAGCTAAGAGAACGCCTGCTATTGACTCTCCGGTCAGGATTAAAATCACAATGCTCAACCTCTCTTTAAATATTCTGGCTTGAATCCCTCCGTAGAGCGTTACAAACACAGCGGCAGTCACGGAGAAAGTCGCAAAGAGAAGGGAGGCTACTGCTAAGAGGACGTGAGGACTTCGAGAGAGAATCGCATATACGAGCGCGATCGAAGGAATAGAGATGAGGTCTACAAACACAGTTACTAAAGTTGGCATAATGTTACCGGGGTCGATGCCTAGAGCGAACAATCTTGAGATAGCTAGAGCTATTCCTGGAAGCGCAGTGACGACTATGATCAGAGATGCCAAAAAGCTTATAGATATCGTCATGTTTACATCGAGGAACTCTGCATGAAGTAGAGCGTACCATCCAACTATAACTAAAGATATCAGAACGCTTGTGGTTGTAACAGCAGCCATTACGTTGAGCGCTTCAGACTTCGTTAGTTCAGACGCTGACGGTTTCAGAAGCCCCAGGTGGAGTGATGTGATCATTCTAGATGCTGAAGACCCTAGTATGTCTCCTCTTATATCGCTAATTGCAGGCAGAAGGGCTAGAGCTTCTTTAGCTCCTCGGATTAGCGGGTAGGTATAAGCGAGCAACGTGATACTAACCAAATACGTTATCAGTGCTCCAGCTATTCCAAGCATTATTTCAGTTTGGATCTTCAATCTCTCCTTTAATTTATTTTTCAGCTGGGTTAGCGTCTCCCCAAAGCATACAGCACCAAGCCTTTCTCAGAGAGTCGCGTTAATATTACATAGAGACCGTTGACTCTTTTCAGTAGCGGTTTTCTTAGAGTCGAGAAGGTACTACGTTACATTCTTTCAAGAGGTGGTATACCTAAGACCTCAAGTCCTTCTTTCATCACGTCCTTTATAATCTCAACGAGTAAAGCTTTGGCTTCTCTAGTTCCGTAGTCTGGCTCTCTTATTACTGAATCCTTTTCATACCACTTGTTAAAGCTATCAGCCAACCTTATCAAAAAAGAGGCTAGGTCTTCAGGTCTCAGCTCGTCTATCGCTTTAGTGGCAACTATGGGAAATCTTAGAGCTAGCAGAAGCAGTTCTCTTCTAGCTTCATTCTTGAAAGCAGAAGGATTCACAGCTCCATAGTCCACAGGTCCATGTTTAGCTAAAATGTTACATGCTCTAGCATAAGAATATTGAAGATAGGGTCCGCTATTGGCTTCGAAGTCTAGAGCTTTTTCTACATCGAACACTATAGGCTTTGTAGCACCTGCTTGAATCAAAGCAAATCTGATTGCTCCGCAAGCCACTTTCTCAGCTATGAGTCTAGCTTCCTCTTCGCTGAGGCTAGGGTTTCTTAGGCGAACTTCTCTTAGCGCTCTCGTTCTAACTTCATCTATTACAGAATCTAAAGTGACATATTCTCCTCTTCTACCACTCATTCGAGTTCCAGGAAGCCTTACGATCTCGTAATCGTAGTGAATCATGTTTAAGGCTTCACGGACTCTCTCTATGGCCATCAGCGCTAGCCTGATCTGGAGTTGTGGAAGCTTTTGTTCAGCGCCTACAACGTTTACGACCATATCGGCTTGTGCGTTTTTGAACTTAAACAAACTATACGCTATATCGCGCGTCCAATAAAGAGTTGTTCCATCGCTTCTCATGAGTATCATAGGAGGTATCTCAAGTCTCGTAGGAATTTTCAGCTTTTCAACAACCTCAGGGTTTTTCTCTATGGCTTCTTTGAGCACACGCATAACGTCTACTGCTTTGGCGTCTTTATGACTTATAATGTATTTGCTTTTCAGCAATTCTTCAAGAACTTCAGCTAGGAGTCCGCTCCAAACTATATCGCTTTCCCAATCCCAGTAGTCGAAACTTATGTAAAGTTTAGAGAGCGTCTCTTGAAACCCTTTCAACACTGCTTCAGAGACCTTCCTTATCATCGTCTTCTCCGGTTCGAGACCTCTCTCATATCTTTTCATTATTTCTGAAATCTCTCTCTCGGGGTTCTCAGAACTCAACACGTAATCTATTACTCTGTCTGCTAGACTCGGATCTCCTTTATCTTTTAGGTTCGAGAGAACAGACGCTAGTTCTAGAACTCTGTTTTCATCTCCTATCTTTTTAGCGTCTCTGAGGTCTATAGCGGTATGGGTTACAGCGTAAAGCCAACCGGCTGCATGGTCTATCTTTAGCTTCAACTTATCGCTGAGCTCTTCAGGACTCATTCCGATTATCTTGAAACCTAAGGCCAGAACGGCGACTTGTCTTCCCATATCGTTTATGTAAAACCTTCTTACTACTTTATGACCTCTAGACGAGAGCATACGAGCTATAGAGTCTCCGAGACAAGCGTTTCTAGCGTGACCCATGTGAAGAGGATGTACAGGATTGGCGCTCGTATGCTCTACCGTTATCCTTTTGGACTCACGCGTTTTGATTACACCTAGCCTCACGCCTTCGGAGTATAGACGAGCTAGCTCTCTACCTACTACTTCTTCTTTTAGGTAGATGTTGAGAAAGCCTCCCTCAACTCTCAGCTCTACATAGTTTCTCTTTTTGTCTATACATTCAAGAATGGACTCTATAGAGGGGTTTTTAACAAATCTAAGCAAAGGAAAGCCGAGATCTCCTAGCTCTTTTTTTGGAGGCTCTGAGATCAGCTTTAAGAACTGGTCTTCGCTAACTCCATAAAGCGAGTTCAAACACTTAGCCACAGTTTCTAAAATCTCGTGTAGAGGCCCTCCGGAATGCACGAACAACCTCTAAGCCCTCTACGAGCTTCAAGAGGTAGTGGCTTAAATAAGTGAGGAGGTCCTTACCGACCTCTTAGCACTTAATTGCCTTTCAGCGTTGTGTCGCTAGGGTCAGCTGTGGACGCTTTGACCATGGCTTTACTGATATTCTTATTCAATGTCTCAGCTCTCATCATAGCCATATTAGACGTTAAGCCTTCTAGAGCGGTTAATGAGGTCGCCTTAGGTTATATATCTGGAGTTATGATCTCAATAGCGTTCCTATCCCTCTTGACGAACGCACTCGACCAAGGCCACATGATAGCGACGGCTAGCGGAATACTTGCAGGGGCTTCTATCGTTTGGGCTATCGACAAATCCCTGCTTCACGAACATGTGAGCGGTTTTATCGAAGGTCGGTGGAGATTGAGCCCTAAGAGGGTATGGCTTATAGCCATAGCTATGGGAATTCATAACGTTCCAGAAGGTCTTGCAGTAGGTGTTGTCCTAGCTCACAGCAAGGAGCTAGGAGTGTCTACAGGTATATCTATTGGAGTTCATGATTTTGTAGAGACATCGAGTTTAGTCGCTTCTATGGTGTTTATCGGGATGTCGAAAAGCGCTATGCTTCTTGTTATAATAGCTTCTTCACTTATTGAATCTCTAACCGTGTTTCCTGGCTACTTACTACCTTCGTTGATCCCATGGGCTCTACCTTTTCTGCTAGCTACAGCAGCAGGCGCGATGATTTACGTTGTGGTTGAAGAAATAGTTCCTGACATAATGAGAGAGACGTCTGAACACAGAGAAGGAGCTCTTCTAGGCTTTCTGGTAGGTGTAGTCACAGTAATAGCTCTCCAGAGCCTCTTGACAAGTTTATGAGCTTACGTCAAAGTCTTCTACTCAATAAGCTCCAGTCAGCCACTCCTAGAGGGTACAGGCTTGTCTCGATATCTAGAGAGCGGGCTAGACATATCAGTAAAGCTAATCTCCTACACTGTTGATGGAGAGAAGCTAGTAGCTGCAGCAGCTCGTGTGAGTCTCTCTCGAAAGCCTGTTGAAGAGGTCTTAGCTGTTGAAGAGGTCGATGTAGAGAAGTGGATCTTAGAGACGTTTAAGAGACAACACTTCAGTCCCTGGGAGCACTCTACCTACAGCTTCATAATCGACGGGCTTAGTAGAGTAGCGAGTCATCAGCTGGTGAGACACAGAATAGCTAGCTATACTCAACAAAGTCATAGATACACAGAAGGCTATTTGAGATCGGCGGCGCTGAAAGCTTCAAGAATGCTAGGTTACAATTGTTCTGAAAAGCTTGATGAGGTAGACAAGACAGAAGTCTATCGTTGCTATTCTAAATCGCTTGAAGAGCTAGCGAGCAGAGAAGACGTGAACGCAGAGGACGTAGCTAGGATAGCTTACGTGAGACCTCCAACCCTTAGCGAAGACCAGGCTAAGCTTTGGACTGTAGCTGTCCTCAAGGCTTCAGCTCTGTATTACGAACTCTTGTCGCGAGGGGTTAAAATAGAGGACGCTCGCTATGTGATACCTGGATCAGTTAGAACGAGAATAGTGGTGACCATGAATGCTCGAGAGCTCATCCAATCGTTCCTTCCTCTTCGAATGTGCTCAAGAACTCAATGGGAACTCAGACACATAGCTTGGCTTATGTGGAGAGAGTTGATGAGAGTTCACCCCAAGCTATTCAAGTGGGCTGGTCCTAGATGTTTACTCACAGAGAACGTCATAAGGTCAGAGCCTCTGAGTCTAGCTGAGGCAATGAAGAGAGAGACGCAGTTCTTCATATTGAGATGTCCTGAGCTAGTTAAAAGAGAGGCCATACCTCTTTGTTTAAGACAAGCAGCCGAGACTGCTGGGTTACCTCTAGAGCTTCTCTCAGAGCTTGGGTTACGCTAGTTTTCTAAGTTCGGCTCGCTTCTGGTGTCTTTCATCAAGCTGGTGTCAGCAATACCGGCCTCGCTCATAGCCTCTTAAAGATCTGGCGAACAACACTTTAAACCTGTCGCTAGGGTCTAAGACTAGAACTCAAAATCTAGAATTGATTTATAGTGAAGGTGGTGAAGGTCTGGAACGGCAAAGAACTTAGCTGGCTGATTTTAGCGAAAGGAAGCAGAGATGTTATGCTTACGCTTACTTGGAGATACAGATCTCTATACCGCTAACTCTTCTAACTCTTTCTTCGCCTGTCTGTGGGTTCTTTACGGTTACCTCTTGACTGCCGATGTTGATACCTTCGATCTTGATGTTCTTAGCGAACCTGGTTCTCACGATCTCAACGGCATCTACAGCTTTAGTTATGTTTCTACCTCGAGCCTTGACTACCACTTTTCCAGAGCCTTGCTCCATTAAGGTCGTTAACATGGCTAAGACATAGTTCATTACAGGCTTAGCTCCGACTCTGACTTCAGGTGCTCCTTCACAGACCATTTCTTCTCTCCTCCTTCTAGAGTCTGGGATTTTTGAAGTGGGAACCCCTATTTAAGCTTTTATTAAAAGTTCTGAGGCTCTGAGGAGAGATTGAAGTCGAACCTCTATTCCATCACCACTAATGCAGACATCCGTTAAGTTTTTGGAGCTTTGGTCTTGAGAACTGCTATTTCTGCTGGAACTACTTCGAGACTATCATATTGTGTCCACACTAAGCTTAAAGGAGCGAACCTTAAACTGAAAGTGGGTCTGCGTCTTGACTAAAGTCTTAGTAGTAAGAGCAGAGTACGGAGAGATCAAAGAGTCTAGACTTGTAGATGGAAACTTCATCGATGTGATCAAAAACGTTGTCAGAAAGGCTGTAGAGGAGTGGGACCCCACTAAAAGCGATTTTATAGTGCTCAGAGATGAGAGAGTGCTTGAGATCAAGACCTCGATAGATCCATCGGTTCTTGAAACCCTCAAAGAAATGAATGCAGTCAGTGAGTCAGAAGATAGAGTTTTAGTGAGACTTCCCGTAGTCACAGTAAGCTTTGAGAACAAGATGGTCTCCGAAGAGAAATACGAAGAGTACAAGGTATACATAGTGACTCTCTGCATTGATGAGGAACTCAAGACTTCGATAGAAGCCGAAGCTGCAGAGATCACGTCTCCTTCTGAAGAACCTGGAGGGATAGAGAGAGTTGGGTGAGACAGTAAAGATTTTGGCGGTCTCGGATATTCACGGAAGAGTAGATATTTATAAGAAGATCGTTAAAAAAGTGGATAACGTAGACGTGATCATGATAGCTGGTGACGTATCGCC
The DNA here is from genome assembly GCA_038824665.1 of Acidilobaceae archaeon. Lineage (GTDB taxonomy): Archaea > Thermoproteota > Thermoprotei_A > Sulfolobales > Acidilobaceae > JAWAWX01. The sequence goes on along the minus strand of JAWBBK010000001.1, from coordinate 423,872 downwards.
TTATGATATAGGAAATACTAGGAGAAGTCTTGAGGATATAGTCAAAGAGTCTGAAGGAAGAAAGGTCTTGGTCGTGCCCGGCAACGTCGATGATCCCAACGAATTTGACGGCGTTACAGGAGTAGAGAACGTCCATGGGAGAGCCCTTGAGTTACGCGGTTTTGTTGTGATAGGAATAGGAGGCTCTCCCCCTACGCCCTTCTTTACTATAAACGAACTCTCAGAAGACGAGATAGAGGCGACGCTAAGGAGCGCTATATCTACGGTAAACACTGAAAAGCTCGTTATATTAAGTCACTCTCCTCCTTACGGAACTAGAGTTGATGTGATAACTTCTGGAGCCAACGTAGGGTCTCATGCGCTAAGAGCAGTTATAGAAGAGTTTAGACCTCTGCTCTGTGTCTGCGGTCACATACATGAAGCTAGAGGAGCAGACAGAATCGGGAGAACTCTCATAATAAATCCAGGTCCAGCTATGAGAGGCTACTATGCAGTGATCGAACTCTCGGATAGCGATATCTCTTTCGAACTCAGCAAAGTTTAGCGGTAGATTTTGTTGAAGAGACAGTGGGTCAAATTCACTAGAAGCTCCTCGATCGCGGCTTTAGTCTCCTCTCTAATATATCATATTGAAGACTCAGCTCCTAACTTAAACCCTTCTGAGGTCTACGTTTACCCTCCTCTCTGGGAACTCGAAGAGTCTAGCTCTCTAGAGGTCGAGGTTTATGGAGTAGATGACCTGGAAGAGAAGCGAATAGAGATAGAAAACACGGGACTCTCTATAACTGTGCTAAAGGCTAACCGAAAGCCACCAGTAGGCTCGGCGAGCCTCAGAGAGCTGTATTTAGCTCTTCCCGAGCTGGTAGTCCGACTCGACTCTTCTGTACTCAAAGACTTGTCGTTCAGAACGAAGCTGACAGGAGTCGAGTATACTATCATCTACGCTCTTGACGGCAGAATGTATGTTCTAGAAGGCGAAAGGGGGTCTTCTCCAGTGCTTCCCGTTAGAGTTGTAGCTATTTTACACACTCATCCTCACGGAGCATGTGGTTTCTCTTCGAGAGACGTTAGGATAGCGGCTAAACTTCTCGATTCTTTCTCTATATTTAACGCAGTTGTATCGGACAGTTGTATATATTATCTAGTCAGAGTGGGATTCTTGTCTTTAGATGACTATCTGACCCTTCTGAACCACTCCAGAGACCTCTTTGAAGAACTCTCGTTATCGACAGTGAAAGGTAGCAGAGCGTATATCTGAGAAAGATCCAAGCAGAACTTAATAGCTTAGGCTTTAGACAGCTCCAAAAGGATTGAGGTTATGGTTAAACCTGTATACGGTGAAGGCTTCTTCTTGGTGTCGAGGAGAAACACCATATGGTATATCATAACCTTTGAGTACTCAGACGACGAAGAGTATGCTAACATAGTTAAGAACGAGAACTTAAGACGAGCTGAAGAGGAGAGACTCAGAATAGAAATGCAAAAACTCATGGACGAAGAACGGATAATCATTAACGGAAGAGAGACCAGGTGTGAGGTTCTGAGAGCAACAGCGTTCTGGTCTAATGGGAGAAGCTACGTGTCTTTTATTACCAGAATACCTTATGAGCCTAGAAAAGGACTTAACATCTATGAGAACTTCTATGAGTCAACAGTTGCAGAGTATGATTATATGGTTCTCTGGGTAGTTGAAGACGGAGTTATCGAAAGCGTTGAATCGCCTGGAAGCGTGGAGCTACTGGACAACGTAGCTATAATAAGAGTGTCTAAAGGAGAGGAGATAAATGGATACGAAAGCGTGGTGTTTCGACTTGATTAAAGAAGCTTCTGCTAAAAGCTTTATCAAACTCGAAGGACGTTTAGAGACAGCACCATATTCTTTACCCTTCTCAACGGTTTGCAGGAGTGGGAGAGATCTGTGATAAGCGTTTTCTTAAGAACCCCTATTACGTTCGTGCTGGTCTTTATAAACACTGTTGTCTATGCGCTAGCTTCTTATCGAACTCTCTTCCTGACTGCTGATACTGAATGGATCGAGGTGTTTGCGTTCACTCCAGCTAAGCTTCTCTACATTAGCGAGTGGTATAGGATCTTCACAGCCATGTTTATGCATGCAAATCTCTTTCACATACTATTCAATATGTACTTCTTAGCGTTCTTCGGTAGAGATGTAGAAGTTAGGCTGAATTCTTTCAGATACCTAATCCTTTACTTAGCTAGCGGGGTTTTGGCTTCAGCGTTTCACGTAGGACTAATCCCTCTTACAGGATCTATAGCTTTAGTTATACCGGCAGTAGGAGCTTCAGGAGCTATAAGCGGAGTCCTCGGAGCTTATCTAACGATGTTTCCTAAGAGGTCCTTATCTATGTGTATTTTGTTTCCAATACCTATGTGCTTCAAGATATACGCTGGACATTTTCTCATGTCCTGGCTCGCTTTTCAAGTAGTTCTTGGCATACTCTCTTATGGAACAGGAGGCGGAGGGGTAGCGTTCTTCGCTCACGTAGGTGGCTTCCTTTCTGGAATACTCTTGACTTTTCTACTGTTGTTCTCTAGAAGATCTCAAGAGCTAAAACTTCCTCAAGGAGCGCCTGTATTTGTCATTGTTCGCAAGACCGGTTTATCGCGCTCGATAAAGCTGGCTCTCTTAATTGTGGTTGCGATTGTAATAGGAGGAGCTATGTATTCTATGTACATAGCTGAAAGTCTCTCTGGCGTTTACGTCTTTGAAATTGAGACGCAAAGAGGAGGTCTAACTGAACGTGACAAAGCTATATACTCTCTTTCCGACAACAAAGTTATACTTCCACTTGCAGATGGTCCTCGTGTAGTCTTTAACAGGTTGTTGTGGGCTGGGGTTTTAGTGAGAGAGAATGCGCCTAACTCTACAATCACAGACATAATATTTAATAACTACATAGAAGTTACTGAGGCTGGAACTTATATAGCGGTCTGGCTATCGGGACGCGCGAGTTATGATGAGAAGAGTGTTCTCAAAAGTCTTGAAGGAGATATGATAACCGACGTCTTGCTAGTCAGAGCGGGAGTCGTCACGGGAGTCGAGAAGAACGTATATTATCGAATAACTGCTGTATCGGAAGACGTAGCCGATGAAGTAGGAGCTTCCGCTGTTAGAGTTTGTGCATTGATTTCAACAACAGTATCTTTCATTGCTCTAATCGTCTCTTTAGCTAAAGATGAAGATCTGGCAGAAGAAGAAATAGAGTACGTTTATCCGATATTTCCAACCTCTATCTAGACTCTCAGCCTTGCCAAGTTATACATCACTATCTCAGCTAACCCTGACCTCAGCACCAGTCGTTTAGGATGTTCGAGACTTTTTCAGCGTTAATCACTGAACTTAATACCGTCAACGCTCTTGACTATAAGTCCTTTATAGAGAAAGCTGACTTGTCTGAGTGCAGAGTAGTAATCGAAGTCGTTTAATGCGCTTACACCATCCATAGGCATTACTACTTTAAAGCCTCTAAGCGCAGCACTTCCTGCTGTGTGAAGAACGCATATGTTGGCTACAGTTCCAACGATCACCGTGTATTTGATCTTGTAAGCTCTCAAAAGATCTTCTAAAGGAGTTCCATAGAATCCGTCATATCTTGTCTTCATGATCACTATGTCTCTCTCGGTAGGCTTGAGTTCGTCAACTATTTGCCAACCCCATGATTTGTAGAGAACGTGTTCGCCCCAAATCTCGAATTCGGGGTCTCCGGGCCAGTGGGTATCTTGAGTGTAGAACACTCTTACGCCTTTGGCTCTAGCGTTAGAGAGAAGCCTACTTATAGCTGGCACTGTGGCCTCAGCTGTAGGCACTCGGAGCTTTCCTCCTGGCTTTACAAAATCGTTCTGCATGTCGACTACTATCACTGCCGACTCTCTAACAGGAAGCACGACTTCGTTTAGGACCTCTATCTGGGGGAGTTCTAGAGATGCTTTTAACAGCTTTGCCACCCCATCGTTCTGATAATCTTTCAATAGGATTTAAATCTTGATCATAAACTTCAAAGTCTCGGTGTATAAAGTGTCCATTAGCGTCTTCAAGAAGGCTAGCGAGAAAGACGCGATAACGACAGAAGATATGGTAGCTATAGAGGTCAATAGCGCTTGGTGGGGAGTTCATCAAGATCTCTTAATGGAGAACGCAGGCAAAGCTCTAGCTGATTTTGTGAGAGTATTTACGGGCGTAGACCGGGGCTCTAAAGTAGCGGTAGTCGCTGGTAGAGGCGGCAACGGAGGCGACGGACTTGTAGCGGCTCGCATTTTAGCGTCTAGAGGCATTAGTGTAGAAGTTCATTTAACTCACGATCCTTCATCGATTATCCATAAGGCTACACCGAGAATGCTTGATTATGTGCTTAGATCAAAAGTCCTCTCTCTGAAGAAGCCAGGATCTCGAGGTTGGTTAGAACTCTCAGGAGCTGATCTAATAATAGATGCGGTATTGGGCACAGGAGTTAGAGGAGAACCAAGAGGAACTGTCAGAGACGCGATCGTATCGATCAACTCAGTCAAAGCAGTAAAGGTGGCTGTAGATGTGCCCTCAGGACTAGACCCTGACACAGGCGATGCCATGCTTGCAGTTAAGGCTGATTATACTTTAACGTTCCATAAACCGAAGATAGGACTTTTTCTAAACAAAGGACCACAATACTCAGGAGAAGTGTATGTAGCTGAGATCGGGATACCGCGAGAGGCAGAAGAGTATGCAGGACCTGGAGACGTTCTTAGGATACCGAGAAGACCTAAAGATGCCAAAAAAGGAGATGGAGGAAGAGTTTTAGTAATAGGCGGGTCAGAGAGGTTTGTAGGAGCTCCTGTGCTAGCGGCTAAGGCGGCTTATGCGTCTGGAGCAGACTTAGTGTACGTACACCTTCCCAAAGCATATGCTCATCACGTAGCTTCATGTCATCCAGAGCTGATTCCAGTACCTCGAGAGCATGGAGCTAGCGATCTAGAACTTCTTAAGGAGGTTATAGAGAAATCTCATGCTATTGTGTTAGGACCAGGACTTGGTGTCTCTGAAGAGTCTCGTAGGTTAGTAGACTTCGTGATAGAACAAGCTAAAGGTAAACCTTTGGTCATAGATGCTGACGCTTTGAAGATCGTGGCTGAGACAAAGCTGAAGTTATGGAACTCTGTAGTCCTCACTCCTCATAGAGGCGAGGCTCGCCTTTTGTCAGGAGCTTCTGAAGCAGACCTTGTAGAGCAAGCGAAAAAGATAGCGACTAAATACGAAGCTACGGTTATAATCAAAGCCCCTGAAGACGTTATATGCAGTTCTGAAGCAGTTTGTAAAAAGAACGTGACCGGTCATCCTGCTATGGCAGTAGGCGGGACAGGAGATGTGCTCGCTGGAACTATCGGAAGCTTCTTGGCTAGAAAGGCGTCACTATCTCCTACTCTTAACCCTCTCAATGTAGTTGCTGCTGCTGCTTATGTAGTCGGAAGAGCAGGAGAGCTAGCTGTAGAGGAAAAAGGAGAGAACATATTTCCTCAAGACGTTTTGAACAACATTCCTAAAGCTATTGAAGAAGCTAAGCGGCTTCTAGAAAGAACAGAGGCAACAAAGCCTTGACAGAACTCCCTCGCTTTTTGCTCATAAGGGAAAGATACGAGATCGCGTGCGAGAGTTATGATGAACTATACAAAGAAGAACAAGCAGAAAAGTACTTTGTTGCTTTAAAGCTGGTCAAGCCCTGGGGAATAGTGCTAGATGCTGGCTGTGGCACTGCTCTCTTAGCTGAATATTTTGATTTCACTGGAACTCTCAAAAACGTCAGCTTGTATATATGTCTAGACTATAGTTCATGTATGCTTAAGAGAGCTAGAGAGAGACTAGAGAGTCTAGACGTGCGTTATGTGCTTTTAGAAGCCTCTATTGAAGAGATCCCGCTACCGTCGAAGTCTGTGGACGTAACTTATTCTATCACAGTACTCAATTTACTCGACAATCCGCTCGAAGGACTTAAAGAGCTGAAAAGAGTGACTAGATCGAAACTGGTAGCAACGGTGCTTAGAGAAGCCAAAGTGAATGATGCTCTTTTTGAAGAGGGTTGTACATTAGAAGAGGCTACGAGCAAAGACGACGTGTTCTTCTGTCCAGTTTAAAGCCTCGCAGAGGCGAGCCTCTTCATCGCTCAGGCGATGGCGTACAGCTCATCGGCCAGGACTAGGATCACCAGCAGGTCGGAAAAGCTTAGCGTTACTTATCGGTTGAGACCTCTATAGCTTTAACCCGTCAGCCCATAAAGTTTTACAGTCTCTGAAGGAAGTCCGTAGAGACCCTGTAGGTGTGATTTAAATGAAAGAAGCTTACAACAATTCAGGAGGGCAGAACAGACGCTATCTAAGTCAACGATCAGCTAGGGTAGTCTATTTAGGGAGACATTTGATGCTGAAGGGAGAGTTTGCAGATCTGCTTCTCGAAGGGAAGAAGAAGACCACGATAAGGCTAGGTAGAGTGATCCCTAAATATAGAGAAGTGATAATTCACAGTCGCGGCAGACCTTTGGCTAAGGCAGAAGTCGTTAGAGTAGAGTACAAGACTATAAGAGAACTCACAGAAGAAGACGCTCTAAACGATGGTTTTAACTCTTTAGGAGACCTCCTAAAGGCTTTGAGAAAGATGTACTCTCTCAACAAGATAGACGAGAACGAAGTAGTTAGCGTGATAGAGCTAAAAGTCGTTCAGAAGTTCAGCGAACTAGATTATGAACATCCCTATCTAGGTTTGAGTTCTGTCGATGTGGCTAGAATAGCTCTGAGATATCTGCGAGAAGAACTTTCCGAAAGAGAGGTGAAGCTCTTAGAAACTATAGCTCAGAAAGGAAGTCTGAGAAAGGCGGCTCTCGAAGTCTACGGAAGTCTAGAAGCTCGAAGAGCTATAAGACCACTTTTGAGGAGACTCGTTAGGATCTTAAAGAACAGAGGGCTCATAGGAAGAGAACCAGGAGAGCAAGAAAGTCAATCATAGATTTAGTTTAAGCTATCCCCTCTTTAAGAGCAGAGTTGCAACGGAGTCAGAGGGGCGCTTTGAGTAGCTTACATCATGAGGTCAGAGAGTACGGACTCTGCCCTAACTGCTCGACTCCTGTCGAGTATAAGTACGTTCTAAACGGTCCTGAGGGGAGCGGTTTGAGAGTTCAGTACCATGTCTCCTGTGAGATCTGTGGGTTCAGTGAGTCTAAGATATTGATATTTCCGATAGACGCTCTTTTCTACATCAGAATGCTCTTTGAGCCCTCGACTAGGATATTTATAGAAAAGGTAAGGATAGCTAGTGAGATTAAAGTTCAAGTTGTATCTAGCGGAGACACAGGTCGAGAGGAATGACAGGTTGGAAGCTGAGGTGTACTATGTGTTCTAAAGAGTGGAAGCTAGAAGTCAGTTATGACTTATCTGAGTTCGAAAAGATATACCTTTATTGTTCTACCTGCAAGAAGAACACTATGCACGAAGTTTTGGGAAAGGTCGAGAACTATTAGCGCTGACTGATTATTAGATCCGAGAGACTCCCCGAGATCCTATTAGGCTTTACTTTAAACTATGGACTCTAGGGAGATCGACGTGGGCGAGTCCCGAAAGATAAGAGACCTCACAGACCTGCCTGGAGTAGGTCCTGCGACAGCGCAGAAGCTAATAGAAGCTGGGTATGCCACCATAGAAGCCATAGCTGTAGCTACCCCTCACGAGATTTCGCTTGCGGCTAATATCCCTCTAGCTACGGCTCAGAAGATAGTAGAAGAAGCTAGAAAAGCACTTGACATCACGATCAGAACAGCTCTAGAACTTAAGAGAGAAAGGATGGGAGCTAAGAAGATAACTACCGGTAGCAGAAATCTTGATGAGCTATTGGGAGGAGGCGTAGAGACTAGAACAATAACTGAGTTTTACGGTGAGTATGGGTCTGGGAAGACTCAACTGTGTCATCAGCTAGCCATTAACGTTCAGTTGCCAGAAGACAGAGGAGGGCTTTCTGCCAGAGCTGTATATATAGACACAGAAGGGACTTTCAGATGGGAGAGACTAGAGCAGATGGCTAGAGCCATCGGCCTAGATCCGGATAAAGCTATGGAAAACATACTATGGATCAGAGCTATAAACAGTCATCATCAGATGGCTGTAGTAGAGAAGCTTTACGAGGTGATCCCAAAGAACAACATAAGGCTAGTGATAGTAGACTCTCTTACAGGTCACTTCAGAGCTGAGTATCCAGGCAGAGAGAACCTGGCTTTGAGACAACAGTTGCTGAACAAACACCTTCATCAACTCATGAGACTTGCTGAGGTCTTCGATTCAGCCGTAGTCGTTACCAACCAGGTGATGGCTAGACCAGACATATTCTTTGGAGACCCTACTACTGCTGTAGGAGGTCACGTGGTAGCTCATGCTCCTGGAGTCAGAGTTTATCTAAAGAAGAGCAAGGGCAACAGAAGGATAGCTAGAGTTGTGGATGCTCCTCATTTACCTGAAGCTGAGACGACTTTCGCTATAACGGAGTTCGGCATAAGAGATCCCGAGTGAAACAGAGAGCACATAACTTAGCGGTTAGCGATAAAGCTAAGCGTACGAGCTAGATGTCAATATGTTGACATAAAGACAGCTGGTGAAACTTAAATAGCCTTCTCGAATACAACGACTCTCAGTGGTGTTCATTATTGTTTGGATAGTTAGCGAGGGTGAGTACAGAGTTCTGAGGTTAATGGCCGAAAAGGGATTTCGTGAAGGCAGTTTAGATTATATCACTAAAGCCTTAGGATTAGATAGATCGAGTCTTTCTAGCTATCTAATGTTGCTAAAAGAGAAAGGGCTGGTAGATCTCGAAGAAGTGAATAGAGAGTCGTATGAGATTACTGACAGAGGTCTAGAGGCTCTTCGAGAAGGGCTTCCAGAAAGAAAGCTCATAGAGATCCTAGTATCGAAAGATGGCTCAATGAGGCTTAGCGAGGTCGCTGAGATCCTCGGAGAGGAGGCAAGTATAGCTGTAGGTAAGGCCAAAGAGAAAGGGATAGTGGTCGTAGAGCGAGGCCTCGTAAGGCTTGCACTCAGTAGAGACAAGGCTCTAAAGACTGTGGAAGCTCAAGAGAGAACTCTAAGAGCTATAGCGGAGTCTCGGATTGAAGATATAGACCTCAGTCAGCTAGACGAGCTTCTAAAGAGAGGGCTAGTTAAGAAAGTCGTAGAGACTGTTTATTACGTGAGGCTAAGAAGTGACCCTCAGGAGATCCTGAAGAGCGTTAAGGTCGAGATCTCGAAGCTCACTCATGACATATTGAGGTCAAAGACTTGGAGAAGTTGTTCTCTTAAAGAGTATGACATAAGAGTTGAGCCATATCTAGCGCTTCCCGCTAGGCATCACTTCCTTCAAGAGTTCATAGAAAAGATAAAAGACGTAATGGTAGAACTAGGCTTTAAGGAAGTAGAGGGACCTCTTGTAGAGGTTGAACTCTTCAACTTCGATATGTTGTTCCAAGCTCAAGACCATCCAGCCAGAGAAATTCACGACTCTCTGTGGCTCAAAGTGGAGCCACAAGAGATAGAAGAGCTTTATGGAAGAGAGCTGGTCTCAAAGGTAGCTGAAGTTCATGAAAAGAACTGGGGCTACAAGTGGAGTAGAGAGCTAGCTTCAAGAATCATGTTGAGGAGTCAGACAACAGCCGTTTCGATCAGAACCTTAGCGCTTCTAAAGCCTAAACCTCCTATCAGGTTCTTCACGTTGGGAAGAGTTTTCAGACACGACGCTGTAGATGCAACCCATCTTCCAGAGTTCCATCAACTCGATGGAATTGAAGGTTGGTACGGATACACCTTTAAAGACTTGCTCTTAACCTTGAGAGAGATATTCGAAAGGTTAGGGCTAGAGGTAAAGTTCAAACCTGCTTACTTCCCGTTCACAGAGCCGAGCGTCGAAGGCTACGTGAGACTCCCTAGCGGCAAATGGTTAGAACTCTTTGGAGCTGGACTATTCAGACCAGAGGTCTTAGAGATGGCTGACATCGACTATCCAGTAGGAGCTTGGGGCTTTGGAATTGAGAGGCTAGCTGCTGCCTATTATGGACTTCCCGATATAAGGATGCTCTACTTCAGCGACATCGATTTCATCAAGAGGTTCCCTCAGAGGTGGTAAAATGCCTGTTATAAGAGTCAAAACCTGGAGACTTGAAGAACTCACGGAACTGAAGTTAAGAGAGTTAGAAGAAGCTCTCTTTAGACTCAAGTGCGAACTCGAGGTCAGCGGGGACTATGCTCAGATAGAGGTCAATAGCGACAGACCCGATATGCTTATAGGAGAGGGGATAGCCAGAGCAGTAAACGGACTTCTAGGCAAAAGAAGAGGTTGGAGGTTACCCAAGACCTTCAGGTCTTCTGTATCGGTTAGCGTGAACGAGGTGTCCTCTAGACCATATATAGCTTGTGCTGTAGTCAGAAACGTTAACGTAGACTCTGAGGACTTTTTAGAAGAACTCATTCAGTTTCAGGAAAAGCTTCATGACGGATTAGGCAGGAGGAGGAAGAAGGTAGCAATAGGACTTCACGACCTGAACAAGCTCCCCTCTAAACACATAGAGTACGTTCTCGTAGACTTAAAGACCAAGTTCAGACCTCTAGGGAGCTCTGAAGAAACGACTATAGGAGAAGTCTTGAATGAAACCGAGAAAGGCAGAGCATACGGTAACATAGCTCTTCACAAAGGGAGACATCCGGCTCTGATAGCAGGAGATCACGTTATAGCCATACCTCCTGTGCTCAACTCAGATATCACTAAAGTCGAGGTTGGAACTAAAGATCTATTTATTGACGTGACGGGAACAGATGAGAAGACAGTTCTAACGGTTTTAGACATTTTAGTATCGACGCTAGCTGAAAGACGTGGAGCTCAAGTAGAGATGGTTGAGGTAGAGTTCGGAGAAGCTAAGAAGGTCTGTCCAATATTCAGCTCGATCAGAATGAGCACTACTAAAGACTTCTTCACAAAATCTATAGGAATTGAGCTAAGCGTAGATGAGATAGCGGACCATCTGGAGAGGATGTTACACAACGTCTCAGTTTATGAGAACTTCATCGAAGTAAGCGTTGCACCTTTCAGGATAGACGTCATGAAGCCTATAGATTTAGCTGAAGACCTTGCGATCTCTATCGGTTACGAAAAGATATCGGAAGGCAAAAGAGACGTCAGGATATACACAGTAGGAACTCTCTCTGAGGCTACGAAATTAGCCAAAAAGCTAAGAGAGCTAGCTATCGGGTTCGGCTTCGTAGAAGTGGCTCGTTTAACGCTAACGAGTCCTCATATGGTTTCAGCTCTAGAAGTGGCTGATGAAGTGATTCATGTAAGCAACCCAGTTCAACTCGAGTACAGCGTTCTGAGACCCACCTTGGCAATTACCTTGCTAGAAGTGTTTAGAGAAGAGCAACATAAAGAGAAGCCTCTAAAAGTATTTGAGATAGGTCCTGCGATTTCGAGGTCGAGCGGATCAGTTAGAGAAGACTTCAGGTTTGCGCTCGGTATTCTCGACTACTCAGTTGGCTACGAAGACATTCAAGCTGTCGTTTACTCTCTGATCAGAATTTTAGGCTTGAACTTCTATGTAGAGCCTTCGCGCTTGAGCTTCTTGATAAAAGGAAGACAAGCCTCAATAATGTGTAACGGTTTAGAACTCGGATGGATGGGTGAAGTGCGTCCAGAAGTTCTAGAAACGTTAGGCTTAGAATACCCTATAGCCTTAGCGGAACTCTCTCTGCGCTCACTGCTTAAAGCTCTTAAACGCGAAGGTTAGAACATATTTAGCCCCGTTTCGCTTTAATACAAGCTTGGAGGAATAGGAGGGATCATGGCCAAAGACCCTGGAGAAGAACAAAGACATAGCGAGGTCAGAAGAGAAGCCATAAAGGTCCTTCAGATCCTCTCTCGTTTTTACAGTTATAGAGTTCTCGAGCGAGTTTATGGAGTGCACTTTCAGAACCTCTGGAGATATGCAAACCTCTTGAGCGTTCCAGAAAGAGAGACAGCTGAGAAGATAGTAGAGAAGACTCGAGAGTTAAGACTTCTCGAAAAAGCTCTTAAAGAGAGAGTCTCTCAATCTCTAGCTAACGGAGGACTTCACGTACTTCTTAGAGACACAGGGTTCCTACAACTGGTCTCTCACATAGCGTCTCAAATGCTTAAAGATGAGAGAGATAGCGGTATCGATGCTGTCATAGCTATGTCTTACGAATCTCTTCCCTTGGCTACAGTCTTAGCTATAGAGTTTGAGGCGGACGTCTGTGTGGTTTCAGATAGAATCAAAGCAGAGCCTAAAGGAATTTTGGCTACTCACTTTAGGTCTCCTTCAAGCGGAGAGGTCTTCTCAGTGCTTGTTCCTAAACAGTGTCTCGATAACGGTAACGGGGTAATCCTCGTAGAGGTAGAACTCAAAGACGTTAGCAAGATCTCAGCGTTGCTCTCTATGGCTAAGAAAACAGGAACTCGCGTAATAGCTCTAGTAGCACTTAAGACAGCTAAAGAGGCTTTAGAGGAGCTGAAGAAAGGAGCAGAAAAGGTTGAGGTCGTAGAAGTCCTCTCGGATTTCCACGAAGGCTAAAGGTAAGTTCTAATTAAGCTCTCAGCTTCATTCAGACATAGGGTCAAGGTTGGTTAGCTATACAGTGAAGTTCTTACACGTTTCTGATACTCATCTAGGCATTAAACAATACGGTCTCTTAGATAGAGAGAAAGACGTTTATGAGGCGTTTGCAGAAGTAGTTGAGATAGCTAAGAGAGAAAAAGTCGACGCTGTTCTTCACGCAGGAGATATGTTCGACAAAAGCACGCCTAAACCGTTTACGCTTATAGCGGCCTTCAAGCCTCTGCTCTCTCTAGCGGAGAAAGGTATAGAGTTCTATGTGTCTCCAGGCAATCACGAATATCCTAAAGCGATAGATGAAGGGTCTCCCGTAAGACTGCTCGAGATAGCGGGATTGGCTAAAGGTCCAGATCCTGGAAAACCTCATGGTCCTACTATACACAGAGTAGGAGTCGATAAGAAGGTTATATTAGCGATCTTTCCACCTACCGGACTTTCTGCTCTCAGGACGTTTTCTATAGAGAAGAAGAGAGAAGAGTTCCTGATAGCTTTGGCTCACGCGAGGCTTTGTGACGCTCTTAAAGATGCTGAAGGAATTCCCCTAGAGAAGTGCAGTTCGCAGACTCCTCTTCTCTCTACCGATATAACTGGAAACGTAGACTATGCAGCTCTAGGAGACGTTCATGTGGTTTGGGAAGGTAAGCTTCCAAGCGGCGGAAGAGCTGTGTACCCAGGAGCCACAGAACATTTTGCTGTAGATGAGTATGAGAGAAGCGGCGGAAGAAGATTCGTGTATCTCATCAAACTCGAAGACGGAACTCTCGCTGAGGTTAGAAGGATAGAGCTGAAGAGCGTCAGACCGTGGATAGTCCTGAGAGCTCCTTATGCTCAAATCATGAAGTCTGTTGAGGAGCTGAAGAGAGGACAGGGCAAACCTCCTCTTCTCTACATAGAGGTCACAGACCCTATAGATAAAGCCAAGAGAGAGAAGCTCTTACAGAAGTTGCGAGTCTTGGTGACAAGCGGAGAAGCTCTCGACTATGTCTTCCACTCTAGACAACAAGAGGAGACTAAAGCTCGACTCTCTGAAGAGGTTCAACAATTAGAACTCTCTCAAGTATTCATGAACGCCTTTAGGCAATTGTTGAAGAAAGAGGGAGTTCGAGAGGATTGCTTAAGCGTTAATGAGATCGTAGATAAGCTGAAAGATTTCGTCAGCTCTCCTTCAGAAGATGGAGCTAAGGCTTTACTCAAGTCGCTAGAAAGCGCTCTTTCGTATTGTAGGTGAAAGCTCTTGATGATCAAAAAAGTTGAGCTGAAGAACGTGATGTCTCACGAACATACTGTAGTTGAGTTTGGAAGAGGAGTTAACGCAATAGTAGGACCCAACGGGAGCGGTAAGAGCTCTATAATCGATTCGATAATTTTCGCTCTCGTAGGAGGGTGTGTTAGAGGAGAGGAAACAGTTAGAGCAGAACTTTCTAACATGGTCAGAGTAGGATCGACGAAAGCATCTATAGCTGTAGAGTTCGAAATAAGCGGTAAGTGTTATCGAGTTGAGAGAACGATCACGACGTCGCTTGAAGAGGCTCAGAGTCAATTCATTCTTAAAGAGTGTACAGGACAACTAATAGCTCACGGCAAAGATAGCTTTTGTAACAAGATGAGCGAACTCTTAGGCTTGAAGAACTTGAAGGTTCTATCATATACGTTAGTAGCAAGACAAGGACATCTCTCAGACTTCATAGACAGCGAGCCTTCGAAAAGAGCAGAAATGATCTTAGACCTCCTCGGTATGGCTTGGCTCGATAAAGCCAAAGAGACTCTGGGAAGAGCTCTAAGAGGTCTCGAGATAGAAGTCGCTTTGCTTGAGAAAGAAGAAGAGAGACTACGCAAGCTAGAAGCAGAGCGAGCGCAACTTCGTAAAAGAGTTGAAGAACTGGAAAACAAGGAGAAGAGCGCTCTCAACAAGGTCGAAGAGTTAGAAAAGAAAACGGAAACCCTCAAGAAGGAGGTCGAGGAGTACAGAAGTCTTTGGACTTCACTCGACAAGCTAAGAGCCTATGAGAGATACAAGCGAGAGATAGAGACGCTAGAGTCAGAAGTAGAGGAACTAAAGAGGAAGCTGAAAAAGCTAGCTCCATTTAGAGAAGCTAAAGAGTTAGTAGAGAGAGGACTTTCATATTATGTTACAGTGAACAATCGTGTCAGAACGATAGAAGACCTCTTGAAAAAAGCAGAAGATCGTTTAAAGAGCCTTTTAGGCAATTCCACGTTAAGCGATGTGGAAAAAGAGGTTGAAGAACTGAGGAAACTCGAGGAAGACTTAGTTCATAAGTACAAAGAACTCTCAGCAGAGGAGAAGTTGCTCTCAGCTACTCTTCAAGCTGGACTTTCAGGAGATAAGTGTCCGCTTTGCGGTAGTCCTCTTAATGAAGAGCGCAAAAAGCATATGATAGAGACGCACATAACTAGACTCAAAGAGCTAAGAGAAGAGTTGCCTAAAGTCAAGATGTCGCTCGAAGAGATAACGGCTCGTAGAAGACGTCTAGAGAACGTCTTGAGAGAAGTAGCAGATATCTCTAGAGAAGCGGAAAGGCTAAAGCAGGACTTGGATAACGCTCAGAAAGAACTTAAGTCCTTTCTCGAGAGATACAACGAACTCGCCTCAAAGCTTGGTTTTCCTAAAGCAGAGAGCTTCGTTGACTGTAAACTAAAAGAGATAGCTAAGCTTGTGGAAGAAGCAGAAGAGATCGAAAAGCTTTTAGCGCGAAAATTGGGCTCTTTAGAGAGCCTCAGATTAGCTATATCACAGTTCAGCGCTGAAGAACTCTCTAAAGTTTACGACATTCTCAAGAGTAAAGGGCTTTCACCAGAAGAACTCGAAAAGAAATACCTGGAGTTGAACAACAGTTACGAAAGCATGTCGAGAGAGCTAGGAAGAGCCAAAGAGGAGCTGTCTCTAATTCGTGGAGAGCTGAACGCCTTAAGGTCACAGCTCTCAGCCAAAGAGACAGAACTTAACAAGCTGAGAGATACAGTCAAGTCTTTAGAGGTTAAGAAGAAAGTAGTTAAGATAGCTAGCAGACTCCATGAGGACTACTTAGGCAAGAGCGGTCAGCTCAGCAAGGTTGTATTAGAAAGCTTTAGAAAGAATTTCGTCACGACCGTCAACGACGTATTGACTAAACTAAACAGAGACTTTCTCATAGATTTAGGTAAAGACTTAGAAATATATGTGAAGAGAGGAGGACAGAGTCTTTCTATAAGCTCGCTTAGCGGAGGAGAGAAGACGATGTTAGCCATAGTTTCAAGGATGGCGCTAGCTTCAATGATATCTGGCAAGAGGGTTTCTGCGCTTATTCTTGACGAGCCTACAGAGTATCTAGACGTTGAGGTAAGGAAGACTGTGTTTCAAACCATAAGAGAGATGGCTGGATACATAGACCAAATAATCGTAGTAACTCACGATCCAGAAGTTGAAGAAGTAGCCGATCTGCTCGTACATGTAGAGAAGAGAGGAGGAGTTAGCAGAGTATCGGAGAAGTCAGCTCTCTGGACTTCTCTACGAACCTAGAGAAAAGTTTATTAGCCCTGAATTTAGAGATTTCTGAGACTTGAGGGATATAGGGGATGTCTTTTAAACAGTCTTCCTAAGATAAATCTCTCACGTCCTCTCAGAGGAGAGCCATATATAACGGACGCTACCTTAAGGGAAGGTCAACAGGCCTGGAGACCGTTTTCAGAGAAAGAAGCCGAAGAGATCTACGAGGTTCTAGTCGACCTTAATGGAAAGAGCAACGCTATAAAGTACACAGAGATCTTCCTCTACAGCGATAAAGACCGAAGGATCGCAAAAAGACTTCTCGACTACGGTTATGAGAACCCAGCTGTCAGGGGCTGGATAAGAGCTTCAAAACAGGATGTCAGACTTCTAGCAGAGAGCAAACTACAAGAGACCATAATGTTGACCTCAATATCGGATTACCACATCTATTATAAGCTAGGGCTAAGTAGAGAAGAGGCTCTGAACTCTTATTTAGAAGCTATAGAAGAAGCCTACAGAAACGGTATAGTAGTCGAATGCGCTCTAGAAGACGTGACTAGAGCTGATCCTCAAACGGTCAGATCGTTCTTAGAGAGGCTGACAAAGCTAGCTGAGCGATACCGAATTGAGCCAAAGGCTAGATTATCGGATACCTTAGGACTAGGGCTACCCTTTTACGAAGTCTCGCTCCCTAGAAGCGTGCCTAGGCTTGTAGAACTAGCTCTCGATGCTGGCATCAGTCCTCAAGGTCTAGGGTTCCACGGACACAACGACTTCGGGCTAAGCGTAGCTAACCATCTAGCGGCATGGTTTTATGGAGCTATGGAAGCCAACTGCACTTTGCTTGGGATCGGAGAAAGAACGGGCATCTGTCCGCTAGAACTAATGCTATTACATTATGTGTCTCTTACTGGACACTCAGCTAACTTAAAGGCTATAACTAAAGCAGCTGAACTACTTTCAAAGATGGGCTGGAAGATCCCAGCAAATCAGCTTCTCGTAGGCTCTAAGGCGTTTATGCAAAAGTCCGGAATACATATAGACGGTCTTCTCAAGAACCCGCTTGTCTATCTGCCTATGGACGTAGAGGAGGTGTTGGGTAAAAGGTTCGAAATAGAAGTGACTCCATACTCAGGAAGGTCTGGAATAGTGTACTGGCTTAGAAACAGAATAGGAGTAACTATAGATAAAAACCATCCAGGTCTCGAGAGAGCTGCGTCTTTTATGAGAGAAGCCTTTAACGGAAAAGAGCAGTTAACGGACGAAGAGCTAGCCGCTATAGTCATTAACTTCATACCTGAGCTGACAGATATAGTTTGCTCTAAGCTTGATCCAAAGGTCTTACCTCAGTGCTCTCAGAGATCAACATAAAGCTTTTCACAGCTTCTAAGGATCGGCTTTGAAGCCATAGATGATGAAAGCCACAGCTCGGAAAGGATGAAGATGGCTCGTGTTTCTGATAACGGCTTCTTGGATGTTTCAGCTAAATCCGCCTGAGTTCACGACATTAATTAGGTCTCTCAAAACTGCCTCAACGGTCTGGGGCTAGAAGTGAAGGGCTTCTCTACGCTAGCTATTCATGGACACGAGTGTCGAGATCTATTAGGTTCGCATGTGCCTCCTATTTACATAGGCAACATCTATGAGTATGTAGACGAAGACCTGGGTCTTGCAACGTTTAGCGATAGAGGTCACGCCGTTAGGTACGGTAGAGAGGAAAACCCGACCGTTAGATGCTTAGAGAGATTACTTGCAAAGCTAGAAGGAGTTGAAGACGCTCTTGTGTTCAACAGCGGAATGGCCGCTATATCTTCTGTTTTTATGTTTGCACTTGAACCAGGAGACGAGGTTGTAGTTCCTATCGAAGTCTACAGCTCAGTTCTCTATCTTCTTGATCGTTTAGCTAGAAAGATGGGCTTGAAGGTCAAGAAAGTCTGGCCCTCAGCTGAGGCCATTGTAGAGGCAGTTAGCAAAGAGACTAAGTTGATCTTTTTAGAGGTTCAAACTAACCCTACTAATAAAGTCATAGACCTCAAAGCTCTAGCTTCTGCAATAGACTTAGACTCGAAGATCCTCATAGTCGACAACACAATTACCACTCCTCTCTTGGTAAAACCAGCTAAACACGGAGCTAGACTTGTAGTCCATAGCGCTACTAAGCATTTAAGTGGACACAACGACGTAGTAGGCGGTGTAGTTGCAGGCAGATCAAGTGATTTGAAGGAACTCTGGGACTGGAGAAGAACTCTCGGAAATATACTTCAACCCTTTGAGGCTTATATGGTTATAAGGGGACTGAAGACTTTAGAAGCTAGGTTCGAGAAAGCGAGTAAAACAGCACTTGAGATAGCGGAATTCCTCGAAGATCATCCTAAAGTAGAGGAGGTCTTGTATCCAGGACTGTCTAGCAGTCCTTATCATGAGATAGCTCTTCGACTTTTCGAGAGGAGACTTTTTGGAACTCTGGTCTCCTTTAGACTCAAAGGTTCCTACAAGGACACCATAGAGTTCTTGTTGAAGCTTAAAGTAATAAAAAGAGCTCCTAGCTTTGGTGGCGCTGAGTCTCTTGCTGTGTTGCCCGCTAGATCAGCTTCTCGCTTTATAGACGAAGAGTCTAGAGTCAAGCTAGGAATAACGGAAAACCTAGTCAGACTATCGGTAGGACTCGAGGACTCGAAAGATTTGATCGAAGACCTTTCTAGAGCTCTCGCAGGCTGAAATCAATGAAGTGTACGAGAAATCTAGTCCTAATATCTTATGTCAAGAGCTCAAAGCCTCTTCCTGCTTTCGTTAGGAAGGTCTCCGAACTTAATGGCAAGATAGTAGAAGTTAACGAGGAACTCAGAAGAGTTCTGTTCAGAGTGTCACAAACGTCTTTAGAGTCTCTCAAAGGTCTTCTTTCAGAGTTCACATCTAGTCACAGCGCTATCTTCAAGATCGTCTGTGAAGATGTTGATATCTTTTGTCTTAGAGAAAGGTTGATTAGAGACCTCAAAGCTAAAGCTTGGGCTAAAGCCTACTATCTCGAAGTTGAGAACTCCGTGTTAGTGTCTGTTGAGCTGAAAGGCAATAGAGCAATTCTGAAATTAGGAAGAGGGAGCCTAATAGTTCCCATATCTCCTTCACTTTTCTATCTCTCTCTTGAAGAGGTTGAAAGCATGCTAACTAGAGCTGAAAACGTGATCAAGTCAGTGATAGATAACTGTATCTTATAATTCTCTAAGGAATTTGAAAACGGTCGCTTTAAGATCTCTTTAGCTTCTATTATTAACTCCTTCAACTCTTCGGTTCTGGGTGGAGCTGGTGTTAGTAGAAGATGTGGACATTAGCTCTTTCGATGTGATAGAGTCTGAGGTAGCTTATGGCGAAGGAGATGAGAAACATCCTCCAATAGCTTTAGATGACAAACTGGACCTCTACATTAACGGCAAGCTCTATACGACGCTTATAATGACCCCAATACACATAGAGGAGACAGTGCTCGGAGTTCTCTTAGGCGATGGAATTGTGTCCTCTTTGTCAGAGGTCGAGGAGGTGAAGGTTGATCGAAGAGATAGAGTCGTCTACGCACAACTCAAAAAAGATGTAGAACTCAAGAGGTCTTTTGCTGAGGACTGTGCACTACTTGCTGTAGCTAGAGGTTCGAGAGTGAAGTCTGACCTCAAAGTGATCTGGAAGACAGTGGTAGATGTGTTTCTAGACTTCAACAAGAGAACCATAGCTATCGTTAAGGGGCTAGCTATGCACACCTCGGCTCTCTACGACCTGACCGGAAGGAAGATCGTGATAGCTCACGATACGAGCAGACATACCTCTATAGCTAAGCTGATAGGCTTAGCGGTAACACATAAGGTCAATAGCGAGAACTCTATAGTGATCACTACAGGAAGAGCTTCTTCCGATATGGTGATTAGAAGCGCTAACTTCGGAACGCCTATAGTTATTTCTACTAGAGGACCTCTCTATAGCGGTCTTTCAGCTGCGCTTCTTCTTGGGGTTACGCTGATATCCTACATAAGAAGAGGAGAGACGTTCAGAGGGCTCACAGTGCTCTCATATCCTGAGAGAATAATAGGATACACGAAGAGCGCTGTTTACTAGCTAAAGGTTCGTTAAAGACTCCACTTAGCTGTCGCTACTACAAGACCTTGAGTAGAGGGGATCTGAACGGCTGTGAAGATCTCTCTCCAGGCGTTTTCTAAGAGTTCTAACGGACTTAAAGTCCCTTGTTCTATGGCATCTAGTTGTTCTTCTAAGGCTTTAGTGAACTCCTCATTGGCCACTTTTGGAAACGTCTCAAGTATGCGACGATAGACTTCTATACCTAGCTTTGTCGGTATTAAAGCTCTGACCTTTTTAGATTCAATTATGTAGCCGTGTCTCTTATTAGCTTCTAGCGCTTTATGGTATGTGCTCGGTCTTCCGATCCCTTTTTCCTTCATGAGCTTTACGACCTCTCCGCTTGTCAACAAGCTGATGGAACTTCCTCTGCTTACCTTAACAGAGCTAACAGCTATAGTAGAACCCTCTCTAAGCTTCTCAAGCCATGGTTTAAAGTTGAAGCTCAGCACAGCTGTGAAGCCTTCAGACAGCGTTGACGTCACTCCTTCTACCGTTTGAAGCATATCGGACGCCTTGAGGATAGCTCTCACCTTTACTGCTTCCGCTTCTCTCATCTGACTTGCTACAAACCTTCTGAAGATCAAGTCGTAAAGAGCTTTGTGAGCCCATGTTAGCTTGATCGGAATTCTGATCGAGCCATCTAGAACAGCTTTTTCGAGTTCTTTAGCGTCTAGAGGTTTCGTAGGTCTTATCGCTTCATGAGCTCCCTCGTTGCTCCAGGCTCTTGGCTTGAATAGACTCTCTAACTTTTTCGTGACCAAATACTCTCTAGCTATGACCATACCTTGTTCGGAAACTCTGGTCGAGTCTGTTCTGTGGTAAGTTATGAGACCGGCTTCGAAGAGTTCTTGAGCTATTCTCATGGTCTGCTCTATGGGAAGTCTCAACAGCTTTGCGGCATCGGAGAGCAAGGCGTCAGTTGTGTAAGGAGGTGGAGGATGTAGAGTGATTACCTCTTTTGAGACGTTAACTACCTCTAGTTCTTTAATTAAAGCCAACTCTTGAGCTCTATCCTTACTTGAGACGTAGAAACAAACAGTCTGTCCGTTCTCTATTTCAAAGCATACTCTGTAGCCTCTCGACCTCTTCCACTCTAGATATCTAGATATCACCCATCCGAGGACTGGAGTCTGAACTCTTCCTGCACCTAACCAGTGTTTCTCGTATACTGCTTTCAGATAGCCGCTTAGATGAAAGCCTATCCAACGATCTATAACTCTTCTAGCTATCTGTGAAGCGACTAAGCGTTCGTCAACTGCACTTAAGTTTCTAAGAGCTTTTAGAACTGCGTCTCTCGTGACTTCATAAAACCTAGCTCTGTAAACACATTTGTTGTATGGCGCTACTACGAGCATTACGTCCCAAGCTATCTTCTCTCCTTCTCTATCGGGGTCTGTAGCCACAATTACGTGGTCAACTTGAAGAGCTAATCTTCTAAGAGCTTCTACAATGCTTCTCGAGTCTTTGAAGCTCGTAGACCCACACCTAGGACAGAGCGACATCTCTACAAAGCTGAAACCACAGCTCCTACATCTCTTTATAGTTGAGTACACAGGACTTATCGAAGACTCGTCAAGTCTTACTCCGTAGACGCTTTTCGGGTCTTCGTCTTTCTCAACCATATCGAAGAGGTGTCCACGTGTAGCTACTATAGATAGCAAGTAAACCTTGTTCGCTTCTGGGTCAGAGACTGAGGTCTCATATATCACAACATCGTTGAGTTTCCTCTTAGCCGGGCTTCCCCAAAACCACGCTATGGTTTTGGCTTTCGTAGGAGACTCTACCACTAAGAGGACGCTGTCAACTTTGACATCAGAACCTCCGCCTCTTCTGGTCTCCTCTATGAGCTTAAGAACTCTCTCTAGGTCTAAGGAGTTAAAAGGCTCGAACTTTATATTGGCTATCCAAGATGCCTTAGCTTCGAGAGCTCTCACCAACTCTTCTAGAGGCTCCACTACAACGCTCAAACCGAAGGTCATCTTACCATTGAGCATTCTGCTTGCTCTCCCGCTGGCCTGGATGTAGGTGAGCGCATCAGGAATGTACGCATAAAGAGTTCCGTTCTCATAGATGTAAACTGTTGTTCCTATTCTCAGAGTTTCTTGACGAACTCTCTCAGAGAGCCAAGAAAGAGCTTTTTCTAGAGCTCTAGAGTACTTCTGAGCAAGAGCGGTCAGAACTCCACTAAGAGAGTTCTGTTTTCTAAGAGCTAGTTGCACTAAGCTCGGGTCGTCGGTCTTGTCCAAGGTCTCTCTTAGATCTCTGGCTAGCTCTAGAGCTTCTTCATCGCCGTTCTCAGCCATATAGATCAGAACTCTTAGCAATCTAGAGGGGCTAAGCAGAGCCTTCGAAGCTTCAAGCTTTTTGGCTGGAGCTCTGACAAAGACTACATAACGGACTCTCTGAGGAGCGTCAAGACCTCTCACTGCAACTCCATATCTGCTAGCTACTGCGACTAGGACGTCTACTTCTCCTCGTTCGAGTTTGATTATGCTCTTCCAGGACCCAGCTAAAGCTTTTTCTGCTCTAAGTCCTCTGTTTCTGAACTCTTTCACCAAGACTTCGATCAGTTCTCCTCCACAGAGCTGACTCACGAATACTATGCCTCCTTTCCCCAAGAGTTCAACAGTTCTTACTACATCGTTTATTATGTCGTTGCTTAGCAACAAAGCGTCTTTTACGTTTCTGAGGTAATCTGAAGATCCGCCTGTCTCAAACCCTAAGACTTCCCTAAAGAGAAGATGTTTTGTCCCTCTAGGTCTGGCTGTGGCTGACGCTATCACGAGCTGTCCTATTTTGGCATTCGATAAGATTCTTCTAAGAGAGTTCTCTAACTCGGCTATCTTGACCTCTTCCTCTCTAGTATCTCTTCCTGAAGACATAGCTACGAACAGTTTACGCTTAGTTTTAATGAGTTTAACTGCTGTCTCTACAGCTTCTCGAGGAACTCCTATGACCTCTAGTAATCTCTCTACGTTTCTGCTATCTCTCAGAAGGCTATCTACATCATCGACTATCGCTAGATCGAATGGAGAGAGTTCTTTTAGTTCGTTAAACCTCTTTCTCAAGAAAACAGGAGTCACGACCAAAACACAAAAGTCGCCAAACCTCATCTTAGCTAGGACTTCTTCTTTCATCTTTTTGTTCATGTTTGAAAAGTAAGCTATAACTCTCTCGTTAAGCTTCGAGAGTCTCTCATAGACCTGTCTTACAAGGTTCTCTGTAGGCGCTAGATAAAGAACTCTCCACTTGTATTTCTCACACCTATAGCATGCGTACAGCTGAAGGAGAGTAGTCTTTCCAACGCCTGTAGGAGCTACTATCGCGAAGCTCTCTTCTTCGAGTAATCGCTTGGCCCAGCTTCTTTGCGCGCTCCATAACTCGAAGCCTGTTTTCTCATAAACGTAGCTTGCAAAGTCCTCAAACTTGCGTTCGAAGTCATGGATCCAGAGATAACCGGTTAAGACGTTTCTGGATCTCAGCTCTTCCGCTATTGACCTCTTGTCTAGGTTGGATGCTAAGTCTAAAGAGGACAAACACTTACTGCAAGGTGCTCCTATAATCAATCTTTCGTGTTCTATATCGCCTCCGCAGTTGGGACAAAGCCCTTTGAAAATAGCGCTTAGTTCAGCCAAGCCTTTGTAACCCATAGAGATTTAGTGAAAAAGAGATAGAGCATGGGAACGCTTAGTCACACTTCGGTCTTACTCAGGAGGAGAACTCTACTCTCTTCGAGTTCTTTATTTCTCAATGAGAGTTCTACGCCTTATCGTAATCATGAGCGCTCTATACTGGTCAAATAGATCAGCGCTACGTCTGGAACGGATGAGCGAGGCTATAAGCTACAGGAGTTTGAGAGTATAGGGCATTCTCTTGAAGATGCGAAGAATAACGGACAGCATCTCGTGCTCAGAACTCTATCAGCTGTTATCGAAGAATCTGAACATAGACTCTCAACAATATACTGCTTTAGTAGCGCAAGAAGTCGGGAAAGGCTCTCCTTTTTCAGTTCTTGTGGGCATAGTGTTAAGTCAGAACACAAGCGATAAGAACTCGATAAGAGCTCTGAAAGCTTTAGCTGAGAAGACAGAACTCTCGCCTGAAGGCGTTCTTAAGCTAGAGCTAAAAGAAATAGAGGAAGCGATAAAACCTTCTGGTCTTTGGAAATCTAAAGCTAGAACTATAGTAGAACTAGCTAAGCTTGTAGTGTCTAAAGGAGGAGAAGAGTATCTGTTAAAAGAGAATAGCTTCGTGCTCAGAGAAGAACTCCTTAAAGTAAGAGGAGTGGGTCCTAAAACAGTTGACGTCTTTCTTTCGTTTGTGAGAAAAGCTCCTGTGTTTGCTGTAGATACTCACGCTATGAGGATTACATTAAGATGGGGTCTAGTCGAGAGAAGAGATTACAAAGAGGTCTCTAGAAGTTTGCTTGAGTGTTTCGGAGCTGAGCTAAGCGACGAAGCTCACAGGTTACTCATAGCGTTAGGGAGAACATATTGTAAAGCGCGAAGTCCTAGGTGTAGAGAATGTCCTGTGAGAGAGCACTGTCCCAGCTCAAAGGCGTAGCTGTCTCTAAGCCAGGTCGAGATGTGTGGCTTTTTGAGGAACTTTACGACTCTCTTATAGCTGTAGACACTTCGTCTAGAGTAGAGCCAACGAGATTTAGAGGAGTTTATCTATTGTTTTCAAGCGCTAAGCCGAGAGAGATAACGGAGTCTATACTTAAGTATAGAACGCACTCTGCGACCAGAGTGGTGTTAGCGTCAAAAGCTCTCTATAGCTCTTCGAAAACAACTGTCCTAAGCGTGATCAAAGAGCTGGTTGAGTCTACAGGAGCTAGATCTCTGAGGCTCTTCTATAAGACCAGAGGAGAAGGAGAAAGTGTGATCTCAAGAGAAGACATATTCGAGCTACTGAGATCTCTAAATGTGTTCTCGACTCCTAGTTCCAAACAGGCATTAGCTTTAGAATCCATTGACCATCTCTTCATCATTTCCTTAGGTAATACTCTATCGTGTGGGCTAAGATGTGTTCTCATAGCTCCTTTGTTTGAGTCAATTTTTTAGTTTCGATTTGCTCTGGAACTCGGTACAGTAGGTGTGCGCAAGTGAGTAGGATTTTCAGAGACAGGATGGTTTTTGAAGAGTCTTATAAACCTCTTAAGCTTATGGTGAGAAACTCAGAGGCTGAACTTCTGCTCAGAAGGTACATCTCGAAGCTCTCTGAGGTCTCAGGCTCTTCAGATGTGAGCTTAATCTATGGTAGCATAGGGAGAGTAGGTATAGGTAAGACTACGCTTGCTTGGTATGTTGGAAAGAAAGTCGAAGAAGCGCTTAGAACTAGAGGAGTAAATGTAAAGTTCGTCTACGTGAACGCTTTCGGAGCTCCTGCCTTACATCAGATACTGCAAATAATGGTGGATCAGCTAGGACTCTCGATCAGCGTTCGCGGAAGCTCAGCCGTTGAGGTTCTCAAAGCTATAGTCGATCATCTTTATATCAGAGACAAGACCCTTCTAGTAGTGATCGACGAGTTTCAGAGTCTTCTGCTCAGTCCCAAGATGAGCGAAGACGACCTCTATCTGCTTATGAGAGTCTACGAGGAGATGCCGAGCAAAGACGGACTCAGCAGAATAGCTTATCTACTAGTAGCTTCAGATCATAGAGTTCTTTCCTACTTGAGAGAAAGGATTCCTCAGGTAGAGAGTCAGATAGGGTTTAGAATGCACCTCAAGCCTTACACAGCAGGAGAGCTGAAGACAATATTACTTCAGAGAGCTGAAGAAGGACTTCAACCCGGAGTATGGGAGGAGTACCATCTTGATCTCATAAGCGAGCACTTTGGCGACGATAAAGGAGGAGACGGAAGCGCCAGAAGAGCTATAATGACTTTAAGAATGGCTGCAGAACTAGCAGAAGCTGAGGAAGTAGGAGCTATAGCGGAGACTCATGTGAGAAAAGCTCTATCGGAACAAGTCCTATCTACCTTATCTATTTCAGAGCTGAGAAGCCTCAGCACTCACGAACTCCTCTTATTACATTCAATAGCTCAAGCCGTTATGACAAAAGGCGGATGGGCCACAACTGGAGAAGTCAAGAAGTACTACGAAGACGTCTGTCAGAGATATGGAGAAACTCCCAGAGGCCACACTCAGTTTCATACATATCTCAAAAGCTTAGGCATCGCTGGTCTAATCGAGGTAAAACCTTCGAGCAAAGGGATGAGAGGAAGAACTTCTCTGATAAGGTTATCAGCACACCTACCTCCCGATAGAGTGATTGAGACTTTAGACTCCATACTTCTCGATAGGCTCGGTGGAATCAGTGAAGCTAGAAGACGTGATATCCTCTAAGGGCAAGCTCAAGATACTTAAGCTTCTCATCAAGAAAGGTCAGGCAAATATAACCAAAATAGTGCGAGAAACCGGATTGCGTTATGAGCTAGTGATAAGACATATCGAAGAACTCAAGAACGTTGGACTGATCGAAGAGAGACGATACGGTAGGCTTAGGATATACGAGCTGAACTTCAGGAACCCTAAAGTAGGAACTCTCAAGGAAGTCCTGGAGATCCTTGAAAAAGTTTAACGTGTAGTGCCGCCGGGGGGATTCGAACCCCCGACCCCCCGGTCTTCAGCCGGGCGCTCTCCCGCTGAGCTACGGCGGCTCCTCGTTCTTCTTTTGCACCGGAATTTAAAACTCTGACTAAGGTTTTGACACTTTTGGGGAAGACAGGTGGTTACTGTCGAGGTATTAGGTAGCGGGAGAGAGGTCGGTAGAGCAGCTATAGCTATCAGAAGCAAAAGCGGAAGAGCGTTTTTGTTTGACTATGGAGTTAACTTCACAGAAAACGACGAGCCTGTGTTTCCCGAACATATAAGACCAGCTGATCTAGCTGGCATTGTATTGACTCATAGCCATCTAGACCATGTAGGAGCTGCTCCTTTGTTGTACGTTAGCGTAAAGCCTAGACTCTTCGCTACTCCGCTCACTTTAGACGTCTCTAGGATACTCTATAACGATATGATTAAGTTGTCTGGAGACAAGCTGATGTTTGACCAGACCACGGTAAACGAGATGCTCTCTGTAGCGGAACCTCTCACTTATGGAAAAGAGGTGGAGATAGAGGACTTCTTGTTTAAGCTTCTCTACTCTGGCCATATTCCTGGTTCAGCATCCGTATACATAGAAGTCGATGGGAAGAGGATCTTGTACACAAGCGATATGAACGTTCTTGAAACGAAACTCGTAGGTCCAGCGGACTTCAGCGGTGTGGATCCGGAAGTAGTAATTATAGAATCGACTTATGGGGCAACTCTTCATCCTTCTCGCAGAAAGACTGAAGAGAGACTTTATGAAACAATAAGAGAGATCGTGGAGAGCGGAGGAATAGCTCTGATACCTGCTTTCAGCGTAAGTAGAGGTCAAGAGGTTATGTGCGTTTTAGCTGAGAAAGACCCTAGCTTCCCCATCTGGGTTGACGGGATGATAAGAGATGTCGCTGAGATATATTTAAAGCATAAGGGCTACGTAAGGATGGAGGGGCTCATAGCTAAGTCTATGGTGGATTTCAATATAGTTAGAGGATGGCAGGATAGACGTAGAGCGTTGAGAGAACCAGGAGCGATAATAGCTAGCTCAGGAATGCTGAAAGGAGGACCTAGTCTACATTATCTCAAAAAGCTAGGAGAAAATCCAAACAATGCTGTGATACTTGTAAGCTATCAGGGCAGAGGCACGCCTGGTAGACAAATGCTTGAAACTGGATTCGTTCTCTCTGAGGAAAGACCTGTAAGAGCTAGAGTATACTGGTTCGATTTGTCAAGTCATGTAGACCAGCAGGGCATCTTGAACACGCTGAGGTCTTTCAAGAACTTAGAGAAAGTGGTGCTTGTTCATGGAACTCCTTCAGCTCAGGAAGTGTTAGCTAAGAAAATAGAAAACGAACTCGACGTGAAGACTCTGATCCCTGGAGTTGGCGAAAAGATCGAGATATGATCTCTATTTGGTTTTATCTATGTCCACGACGTTTTTACAATGGAGTTGTTTGAGAACGGACTCTAGCTCTTTTTCTGTGGTCTTATAGGTATAGAGGTATCTTTTTGTTCTAGCTTTTATTTTGACTATATCGCTCTTTCTAACGCGCTTTATTCTACACTCTAAAGCCTTCTCAGTTATCTCTATAAACCTAGCCAAGTCGGTCACTTCTAGAGGCACATTTACCACCCCATCTCGAGGCGTTCTAGGTCGCAGAGCTACATCTGCTCCTTTATATCTTATACAAGTTTTATCGATGGGCTTTCTAAGCCTTTCAGACTATTTGAAAAGTAGCTTATCCAGGGCTTGTAGCATTGAGCAATCCACATCTTAACTACGTCTTTCGAGTTGACTTTGAGAAGGCTTCGTTGAAGCTCTTGTAGTGACGGTTTTACCATTAGCACATCGTCGTCTTCCATGCAGGCTACTTTCTTTATCTTCTCGGCTACAACAGGACTCTTCTCTTCTAGGAGTTCAATAGGGATCAGCTCATAGCCTAAGCTTTCAAAAAGCCTCATGCTGGTCTTGTTGGAGAAAACGGTAGAAGCCACGAACACCTTTGTTCCCATGCTTTCAAATATCTCCTCTAACGATAGGATTAAGGTCTTTCCGACTCCCAAGCCTCTAAAGCGTTCTTCTACATATATGTAGTAGACGACGCCCATATCGAAAGCCGTAAACCCGATGACCGCTCCTGCTGGTATATCTTCAGCTAGAGCTAGCAAGACTCTAGCTCCATAGTTTGCGCTACTTTTGATAAAGCTGAAATGATATGGTCCGAAGCCTTTGGCCAAGATCTTAAAGGCTAAATGTGAATCTTCTCGCACAACTATCTTCGAACTACTATCGTCTTCTGAAGACTCTTCCACAGTCTCTGCTCGCACCTTGCGTTTAAGTGTTGACGGAGCCTAATAGAGTCATTGTCGCAACGGCGATCACTTTTGTTTTTTGTTTTCGAGATACCTCTTATACATAGTCTTCCACAGAGAAGGCTCTACGTCCATGACCCAAGCAGGGACCTTTTTTATGAACTCGTAAGCCTCCTCCCAGCTCTCTAAACCTAAAGCAGACGCAAGTTCTTCTAGGGTCATCTGTGTCCTCTTGTATTTCCTCAAGATCTCGACTATTTTCTCATCTATTTCTATAGCTTTGTTTCCTACCAAAACGACTAGGCTCTCGCTTTCTTCGCCCACTGTCTCAGCCTTCCCTCAAGATTTGACCTCAGCCTTTAAACTTCCCGCTTCTCTAGGTTCGTCGGTGTTCTCTTTGAGCAAGACTTCGAGAATACAGGGTTTCTACAAGCTACCTTTAGAAGAGAGGATAAAGATCGTAAAGGAGTTCGCAAACCTGACAGAAGAAGAGGTAGAGCTACTTAAGAGAACCGGTAGGCTCACTCTTGAGCTAGCTGACAAAATGATAGAAAACGTAGTTGGTACGTTCGAACTGCCTTTCGCTATAGCTGTAAACTTCCTTATCAACGAGAAAGACTATCTGATACCTATGGTTACAGAGGAACCTTCAGTCGTAGCGGCAGCTTCAAATGCAGCTAGATGGTGTCGTGAGGGAGGAGGCGTTTGGGCTAGAGCTTCAGATCCCATAATGATCGGTCAAATACAGGTTGTCAAAGTCTCTTCTCCTTACTCTGCCGCTATGAAGATCTTAGAAAGAAAACAGGAGATACTCGATGCCGCTAACTCAACCAACGAGTTTTTGGTTAAGATAGGAGGAGGAGCTAAAGACCTTGAGGTTAGAGTTCTCGAGAGTCCTTTAGGCAAAATGGTAGTAGTTCATCTGCTGGTAGACGTCAGAGACGCTATGGGCGCTAATATAGTAAACACTATGGTTGAAAAGGTAGCTCCTATAATAGAAGAAGTCAGTGGAGGCAAAGTACTTCTTCGAATAGTATCAAACTTGGCGGATAGAAGGATAGTTAGAGCATGGACCCGAGTGCCTAAAGATGTGATAGGCGGTGACGACGTGGTAGAAGGTATAGTATACGCTTGGGCTTTAGCTGCTGCAGACCCGTATAGAGCGGCAACACATAACAAAGGAATAATGAACGGGATAGTAGCGGTAGCTTTAGCTACAGGACAAGACACTAGAGCTGTAGAGGCAGGAGCTCATGCCTATGCGGCTAGGAGAGGGAGATACGAGCCTCTCACTGTGTGGGAAAGAGACGACAGAGGAGACCTGGTGGGCTATATAGAACTCCCTCTAGCTGTAGGCACAGTCGGTGGCTCAATAAGATCGAATCCTATAGCGAGACTTGCTCTCAAAATACTTAATGTCAAAACGTCTAGAGAGCTAGCTGAAGTTATGGCAGCAGTCGGTCTAGTACAAAACCTAGCTGCTCTCAGAGCTTTGGTAACTGAAGGAATTCAAAAAGGTCATATGAAGCTCCACGCTAGACAGTTAGCTCTCGCGGCTGGAGCCTCCGCTCAAGAGGTCGACCTAGTTGTCGAAGAGATGCTAAAATCTGGTGTGATAAGCCTAGAGAAGGCAAAAGAGGTTTTGCTAAGTCTCAGATCTAAGATGTGATTGAGGAATCCTTTTCTGAACGATCCCTCCATATCTTCCTGTAACTACGGCTTCTTCTAGAGACTCTAATCTCTCGATCACGAACTTAATGGTTTCTTCGAACTCTCTGATCTTGCCTTCCAACATTGTAGACTTGAGTTTGAACTCTTTCTCAAGTTTGTCAACTTTTAGCGAAAG
Organism: Acidilobaceae archaeon; assembly: GCA_038824665.1. Taxonomy (GTDB): domain Archaea; phylum Thermoproteota; class Thermoprotei_A; order Sulfolobales; family Acidilobaceae; genus JAWAWX01. Next base: position 392,877 of record JAWBBK010000001.1, on the reverse strand, counting down.
AGAAGTGAGGACCTCATCTTCAACCTTCGGAGGCTGACTTAGAGCTCCGTCAAGTCCTAGTCTGATATATAGTTTGATTAGGTCAGTAATCTGGATCCCCATATCGCTGGCTCTCTTTTTAAGCTCGTTGTACAAAATCTCTGGCAGGGCAAGATGTACAGTTGGCATATGTATACCTCCTTATACGAGTGTACTAGTAGAAGCTTATATATCGATTCGCTCTGTGTATTCCTTATTGAAAAGGAATCTATATTCTCATGTACTGCTCATACTGAAAATCTCTAGCAGTTTTGTATGTTAAGGCGAAGCGGGGGATTACCAATGAGAGTGGTAAGCTTTAAAGCAGATGAGGACCTCCTGTTTCTGCTAGAAGAGTACTCAAAGAAAAAGAATATGAGTAAAAGCGAGATAATAAGAAGAGCTCTCAAACTCTATATATCTCGAGACATATCCGAACCTGTCGTTACCAAAAAGCTTAAAGTATTGCAGTAAAGAGGTAAAAGCGACAAAGGTTTTCTCTTCTCATCTCCGCAAACAGTTAGGATGAGAAGGTGCTAGTGCTAGCTGGAGCGGGGCTTAGCCCTCATGGCATCACTTCTGAGGTTATACAGCTTCTTAAACAGGCGGACAAAGTCTATGTAGACACATACACTTCTCCGAAATCTCATTGGGTCTACGAGTTAGCTCTTAGACATAACGAGAGATCTGAGATAGCGTCTCGAAAGACGTTAGAAGATGAGAGTTCAAAAATAATTGAAGAAGCTAGAGAGAAAACCATAGTCATTCTATCTCCCGGAGACCCTCTCGTAGCTACAGCTCATCAAGCTCTGCTAGCTGAAGCTCAGAGTCGAGGGATAGAGGTCAGATACGTGCCAGGAGTGTCGGGCGTGACTACAGCCAAGACGTTTTCCGGACTCTCCTATTACAGGTTCGGGAGGACTGTGACGGCTCCTGGTCCTTGGAGAGGAGCGGGTTTCTCGTCGGTTTTGCTCACAGTTTATGGAAACCTCTGCATAGATGCACACACTCTGGTCTTACTCGATATAAGCGATGAGGGAGAGATGATCAGACCATCGTCAGCTATGGAGAATCTTTTAAAGTATGAAAGAGAACTCAGCGAAACTCTTGGGATAAGGCTTATAGCTTACGAGACTCCAGTTATCCTCGTAGTAGCTGCAGGCAGAGATACAGGAAAGGTTCTTCTTTTTGATTCACCTATCAAGCTGATAGCCTCAAAAGGCCTATCTGACGAGCCTTCGAGTATAATCATCCCAGCTCCTCTCAGCGGAACAGAATCATGGATCTTAGAGATGAGGGTCAAGAAAAAACTATCGAGCATATGGACTAAAAGAAGTTATAGTAGGAGAGAGGTCTGTTCTAATTACGAAAGACTTTTTTGTTGGATTTCCGAAGGTTGAGGAGACGCTAGAATTACTTTAACGCCTTCAGGTAACGTGATCGGCGTGAAAGGTATTCCCGTACCTCTATAGAACTTAGAGAACCACTCATAGAAGTGTAGCCTCATAGTTTGAGCGAAGGCTATGATCGCCTCTATGGCTATAGCTATAGCGTTACCGAAGGCATAGAGGACCAAGCCTATCATTAAGCCCGCTATCCCCTTGTGGGCCATCTCGTGGTATATATAATAGAAGCCAAGCATAATGCTCGAGTGTGCTAAAGCTAAAGCCAATATTCTGAGGAAGCTCGGTATGTTGCCTAAAGCCATAAGTATTGAGTCAAATGCTTCCATGAACGACGATATGAAAGCAGAGCCGACTCCATATCCATGCTTTAAGGCGAAGATAGGTTCTCCTAAGAGCATCCACAGCAACCCTATCGACACTCCTACTAGAATGAGAGTCGCTTTGATTTCCCCTCCTCCCATTTCGAAGAAGGCTTTGCTGAGAGTAGAAGTAGCGTCAGATACGTTGGTGCTCGTTAAGAAAGGTAAGGCTATAGAGGCGAAGAATAAGAACCTAGGTAACCTCATTGCTATTAATTCTTCAGTATCCCCTCTCACCCAAGCGTTGAGCGCTCCTAAGAGAGTTCCGAAAGACAGCATGAACGCTCCAACCCACAAGCATACAGTTACGGCTCTAAAGAGGAGTTCTTCAACAGCTCCGCTTAGCCCTTTCTCTATAGCGTATGTAGGTAAGGCTAGAGGGGGTAAGTGACCAATCCTTCCGAAGAAGATCTTATCAAGCAGATGACCTCCAAGAGGACCGAAGAACTCTCCAGACAAGAGTCCAGTCACTATAGCCGCAACTCCTAGAACGACTAAGATGTCACGCCATGCCGGGTTCTTCTTACCAAAGTAGAGGAGCCCGAAAAGCGCCAGGACGAGTCCGTGGCCAGCATCAGGAAACATCAAAGCGAAAACTACCGGGAAGGTCACAGTCAAGAAAAGAGTAGGCACTATCTCTTGAGACTCAGGTTCACCATACATTTGCGTTATCTTGTGGAAGGAGCTTACGATAGGTGGAAAGGTTACTTTAGTTGGAGTTCCGGCCTTACCTTTAACGATACCCATGTCTACAAGCATGTAAGATTGGCCTGCTTCCTCATCTAGTGCTTTCTTAAGCTTTTCAAAGTCGTTTTCATCTACATAACCTTCTATGAAGAACATACTAGAGGATTCTAAGCCAGATGAAAATGCTCTGAACACTTCTCTAAACGTCATCAAGTATGTGTAGTATCGAACTAACTCTGTCAGTCTAGACTTTAGCTCTTCTCTTAACCTTATCTCGTCAGCCTTTGTCTCAACATCTACGATCTTGGATATCTTATCCTCAAAAAACGTTTCGAGTTCTGCATAGTTCTTGAGAACCTTATCGAATGTCTCTTCCCAACCTTTGACCTCTATCACTAACCCCTTCTCTGTTTGTGGTTCAACGCCTAGGTATTGAAAGAAGTTTACTACTTTGCTTACTTTCTCAGAAGCTTGGAGATACAGTTTCTTGTAGGTAGGAGATGGCGAGCCGGGTAGAATTTTATAAGGCTCTTCAACATGAAAGATACCATCATTAGTTATACGGGTAAGGACTCTATCATATACGCTTTTAGGGAGGGCTATAAGCACGTGCCTAAGGCGACAAGGCACTAGCAATCTGAACTCCCCTGACAAACCAGTATTTAAATGTTTTTACTCTTATATGGTTTTGTTTTTTCCATATTTTCATTCTCTTTGGAAACGAAAATAACGTAAATGGAAAATCCGAACTCTAGTCTAAAAGATAAATACTTTGAAAAGACGGTAAAGCCTAGAGGAGTTAGTCAATAGATGGGTGTGAAGCTTGTCCTCAAGCTCAGTCTTTAGAGGTGCTGTATACGTGATCGGCGATAGAGAAAGCATCCAGCTCTTCAAAGGCATTGGTCTTCAGACCGTTGAAGCCCATACTCAGGAGCAGGTATTAGAACACATAACCAAGATCGAGGTTGCAGGCGATGCAGCTCTCATAATAGTTTTAAGAGATGTCATCACCAATGAGGAAGCTTTCAGGAAGAAAATAGCTAAGCTCGCAACTCCGATATATCTGCTACCTACTTTGAAGTCTCCTGGCAAACCTCTAGATCCAGGTAAGCTTTTGGCTCAAATACTGGGCGTTAAGTAAAGAGGTGCAACAAATGTCTTTGTCCAAGAGGTTAATAGGAGACCCACTAGGTCTTGCTAGGAAGTCCGGCATCCCCGAACTCGAGAAAAGCAAGAATAACCTAGACGAGGCTCTTTCAGCAGGAGATAGCCTGCTACTTGATGCTTTCAAGAGCATGTTGATAGAGTACGAACAGAGGCTCCAAGTTGAATACTCTAGCGTTAGGGACTTCCTCAAAGGCGTTAGGGCACGTCTAGAGATGGAGACTCGAATTAAAATAGCCCAGAAAAAGAAGGATTTTGTAAACAAGGTGTTGAACGAGGTCAAAGCCAGGATCGCGGCTAGCAGAAACGAGGAGTGGTATCGCGAGTTCATGTACAAGATCTTTGTCAAACTGGCTGAAGAGGCGAAGACGGTTGGAGTTCTCACGGTCTGGGTCTCTAAAGACGACCAAAGCTTAGCGAAAGAACTTGTAGAGAAGCTGGGAACACCACTTCTTCGTATAGCTCCAGAACCAGCCTATATAGTAGGTGGTGCTATAGCTAAGAGCGAGTCAGGTCTCGTCAATATAGATCTCAGCGTTGACACGATTTTAAGCATTATTGCACCGAAGTTACAGGTGCTCATACTCAAGAGCTTGGGAGAGGATTAGGGGGCGTAGGTCTATGGGAGTCAGAGGCAGGATAATCAGGATAAGCGGTCCTCTCGTAGTCGCTGAAGAGATGACAGGAGTCCAAATGTATGAGATGGTCAAAGTCGGTTACGAAGGTCTTATAGGAGAGGTTACTCTAATCAGAGGAGATAAAGCATACATCCAGGTCTACGAGTCTACGAGCGGACTCAGACCCGGAGAGCCTGTAGAAGGCACAGGAGGTCCTCTGAGCGTTGAGTTAGGTCCAGGACTTTTAGGAAACATCTACGACGGCATTCAGAGACCTCTGCCCATAATCAGCCAGATCCTCTCCAATAAGAATCCAAGGAGAAGCATTTTCGTGGAGAGAGGTATCTCGATATCGCCTCTTAATAGAGACAAATCTTATTATTTCTCTCCTACTAAGGGCATCATGCCTGGCGATAAGGTATCTTCTGGAGACATACTAGGCACTGTTCCTGAAACCAGCATCATAACCCACAAGATCTTGATACCTCCTGGAGTTAGAGGTAGACTCACATGGCTAGCTTCAGAAGGCAGCTACAAGATCGATGATGTGATCGCCGAGATCGAGACAGAGGATGGCAAAAAAATAGAGGTTACTATGGTGCACAAGTGGCCAGTCAGAGTGCCCAGACCTTATAGACATAAGCTTGAACCTACAGAGCCTTTGATTACCGGTATGAGGATCTTGGATACACTTTTCCCAATATCTAAAGGAGGAACTGGAGCCGTACCTGGAGGTTTCGGCACTGGGAAGACAGTTACACTTCACTCACTCGCTCGGTGGTCAGCAGCTAACGTCGTTGTGTACATAGGTTGTGGTGAAAGAGGAAACGAGATGACGGAAGTTCTCGAGAGGTTCCCCAAGTCTATAGACCCGTGGACAGGGAAGCCACTTATGGATAGAACGACGCTTATAGCGAACACTAGCAACATGCCTGTAGCTGCAAGAGAGGCCAGTATTTATGTTGGAATAACTATAGCTGAATACTATAGAGACATGGGTTATGACGTGCTTCTAGTAGCTGACTCTACTAGTAGATGGGCTGAAGCCTTAAGAGAGATTAGCGGAAGACTTGAAGAAATGCCAGCTGAAGAGGGATATCCTAGCTACTTAGCTTCAAGACTAGCGGAGTTCTATGAGAGAGCCGGTAGAGTAATAGCTTTAGGAAACCCAGAAAGAATAGGTAGCGTTACAGTAGTTGGAGCTGTCAGCCCGCCTGGCGGAGACTTCAGCGAACCCGTTACCAGCCACACGTCTAGATTTATAAGAGTGTTCTGGGCTCTCGATACGAGACTTGCTTACAGCAGACACTACCCAGCTATCAACTGGCTCCTCAGCTATAGCGCGTATGTTGACACTGTAGCTGGCTGGTGGCACGATAACGTAGATCAGGCGTGGAAGGAGTACAGAGAAGAAGCTATGAGGATCCTCATGAGAGAAGCCGAGCTACAGGAGATAGTTAGGCTAGTAGGAGCGGAAGCTCTTAGCGAAAGAGACAAACTAATTCTCGAAGTTGCTAGAATGTTGAAGGACGGCTTTTTGAAGCAGAACGCATATGATCCTATAGACGCTTTCTCGACACCACACAAACAGATGAAACTTTTAAAGATGTTCATAGATTTCTACAGAAGAGCTGATGATTTAGTAAGACATGGAGTAACAGTGGAGAGGATAAGAGAGGCTTTAGGCAAACTCTACGTGGAGGCCATCAAGGCTAAGTTCACTATACCCAACGAGGAACTCAAGAAGATAGATGAACTGAGCGTAAAACTGCTAGAGGCGTTAGAAGGACTGAGAGTTGGAGTCAGGTAATTAGAGCTCTTCTTCTTCAGCTAGAAGCCTTTTTTTCTCAGCCATCTTCACGATCTTTTCTGCAATGCTTCTGGACTTAACTCTAACCAATACTACATCGCCAACATCTACCGTTCTGATCTCACCACCTCCAGAAAGGAGCTTCGATAGAAGCTCTTCGGCTTCCTTCTTTAAAGGAATCACGTAGAATCCATGAGGATCCCTTCTGCTTAATATATCCCTAAAAGAAGCTCTTTTGCTCAAGGCTTGAACTCACCAGGAGACAGTTTCGTCTACAGTATAATACTTGAAGGAGAGACCTTATATAAAAACGAGATTGAGACCGAACTGTATACTTATCTCTTATATCCTATCTTCCTAAGGAACTCCTTTCTTTCTCTCACGTCCTCTTCGGACTCTACTCCTAAAGGCTTGAAGCCATCAGCTACTCCTATCAGGGCTCTCTGATCGCCTAAGTCAGCTACTATCACCTTCACTGGGTTTGCTGTAGCCACGTCTACAGCTACTACCTCCTGAACGTGTTTGATCGCGTTTAGCACGTTTATAGGCCAGCCCTCTCTTAAATAGATCACGAAAAGGTGTCCTACTCCTATCTTAAGACAACTCTCTACAGCTAGCTTTCTAAGTTCTTCATCGTTCCCATCGCTTCTAACGAGCCTCTTCCCAGAAGCTTCGTTAAAACAAAGCCCGAACTTGAGGTTCGGGTGGCTTGTGGAGAGAGCTTCGTAGAGGTCTTCTACTGTCTTAATGAAGTGAGATCTACCGATTATTATGTTGGTTCCATGAGGTACAGGGATATCAATGACCTCTAGTTTAATTCCCACCACTATCGACACCGTCATCTATAATGCGGAGAAGCCTTATTTGCGATAACTTTAGGCTAAAGGCGTTCCTAAAGGCTCGGCCTCGACTTCAGTAACGGTTCCCTCTAGAACTGCCTCAAGAAGTCTAAGAGCTCCTCTTCTAGAAAGCATCTTGTTGTCGTTACCACAATAGGGTGAGTAGACACAACGAGGACATCCGTCTTTACAAGTACACTCAGAGAGAATCCTTCTAGCTAAGAGAGCTGCAGAGTCCAGTCTTTCGAAAAGCGTTCTCGAGGCTCCGTTACCTCCTGGAGAAGAGTCAAATATGACCACAAACCCTGTAGGATAGCTCACTCCTCCTACGTCAGTATCCATGTAACCCGCTATAGGCTTCCCTGCAGCTATTAGTACGTGCTCTAAAGCGTGAAAAGAACTAGAGGCCTCATAGTAACCCATTTCGAGAGACGGAAAGACTGCGAAGAGCCCTTTTGTCGAGTAGCTCCACGAGAGAGGCTTTTCAAATAGTTGTTCGCTGATAGTCTCTCCTGTAGATTCGTCTTTCACCATATAGCCTTTTATGTAAATCTCTACGTTCACAGAGCCGTAATGAACAGAGATAGAACCAAGTCTTCTTTTCATCTCTGTAGACTTGCGTACAGCATAAACATCATAAAGAGCCTTGGTGTAAATCTGGATATCGGAGGGAATACGTCTTACTTTGGCTCTGAGGGTGTCTAAATCGAGAGACTCAGACACGTACGGTTTGCCCATGTGATAGTATATAGCACCTGGATGGAGTTCGTAGAGAGCCTGAGGAAGCTCTCTATAACCTATTTTCTTCTCGTTTTCGTCTACGATTGAGACCATGAAGCCCGTAGATCTAAGCCCTGGACTTGACTTTAAGATATTAAGTAACTCTCTCCTTAACCCTATAATCTTGCCTTTTTCAGCTCTGGCCGCTCCTATGCTTATTAGATACTCTAGCGCTTCTCTAGCGAAGTCAGGTATGTCTTTTTCTCTTAGGACTCCCATTTCAGTCAACATAGCGGCTAGATGAAGCTTAGCTACCTCGATGTTAGCAGGCTCGGTGAAGACAGGAGGTATCTCCTGATTGAAATACTCGTTAGGTCTTCTGAGGAAGTACGTCTCTATAGGATCTTCACCCATCAGCGTTACGATGTAGCCAGCTTTGTCTCTTCTTCCTACTCTTCCAGCTCTTTGCAGATAGCTAGCGTAGTTGCTAGGAAGTCCGACCATTATCGCTACGTCTAGAATCCCTATGTCAATACCGAGTTCTAAAGTAGAGGTGGCTACAACGACATCTATATCCCCTTTTCTCATAGACTCTTCAACCATAGCTCTATAATCGACAGGAAGTCCTGCTCTGTGGACGAACGATTTAACTCCACGTCTAGAGATACTTCTCGAAAGTTTTTCAGCCATTTGTTGAGAGTCTACGAAAACTAGGACTTTGAGCTTGAACTCTGACTTGGCTAGCTCTGAGGCTAGAGCAGAAGCTAAAGACCATCTGCTAGCTCTTCCACAGTCTATAAAGTAATGACGTGCTAATCCTTTTCTCCTCCTAGGACCTTCTACGACCACAGGTTTACGTCCAAAGAGCTTGTAGCCGTGGTCTTCAGGGTTTCCTAGAGTAGCTCCAGACCCTACGAAAACCACGTCTTTGGCGTAACGTAGAAGCCTTTGAATAACCCATCTAATATGGCTCCCAAAGACTCCACCGTAGAGGTGTATCTCATCGAAGACCGCATATGAAATTCCTTTGACTAAATCCCGTAGCCCAGTTGGCCAAGCTAAGCCGTAGTGAAGCATGTCCGGATTGGTTAGTAAAAGATGAGGTGGATCAGAAACTATACGCTCTCGCTCGTTTTTCGGAGTGTCTCCATCATAGACCTCAGCTCTAAGGTTCAATTTTCTGAGATACTCTTTCATCCTAGAGAGCTGGTCTCTAGCTAGAGCTTTAGTGGGATACACAAGAAGAGCGGTTGGTCTTTGGTCGCTCTTTAACGCTTTGTTAAGAATAGGAATGAGAAACGCTTCTGTCTTTCCTGTTCCGGTGCCAGCTACTATCGTTACGTCTCTGCCTTCCATTATCAGCTTTGAGGCTTCAGCTTGAAACTTATAGAAGCGTTTTATACCTCTTGACTCTAGGACTTCAGCTAATCTCTCATCGATCCCCAACTCTCTGACGAAAGGACCCGGCTCGGGCTCTCTGCTCTCCTCTGAGTACTTAAACGCTACTCTTCCTCCATACCTGGTCGCTAATTCCTCTAGAAGTCTCTCTACTTCGCTCACTTCTGATTCTCCTACATAATAGCGTACTAGCAGAGACTCAATTAGGCTTAGCACATTTAAAAAACGAGAGACGATAGAGTATGCTCTCATCTAAGCTTATCACAGAGTTAGTAGCAACAGTGTGTGGACAATCGGATTTAGATTCAGATATAGTTGATAAGTTGAAAAAAGCTAGAAGAACAAAGAGAGGAGTTCACTGCAAGGACCTCATTAAGTTAGCCCATGAGATTTTAAAAAAACTGAAAAAAGGAGAAGAGAGCCTATGTGTATATGTGCTAGCTCTCTATCTAGAAAGGATACCCTATTTGGTAGATTGTGCTGCGAGAAGATCTCTTCGGCTCGAAATAGATGAGCGCGTTTCCATGCCTATAGAAGCGCCAAGTCCTGAAAGGCTATCGCTATCTCTAATAAGGTGTCTTGACGAGGAGATTTCGACACTTAATCTGCTGAGAAGAGCAAGTCCGTGCGACTTCTATCAAGTGACTGCTTTCTTAAGGTTAACCTCTTCGTGGAGAAACAAAGAAAGGATCGTAGGCAGAGTAGAAGCTATAGTGAGGGAGTGTGCTCCTCTATGCACTAGCGATGAACAAAGAGCGATTTTAGAGGCCGTGAGGAAGAAGCTAGCAGAAGAAGGAGATAAGGTCATTGAAGCTTTAGAGAAGCACAGCCTTTATCTAATAGAGCTTTTCTGTAAAGAGAGGTCTGTAGAACTAGGTTCGGTCTTCTGTAAAAATGCAGAAGAGGTAAGAACGAAATAAACGAGAACAAAACAAAACAGAGAAAAAAGAGAGTAAGTGAGACTTTTCTAGCTGTCTCCACGTCTACACTCGGACAGCTTTCTTAGAAGCTATGATTTCTTTGACTTCTTTGACGTCTGACTCATCTACTTTTTCATCGTAACAGAACCACCAATCGAAACACTTGAACTGCTTCAGTCTCTCTTTAGCTTCTTGTACTGTTGCAGGTGGAGGCACTATTACTTTCTCCCCTATGATCTCGTTCTCAGGCCAGTTGGCAGGCATGGCTCTTCCTAGCTTGTCGCTGACCTGTAGAGCTTTCACCATTCTGACTATTTCTTTAATGTTTCTACCTAGCTCTAGCGGGTAGTAGAGTATAGCTCTGATAACGCCGTTAGGGTCTACAATGAACACTGCTCTTACGGTCTTGGTCCCACTCTGAGCGTGGAGAAGCCCTAAGGTTTGGGAGATCTTGCCAGCAGGGTCAGCTATTATAGGGAACGGTAGCTTGACTTTTAGCGTGCTCTCTATCCACTCGACCCACTTGATGTGAGAGAACGACTGGTCAACGCTAAGTCCTATTAACTCTGTGTTTAGCTTCTTGAACTCGTCGTAGTAAAGAGCGAAAGACACGAACTCTGTAGTACACACAGGGGTGAAGTCTGCAGGATGTGTGAAGAGTATAAACCACTTGCCAGCATAGTCGTCAGGTAACACTTTAACTCCGTGGGAAGTCTCTACAACCATTTGAGGGAACTTCTCTCCTATGCTAGGGACGCTTATTGGCATATCTTATCGCCTCGCACACTAAGATAGTTGCATTTCGAAAACTTATATATTTTAATTGGTATTCTAGTTAGAAAGCTATTTCGAGATAAAGATATAGGTTTGAACGGCCATAAGCTAAAGGTGTGTAAAGTGGGTTCTAAGCTAAAGCTGGTGATCTTTGACGTAGACGGAGTTCTGACTAGTGTTAGAAACAGCTGGGGCTTCGTACACGAAGTTTTGGGTGTCTCAAATAAAGCTAAAGAGAACTTCAAGCTCTTTCTTGAAAACAAGATATCTTATGCTAAGTGGATGGAGTTAGACACGAGATTATGGATCGAAGCCAGAGGAGGGAGGCTCCACAAGAGCGAACTCTTAGAAGTCTTCTCTCATATCGAGATCGACTCTGCGGCAAGACCTGTTTTTGATTGGCTGAAGAAAAAGAACTTGAAGACTGCTCTCGTAAGCGGCGGAGTAGACCTCTGGGTTGAGAGAGTAGCGCAAGTAGTTGAAGCTGACTACTGGCTAGCTAACAAGCTCTCCTTCGATAAAGAGGGCTACTTAGTACCGGGAGGTATTCCTATAGTCGGCGTCTGGAAGGACGACGCAGTTAAAAGAATAGCCTCTCATCTAAACGTCAGCCTTTCCGAGACTATGTTCATTGGAGACAGCATCTGGGACGCTCCAGCTATGAGGATAGTAGGGTATCCTGTTGGATACGGTCTTAAAGCTAGAGAAGAGTTGAAGGGGATAGCTCGCTACTTCATTAATAGTCTGTCTGAGCTACCTAACCTCATAGAAGCTATAGAGCTAGAAGCCGTTTAGTCTACGAAGACCTCTTCAACTTGTCCATTCCTAACGATCCAAGCTCGTACTTCTTGTGGACACGCTATAATCCATGGAAGAGGCCACTTACTCATTCCCTTAACGTCTAAAGGACTAGGTAGAGGAGGACAGAACGTGTGTGTATGGAACAGCGCGACCACCTCAAGACCGTAAGCTTCAGCCGCTACATAAGCCTGTACCACATGCCACGGCTCGATCTCAAAGAGGTCTCTAGCCTTGAGTTTGTTTTCTGCTCTAAACAGAGAGTTACAGACTATCTCTCCTTCTCTTTTCTGACCTAAGAGAAACCCTACAGCCTCTACTTCTCCTTTAGCTAAAGCCGTCAACACTTTTGTAAGAGGTCCTAGCTTAATCTTCAAGATTTACTATCCTCGCTTTCATGACTTCTACATCGAGAAGAGCTATGCTCGGCTTGGCTTTAGTTAAGTAGCTCAAATAACCGCTTGCGTCTCCAGGATTGAGCACAAGAACTCCGTTGATATACTCTACTCTTGGCTCATGAGTGTGTCCATAGAGGATTGCGTCCCACTTTCGAGACTCAGCTAAAGCGTTTACGACCTCTTGGGTGGTATCAAAAGTGCCTATGCCGTGGAGAAGAAACAGCTTTTTGTTGTTGATCACAATGCTACGAGGTTCGTCTATATTGATTTTTAACTCGTTGGCTTTTTGAACTAGTAGCCTCTTTTCGCCATCGTTGTTCCCGAAAACGGCTTCTATCTTGACTCCTTCTAGCTCTTTCGCTAAGGTAACCAATGTAAAGGGGGCCACTATATCGCCTAGATGAATTACAAGCTGTACTCCGTGTTCTCGAAACTTCCTCGCAGCTTTGAGCACGTTGAATTGGTTATCGTGAGTGTCGCTTATAACGCCTACTAGCATCGGTTTCGCCTCAAGCTTCTCTCTTCAAACAACCTAAAATATCTTGACTCAACAAAAAGTATACATGAAAGCTAGAGAGTCTACTGACACATTATGCTTCAGCTGTCTTCTCTACAGATTTCAGTTCTGCTTCTGAAATAAGTAGTAACGAGAAGAGATGTAGTCACAAAGCTGACAGCTATGATCCCAGCGATCAGCAACTTCCAGAGGTCCATTGTATCTCCCTTAGGGCACAAACCTGAGAGGCTCTAGAGTGATCACAGATAAGGTTAGTAAGAGGGTAGCTAAACCAAGAGCTGAGAGAGTCACTCCAGACAGCCTCTCTCCTAGCAGAGGAGTCAAGGTTTCCTTGATTACCTGAGCCCCATCTGTCATCAGATTGCCCCAGGGGCTTGGTATAATGAGAGGAGCCGCGTTAATCAAAGCTAGAGCTAGATTGATAACGAAGAGCGTTCTAAGCGTGATAATTAAGGCTAGGAGCACGTTGTTCATCCCAGAGTAGACGTTGCTGAGAGTAACTCCTAACCTGTCCTCTCCAACTGGTTTCGTTATAGACAAAACTAAGACCTTGCCTTCTCTTACTATAGCGATCTCAAAAGAGGTCTCTACGCTCTCATCGAAAACTCCTAGTTCTTCTAGAACTTTCCTGAAATCAGCTACGCTCTTTACTTCGAGACCGTTTACGTACCGTACCACGTCTCCAGGAGCGAGCCCTGCTTTTTCAGCTACAGAACCTAGTTCTACGCTTTCTATCATAACTCCATCCGGTTGTGGAATCGGAGCTGATAGTAGCAGAGCTAGAGCTAGAAAGGCTAAAACGATATTGCTTGTCACTCCAGCCGATAGAACTCTGGTCTTAACGCTCCAGCTAGCTCTTCTGAAGGACTCTTCATCAAGTTCTACAAACGCCGCAGGGATGAACGCTAAAAGTATCATGCCGCTATCCTTAACTCTAAGACCTAATGATGCTGCAGAAAGAGCGTGACCAACCTCATGCACTAATACGGCTAAGCCTATTGAAAAAAGCGCTAAGACCAAATTGATGTCAAGAGGTATCGTGACTCCTGGGAGTAGAGGCACTATTCCTCTAGGTATTTCGTCTTGAGGAGGCTCTGGACTGAAGTATCTGTAATAAACGGCGTCGCCTATGATGAAGTAGAAAAAGAGAGCCGAGACGAACAGTACAGGAAGTCCTATCCAACCGATAGAACCTAAGAAGTCAAAAAAAGTTCCTCTTTTTCTCTCTATGCTCTTTCCGATTTTGTAGATAAGAAGAAAAGGTTTGACCTCCAACCTTTCGAACTTCTTAGTCTTTGAGAAGACTAACAGGAGAATCCAAAACGCTAGAAGAGCTACTAGAAACATTACAAGCCTCATATAGCTCTCCAATGCCGCTGAACACCCTGCGAAGTGAAGGTAAACAGGATTTTATAGAATTTTATCTTTACTGAGGTCGTGGAAAGGCTTTCGGAACAAGCACGTTCCTCATCGAACTCGGCTCGCTCGTGCCTCCACATCTTGGTCAGCGAAGGACCACTTCTTCACGGAGCAGATCTCCGAGGTACTCTCCGTTCATCACTCCGTCACATTTAATGTTCTCGAAGCTATTAAATATTGGCTTAGGCTAAGAGCAGGTCTTTGAAGGCTTCGGCTATGTTGATACTCTTCTTGAGGTCTGCAAAGAGTCTAGAAGCTTCGAGTACGTCTTGTTCTTCAACCTTGCTAGAGCCTCTTCTTGAAGCTAGCACTTTCGCTGGTTCGAGAAGCTGAACAGCATATCTTAAGCTCCTTTCCTTGCCTATCTTGGTTAAGGCTTTAAGTGCATCTTCGGAAAGCGATACTTCTTCTTCGTCGGCTCTAAGGAGCAAGATCTCTCGTATCTCGTCTTCTGTATAAGGCCTTGTGGTTATTATGAGGAGTCTGTCAAGCAGGTCTCTAGGCATACCATGTGGAGACTCTATGTCGGTACCTCTTATCTTCGTGATCCCTCTGTTAGTTGCCATAACTATGAGAGGCGCAAGCTCGCTTTCCATAGCTCTAGTCAAGAACGAATAGCACTCGAGATCTAGCATGTGGACGTCATCTATGAAGAGCACTCCTGGCAACAGCTCAGCTTTACCGTCATCTATGAGCTTCTTAGCATATTCGTCTGCTCTTTTTCTATCTTCATCGCTTATCTCTTTCTCGCTCTCGAAGAGCGCAAATATTCCTCCTAAAACCACTCTACGAGCAGCTATTGATACGTCGAGGTCATGTAGAGTGAAGACTCTGACGAACTCTTTAGTCTTTTTGACAGGACCACTAGGCATCTCGACTTCTCTTTCGAGTTCAATATCGTAACGCTTATCAGCTTTTTCTCTAACTCTTCCCAACTTTCTAACAGCTCCAGTTTCCGTATCTATAACTATCACGTCTCCTTTCCTCACGTTTAGAGCTAGTAGTTGCTCGGCTATTTCAGGACCTACGCTGAAAGACGCAGAATCGTCTTTAGTTTCAAGAGTTATCCTCGCACCAGCTAGAGTCGCGTAGGGGTACAAGCTACTTTGTCTCTTAGTGTACTTCACTTCGGTTACGACACCCTCCACGACTGGTCTTAACTCTTTCACTCTCAACCCAATTGCTTTCCTAACCGACTGAATCAGGACCTCTATCTTGTTCCTGCTCCCAACGATCTCGCTCGCGCTTATGGCTACAAAGGGTGTGTCTTCTCCTAGCTCTTTAGCCATAGCCATAGCTATAGCTGTTTTGCCTGTACCGGGTGGACCAACGATCAGAACGCCTCTGCCTCCGAGCTTACCTTCCTTTACAAGTTGAACTATGACTCCAGCTGCTTCTCTAGCTTCCTCCTGACCTACAAGCCCGTCTCCGACTCTCTTAGCTTTCCCGTTTTTGTCTATTCCTAGACCTCTTATGTGACTATGAATAGACCTCTTCAAAGCGGTCTTTGGGATCGACTTTATCTTGACTTCACCATTCATGGTTTGACCGCCTTCCCCCTCCTTAAGTTCCAGGAACTTAAAAGTCTAACCAAGTCTTCATATATCTCTTCTAAGTTACGACTTCAAGTCTTTAGATCTTTAGATCTTTAAACTTAAGCATTCAGGTTTTAACACTAGTTATAGGGAGCGCGGTGGAGATCTTCGATGTTTACAGTCAGTATGTAGAGAGAACGGAATGGCTGGTAAGAGATAACGCAAACATACCGGAGAGTATCGGAGGTCTTCAATACGCTCTTTTAGGAGAAGTGTATTGCAGCATAGCTCAAAAGATACTACCGAGCGACGCTATTAAGCTACATGAAGAAGGTTGGATATATATCTACAAGCTGAAAGACGGTAGCGCAGTTAAACCTTATTGTGGTGGGATAGATTCAAGACCTATAGTAGAGAGAGGCTTGAAAACTCCAACGATTACTTCAAGACCTCCTAAACATATGGATTCAGCTGTAGATCAGTTGGTCAACACATTGTACACCTTCAGTTTCGAAAGAACTGGTGCAATAGGGCTTTACGCTATCGATTTGAATTTAGCTCCTTTCGTCGATTGGGACAAGCTAAGCTATAAGCAGGTAAAACAAAATCTACAGAGATTCATTTATAACCTTAACTATCCGCTTAAAACAGGACAGAGTCCGTTCACAAACACAGTGTTAGCGTTCTCTAATAAATTCTACAGGTCTCAACCTCTTTGGGGATTAAGGCTAAGAGAGACTTACGATAGCCATCTTGAGCACACTATGACAATAGTCAAAGCGTTAGTGGAAGTCTTTGCGGAAGGCGATGCTTTGAAGCAACCCTTCACGTTCCCCATAGCTACCAGCCTAGTTAACAGCGACTTCGAGAAGCTCTTGAACTCAGATAGCGAGCTCTGGACTTCCTATTGGAGCATGGTTTCTGAAGTAGGTCAAATGTATTTCTTAAACGGTTTCAACCACAGAGCAGAAGACCTGTTTTCATTTTGCTGTAGACTGATCTCAGATATGAAAAAAGTCAAAGAGGCTCTTAAAACAGCTAAAGGGGTTTGGGATATGCCTCCAAGCGTTGGCTCAATAAACGTCGTGGTTATAAACGCTCCTAGATTAGCTATGTTGGCTTCTGCTTCAGACGACTTTAAAGCTTTCGATAAGCTAGACGAGCTTTTACAAGCGGCTAGAAAAACTCTTAGAGCTTTCAGAAAACAATACCTAAAGCTTCACAAGCTCGGAATGTATCCTATGACAGCAGAGTACATAGATAAAGACGATCCGTTTAAGTTCTACTACAACACCATAGGGCTCATAGGGCTTGCTGAATACGCTTCGATAATGTCAGGCGATCCAGAGTTCTGGTTTGAAACAAACAAGTTACCCGAAGCCCTAAGCTATTACAGAAGCCTGCTCTCCTATATACACGAAAGATTAGCCGAATTTGAAGAAGAAGACGGAGACCTTTACAACGTAGAAGAAGTGCCTGGAGAGACTTTAGGAGTAAAGCTTGCAGAAAAAGACTTAGACCTAGTTGAAGAGCTTTCTTTAATTCCGTTTATTCCTGTAGGCGAAACCCCTCAAGGTAGAAAACCTTTCTACACTAATCAGCTAACTCCTCCTTATTCTACAATTCATCTAAAAGACCAGCTTTGGCTAGAGTCTGAAGTACAGCCTATGTTTACAGGAGGAGTTATGAAACACGTGTTTTTAGAAAGAAGCTTGCCGCCAGAAGCTATAGCTAAGTTCGTAATGAAAGTGATGAAAGAGACCAAGATAGTCTATATGAGCATAACTCCAACGATTACTGTTTGTCCTAATTGCGGATTCAGAAAAGTAGGTAGAGAAGAGAGATGTCCTAAATGTGGAGAAATAGTTGATGTATGGAGCAGAATAGTAGGCTATTACAGACCTGTCAGAATGTGGAACTCAGGCAGAAAAGCCGAGTTCGCTCTTAGAAGAGACTACTCAAAAGATGTTCTAGATATGGTTAGGCTTTAATCTTTTCTTCTTTAGACATATGTTGTTTAGCGGACACTTGAAGCATCTAGAGAGCTTACAATAGTTCTTAAAGTGATAGTAAGTAGCGTTCTGAAACCAGCCTAGAAGATCGCCTAACTCTCTTCTGAGCATACTCTCAGCACATTTATGTGATGTGGGACAAAATTCACATTGATGCTTTAAACACTTCCTTTTCTCCGGTTTCTCGAGTCCAAGTTTCCAATCTGAAAACATGTTTAAGAACCTAGTGAGATTTATGTCTATAGGAGCGATGTCTTTTCTCAACAACACATGGAGCATATAGGAGTGGTACACCTTTGGACCCACGTTACTACACTTAAGCATCTCTTGATGTCTTCCCTCAAGTACTTCGCTTCTCACTCTTGAATAGCACTTCAGAGCTGAAGGGAGCTGTCTGAGCTGATAGCTAGAGCCTACAAGCTTTAAGATGTCTCTGCCTTTAAGCTCAGCTATTTTAGAAAAGTCATCAAGTCTGTACAAGAGTTCTCTAACCCACCTTATGGTGTTTTTATCGTAGTCGGTGTTGCGCGATAAAAATATGCTTGTGAAGACTACATAGTCGTCTTTAGGAGAAGTGGAAACGCCGAAGGTTCGATAGCTTTCGAGCATGAGTTCAACTAGTTCGCTCAGAACTCCTCCTCTAGGAGGACTTGAGCGTTCGGGGACGCTCCAGACACCAGTGAGATATGCTCCGTAGTCTACACATTCTCTCTTCTCGTGTCTCACAACAATATGATCTCCTTCTGAACTCAGAACTGCTCCAGAACAAAAACCCCATCTTTTAACTGCCTTCTTTCCGTCTTCAGATATATCGAAAAGAGGTCTAGCGAAAGACGGGTAGAGGATGTCGGAAGCCTTGAAGTTCTCTCCAACCTTTATAGAGAGTTCTGCCAAACGAATCCCCAAGACTTCATAAAAATATTCAGAGCTTAGAGCGGTTATATCCTACAGCTTAAGGAACTCGTGAAGACAACCTCATATACCTAGCTTTTTAACCTCTACGTCTATGTCCGCTAGCTTTGGAGCTTCTAAGAGACTTTTGAGAGGAACTCTGATGATTACTGCATGTTCGTCTGGCTCGTAGAACCACTCGTAGGAGGTCTTGATAGTCTTTTGAGGTGCAGGTTTCTCCTCTAAGTAGTAGAAGACTTCAAGCACGACTTCGTTAGGATCCCATTTTACTACAACTACGTCTGCTTTGAGGTCACACCGCTCTAAAGCTACGAACTCGAGCCCTAAATAAGATTTAACTGGTTCGAACTCCATGTCATGAAGTTCGTAACAGCCGCTAGCTCCGAGGCTGTCCAGCACTTTGTTCACTATCTCCTCCCAGACTACAACGCCGTAGAAGACAAGCTCTTCAAAAACGCTCTCTGCTAAGACTTCATCTTTGACCTTCAGCTTAGAGCCTAAAGCTCCTATCTTGTCTGAGTAGTCAGAGAGAACGTCTACTAACGACTTGATCACGCGCTCCGGTGAACTCTTTAGTTTCTCTGAGAGCTTGATGAGCTTCTCTAGTTCCTCTTTGTTTAGCTCTAAACGTAGCTCTCTGCTCTGTTCTGAAGCGCTCAATCTGCTCACCGCAACCAAACGGCAAAACGCAGGATTAAATTCAAGATATCGGCGAGGGCTAGGGTCTCGACATCGGCCTCTGGCCTTCCAGGCCGGCCCAGTACACCTCATCAAGATAGAAGATATTTCAGGAACGCTAATTATAGATTATTTCGGAAACCATGGATGAGGAGTTATACAATGGATTCCTTCTCGAAATTCGAAGACTTCAGAAGACTTCAAGTGTTACATGTTAGGCACAACACATATTTCTCGCCCAGACGTCCGAGTTTTAGACAAAGCTCTAGAAGAAGTCGATCACATCGTTTTAGAAGGTATCACGCTGGAGTTTGAATCTATGAGCTTTTTAGACAGGATAGCGGCGCTCCCGCTGGTGTTGGCTTTTTACTTCTACGTTCTGCTCTTACGGACATTCATCTGGATTAAGGAGTGTTTCTTTCTAGTTGTCTATGGAAAGGCAACTTTTTATGGGGACCAGTTCGTAGAGATTTACGTTAAGAGAAGAGCCTGGAAATAAAGTAAGACTCTTAATATTCGACCCAGATGCAGGATTTTTGGTTAAGTCTTTACGTTTCAGCCTGTTGTTAGCTGAAACCGTGTCTCTGCTTCCGCTAATTGCTTTCTGCATGATTTCTTAAAAATATGTATGAGCCTTTCTATTTTCTCTATCTCGGTGCTTTGGCTTTCCTGTTTCTAGCTTTCTCCTTCTTAGTTTTTTCGCACACATCTATGAGATTAAGGGATGAGGCTGTAGCTAATAGAATAACGGAACTCGCAAGATCAGGAGCTAAAGGGGTCTTAATAGTAAGAGGTGGCGATCATATAAAGCCTTTAGCGTCAATGCTGAAGGAGAAAGGAATAATGTGTGAAGAGTTTTCCAGCTAGAGGCCATAGATCTTCCTTCTGAAATATTGGTTCTCTTCAGAGAGCTTCATTACAGCCTCCTCTATAGGTGTTGAAGCGTCTATCACTTTCTTAATAAAGACTCCAGTTCTTCCGTGTTCTCTTCGTCTAGTGAGAACTCGTACTCTCTCAAGCACTGTCTCTACCGAAATATTTAAGACCTTGGCTACGTAGGTTTCTCTACCCACTACAGGAGACTCTTTATGTCCTGTAGGCGTTGGCTCTATCAACATCAACCTCTTATCAACTCCAGGAACTCGTCTGTCTTTCTCAAGGTCTTCAAGTGATGCTTCTCCTCCCCATTTGTAGAACTCTCTTTCAGTTTTCGAACAAGTTCCAAGAGGGAGACTGACTACGAGAAGTCCTTTGTCATCAAGATAGATGTAAGCCTTAGGAGTACTTGAGGGAGTAGCCTGAACGATCTCTTTCCACTTAGCTTTATAGCCAGCTCTTTCGAGAGCGAGCTCAACTAGAAGAGGCGGCACGGGGTTTATCACAAACACATCGATATCGCTGTTTTCACTTACATCTCCTCTAGCGACGCTACCGTGAACTATAGAGTATATCGTTGAAGAGCTGAGAGCTTTTATAATAGCTATAGCCATAGCTCTTTTCTCTCTAAGCAATTTCCACCTCTCTTCCGAATAGACGACTTCGACTTCGCTCATAGAGATCTCTCCTAGCTTACGCTTTCTGATAAGTTCAAGTCTGTGAGTTCTAGAGACGCTCTTTATTGTATTTCCAACCCTCTGGCTTTGAGTGAATCTATTAGCGCTTCGGATCTGACGAAGCTTCTGAGCACCGAGTCTACTGTAACAGCTACATAGAGCCTCCAGCTTTCCAACCCTCTGGCTTTGAGTGAAACGTAGACGTCTAGAGTCTCTCTGAGAACCCCGTCTATGATAATCAGAGACACATAGAGAGCTGGAAGGGCTCTGAACGCGCTTGGCTTCGTGGTAGCGAATACGAAAAGAGCTACAGCTAAGCTCGAGCCAGCAGATAGCCCGAACCTGAAAGCCGCTATGGGATCTCCTTTGAAAAGCACCGCTAGAACGACACTCGAGCTTATGACAAACGCTGTAGACATCACCACATAAGCTATCGAGGCTCTAAGCCCTAAGGCCAGCAGAAGCAACATGGTAAATGCCAGAAGAGCAAGAGCTAGCGGTAGAGGAGCGAGGAGGGGCGCAAGCATTGCAAACGCGAGAAGAAGCGCTTTTGTAACTAGAAACCATTTACTCGAAAGCACAGGATGGGCTCTGCTTCTGTAGCTCAATACTTCTTCGAGAACCCTAGCGGCCACAGAGTTCCCCTCTTGTCAACAGTCCGGCAAGAGCTAGTTGTTCATCTCTGAGGGAATCCCATGATCCTCTAGCTACAAGTTTACCTTTGTGCAAAAGCACGTAAGTGTCAGGCTTTAAGAGATGTGAATGCGTAGCGTCATGTAAAGCCACTATTATGATCTTGCCCTTCTTTCTGCCATAGTCTACCAGCTCTATCATTGAAAAGACTCCATCTCTATCGAGAAAAGAAAACGGTTCGTCAAGAAGCCAGATCGGCTGGTTAGCAATGAGAATAGAAGCTGTTGACACTCTTTTAGCCTCACCTCCGCTTAATGTAAACGGGTTTCTCTTCATGAGTTCTTTAGGAACTAAGATCTCGACTACTCTGTTGTCTCCTTGAATTCCTAGGCTCTTAAGGATGAACTGTATTTCTTCCTCTACGGTCTGCTCTATAAAGCCGTAGTAGGGGTTTTGCCAACAATAGCCTATAGTTTTAGCTAACTCCTTTCTGCTCATAGACCTAATGCTTCTTCCATCAACATAGATCTCTCCCTGAAAGTCTACAAGTTTGGCTATAGCTCTGAGGAGAGTGCTCTTACCTGCTCCGTTCTTTCCAAGAACTACGTGAACTCCTGACTCAAACTCTACGTTCACAGAGTCGACTGCTTTGTTTCCCTCAAACAGCACGGAAACATTGTCTAGTCTTAACGAAGTCACTATGAGAAGCCCTAGAGGCTGAGGATAAGCGAAAGCTTTATTATGTTCTGACTTTTTCAGATTCGGGTTCCGGTGAAGCTCCAAAATTGATGAATAAAAGATTCCCAGTATCGGCACAAGAGATCATCATTGGAACTTTGGCTATTGTTTACTTTGTTTTGACGGTAGCACTTCACCCCATAAGCTATGGACCTATCCAAGTAAGGATGTCAGACATTCTCTCTCCTCTCAGTTACATCTTAGGACTACCTGGAGTGGCAGGACTCACCTTAGGAACGTTCTTAGCCAATTTCTTTTCACCTTATGGATTTTGGGATGTCGTGATAGGGACTGCGTGCACTTTTACTTACTGCATCATAAACTATGGTCTTTTTAAGCTCTTTGGCTATCGAAGAGTCCTCCTACCAGTCGTTGCCTTAATTGATTCGATTGTCGTTGGGATATACATAGGGATCGTGCTTCTCGGTACGATAGCTAAGGCTGGAGACCCTCTCAAGCTCGCTGTGCTCCTCACTGGTGAAACGCTCATACCGATGAGCATAGGAGCTCTAGTTCTAGTACCTCTTGTAGCTAGAGCGCTAGGCATAACTGAACGATAAAACCTTTTTAGTTTAGACTATAACACTTAAAACTATTTCTTTCATAGAACTAGCTATAGGAGTTTTAAATGAAAAGAGTTCTAGCTTTAATTATGCTATTGCTACTAGCCTTCATGGCTTCAAGCATATCTAACTCTCTAGCGTACGCCTATAAGCTAGAGAGCGTTGTGGGCACTATAAGAGAAGAGACTGTAAGAGAAGTTTGTTTCGGTCTGATGTTCGCACCTACTTATGGTCTTCCAGGGATCGAGATAGAAGTTGGAAGAACTATAGAATGTGGAAACAACACACTTTACGAAAGCTTAAAGCTGAAAGCGACGCTTGTTCCAGGCTATTACGTTATCAATATAGGGAAGCTCTACGTAAGCGCTCAGAGGCCTGTAGTCATAACCGTTTACATAGAAGACGGGATAGAGAGATCGGTCGCCAGCTTGATCATAGCTAGTTCAGAATGGAGTATAGAACTCCCGCTAGCTAGCGGAAGCACTAAGCATCTAGTTTTCGATAAAGGAGTTTCAACAGTGGATCTGACTCTCAAAATCAAAGCTATGAACGTAGGCTTTGAGTCCTTCAGAGTAGGTTTCTATTCTTCATAGTGTCTTCAGGAAGAATTTGTTCTAGTCATAAGAAAAACTTATTTCTTTCCGAAACATTTTCGAACTGCTGATGTAAATCCCTTAGGGTGAAACTGTGTCTCAAGTGGATTCTTTACTCAAGCTGTCTGCTCTAGGAATATACGTTCACGGGTTCTTTGTTAGCATAACGCTAGGTCTCCCCCTAGTTGTAGCGTTCTTGCTTTACAAGTACTCTAAAACAGGAGACGAGACCTACTTCAAGGCTGTCAAGATCGCTACAGCTGTTCTAGCTGTAAACTTTGCTCTAGGAGCTGTAACCGGTACTCTGGTGGAGTTCGGTCTCATTCAGATATGGCCAGGGACTATAATAGCTATAGCCACTAGCGCTTTAGCTCCTCTTGCTCTCGAGCTGATAGCTTTCGTTATGGAGATAGCTTTCTTGATCCTCTTTGTAGTCACTCTAGGCAGAATAAGCACAAGAAAGAGCATAGCGATAATCTTAGCCTACTGGGCTTTTGCTTTGCTCTCTGGAGCACTGATAACTGGCGTCAACTCGTGGCTGATAGCTCCATGGGGTACAGGAGGACTCGCTAGTGTCATATATCCCTTTATGCCTGAATATGGACCGGAATCTATAGACCTCGGCAAGCTACTGATAGTTAAAGTCCTTCTGCTTGCATCAGATAAACCTCTTCAAGAGATCATTCAGAGACCGGAGGTAGCTGAAAAGATAGGCCTCCTGATAGAGGACCCCTATGTGGCATTCAAGAGCCCTTATGCCTGGGCCTCTATAATACATAACTTGATCGCTGCTGTCTTAGTAGGCTCTTCGATAGCGCTTGCTGTCTGGGCTTACAGATATTACAAGACCGGAGATGAGAAAAAACTTAAGATCATAGCTACGTTCATGGCTCCGATCCTGTTGTTGCTCTTAATACAAGCTACTGTGTCGGCTCATTACATGGGCGCAATGGTGGTAGAATACAATCCCACTAAGTTCGCAATGATGGAGAGAGCTAAAGAGACATACTATAACCCAATAATCGGCATAATAGCTTACGGAGATCCTAATCATCCAATTGAAGGATTCGATAAGTTCAGAGAGAAGTGCGAAGCTCTAGGAGACATCACTCTTGGAGAACTGGCTACAAAGCTTGGAATCAGCAAGAGAGATGTAGAAAACATAGCTACAAACATAGGGCTGGAGCTAGATGGAAGTAAGATCGATGCTGTTTTGACAACTAAAGCTAAAGACGTCTGTCTAGCTGACCTCGAAAAAGCTGAAAGGCTGATCAATATAGTTAACGTCGCATATTACACGAAGTTGCTCGGAGCAGGAATAGCTATAGTCTCGTCTCTACTAATGACAGGGATCCTTTACGATGTGCCTGTTCTTTCAGGTATCTCAAGGTCTATAGCTAACAGAGCTGGATCTAGAGCTACAGTCTTGACTCTTGGAATTCTGGTCGCTCTAGGCGTTATTGTGGCAGCTAGCTTAGGTTGGTATGTCAGAGAGGTTGGAAGGAAACCCTGGACAGTTTATGGTTTGTTGTATCCAGAAGAAATAATGACGACAGTGAACTACGCTTATTCCGCTCCGTTCTTAGCTTTTGCTTCTATCATGATCATCGTGATCAGCATAAGCGGAATCACAATAATTGCTCTCGTGGCCTCTCGTTACGATAAGATCGAGGAGTCTTTAAAGAAAGTTCTTGAGAAGCTTTCGAGGTGACAACAGTGGTCTACGAGAACCTGTTCTTCATAATCCTAGGTGTGGCCACACTAGTTCATATAGCGTTCGTTACCGTAACTCTAGGCGTAGGGCTGATAACCGCTATATACAGATACCTAGCCTATGCTAAGAGAGACCCAGAGCTAGAACTCTTCAGTCGCAGAGCGTTCAGACTTTTAGCGGTGTCGGAACTAATCTCAGGAGTTTGGGGGACTGTAATAACCGTTGTACTAGCTGGTTTCTTCCCCTCTTTAGTTGCTCTAACGACAAACATTTTGTTCATGCCTATAGCTATTGCCGTTGCTGGCATAATGATCAGAATACCGTCAATAGCTGCGTTTTGGTATACATGGGGTAGGATCAACCCTAGATACCACAGCGTTTTAGGTTTCGTGATGGCTATCTCAGGATTTCTCGTACCCTTAGGCTTTAGAACGATATTCGCTGAGATAACGGCACCTAATGCCATTACGGAATTCATAAATGGAGGTTACCCATCAGCGTTTCAAGCTTATACCAATCCGCTGTTCTGGGCGCTCTATGTACATACAGTCTTCGCAGCTATATCTGTAGGAGGCTTTGTGGTGATCTCTGTTTCCGCTATAGATAAAGATGTGAAAGGCGCTAAGATAGCTCTACCGTATGCAGTGGGCTTTCTGCTACTTCAGCCTATAGTGGGCTTTCTCTACTGGTTCGTCTTGTTTAGGAATGCAAGCTACATAGCTGAAAGAGTTACAATAGGTCTCACAGCGCCTATCTTCTACCTGAAACTAGCTCTTGTGTTAGTTCTGATATATCTCTCTTTAAAACTCTACGAGAGCTTGAATTCAAACACCTTACCGGAAACGGCTAAGCTCTTAGGTCCTATAGCCTTAGTCGTGGCCGTCTTGGGAGAGTTCGTTAACGATGCTTCAAGACATCCTTATATGGTCGTTCAAGATAGCGGAGGCGTTGAGATAAGCTCCTTCTTCAACTACTATCTCAACGTTAGCCAGGTCGCTCTAGCAATCGCAGTGATCCTGTTGTTCTTAGTAGTCTCTTTAGCTATATTTACAGTATCTCTATACTACGCACTAGTTAGGAAGTTCGTAACGTAGTTCGCTTTCTCTCAGCAACGTGTTTTTCTCTAACGCTCTCTTTTTAAGCCTCACAACCTAAAGTTGTAAGAGGAATGTAAGACTTGAAGAGATATGTCGTGTTAATCTTAGTTATAGCGATAGCGCTAGCGTCGCAACTAGCTCTCTCTAGAGACGCTCTAACCGTAGTCCCTTTAGACTCATGTAGCTTCGAGGTCTCCAGAGAACTTTCTGAAAGAAAGCTCGTAGAGAGCGTAATCGTATATCCTTCAGAACTCGAGACTCTAGACCTCCGGAAAGCTAGACTGGTCGTTTTGACCGCATATCCTCCTGAAGAAACCAATTTAAAAGCCTTCTTGAAATTAGTAGAAGAAGGAAGAACAAACGTTTATGCCTCTTCAGATCTATTGACTTTACAGTCTTCTAGAACTGTCTCCTCCGAAGACCTTAGGGCTTGGTGTGAGCTAAACGACGAAAAAGCTTTGCTCAGAGTTGCAGAAAGCTTAAAAGCTGACGACTTCTCTATGACTCCTTTACTGACGCTTGGAGTCTTGGCGGTGACTTTAGCGATCTTGAAGAGTTCTACAAACACTCTTAACAAAGTAGTCGAAAAAGTGCAAGAGACCCCAGCGGTCTTAGCGGCTTTATATCTCAAGCTAAGAAAGCGAGGAAAGCTCGAAGAAAGCGAGGTCTTCGATCATCCCATCAGAGCTTCGATAATCGAGGCTCTTAGAGAATCCTCTATGTCGTTTTCACAACTCCAGCAAAAGCTGAACATCAGCAGAGCGGTGCTGGAGTGGCATCTAGAGGTTCTCAAATCATATGGAGTAGTGCTAGAGGAAAGAAACGGAAGGTCTAGAGTCTATAGACTAGCGATTAGATGTAACCAGGGGCAAGAGGTTTGCGAGAAGGTCTCCTTTTAGGCGTTAGTTGCTCACTCTTTTGTGTGGTTTACCTTGATCGTTGTCAAGTCAAGAGACGGCTTCCTCAAAGTAGAAGGATTTAGAGTCAGAGTTTTCGAGAAGATCTCCTTGCTACCAGTAAAGGAGAGACTCAATGCTATAAAGAGAGCTGGATGGAACACTTTCTTGCTGAAAGCAGACGAGGTTTTCTAGACATGTTAACAGATAGCGGAGTTAACGCTATGAGCACCAAACAGTTAGCTGCAATGATAGAAGCTCAAGACGCTTATGCAGGTAGCAACTCGTTTTACGATCTCGTAAAGGCTGTAGAAGAGGTCCTGGGTTTCTGTATGGTCTTACAGGTTCATCAAGGAAGAGCAGCTGAACACTTGCTCGCTAAACTCTTCGTGAAACCCGGTAGCTACGTTGTGACTAATTACCACTTCACTACAACTAAGGCTCACGTAGAACTCGCTGGAGGAGAGATGATCGAGATCCCAGTGAAAGAAGCATTTGATCCTAGGAAACCCTTATCCATTCAAGGGTAACATAGATGTGATTAAGCTTGAGGAAACGTTGAGAAAGGAAAAAAGAAAGAGTAGCTTTCGTAAGGGTCGAAGCTGTAGCGAACCTTCTAGGAGGACAGCCGGTTTCTATGAAGAACGTAAAGGAGGTAAGAGAGCTCTGCGATAAGTATGGCGTTCCGCTTGTGATAGACGGTAGCATGATAGATTGGAACTCGTATCTCATAAAGGAGAGAGAGCCTGGCTACGGCTCGAAGAGCTTAAAGGAGATAACGCGCGAGTTCGTAGGCTATGCAGACGTTTTCTACATGAGTGCTAGAAAGGCTCCATCAGTAAGAGGTGGACTTATTGCTACTAACAGACGCGATGTTTACGAGAAGCTCTACACGCTTGTACCGGTTTATGAAGGGTTTCCAACCTATGGCGGAATGTCTGTCAAAGAGGTAGCAGCTATGGCTGTAGGCTTAAGAGAGATGGTAGAAGAAGAGCTCGTAGGCTCAGAGGTCGAGCTGATAAGATATGTGGTTGAGGAGCTGAACAGAAAAGGAGTTCCAGTAGTCCTGCCTCCTGGAGGGCTAGGAGTCCATGTAGATGCTGCTGCGTTTCTAGATCATCTACCTAGAAGCAAATACCCTGCCGGTAGTCTCTCTGCAGCGCTCTATATAGTCTCGGGGATAAGGTCGATGGAAAGAGGCACTTTGTCTCTCGATAGAGCTAAGGACGAAAGAGAGATCTATGCGGACCTAGAGCTGATCAGAACAGCCTTCCCCAGAAGGACCTACTTGAGGTCTCACGCGGATTACCTCATAGACAGACTGCTCTGGCTTTACGAACACAGAGAGTTAGTCAAAGGGCTGTTCTGGCGTTACGAGCCTCCCGTGCTTAGGTTCTTCTTAGGCAGACTAGAAGACGTAGACGGATGGGGAGCTCAGCTAGTAGAAGCTTACAGAAAAGAGCTAGGAGACCTATAAGGTCTCAATCATTGAGATTAGGTCTAGCTTCTTAACATTTAAATCAGGAGTTCGTAAGTGAGAGGTTACGACCCTATCGAGATAGCTGAACTCGTAGAGAGAAAGGTGTTTCGTGTAGAGAAGAACTCTCCGCTCAGAATGTACTACAGGTTCAGAAAAGACAAATGGTATGGAGGGATAGCTACTGGAGACGTTATGGGTTGTAACCTGACTTGTGTTTTCTGTTGGAGCGCTAGATTCAAGAATTGTTATGAAAGAGGCTTCTTCCTGTCGCCAGAGAAGGCTTTTGAGAGGATCAGAAGTCTTCAGCTATCGGCTGAACTCTCTCAAGTACGGCTTAGCGGAGGAGAGCCCACTATAGGTAGAACTCATCTTCTTGAACTTCTTAAGCTGTTCTCAGAACATCCCGATACTACTTTCATAATAGAAACCAACGGTATACTCATAGGCTACGACGAGAGCTATGCAAGAGACGTGGTCAGGTTTTCCAACATAGTCGTGAGGGTCTCTTTTAAGGGAGTCGAGCCTTCGGAGTTCGCAATGCTCACAGGGGCTAGACCTGAGGCTTTTGAGCTTCAGTTCAAAGCGTTAGAGAATCTGATCAACGCTGGTCTCAGACCGGGAAGAGAGGTCTATGCAGCTGCGATGATAGGATTCAGTAGAGAAGAGGCTATAAGGAAGTTCGTTAAGAGACTCGAAGAAATTCACGAAAGTCTAAAAGACGTAGACTGGGAGTACGTGATCCTATATCCACACGTTAAGAAAAAGCTTGAGAACGTTGGATTAAAACCATTGAGAGCTGTGGAGCCAGGGAAGGTTCCGAAAGAGATGATTTAGAGAAAAGGTCTTCATAAAGTCTGATTAATCGAATGAAAAGTTCGTACGCTATAAACAGCTAAGAAGTTTTAAGTTATGAGATTAGAAACCGCTCAGCGATATCTCTTGAGCAAAGCCTTCTCTATAGCGTCAAGAAGTTCTCTCGTAGCTTTCCTCACGTCAGGTGCTCCCATAACTGCTGACACTACTGCAACTCCTATTGCTCCAGCTTCTATCACTTCAGTAACCTTTTCTGCAGTGATGCCGCCTATCGCTACTACCGGTAGACTTACTGATCTTACTATCTCTCTGAGCCCTTCTAAACCTATCACCTTGGCTCCAGGTTTTGTAGACGTGAAGTAGACAGAACCAGCTCCAAGGAAATGAGCTCTCTCTTTCTGAGCTCTTATCGCTTCTTCAACGCTGTGCACTGAAGCTCCTACGATCAGATGAGGAGCTATCTTCTCTCTGACCAGCTCGATCGGCATGTCTTCAGCTCCTAGCTGAACTCCGTCAGCATCTGTCGCTAAAGCTACGTCTACTCTGTCATTGACAAAGTATAGAGCTCCGTATTCTCTAGTGAGCTTTCTGACCTCTTTACCTATCTCTACCATCTCGATAGTAGACGAGTCCTTGAGTCTAAGCTGTATCGAAGGGGCTCCTCCTTTGAGAGCTTCTTCGACTGACTTCACTACGTCTGGCTTGAGCCTCTTATCGGTTATCACTATTAGCTTTAGCTTCTCTTCGAGCCTCAGAGTCTGTCCCCAGTCAAATAGATATAGAGAAGATAATAAACTAGGATTTCGTATCGCGTCGTTTTGAAGATATAAAAGCCTTGGTGCACATGTTGAGCTAGCTGGTGCACTAATGTGGTTTCTTCAGAAGACCTAAGAAGAGCTGAAGAGTTTCACGGTCATATCTGTCCCTTCCTCGTCATCGGTATGAGAGCAGCTGAGATCGCTATGGAGAAGCTAGGCGTAAGTAGATTAGGAGCTTACGAGTCGATTTATGAAGAAGTAGTGGCTATAGTCGAGGTTAACAACTGCTTCGCAGACGGCGTTCAAATCAAGACAGGTTGCACTTTGGGTAACAACTCGCTCATATATTTAGATTTAGGTAAAAACGCGGTTACTCTAGCCAAAAGAGAATCAGGTAACGCTGTAAGAGTTTATTTTGATGCTGAACGCCTCACGGAACTGGTTCCTGAAGAAGCTCTAGAACTTAGACGCAAAGTGCTCGTAGAGAGAAGCGCTACAAGAGAAGAGGTCGAAAGGTTTCACGAACTATGGAAGAAAGCGGCTCTAGCTCTGACAGACCTCTCGGAAAGCTACTTCAAAGTGACAAGAGTTAAGTTACAAAGAGTACCTGAAAGAGCTCCTATAGTGAAGAGCTTTAGATGTAGTGTTTGCGGAGAGCTCGTTATGGCTAACAAGGCTGTAGAGAAGAGCGGAATGACTCTATGTCCTGGTTGCGCTAGAGTTAAAGTTCCTGCAGTTGTTGGAAAAGGCATCACTTTAAACATAAGCGTTGACGAGCTCTTCGAGGTGTAGAACTCATGAGCTATCAGAGGCTTTTAATAAACGCGTTCTTGATAAGCGTAGTTGTAATCTTCTTGATCGCTCTTCCAGCTTATGTATTGAGTCCGTTTTTCCGAGACTCTATGGGAACTTCGGAAAGCTTAGAGAAAACGGAGGCGTTAGAGAAAACAGAAGTAGAGGAAAGCCAATCAGAAAGTTATGTTGAGATAGTAGATTTCGCAGGCAGAACTGTCTCAGTTCCAAGAAATATCACAAGAATAGCAGCTATAGGTCCAGGCGCGTTGAGACTTGTGCTCTACCTTGGAGCTATAGACCTAGTGGTAGGAGTAGAAGAAATAGAGAAGACCTGGACTCCAGGAACTCCTACAGGGAGAGACTATCTTTTAGCTTATTATGAGATACTTAAAGGTCTTCCTACGATAGGACCTGGAGGACCTGGAAGACCTCCTAACGTTGAGCTTCTTGTCTCAGTAAGACCTCAAGTGATCGTTATGAGCAAACTGTATATGCAGTTCATAGACCCAGATAGACTCGAGCAAGAGACAGGAGCTAAAGTCATAGTCATCGATTATGGTGAGCCAGGATACTTAAGGTTAGAAGACTTTAAGAGAGCGATCACGATCTTAGGTAAAGCTCTCGGTAAAGAGGAGAGAGCTTTAGAACTCATTATGTATGTTGAGCGCGTGGTTCTAGACCTGAGAGCTAGAACTGGAGCTATAGAGAAGAGACCGAGCGTCTATGTAGGTGCAGTCTCTTATAGAGGATCTCAGCCTTTCACTTCAAGTCAAGGTCAGTTCGTTCCTCTAGTGCTTCTCAACACTCCCTCAATAGTAGACGAGCTTAGTAGAGGAGGCTTTGTGAGTGTAGACTTCGAATTTATAATCAAAAAACAGCCTGAACTCGTATTCATTGATGAAAACAACTTAGCAATCGTGTTGAACGATTTCAAGAAAGACTCTAGACCTTATTGTAGTCTTTTCGCGTTTAAAGAGAACAAAGTCTTCGGAGTACTTCCTTATAATCACTATCACACAAACGTAGCTACAGCGTTAGCGAACGCTTACTGGATGGGGAAAGTGCTCTACCCGGAGAGATTTGCTGACGTCGATCCTGTAGTCAAAGCTAACGAAATATATTCGATGTTCTTAGGCAAACCTCTATACGAAGAGTTCGTGAAGAACAGACTTCCGGGCTTCACGAACCTCTCTGATCTCTTTAAGTGTTCATCATAAAGGTAGCTATAGCCATGGGAAGAAAAGTCTTCGTTCTCTCTTTACTAGTTCTCGCTCTTCTGATCGTATCTGCTTACCACCTCTCTACTGGAGCTTATGACATCTCTGTTGTGGACGTGTTGAAAAGTACGATAGGTCTTAACGACGACCCTTCGATCTCATTGATCGCAAACTTGAGGCTCAGAAGATTAGCTTCAGCTCTTCTAGCTGGGTTCGCTCTAGGAGTTGCAGGAGCTACAATGCAATCAGCTTTGAGAAACCCTCTAGCTTCGCCTTTCACGTTAGGCATATCTCAAGCTGCAGCTCTAGGAGTAGCTGTTGCTCTCTTGGTTTTCGAGTTAGGAGGTAGAGTTGAAAGAGCCTTTATAGCGGTTGAGAGTCCCTACTTACTCGCTCTAGCTGCTCTGACTTCAGCCTTCGTTCAGCTAGCTATAGTCTTATCTCTAGCCTATGTAGCAGGGCTTACTGAGAGAGCTCTGATATTAGCCGCTATATCTATGAGCTTCTTTTACGGAGCTCTAGTTAACCTAATTCAGTACCTAAAGTTCAACGAGATAAGAGTCGCTATGCTGACTTTCTGGCTTTTTGGAGACGTCGGTAGACCAGCTTGGCAAGAACTTTACTTCATATCTGTACCAACTCTCATAGCGGTAATTTATCTCATCATCAGATCTCTCAGACTCGACCTAGACCTTCTGAGCATGGGAGACGAGATAGCGGCCTCTTCTGGAGTCGATCCTCGTAGAGCCCGTTTGGAGTTAGCTCTAGTCGCTACGATTGCAGCAGCTCTGGTTACAGCGTTCATGGGAGTTCTCGCGTTTATATGTTTACTAGCTCCACATATAGCGAGACTTTTAGTAGGACATAGCTATAGGTTCGTTGTCTTAACGGCCTCGATAACGGGAGCTCTTCTGGTGGTGTTAGCTGACGCTGTGGGCAGATCTATCATATCTCCTGCGACATTACCGGTAGGAGTTGTAGGCTCACTTCTGGGAGCTCCTCTTCTCATAGCGTTACTGCTAGGAAGAGAGGTGTTTAGACGTGAGTAAAGTAGAAGTTCAAGACTTAGAGGTCTCTTATGGTTCTCGTATAGTGTTAAAAGAGGTTTCTCTAAGAGCTAACGCTGGAGAGCTGGTAGCGCTAGTAGGTCCTAACGGCGTCGGGAAAACCACGCTTCTTAGAGCCATAGCTGGCTTAGTCAAACCCAGAAGAGGTAGTATATTCATAGACGGAGTTGATGTGTTAAGAGCTCCTAGAGAGCAGATCGCTAAGCTCGTAGGCTACGTTCCTCAAAGACTACAGGCTCTTGAAGACATCTCAGTCATAGACTTCGTGTTAACTGGAAGAAGACCTTGGATAAAGCTCGCTCCTACGAGAAGAGATTATGAGATCGCTCTTAGAGCTCTCAGAACTGTAGGAGCAGAACATCTAGTCGAGAAGAGCGTTTTGAGAGTTAGCGGTGGAGAGCTTCAGCTGGTCTCTATAGCTAGAGCTCTAGCTGTTGAACCTCAAGTGCTTCTACTAGACGAGCCTACGTCACAGCTAGATTTGAGAAACCAGTTAGAGATAGCGGAAGCTATATCCAGAATAGCTAAAGAGAAGAGGATAGCGGTATTGGTTGCGCTTCACGACCTCACTCAAGCCATGAGGCTTTCCGACAGGGTCTATGTGCTCAACAGCGGAGAGGTGGTGGCAGAAGGACATCCTGAAGAGGTTCTAACCTCTCAGCTGGTAGAAAAGGTCTATGGAGTTGAGGCAATGGTGTTGAGAGACCTCAAAGCTATGGTGGTTATAGGGAAATCTGAACGACGATAGAGAAGAGCAGAATCATAACTCGTTTAGAGGCATTGTCTTCAACATGACCGTCCTAGAACTCTTATTTATCCCTGACCTGACTCTAAGTTCTTAAGGTACTTGCTACTGCAAGCAATAGTCGAGCACAAGCTTTATTTCCTCTGACCTACATTATACAAACCAAGGTAAGAAGGAGGTGCGCAAAGCTAGAGGAATGTATGGAACCGTAAAGAGAACGTTGTTGAAGACGCTCTTAAGCGATAGATACGTGCGGGAGATATTGCTAATCTCGGTCTTAATCGCGATGTGGGTGGGACTGGGTGTTCTACTACCTCTACTACCTGAGCTATACATAGGCACCGAAGAGTTTAAGGTTAGCTCAAAATTTATTATTTCAATGCTACTCTCGATAGTGACGATAGAGATTCTGTCGTAAAGGTCGATTAATTTAAGATTAGCGTGAATATGGCGGTATCGCAACAAAAACTTGACATTTTTCTTTTCTTAAACGTCTCCCGTTGTCTATTCCTGATGTTTCTGCTTAGTTTAGAACCTCTCCTTAGACTTACAGTCAAGAAGCTCATTGTTTGAACAGTCGTAGAGTTCGTTCAAATTTACGACAAGCTCAACTATAGGGCTAAGAGTCTAAGTCGAAACAACGAGCAGAAGCTCTGAGAAGATAGACGAATTAGACTACAAGATGTAAAAACAGTAGATATCGTTAAGAGCTTTGTGACGAACGCGACTAGAAGAGAGAAAGCTGAAGTTAAACGACCTTGAACTCAGAAAGAAGACTAGACCTGATTAAGTCTGGAAGCATAGCAGAAAGCGGTGATGAGTGACTCCAACATTGAGCGGTGATAGAATCCATCCCGACTGAAGGAGGTGTCTGAAAGCGAGCAGGATAGTGAGAGTCATAGCTGAAGAAGTGTTAGGAAGAGAGAAGGCAAGAGAAGTGTGGAAGTCTCTTGAGATAGTTGGAGACATAGCTGTCATGAAGAAACCGTTTTCTTCTAATCTAACTCTCGAAGACTTCAGAGCTGTGGCTGAGGAGTTGATGAAACGCATTCCATACGTGAAGTCTGTATGGCTTGCCGTTAGTCCTACCGAGCCTCCTTTTAAAACCAGAAGGCTCATTCACCTAGCCGGAGAGCCAAAGACTGTCACCTACTATAAAGAACACGGATGCGTCTTCAAGGTTGATGTAGCTAAAGTGTTTATCACTCCTAGGCTTTCCTATGAACATCTCAGAGTAGCTAAACTCGTAAAGTCAGGAGAGATAGTTGTAAACATGTTCGCCGGAGTTGGCACGTTCTCGATAATAATAGCCAAGAGGTCTGATGTCAAACTAGTTCACAGTATAGACATAAATGAACATGCCTATCAGCTCATGCTTGAGAACATAGCTCTTAACAAAGTAGCTGATAGGGTGATCGCACACTTAGGTGATGCCGCTAAGGTAGTAGAAGAGAAGCTAATAGGAGTAGCCAACAGGGTCTTAATGCCTTTACCTGACCTAGCTCTCGAGTATACTCCCTATGCTCTGAAGGCTCTAAAAGAGGAAAGAGGGTGGATGCATTTCTATCTCCATCTGCTGATGGACAAAGAGAAGAAGTTCTTAAAGGAAGCGGAGAGAATGGTGTCGCAGAGACTTGAAGAGCTAGGTTGGAAGACAATCTCGCTTAGCTCAAGACCCGTTAGGAAAGTAGGACCCAAACGAGTTCAAGTGGTGGTCGATGCTGAAGTCGAGCATAGAGCTTGAGAGTTGGCTCAAATACAAAAAGTCAGTACTTGAAGGACTTCTCGAAGAGAGGCTTATAGGATATCTGGATCCAGGAGCAGAAGAGGTTTTGAACAAGCTTAACTCTCCTCCTTTGCTACTCACAACAAGCAGTTGTATTGGGAGGATAACCTTAGTTGAAGGAGAAGAGCATTGGAGCAGAAAGAGAGCAAGAGTAGTATACAAAACTCATGACTTCATAGAGATTTCTGAACTCAACAAAACGCTAGCTAGAGGCTTCTCGACGTTGTGGCTTAAAGTTAGCGGACCGATAATACATTTCAGAACTCCGAGACTCGCTTGCGCGTTTTACGCTCTGAGTCTAGCCAGAAAGCACGGGTTTAAGCATAGCGGAGTTGTGTCGAGACATTCAAGACTCGGCTACTCTCTCGAACTCATGAGTAGCATTCAAATGATCGTTCCTTTAAGACTAAAAGGCGTAGACCTTTTCAACGAGTCAAAACTTGAGATCTTGGTCTCTGAGGCTAACGCTCTATTCAGAGAATCTAGGAAGAGGCTCACCGACCTTTCTCAAGAGCTCTCTGAGACACCTGGGCTTTGCGGTCTGAATACTCTAGAGTAAGGTCTTTCTCGCAGTCGCAGATCTCTCTTTTTTTCAGCTCTTCACACTTGAGAGGACCTGGAGAGTCCACCTCTTCTAGAGCTAACGCTATGGTTTCAGCTAAGTCGCTGTTCATATCTAGAGTCATTAACATCTCTACCACTGCCTCTCTTGGTGTCTCAATTCGTTTTAAAAAAGACAAAAGCGTATGGATTTCTGCATCGCTCAACTCACCATGACCTGCTCTCTCTAAAATTTCCTTAATACAATTAGGCAACAAGTGCTTATCGAAGCCACTGACCGCTATCAGCTCTGCTCTTCTCAACTCCTCTACTAGCTTTCTGAAAGCTGACGTCTCTGGAGCTTCTAGCTCATTTAGCTTGTCGAACATCTTCACTTTAAACATCGCTAGCACGAGTTCTCGAAGCATCTCTCCATCGAGATATACAGTTCCCTCCTTGACCGGCATGTTAGTGAGTTTTAACTTACTTTCTCTAGACCTTGCTGAGACCTTTAAGAAGTCTCTCACAGACACTGCGTAGCTGAAGATCTTATAGTGAAGTCTATCTCTTTTATCGCGATAGACTGGAACTTTGAGTTCTTTGCTAATCGCTTTCAGCCCTAAGCTCTCAGCAATCTTCAATACGTCTCTGTCTTCTTCTGAAAGCAGGTGTTTGTATGCTAGCTCTAGCTCTTTTTCAACAAAACTTCTGAACAACCTAACGCTTCCAGCTTCGCGAAGCGCTAGCAAAGCGAGCCAGAAGGTGTATACTTGAGAGTCCACGTCTAATCTGTTTGTAAACTCTTCCAGCCTTCCCTCTACGGCTGCCCTTACTCTTTCGAGACTTCTTTTAATTAGCTCTTCATCGGAAGCTATAAGCTCAACAAACGCTCTCGCTACCGAAAGCCTAACTGAAGCATAAGACTCGGGATCGCTAAGGAAAGGGGTATCTTTTCAGACTGATCGAAACTCACCTCCTTCTAGCTATCCTACCTCTCTCATGCTCGACCTTAGCTCTATGAGCTAAAACTCCTCCGAAGAACCCTAGCACAATACCTAGAGCCGCAACTCCCATAACAAGTAATGTCTCTTTCTCTAGCCTGGTCTCTAGACTTTGTAAACTCTCCTCTCTCACTTTGACCTCTTTCTTCCAGAACTCAACTAAGCTCTCGAGCTCTTTTGTTTTAGCCTCGAGCATTTCGTTAGTCGCTCTGAGACTCTCTATAGTCTGCTTGACGTCTTCCATATGTTTTTCGAGTGGAAGCATTTCAAGCATTTCTTTAAACCTGTTAGGCTCTAAAGCCGCATAGACTGGAGCTAGACCAGCAAAAGAGGCTACAGCAGGGTCGTTGAAGACCAATGTCAGTTTGAAGTTGAACACGAATCTAGCTCCCGAACTGATTTCTCGAGAGCTGAGCAACACGTCGAGCCATGCTTTTTTATCGTTATTCTCAAAGATGAGAAGACTGTATTCTTCTTTTGAAAGGTCTGAGAGTCCATAGATGAATCTCAGCGAGTCGTTTGCAAACATGGCTAGAGCTATAGATTGAAGTCGTTGCTTAGGATATACTCCAGAGTCTTTGTGTATGGTTAGACCTGAGAGATCGAAAGTCAACAACAGCGCTCTAGAACCTACAGCTGAAGGTAGACTGAGCGAAAGTGCTGGAGTCCCTTTAGAGCCGACCAGTCTAACTGTTTCGTTTGAAGGGTTCGAGATTGTAGCTTCGATTTCTATATAGGGAAGCCAAGAGTAAAAGCTAAGTATGACTTCAACGTTGAGAGGCGAGAGACACGTGTTCTCGTCCTTAGGCTTCAGCAAGACTCTGAGGACTTCTCCTGAGCCTACAAGCACTTCGTGAGACCACTCAGCTTTGTTGAGAGGAGAAGCCCCCTTCTCAACACCATTAAGAGAGCATAAGTCTAAGACTACGGCATTGACCTCTTTCCACTCGACGTTTATACCTCCTATCGACCAAGAGAGGATATGTAGACCCTGTTTGAGGTCTAACGAAAGAGAGTAGTAGGGAGTAGTCACTTTCATTATGTTGTCCGTTACGACGAAGCTGATAGGAGAAGGCGAGAGAGCTAAAACTGGTAGAGAATACAGCAAAAGCAATAAAGCGAGAAAGAAAGCTATATTGCGTGTTACCAACATTTCACACCTCTGCTTTCACAAACCAAGTAAACCAAATAATTAAAATTTAACGCTAACTCGCACGTTAGGTTGGTTCTCTTAAAGAAGCGGCGGTCGTGCGAGAGCTCTAGGCCATCGTAGCCTCGGTTTGCGATTCTTCATCCCGCCTTTGTGCTAGTCGAACTTTGAAGCTATTATCGTTAGCGATGAGAACTCATACACGCTAAATACTTTGAGCGCGTTAAGCGTTTGGATGAACAGATATGGGAGGTTCGAGCAGCTTTAGGAGATTCTTGAAAGAACTCTTCTCAATGCTCACGCTAGCTGTTCTCCTTCTTTTCTTTTTCTTTATTTCAAGAGTTGCTGTAGTAAATCTCAGGTTAGCTTTAGCTCTTCTAGCGATCATAGTTGCTTACATCTCTCTTATGGTCTTAGGAGCTATCTTGAAAAAGCTTAGAGCGAAGCAAAACTGAGGATCTCCTCGACCCCGAGAGGTCTTGGAGGTCTGAGACTGTCATCTGTCTTGTATCGCTCGTAAGCTTCTCTTATTGCTTCTTCTATCTTCTTCTCTATATCGGAGAGCATGAGTTCACTCTCTATAAGTCTCTTTTCCTCGACTACAACTTTGCCGGCTACGGTAACGAGGCTCGGTAAAGCCTTGCCTTCAATCACCAGATCGAGGTCTTCATCATAAGCTACGAGGTCTCCGTCGTGAGGCATGGAATAGACTCTATAGCCCTCGATAGTATATAGAGATATGAGTTTCTGTATCGAAGCTCTATAGACTCTAGCGACTAACGGGAAGTGTCGAGGAGAGGTGCCTAAGATCAGAGGCCAGTCGCTTCCTATGCCTGAATACGTCTCTACAGACCTCCTGATCCTCCTGTAAAGAACCAAGTTAGTAGCTGGACACGCTACACACGGTATGTTTCTATGTCTCAGATCGCCGTCTATACAATGAACTGTTACTATCCTAATAGGATAAGGAGGTTTTCCAAAGACCTCTTCAAACTTCTCAACCTCGTTGATTCCTTCGCTGAAGTGCAACCCTAAGATCTTCCCCTCTCTCAGAGCGATCCTTATGGCAGAGTTCACGGTATCTAAACTAGAAGTTCCTAAGCTGTGTACGAAAACTCCCAGCTTAGCTGTTCCATCTTCAACAATCATAGAGACCTTCTCGTAATCCATAGAGAGCTCTCTAAAGGTCCATCCTGCTCTATCCATTACTGAAGGTAGAAACGCAACTCTAGGTCTAGCGGGCATGTTCAACCAGGCTCTCACGTTGGCTAAAAGCCTTCCTGTAATCGCTATGAACGTAACTCCTTCAAGCAAAGCTCTAGCGAATGTAAGCGTCGCTAGCTTTTCTGATAGCTCTAGGTCTCTCCTAACCTTCAATTCATCAATAGAGAGCCTTCTGTTCTCAAACCACTCATAGGAGTCTCGCCAAACTTTAGCGAACTCTAGTCCTCCATCTACTAGCTGAGGATGAGCATGTGCGTCTACAAAGCCAGGAACGATCACCAGCTTGTAGCTACCGCTGATAGGAGCTGGGATCTTAGCGTTTTCGATAACGTTTCCATAGACCACAGCCACGTCAGCTTCTATGAAGTTCATGACAAGACGGCCTCCTAGGGTAGCTTTGTTTACTTAAAGTTTACTTGAAGCGACCTTAAATAGGGAGACGTCTTAGCGCAAAGGGACTGTATCTGTACAAACATAACGGCGTTAGTCGAATCAGGGCTGAAGGAAGGAGCTTACTATGTAGAACTCTACTCTAAAAGCTTTGAAGAAGCGTTAGGACTTAAGCCCTATCCTGGGACACTCAATATGCGAGTGTTAGACGGACTTGAAGAGTTGAAGAAGTGTCTAGCTGAAGGAGAGCCTGTGGTCGTAAAGCCTCCGGTAGACAAGGCCTGGCTCAACCCTGTTCTAGCTTACCCAGCAGAGCTGAAAACATTACCTACTGTAAAGGTCTATCTGATAAGACCTTTGGTCACCAAACACGGAGACAAAGTCATTGAGCTTATCTCAAACGTTTCGTTACGAGAAGAGTTGAAACTCAAAGACGGAGACGTAATCGTCCTGAAAGTGTGTTGTAAAGGGGGTTTCTCATGCTTTTCGATGAGCTAAAGGTAGCTATGATCGCTGGACTTTCTTCTTTCGTGTTGACTGCGACTTCTGCTTTCGCGCTCTCGAAGATCTTCAAGAAGATAGGACACTTAGGAACAGATGTGCATAAACCATGTAAAATCGAAGTTCCCGAAAGCGTAGGATTAGCGCTCGCTATTGGGATCTCGACCTCTATGCTCTTGGTCTACGCTATGACGAAAAACGAGAGAGCTCTGGTTACAGCCTTTAGCGTCTTACTGGCTACGATCATAGGCCTCATAGACGACTTCAAAACGCTTCCTGCCTATGTGAAAATAGCTTCAGGAGTCATTCCAGCGCTTCCTGTTGTGCTTCTTGAGGCATATACGCCAAGACCTCTAATTCCTTTAAACGGATTCGCTAGACTCACCATAATCTACCCTCTCTTAGTGTTCCTAGCGTACACGGTCTCAACAAACGGATTCAATATGTATGATGCGTATAACGGAGTCATGTTATCAACCGCTCTAATATCTATGACGGCTATGTCTTTCATAGCTCTGATGCAGGTCTCCGTCGGAATAGAGGAGTCGAGCTTCGGCTTTCTGGCGTCTGTTGTCGTTCTGGCAACCGTGCTAGCGCTTCTACCACTCAACTTCTACCCAGCTACTGCGTTTAACGGAGATACAGGAAGTTTTGCTTTAGGAGCCGCATACGCTTCTATAGCCATAATGGGAAGACTTGAGGCAGCAGCTGTTCTATTAGCTCTTCCCATCGGACTCAACGGATTTCTCAAAATAACTAACGTTGGGTTTAGAGAGAGGAGAAGCTTTGAGAGACCTGTTGAGATCGAAGGATGGTTAATTAAGGTGAAACGAGCTTCTAGAGCTGTTAGCATCTACACTCTGATATTATCTAGAACGCCTCTTTCAGAGCCCGAGATATTAGCGGTCTCAGTGCTTCTGACCGGACTCTCATCTGTGCTAGCTCTAATCACGATGTACATAACGCTAGTTGAACTCTCCTAGTCATCCTCTATTTCTTCTTATCTTAAATTGTTCTAACTTTCTCGTCAACTAAGCTCTACGAGAATCTCTCGAAATATTTATTTTACTTTTAACGTTGAATACTGGTCTCTCGGTGCTGGATGTGGAGGTCGTCTTACTCACTGTAGCTCTTATCGTTTCTCTTGTTGCATCAGATAAACTCATCAGAACGTATTTGAAGACTCGTGCTAGAAGATTAGCATGTAAAGCTGTAGCAGGAGCGGCTATGAGCTTTTACTCGATTGCCTTAGCTCTTTTCGCCTACGGCTATCTGAGAGGCTGGAGCTCGAGTGAGGACTCGAACTCGATCTCGGCAATTTTCAAAACTGCCTATTTCTTTCAACATATAGTGCCCGCGACGTTAACCGTGAGCATTATCATGCACTTAGACTTGTTCGCTATATCGCTGGTCGTTATTGCAATTCTCATACTCGTTACTATAGGTTTTGCAATAACTATCGTAAAGACAACAGTATTATTAGAAAACATTGTCGCTGACGGATTCAACGCAGCGTTCTCTGAGCCTCTTCCCTCCTCAATAGCTCTAACGATCTTATTAGGAGGAACTCTTCTAGCCACTGCTCTTTATCTATATTCTGCCTACAAACGAGGTACAAGCTCTGAAAGAGTTCCCTATCTGATAACTGCTTGTGGGCTCGTAGTCTTAGCTATAGCTGTTCTGACTGAAGACTTTAGTGCTACCTACTCTCTATGGACCTCCGCTCTGAAGCTACTATCAGCAACTCTGCTATCCTATGGACTCATATCTATAAAGCCAGCGCCCTCGCCGCTGTGTTGAGAAATGAACTCTAGCTTCGAAGCAAAGAGTCCAGACCGAATGCGTCAAGCACTAATAAGTCTAAAACATTGTACATCTCGATAGGATTTCGTACCTCAACAGCAACCGTATAGCCGGTAACTCTCTTGGCTCCTGGCAAGAGTTCAGCGATCTCTGCATAGTCCGGTCTTCTGAAGGTTAGTTCTAGAAGAAAAGGTCCCTCTATCTTAAGCGGACTAGCTTCACCTGCTCTTAACCTCTTGTCAGCTTCTCTTAGCCCTTTTCTTATTTCATCTAACACTTTGTTGAGACTTTTCGAGACAGAAGAGTATCTAGACGCGCTTTCTTTAAGTACCACGTAGACCACCCAAGGAGCAACGCTCTCCACATCCGTCTTCAGCTTGTCATCTCCTGCCACTAAGATTAAAGGAACGCCGTAGTAGCCGGCCACGATAGCGTTTATATAGAACTCGCTGACAGAGACCCCATTGATCTTGATGTCTGAAAAGACTCTACCGCTATACGTATGGTCCAGAACTCTGTAAACCGTGCCAGCTTTGGGGTGATAGCCTATGAAGACTGCGGCATCAAATCCTTTGTCCACCTCATAAACCATCGATATAGGTCTCGGAAATCCTCTTATGAGAACGACGTTATCGGGTAACTCGACGTACTCTACGTTACCCATAAATCCGTGACTATCAGCTACCCAAATCTCATCATATCCAAGGTTCCTAGACTCTTCGGCTATTGCTTCTACAAACTTTCTCATAAGCGTTTGAAGTTCCCTAAAGAGTCTACCTTCAGGACTCAGCTGAGAAGGATGGAAAAACTCCAGGTAGACCCTCTGCATCTAGAGATACGTAGAGTCTCCTCATATTGGCTCGCCCCAACTACCAACAAACTCTAGCTGTCGGACTCTAGGCCTTCGAGAACCCTTAAAAGCTGTACCTAGCTGAAAGCTATTTAACAGAATTCGTAAGAGAGATGGGATTCAGGCTTGGCTAAGATATTGATAGCTCAAGACGTTGAGAAGAGCTACGGTAACATAAAGGCTTTAAGAGGAGCGAGCCTCGAGGTGTCTACAAGAGAAATAGTAGGGCTCGTAGGTCCCAACGGGACCGGAAAGACTACGCTCATAAAGATATCTCTAGGGCTTCTGAGAAGAGACTCTGGAACAGTTCTTCTCAACGGACGTGATCCCTTCTTGGACTATAGGGCTAGAGAGGGCGTTAGCGTGGTTTTCGAAAGACCTATGTTACCAAACTCCATCAGAATAGCGGACTTGTTAGAGAGAGCAGCTAGAATATATGGTTCATCGAGAGCTTCCGTTAGAGAAGCGATAAAGCTAGCTGGGCTAGAAGGGCATGAGCTAAAGACTTTTGAAGAACTTAGTGCAGGACTCAAACAGAGAGCAGCTATAGCTCACGCTCTCGTAGCCGAACCGAACTTCATCATAGCCGATGAACCTACTAGCAACTTAGACCCCCTCGAGAGAAGAAGGATTTTAGAACTAATAGCGGAACTCAACAAAGACAAAGGGATATCT
This sequence comes from Acidilobaceae archaeon, assembly GCA_038824665.1. Lineage (GTDB taxonomy): Archaea > Thermoproteota > Thermoprotei_A > Sulfolobales > Acidilobaceae > JAWAWX01. The sequence continues at coordinate 349,314 of JAWBBK010000001.1, read as the reverse complement.
TTTCTCATATCAAGTCACATCATAGCCGAGGTGGTGAACGTAGCCAATAGAATAGTGGCTTTAGCCAAAGGCAAGACTGTAGCGTCAGGTTCTCCTAGCGAGATCTTGAAGAAAGCCTCATTGGCAAGAGTCAGAGCTCCAGACCCTGAAGCTCTAGCCTCAGCTCTAGCCGATCAGGGCTTTTTAGTAGAACAGGAAGGGTTTTCAGTGATAGTTAGGTTAAACGACTACAGCGAATACCCTCAACTGCTGGAAGCTTTGGCCTCGATCGCTAGGTCCGGATTGACAATCCTTAGCGTTGATTTGGCTGGAGTCTCTATAGAGGAGATGATCAAAGCTGGCTAAAGGCTCTCTTCTACGGGGTCTTGTAGAACTGTTCTTTATAGACGCTAACGAGGTCTTGAGACCGCCTGGAATAGATATACTTTTAACGATCGTGGCTGCTATTGGAGCAGTAATAGTCTCTGTACAACCGGTAACTGACCCAGCATCGTTTTCCAGAGGGGTCTTAGATCCCACTCTTCTAGCTCTGGTCATCTTCCTCGCAGCTAGAAGCACCACAGGTGTCGCTTCTCTCACCGAGTCCGGCATCATGAGTCTATATATGTCCTATCCTTTATCCAGACCTGGAGTGTTTTTAGTCTTGTTAATTAGCAGAGTCTTATTGCCTTCAGCTCTAATGCTGTTTGTCCCTCTCTTAACGGCTTTGATCACTCTAAAGACGACTATGTTAGACGAGTTGAAGAGAATAGCTCTGTTCTACCTGGCTTTTCTGATTCAAGCGTTATTCTATGGATCTCTCTTCTTGTTTATCGCTCTATTGGTTAAGAGTCAAGCTGTAAGCGCTATAGCTGGAGTCACAGCATACTTTATAGTTGTAGCTCTCAACGCAGTATTACCACTCATCGGAACCGCTAGAGACATCGAGTTTCTCGTAGACTTCGGCTCAGCTCTTAGCCTCCCCGATATAGTGTATCAAAACACAAGAGGAGCTGAGCCCCAACTTTGGCAATACGCTCTAATACCGTTTGGAGCTGTATTTCTCGCGATCGTAGCTGTTCTTTATTTCAGTAGGAGGTTTGAGCCCAAATGAGACACTTCCTGCTCTCTAGACTGCTCATAGTGATAGCTCTAGCTATTCTGCTGTCTAGTATAATAGCGTTCTTCTTCGGAGTCGATCTCGAAAGCACATACAAGCTAACGGTTACATCTGAACAGGGAGAGGCCGTCATAGTAGCCTTTTCCTCTATCTCAACGAAATCACAGGTGAAACTAGAGCTTAGAGGAGCTAGCGGAGCTTTGACAGGCTTGGTAAGAACAGATCCTAGAGAATTTATGAGGCTTTTGCTCACGTCAGAAGCTATCAGAGACCTCTCAATGCGCACCGACGTAGGCGGAGGGGTCTTTTATTTCTGGGGCTCGCTAAGCAGTCTAGAAACCGCGGTGAGTTTTATAAAGAGACTTGGAAACCTCACGCTGATCAGAGCCGATGGAAATGAAGTTTTGCTTTCGGAAGAACTCGACGCCGGGACTGTTCTCATAGTTATAGCGAGACCCTCGTCTCAAGTTATTGAAGTAGAAGTAAGTCGAAAGACTTTAGATTATGAACGACTAACGCTGTTTGAAGCTCTAATGCTGTCTTCAATGCTCCTGGCTCTCTCTCTGGCTTTAACTTTTCTTAACTCTCTACGCGACCGTAGCCTAATAAACCGTTTATCATGAGGTTCCTTAGCTTCGTCTAGCTCATAACTATAGTCATTCGTGACTCCTGTTTAGGAGAAGCTTAGCTCAGAGGGATGCTCACTTTGAACGATGATGAGAAGAAACTTAAAGTTTCTGTTCTCCTTTTGAGCTGTATGTGTACTAAGTATTCTGGACTCTACTTAAGGCTTGAGATGATCTCAAATATGAAATGTGGATGTAATTTAGCTCGAGCTCTCATAACGAAACCAGAGTGTTTCAGAGATTCGCTTTTCCGATTTTGTGATGGTAATAAAGCATGCATAGAGCATATATTGGGAGATATTATTAAGAGCGCTTTGTCTCAGCTGGAAGGTATAGACATAACTGAACTCGATTCAGATAGGCTAATCAAGATATTTTTAGAAGACCCTAAGACTTTCCTGACAGCTCTTTTAAAGACTATAGACTGCTAAGGCCGCTATGAGCCCAAGAACGTTTATTAAAGCCGAGAGTACAAGAGCTGACTTTAAGGGAGCCTCTAGCTCTAAGCGATCCTCGCTACTTCTCAAAGCCGAGAAAGCGAGTCTCAGATAGTATACAGAGCTTGTTGCTATGTTAATTAGAATCACAGCTGCAGCTAAAGGTGATAAGCTAACCACAGCCATTACTATCAGTAGCTTGCCCCAGAACCCCAACAGAGGAGGTATGCCTAACAGACTCAGAGTCAGCAGAACTATTGAAGCACCTATCGCGTTATTCCATGAAATCTTGCTGAGGTCACTTATGCTCCTTCCCACCGACGACGTTAAAACAAAGAGCGGAGGCTTGGTAGATGCTATTGTGAACGCCAAAAGGACGAGTCCTACCGTAGCTAGCTTAGTTATGTTTAGTTCGTCTACAGCAATGATTGTAGCTATAGCTACAACCATGTACCCAGCATGAGCGATGCTGCTGAAAGCCAGAAGATCAGGAAGCCCTGAAGCAACGAAAGCCGCTACATTGCCGTAAGTAATGCTAGCTAGGCCTAACAAGAGAAGGACATAGGACATGTGGGATGCCACGGTTTGGGGGATCACTTCTGAGAAGACATAGAGCAAAGCAGCCGCTACTGCTGGTTTATAGGCACTAGCTAGGACTGCAATAGGTCTTCCGTCAGCTTTTCCATAGACCTGAGGTATCCACCAATGGAAAGGGAAGAGTCCTAGCTTGAGACCAAAAGCTGCAATGAACGTTCCAGAAGCAGCTAAGGAGAGAAGTTCTCCTCCTGATTCAGCTAAGAGAACGCTCAGCGAGATCCCTAAGATCAGCAGAAGCGTTGACAACATTCCGACAATTCCGTACATTGTTGCAGCTCTTACGCTAGCCCTGTCTCCAGGAAGGGCAATTATGACATAGCTGGATATCGCGATCAGAAGCCATGCGGCTAAGAGCGTTAACTGGTTGGACCTCATAGCTAGATATACCAATCCGAAGAGTGTTAACGGCAACAAGCTATAAATGCCAGGATGACTTAGCCAAACGTACGCTGAAAGTCCTATAGCTAGAGTTGAGATGACGCAACCGAGAGCAGTTGACGCGGCCAGGAGAACATAGCTTCTTTCAAAGTTCAGTGCTCCAACCTTTGTGTCGATTCCCAATGCTATAATTGTGAAGAGAAAGGCAAGAGTGGCCGCTTGAGGTAGAATGGAAGCCGTCCACAAGACTGTTGATCTCGAGCTGAAATGACTTAGAAGAGGCACTGCTAGAGAAAACGCAATATTAGCGTATATGACTACAAGTAGTAGCTCTTTCATAACGACATACCTCCTAAAGGTCTATGACTATCACTAGAAGAACTATGACTATCGCCAGGACCGACAGAATATATGCTCCAACCAAATAAGGAGAGTCGCCTCTTTGAACTAACGACCTGAGAACGCCACTTGACGTTCTAGCGAGAGATACGAGCATACTATGATATGTCCTGTCTAGCCTAAGGTGGACATTGTGGATATCAACACAAGAAAACATTAGACAAACGGCTTCTCGACCTGACAACAGCGTGCTCTTTGAATGAAGCTTATATAAGGAATTTAAAAATCTGTTCATTTTGGTTGTTGATCTATCTACTAAAGCTCCAGATATCTTAATTCTTCCAAACTCTGTAAGACATATAATTAAAGTAAGAGTAGGATAGGCTACAAAGTTGTGTAGCAGCCCAGCTACTAGAGAAAAGCTACGGCCTAGAGTTCCCACAAGAGCGTAAATAAGTGGACTAACTAAAAACCTGTCATAAACTACCTCGTAGAGCTTTCTAATAATAGCTCTTGAAAAGACTTTCTGAAAGACCTTGATACCTCTAAAGCTTTGTACTGCTGCTAGCAAAACAAGTGTTCCACTGAGAGCTGTCGAAAGTGTGGCGAGTTCTAGACTAAGATGAGGTCTAATACAACATCCGTTGGTCTGAGAACTGACTAGAGCTGTAATCATGAACCTGCTGGAAAGAGGCCAGAGCGTTCCGAGAGCTAAAGATAAGATGGCTAAGAATGAGTAAGCTGTAATCATGAATAGAGGTCTTCCTTCTTCGTGATGTTTATCTATATGTTGGTCGCTAGCTTTTCCCAGAAGCAATCCTAGAGTTCTTCCTACGTACAAAGACGTAATAGCTGAGCTGAAGAGGACTACGAACAGAAGGGACGAACTTTCCAACTTTAAAACGTGGAAGATCACGTCTTTGCTGAAGAATCCGAGAGTCGGAGGTATTCCAGCCAAGCTAGCGCTAGCCAGAACATAAGCTATCGTTGTGATCTTAGACTTGTTTAGAACTCCTCTCATTCCGTCTAGGAATCTGCTATGCGACGAGTGTATGATCCAGCCTGAAGCCAAAAAGAGAGACGCTTTAAATATAGCGTGGCTGGCTAGATGAAGAAGTGAAGCAAAACAGGCGAGCTGAGCCTCGTCCAGCCGTCCTTTGATAGCCAACAGTCCGCCAACGCTAGCCGAAGAAAACATGAGTCCTAACTGACTTGATGTAGACGCCGCCAGCACTACCTTAAGCTCGTCAGCCGCTAACGCTATCAGCGACGTGAAGATAGAAGTAAGTATGCTTATTACAAGAACAAGTGAATAGAGGATAGAGAGCTCCCCAGCTAAAACGTTCAGCGTCTCCTCTCTTGCTGTAGCTTCTATTGTAATGAGAACTATTCTGAGAAACAGGTAGACCCCTGCATTCACCATAGTAGCTGCATGTATCAGCGCCGAGACCGGAGTGGGAGCTGTCATAGCTGTCAGAAGCCATTCGTGAAATGGAAACTGAGCGCTTTTGGCTAGAGCCCCTATGACAATGAAAAGTAGTATAGGGACTAGCAGTCCCGCTTCTGCTAGTCCTGACATCCAAGAGCCTATGGAGAGTTCGGTCAAACTCGTGGTTCCCGTTAGGTACGCTAGAGCCGCTATCCCCGTCATGAGCCATGCGTCTCCAGCCATGGTGAAAGCTAGCGCCCGAACCCCGCTCTCTGTGGGCGAGAAGAACATAGGAAAACCGAGTCTATATCTTCCTGGTCTACCCACCCACTTATCTGGAGGGTTTTCATACCAGAAGCTTATCAACGCATAGCTACAAAGCCCGGTTATCTTCCACCCTACGAACATAGTCACCAAGCTGTCGGCTAAGACGAGCAACATCATGCCTCCAACAAATAGTGATAGGAGAGCAAAGAACCTCCCATAGCCTCTTTCCTCTTTCATGTACTCTATACTGTAAATAGAAATAATGAAGCTCAGCCACGAAGCTATAAGGGCTATAACGACAGAGACGCCGTCAACTCTCATAGTGAGAGAGATCTCGTAGTCTTCAAGAAGTGTCACACCAGGAACCAAGATCGGCTTTCCACCAGTTAGAACAAGAGTCGCCAAATAGGTAGAAACTAGAGCCGATATCAGAATACTTAACGATGTTATGAGTGAATAGAATCGTTCGGTCCTGATCTTGATAAGTAAACCTGCAAGAGCTATTGTCGAGCCTATGATAGGAGCTAACCAGGCTAGATGAGCTAGCACAATCTCTTTCACTATCTCATTACACCTCCTGCTTTTAGAAGCTCATGAGATGCTTCAACTAGAGGTCCGGAGGCCAAGATGGCGAAGAGGAAGAAGAGTAACCCACTTAACGCTAAAACTAATATAGATGCCTTCGGTTCGTCTAGTTCCTCCTCATGATCCCAGTGTTCTTTCAGCTCTCCAAAGAAGAGTCTAGAGAGAGCTGATGTAGCGTAGAAGACCGTAACTAAAAAACTCAGACAGGCTATAACCGCTATAGCTGCTAATTTGGCAGGAGACTCCCAATACGCTTTAACCAAGCCAAAGAATATCAGGAGCTTGCTCCAAAGACCCATAGCGGGAGGCATACCAATTAGGTGTATAAACCCGTAGACCGCTAGACTTGACGTGATTGGATAGATCTTCGCCAGGCCTCCAGCTCTGTCTATGTTTCTAAGTCCGTGGAGTTCCATTATTAAGATCCCGGCTATCATGAACAGAATCGCCTTTCCTATAGCGTGAGTTAAGTAATGTAGCATTGCTCCAGCGATTCCGTAGTCTGTTAGAGTCGTTATGCCTAAAAGGATGTAGCCCATCTGGCTTACGCTCGAATAAGCTAAAAGCCTCTTCGTGTCGTTCTCTCCAAGCGCTAATAGCCCGCCAAACACTATGCTGATGAAAGCAACAGCTATGAGAATTGTGCTCAAAGTCTCTAACGCTCCACCCAAGAGCAGGAGACCGGGCCTGACCAGGAGATAACCAGCTAGCCCGACCATGTTAGGCGATAAGAGAGCGGAGACCGGAGTGGGAGCTTCCGCATGAGCATAGGGAAGCCAGACATGAACCCCAAATGCCGCTAACTTGATCAGCAACCCCAGAACGAAAAGTATTGGAACCAGCATTGCCAAACCTTTCAGCTCGACTTCAGAGTATGCTGTAACGTAGGATAACGTAGAGATATCGATGATATCGAAAGAACCTACGTTCAGCCCAAAGTAAAGCACTCCTAAAAGTATTAGAGAGCTACTGATGTGAGTCCAAACGAAATATATAAGAGACACCACAACTCTATCGCCATAACCGTAGATAGCTATCAGTAGGAAGGACGAAATGAGAGAGAGCTCGAGAAATACGTAAAGTTCGATCATGTTAGTTGACATCACGACTCCGAGCATTGATGATGCGAAAGCCAGATAGAACGTATAGTAAACTGTGATAGAATGAGCCTGAACCCCTTCTCTTTCCAGCTCTTCAATTCTGTGTCTCATGTACTTGATGCTATAAATTGAGACCAGAGCCGTGACTAAAGAGACTCCAAATACTATAGGAGCTGACAAACGGTCTACCAAGAGACCCATTGAACCAAATCCTTGAGCCTTCAGGTCTATAAAGAGAGGGTCATATACGACTCTGTAGCCTTTGATGTAGAGGTACCAGAACGAGATGAAGCTTGGTATGGCTAGAAACAGAGCGGAGATGTATGCCAAAGCTCTGATCTGGACTTCATCTCTCCATCTCAGGAACTCCATCAACATGGCTATAACAGGGGGCACTAGGAGAGAAAGCCAGAAGAGAGGAAGAGGTAAAGAGATTATTTCCATGTGCTCTCACCACCTACCGAAAGCGTTCCTTCATGACTGTAATAAACTAGGATGAGAAGTAGAAGCACTATGGTCTCGTTGGTCGATACTATAGCCAGCAAAACGAGGAGGAGAGTAGCGAAGTCAGGCTTGCCACTGAGAAAGGCCGCTACTAAAAACAGCGCTCCGTTAAAAGCAACCTCGATTGAGATGAGCTGTTTCACTAAATTGTTTGAACTAGTTAGCCCAAAGGCTCCGAGACCCAGCAACACACATCCAACAAAAGCTACAACATGGTCTATCATCTCCTAACACCCCACCATCGTAGAAGCAGAAGTCCTTCGATAGCTGTAACTAGCAAAGACAGAGCTAGAAGGACTACTATATAGGGATGTTCTGACACGAAACGCTCAGCCACAACTCTTACATCTACATACCGAATCTCAAAAAGACCTCTCGACACTACTTCACGAGACTCCAAATAGATTATGAACGAGAGAACGAACGTTGCCAAACCTGTAGTAGCGCCCAGCTTGAAGTTCTTAGGTTCTTTCTCAACGCCGCCTATCATTGAGACCGAGACAACTAGAAGCATCACTGCTGAGCCAACATAGACTAGAATGACCAATATAGCGGGAAGTTTGTAACCGAGGAGAGCGAACACTGAAGCCGTTGCTATCCCGAGGAGAGCGAGCGACAAGCTGGAGTAGACCAGATCTCTTAAAGACACTGTTATGAGCCCCAAGACAAGCGCTAAGAGAACCGCTATGAGTATCACTGCCTCCACTTAGCTCTCACCTTAACCAGTCCTGTTTTTTCATCAACTACGAGAACGCTAGGCTCTCCTTCTTCAGATAGACGTAGTGGACTATCCCCTGGGTTCACAACCATCTCTTCAAGTCCTTCATAAACCTGGTCTAACCTGTTTGCATGACTTAGAGCTTCTACAGGACATACATCGACACACAGTCCACAAAATATACACCTTTGGTAATTGATCCGAGGTGCTAACCTTACTCTTCTCTCGTCTACAGCTACAGACATCATCTCGATAGCGCTAGCTGGACAGATTCTCTCGCAACTTTTACATCCAATGCATTTAGTCAGCTCGAGAAGCACATAACCTCTGAAACCGAAGCTATGAACCGGCCTTTCCTCAGGATATAAGATAGTGAACCTAGAAGAGAAGAACAGGTACTTAAGCCCTAGAATTAAGACGCTAATGCTAGAGGCTATACTCTTTAAGAAGCTCTGTCTGTCTCTATTTAGGCGTCTAACCTTAATCATAGCTATACACCTCTTAGAATAAAGCGCAGAAAGATCGACCAAGCTATCGCTACCAGAGCTAGAGGGACAAGAACACGCCAAGCCAAGTCTAAAGCTTGATCTAGTCTTAACCTTCCATAAACTGATCTCATGAAGCTCATCAAAAACATTATGGGGACAGCTTTAGCAATTACTACAAGTGTTGGCATTACCAAGCCCGATAAAAGCCCTTCTTGAGGCTCAAGAGGTGTCCACCCTCCAAGATAAACTATCGATGTTATGATCGAGTATGTATAGCGCTTAACGTATACGCTAGCCATAGAGAACACGTAGAGTAATCCGCTGAACTCTGTGTAAGGACCTGCCACCACTTCGGACTCAGACTCTGCAATCTCAAAGGGGAAAGTTGAGGAGGCCAGCATAATGGCCAAGAGGAGAATTAAAAACCCTAGAGGGTTGAGGAGCACTAGCCAGAGATAACGTTTTTGGAACTCAACCACTTCTATAGCGTCGAAAGAGCCGACCAGAGCGATCGCTGTGATCACTGATGCTAATATCAAAACCTCATAAGTGATCAAAATATAAGATTCTCTTAGACTGCCGATCATGGCAAATTTGTTTCCGCTAGCCCACCCCATTGCGATTATTGTTAGAGACGACAGTACCATTATAGCTACGGCTAGAAGAAGAGTGAAATCGGTAGAACTCAGAGGAGCATAGACCTCAACGCTAGTCATAGGTAAGACGAAGAGCGGGAAGATAGAGGTTACGAAGCTCAGAATAGGAAGTAAGACGAAGACTGCAACGTGAGCTTCGCGAGGGATCACCGGAGTTTGAAAAGCTATCCTGACCAGGTCTGCAAGTGGCTGAAGGAGTCCTCCGATAGGTCTGCTGATCCATAGAGGACCTACTCTTCTTTGAACTCTAGCTGTAGCCTTCCTCTCAAACCATATGGTTAGAGCTGAAAGCACAGCAGATCCTGTCAGTCCGACAACAATGACGTTCCAGAAAACGCCTACTAACTCGTACATCATCTGTCGGCCTCTGGAGGGAAGTAATCGAGGCTGCCGTAGATCGTTGGCAAATCCATCAATCTGTGTCCAGGAACCACATATTTGAATGCAATTAGGTTTCTGAAAGAAGGAGTGACCAATCTTACCCTATAAGGCTTTTCTCCTCCTTTGCTTTCAACGTAATAGAAGATCTCCCCTCTACCTGATTCACCTCTAGAAACAGCTCTACCCGAAGGCACTTTCATTGATATAGTGGTCGGAAGGAGCTTTACTATCCCTCTTTGCTCATAGGCCTCTCTATAGCTTTTGGGAAGCCTTGCAAGAACATCTTTGGAAAGCACAGACTCGTTTCTAAGCTTCTCTAGGATTGATGCAAGCTGTTCCAGTATGTACAGACTCTGCTCTATCTCAGCTAGCCTCACATAAGTTCTGGCTAGAGCATCGCCCTCGATAGCTACCGGTATCTCAAAAGAGAGTTCTGCATAGACCTCGTAAGGCTCAGCTAGCCTCACATCGTATGCTACGCCACTTCCTCTTAGATTGGGACCTGTAATGCCTAGCTCTACTGCCTTGCTTTTAGATATGACTCCTACTCCCTCCATTCTATTTCTCACGACAGGATTGTTCAAGATGAACTTCTTGTAGTCGTCAAGTCTCCTTCTCATGTATTTCGAGACCTTTCTGAGAAGTTCTGGAAAGTCTGCAGGGGCATCTCTTCTGACCCCTCCAGGGATGTTGTAAGTGTGAGTGAGTCTAGACCCTGTCAACTCCTCTGCCAGCTTTACGAAAACCTCTCTGTCAGCGAAGCACCACATATACGTAGTAGAATGTCCGATGAACACTCCCAAAATGCCTATGCCGTAAAGATGAGACGATATTCTATTTATCTCACAAAGAGCAGTTCTGAGGACGCTAGCCTTGTACGTAGGAGCTAGACCTGCCAAAGCCTCTATGGCTCTGACGTAAGGGAGCGTTACGTTACAAGCATCTATTATATTGACTCTCTCGAACAGCGGTATGTTTTTTATCCACTCTCTTGTTTCAGCTAGCTTTTCAACACCTCTGTGAACATATCCTACATCTGGATCTACGCTAACAATCACATCCCCGTCAAGTCTGACCTTGAGTCTCATATGACCAGAACCGGGATGCTGAGGACCTATGTATATGTAGTACGTGTCTTTCTCAACCCTCCTAGCCTCTAGCAGGTTCAGACCGAAAGAGCTAAATCTCAATCTTGAAATCCCTCCTCATCACTTTCCTGTTGGCCAGCTCAGGGTCGAGCAGAAGCGGTCTGAGGTCTCTATGACCTTCAAAGACTATGCCAAAGAGTTCATAGACCTCTCTTTCTTGTAGCTCTGCGCTAGGCCAGATAAGAGAAAGGCTTTCGAGACGCGGGCTATCTCTAGAGACTTCAGTCGTTAACGCCACCAAGGCATGGCTTTTCTCAAAGCTTGAGACGATATAGGAGACTCTTATCTTCTCTTGTTCCATCTCGTCTACAGCTACGACCGCCTTAACATGATCAAGACCTAGCTCCTTGAGCCTTCTGGCTATGTCCGACAAGCGCTCGCGGTTAATTTTGATCTCAACGAATCCCTTATGTTGAGTCAACTCTATGCCTTCTAAGCTCAGCTCTCTTTTCAATAACTCCAAGAACTCATTCATGGAGTCCACCATCTACAATAGTCCGCTTCTAAGCTGGTTGTTGTGTTTGCTACTCGTTGCTGAGCCACCTCCTGCTTCACAACCTTTCGCTGAAGCTCTACGATAGCTCTGGCAAGAGCCTCAGGAGTAGGAGGACATCCTGGAACGAAGAGATCTACTGGAACTACTTCCCAAGGCTTTACCATATTATAGCTTCCTCTAAAGACTCCTTCGTCGAGAGCACATGCTCCCAAAGCTATCACGAACTTCGGTGGAGGCATCTGATCATAGGTGATCTTGAGCGCGCATGCCATCTTCCTAGTTACTGTACCCTCTATGACTATCAGGTTAGTCTGTCTAGGAGAAACCCAAGGTAGAGACCCATACTGCTCACAGTCTAGAAGAGGACTATAGGCTGCGGCAAACTCCGCGCCACAACAGCCTGTAACTAAGTGAACTGGCCAGAGGCTGAACGCTGTAGCCCAGTCAACGAGTCTTCCTAATTTCAGACGTCCTAAAAGAAGTCGCAGAGCATTGCGATAGGTCTTATCGAGAGTTCCTACATATATCACTTGATAATCTCACCTCTAGAAGTTCTTTTGGCCTCTATAGCTCCATAAACCGATACCATTACCGAGAGTGCCAGCAGAAAGAACATCAAGAAAGCGAACTCTTTAACGAGTCCAGCAAGAGCTACAAAGCCAAAGAGTATCAAAATCGGTTCTAGGGTTGCGAAGAGAACTAAGTAGGCTATGTATTGCATCTTTATGGGCTCTCTAGCCGATCCTGTAGGCAGGTTTCCAGACTCATATCTTTCTCTGAGACTTGCTGGCGCTCTGCTTCCTCCAAGCAACAAGTAAAGCGTAAACAAAGCTATACCTAAGAGCGAAGTAAGTGTAAGAGGGGCCAATATGAGAGCAGAAAGATCGCGTAGCGCCAGCCCTTCTAGCCAGCCTTCCACAGGCGTCTCCAAACAAAACGAAAACGTGGTTCACTCTCCTAAAAAATCTAGTCTAAAAATGTCTAGACTTTTGTCGAAAATTTGATAAAATTTGTATCATCTCACATATCTCGCAAAGCTATCGACTCATGGGTCGACTACTATACACTATGGAGGGAAGCCCATTGGGTTCTATAAGAACGCTATAAACGTTCTAAATAATAGGTTAAAAATAATACGAGGGGTATTAAGCTGAAAAGTCGTAGACCATGTACTTTCCAAAATGATATGCGCTAAGCAAATATTAGCTCTAGAACACCTCTATTCAAACTCAAGGAATCCTCTTGGCATTGTGTGTACCAGAACGTCGGAAAGTTCTGACCTTCGTCCTAGAGGTGTTGTCATATGCCTCTAACTGTAGTGGTAGGTGGGTTTTTCGGAGACGAAGGCAAAGGTAAGATAGCTGCATACCTAGGGCTAAAGGACAACCCAGCTATAGCAGTGAGAACTGGAGCTGTTAATGCTGGTCATACTGTAGTCTACAAAGAGAGATCGTGGAAGCTCAGAGTAGTGCCTTCAAGCTTTATAAACAAGCAAACAAAGCTTGCTGTAGCCCCAGGTGCTCTCATCAGACTTGATGTGTTTTATAAAGAAGTCAACGAGACAGGAGTAGCGGACAGGATAACTATCGATATGAACACGGGAATCATAGAGGAAAGACATGTAGAACTTGAGAAACGAGATGCTGAGCTTTCAGGAACTATAGGATCTACTCTACAGGGAGTAGGTTATGCCATGTCAGACAGAGTGTTAAGAAGATTAAAGCTCGCTAAAGACTTTTCCGAACTCTCTCCATATCTCAGTGACGTACCGTTACTTGTAAACGAGGCTTTGGACCGCGGAGACCTGGTGCTAGTAGAGGGGGCTCAAGGAACTTTTCTCAGTCTATACCATGGGACCTATCCCTATGTGACGAGCAGAGACACTACAGCAGCTGCAGTTTTATCAGAAATAGGTGTAGGTCCTAAAAGAGTGACTGATATAATATTGGTCTTCAAGTCCTACGTTACCAGAGTAGGAGGAGGACCTCTTGAGGGAGAGCTATCTCCAGAAGAGGCCGAGAGATTAGGTCTCGTCGAATACGGCTCTGTGACTGGACGGAGAAGAAGAGCTGCTTTCTTCAATATGAAGCTAGCGTGGAGAGCTGTTATGTTGAACTCACCTACGCAGATCGCTTTGACGAAAGTAGATGTGCTCTTCCCTAACGCTAAATGCGTTAAGAGCTGGGAGCGACTACCTCCTGAAGTTAGAGTTTGGATAGAGAGCTTAGAGGACTTCCTTAAAGTCCCTATAACCCTCATAGGGACGAGCGAGGACGCTGAGTGCATTGTAGATAGAAGGAGAGAGTTTGGATTTACTGGGTGAGATAAATGTACGACGTAGCTATAATCGGAGGAGGAATAGCTGGTCTTTTTGCAGCCTATGAGATAGCGAGGTGGTCCGAAAAGAAGCTGAAGACTGTTATAATCGAAATGGGCAGCGGTAATCCTTTAAGAGTATGTCCTATGTTCAACCTCAAAAAGCTGTCTAGAGATAGAGATTGTGCTAACTGTAGACCGTGTAACATAATGTCAGGAATAGGAGGAGCTGCGACTCTGAGTAGCGGAGCCTTGAACCTAAGACCAGATGTCGGTGGAGACTTAGATAAGCTCTTGGGAAGTTGGGAGGAAGCAGAGAAGCTGATAAGGTATGTTGATGAAGTTCTTGTATCTTTTGGAGCTCCAAACAATATAGTGGCTCCCTCGTTAGAAGCGTCTGTAGAACTCGAAAGGCTTGCTGCCAAAGCTGGAGCCAAGTTTATTCCAACGCCCCAGAGACATATAGGGTCAGACCTAATGCCCAAAGTGATTGCCAATATGTTGGACTTCATAAAAGGTCGAGGAGTTCAATTGTTCGACTATACACAAGCTATCGACGTAGAAAAGCACAATGGCTCATATGTGATCAAGACAAATAAAGGTGAGATAAGCGTCAAGTACTTGATCTTAGCTCCAGGTCGCGTAGGCGCAGAGTGGTTTTCAGAGCTCGCGAAAAAACGAGGAATAGCCATAGAGCCAGGACCGCTGGACATAGGGGTAAGAGTAGAGGTTCCAGCTTACGTGATGGAGCCTATAACCAAGATCTTCAGAGACCCTAAGATAGTGCTCTACACTACATCTTATGACGATAAGGTCAGAACCTTCTGTACTAATCCCAATGGCTTCGTGGTTGAAGAGCGATATCCTGACAATACTGTAGGCGTTAATGGAGAAGGGTTTTTGAGCTTGAAGTCTAGAAACACGAACTTTGCACTATTGGTCACAGTAAAGCTCACAGACCCCTTAGAGGACACTGTAGCCTACGGCAAAAGCATATCTAGACTCATGACGAAGCTAGGAGGAGGAAAGCCTATAGTCCAGAGGTTTGGAGACCTAGTAGCCGGTAGGAGGAGCACCTGGTCGAGAATAGAAAGAAGCGTTGTAGAGCCTACGCTAAAATCGGTTACTCCAGGAGATATAGCTATGGGCTATCCCTACAGAGTCGTCGCTAACATAATAGAAGCTATAGAGAGACTCGATGAGATAATGCCAGGTCTCGCGTCGCCACAAACGCTTCTCTATGCGCCTGAGATAAAGTTTTACAGCGTTAAAGCGAGAACTACGCGAGAGCTTGAGACCAGCTTGGAGAACTTGTTCGCTGCTGGAGATGGAACTGGGCTGTCTAGAGGAATGAACGTAGCTGCAGCTACAGGAATCATAGCTGCAAGGAGTATACTGAAGAGAGAAGGAATAGAATTCCAGGAGTAGAGACCTCCCGTCTTTAGGAAGGCTCAGAGGTCTCAGAAACCCACCAGTCTGCCTCTAGCTTTTTGTGAGTCCGCTTTCCGGATTCTCTGTCCTCCTAAAAACAGAGAAAAATATTTAAAGCTCAGACGAAGCTACCCACTATAGAGGGTTCGAAGGGATGGAATTCCGCCAATATCGAGTAGTCCGTCTCTAGATGTTGGTTTTCTTGAGCTAATAGCAAGAAGGATAAGAAGGAAGCTTTTAGAACTCTACTTAATAGATCAGGCTATACATTTAGGCTCGTCTCTAAGCGTTGTTGAGATATTGACGGTCGTTATGTTCAAGTATGTGAAAAGAGACGGAAGCGCTATTGACCGCGATAGGTTCGTTCTCAGCAAAGGTCATGCTGCTCCGACTCTCTATATAGCGTTAGCTGAGCTTGGAGTGATCCCTGAAGAAGAGCTCTACAAGATGCACAAAATAAATGGCATACTTCAAGGACATCCAGAAATCAGCATACCTGGCGTAGATGCCTCAACGGGAAGTCTTGCTCAAGGACTAAGCTTCGCTGTCGGCTTAGCTACAGCTATAAAGATGAGAAAAGGTAAAGGTAGAGTCTATGTCATCATGGGTGACGGAGAGCAAGACGAGGGAGAAGTCTGGGAAGCCATTACGCACGCTGCGTACAGAAAGCTAAACAATCTAGTTGTCATAGTAGATTACAACAACAATCAGCTTGACGGTCCTATCGACAAGGTCAAACCCAAACACTATATGCCTTTGGTCTGGCAGTCCATAGGGTGGAACGTATTGGTTTGCGATGGACATGATATAAAGAGCATAGATAGAGCTCTTAGTAGAGCTCTTCACTCAGACTCTCCTACAGTGATCTTCGCTCTGACTACTCGCATGAAGGGAGTTCCAGCTCTTGAGGGTAAAAGCGTTCAGAGACCGGGTGTAGACGTTGTCAGAGAGGCTCTACTCTATGCGTGAAGCCTTAGGAAGAGCGTTAGCGGACCTAGGAGAAACAGACGAAGACGTTGTAGTAGTGACTGCCGACGTTGGAGAAGCCACGAGAGCGATCAGGTTTTTCGAAAGATATCCTGAAAGGTACTTCAACGTAGGCATAGCTGAACAACATGCTGTAACGTTCGCTGCCGGTCTAGCCGCTCTAGGCATGAAGCCTATCGTAGTTGCCTTTGCTGTGTTCTTGATGAGAGCATGGGAACAGATAAGAAACACCGTGGTGCGCATGAATCTCAACGTCAAGCTCGTCGGCACTCACGCGGGGTTTAGTAACAGCGCAGACGGTTCGAGTCATCAAGCTCTTGAAGACCTAGCTTTAATGAGAGTTCTGCCTAACATGACAGTAGTGGTTCCAGCAGACGCTTGTCAGGTCTCAAAAAGTCTTCACAAGGTGGTAAGCCTTAAGGGACCAGGGTACTATAGAGTCGGTCGAGACTACTCTCCTCCCATAACTTGTGATCGTGATGAAGACTTCACTGTCGGTAGAGCTGAAGTGTTGACTGAAGGATATGATGTTGCAGTGATAGGTGCTGGAACGATATTGTGGAGCGCTCTTAAGGCTTCAGAAGAGCTGAAACGAGAAATGGGTCTTAGCGTAGCGGTTATCAACATGCATACTGTGAAGCCTCTCGATGAGGACTTGTTGTTGAAAGTAGCTCAGAAGGTGGGAGCAGTAGTGACAGTAGAAGAACATAGTCTATACGGAGGACTAGGATCGGCTGTAGCTGAAGTGTTAGTCAGAAAGTATCCAGTACCGATGGAGATGTTAGGCACCAGACAGTTCGGAAGGTCAGCGAAGTCTCCTGAAGACCTCATAGAGTTCTACGGCTTAGGAAAGAAGAACATAATCGACGCAGTTCTAAGGGTGAGAGAACGTGCTGGAAGAGCTTGAAGACTTTAGAGCAGAGATCGACAAAATTGATGAGGAGATCATTATGCTGATCAAGAAGAGATTAGAAGTGGCTAGAAGGATAGCGCTAGCTAAGAAGAAACTCGGATTAGACGTGACAGACCCAGAGCGCGAACGTGCGGTCTTGGCTTCATGGACTGAGAGAGCTAGAAGGGAAAGCGTTCCTGAAGACCTAGCTAAAAACATAGCGGAGTTTCTGATCAAATACTCTAAGTTCGTCCAGAGGTTCGCCTACGGTCCTCCTAGGAACGTCGCTTTAATCGGTTACGGAAGAATGGCTAAGTCCATCGGTGGACTCTTAGCTAAAGCGGGTCACAGAGTAATCATAAGCGGACGTAGAATGGAAAAAGCCGAAAGCTTAGCGAAGACTTTAGGATGTGAGAGCGCAGAAGTTGTAGAGGCTATAAAGAACTCAGAATATGTGATTTTAGCTATTTCTAGAAGCGCTTTAGAGAGCGGATATGTCGACACCTTTTCAGGACATTTAAAAAGCAGAGTAGTTATGGACATAGCTTCATCTAAAAGCGGAGTTTTTGAAAAGCTGACTGCACTATCTCTACAACACGGCTTTAGCTATATATCCACTCATCCTCTCTTTTATTCTGTCGAGCTTCCATATGGAGAAAAGATAGTGTTGATCCCTTCAGAGAGTGGCTATAGTGTTCTTCCCGAGGTCATAGTGTTTTGGGAATCTCTCGGACTAGAAGTAATCGTGAGTTCAGCAATAGAACATGAGAAAGCCATGGCAATACAGCAAGTAGTTCCTCATATCTTCTTGATGGCTATGAACAGAGTTCTCTCTGAACTCTGGGAGATTCTAGACGTGAGAGCTCCAGAGAGATTCGAGACTCGAAACATGAGAAGGCTTAGAGAGAGTCTTGAAACAGTGGCAAAGAACATGGATACAGTGCTAGAAATACAAAAACATAATGAGTACGCTCGATTGGCGCGAGAGATCGCGCTCAGAGCTCTCATTGATGTAGTGAGAAGCGTAGAAGGTGGGAACAGTGATTGTGATCGTGACTAACGATAAGAATTCTCTTTCTCAGGTAGTCGAGATCCTCAAGGAACGCGGAGCTCACTTCATTACTACAGAACTCTATGGAGAAACTCTGGCTATCGCGTGGCCCGATGAGGTTTTGAAAGACCTGAAAGACGTTCGAGTTAAGACAATGATAAAGGTCAGTAAACCCTATCCTCTAGCCAGCAGAGCATGGAAGAAAGAGGACACTATAGTAGAAGTCGGAAACGTGAAGATAGGTGGGAAGAAGATCGTGATCGCTGCTGGCCCTTGCTCTGTGGAAAACGAAGACCAGATGTTCGAAGTAGCTGAAGAACTCCGCAAGCTAGGAGTGTCTATGTTGAGAGCAGGAGCCTTCAAGCCTAGAACAAGTCCCTACTCTTTCCAAGGTCTCGGCAATGAAGGGCTTAAGATACTGAGAAAAGTAGCGGACGCTACGAATATGTATGTAGTGAGCGAAGTCCTTGACGTTCGCCATGTAGAGTTGGTCAGTAAATATGTCGACATGATTCAGATCGGAGCTAGAAACGCACAGAACTTCCCGCTTTTGGTAGAAGTCGGTAAAACGAAGAAGCCTGTATTGCTCAAAAGAGGATTTGGTAACACGATCGAAGAATGGCTACTTGGAGCTGAGTACATCTTGCTTCAAGGCAACGGGTCTGTTGTGCTATGCGAAAGAGGTATAAGGACGTTTGAGAAAGAAACTCGCTTCACGCTAGACATAAGTAGCGTTCCTGTAGTAAAGTCGCTCTCACATCTTCCTGTGTGCGTAGACCCAAGCCATCCTGCAGGAAAGCGTAATCTCGTTACGCCTCTAGCTCTAGCTGCTATAGCCGCAGGAGCTGATATGCTTCTCATAGAGGTTCATCTAGCTCCTGAGAAAGCTCTTAGCGATTCTGAACAACAACTTACGATCCAAGAGTTCAAAGATCTCATAGAGAAGCTGAGAAGAGTTGCTGAAGCTGTGGGAAGAGGGCTTTGAAAGTTCTAGAGTTCAATCTATGTCATTACAGTACGCGCATAGCTGTAGGGCTAAAGGCTCTAGAAGAGCTTAAGAACGTAAAAGGAGAAGCTGTAGTTATTCATAGCGAGTCCATAAACCCCAAGGTCGTTATAGAAAAGCTAGAAGCTCCAGTTCTTACTCTTAAAGTTAAAGATGGTGAAGAAATCAAGGAGTTATCGAACGTTCTTTCTTTTCTCGAAGAGATAGCGTCTAGAGCTCCTCCAAGCTTTCAGTGGATCGTAGCTATTGGAGGAGGAACTCTACTAGATGTAGTAGGCTTCATAGCCTCTATATACAGAAGAGGAGTCAAGTTAGCGAACGTGCCTACTACTCTTTTAGCCATGGTGGATGCCTCATTAGGAGGCAAAAACGGCGTTAACTTCGCAGGAGCAAAGAACATCATAGGCACGTTCTATCATCCTAGACTTGTGATATCCGACGTTATGTTTTTAGAGACTCTGACAGACCGAGAGATATCGCATGGAATGGCTGAAGTTATTAAGTATTGTATTGTTCTCGACAGAGAACTCTGTGACTTTTTGTCGAATCATCATAGCTCTGTGTTCGCTAAAGAACCTAATGTTTTGGAAGAGATGATCTATAGATCCGCGCTCAATAAGATGAAGATCGTCTCTCAAGATGAAAGAGAAGAGAAGAGGATCAGAATAGTGCTCAACTTCGGTCATACGATAGGTCATGCTATAGAAGCTGGAAGCGATTTCAAAATACCTCATGGTCAAGCCGTCGCTATCGGTATGGTTTGTGAAGCTAAGCTATCTGAAAAGCTAGGAGTGTCCAGAGCTGAAGTGCTAGATCGATTAATAGACTTCCTCAAGCTCTACAAACTCCCTATCTCTATAGACGAGCTAGACGTCTCTATAGATATAGAGAAAGCAGTCTCAGCGCTAAAGAAAGACAAGAAGGCTCGAGGAGGCTTCATAGACATACCGCTTCCCACAAGTTTAGGGAGCTGGAAGCGAGTAGAACTCCCTCTAGAGGCTTTGGAGGTGCAACTCAGAAGTTGTTTAGAGTAAACTCCGAGACTAAGCTCTTCGGGATCTTGGGAAGCGGTATAGGCTACACTCTATCTCCATATATACACAACTTCGTGTTTCGTCTAACTGAGTTCAACGCTGTGTACTTAGTCTTTGACGTGTCCAGAGATAAGTTTGATGATGTAGTGAAAGGGTTGCTCGTTTTAGCTAAAGGCTTTAATGTGACCACTCCTTACAAGGAGCTAGTGGTCCCATATCTAAGAGAGCTGAGTCCAGCTGTTGAGAAAACAGGAGCTGTCAATACTGTATATGAAGGAGTGGGATACAACACTGACTACGAAGCTTTAAAACAGTTAGTGAAAGCCTCTCTCAACGACCTCTATGGAATGAAGTGTCTCGTCGTAGGAGCTGGAGGAGCCGCTAGAGCGTCGATTTTGGCTTTAGCAGAACTCGGTTGTTCTGTAAAAGTGTTTAACAGAACGAAGAGCAGAGCGAAAGAGTTAGCTTTCGAGATGAGAAGTCGTTCCGTTGATGTAGAAGCTGAAGACGAATGTAAAAGTGTCTATGACGTTATTCTCAACGCAACTCCACAACCGGAGTTTGCTTTAAGACATGGTTGTAAGGCCAGTTCGCTGGTAGTAGACCTAGTCTATAGACCTGTGATAACGAAGCTGATAGAGAACGCTCTCAAAGAAGGAATTAAAGTGATCACAGGACTAGAGGTCCTCATTAGACAAGCTCTTCTAGCTCAAAGCATATGGCAAAACAAAGACATCACGTATCTGGAGAGCGAGGTGAACAGATACTTATGCCAGGAAATACTTTCGGGAGAGTGTTTAAAATAACGACCTTTGGAGAAAGTCACGGAAGAGCGGTAGGAGTAGTTATAGATGGCGTTCCAGCAGGTCTTCCTATAAGTGAAGAAGATATAGAGTTCGAACTTTCGTTAAGAAGACCTGGAAGCCTGTATACATCGCCTAGGCGAGAGGAAGACAAACCGCAGATAATCTCAGGAGTGTTCAATGGGAGAACTACAGGAGCTCCTATAGCTATAGTAATCGCAAACATTGATGTCGATTCTAAAGCATATGAAGAAATTAAGTTCAAGCCAAGACCAGGTCACGCTGATCTTTCTTACATTATGAAGTACGGTTGGGAGAACTGGGATTACAGAGGTGGCGGGAGAGCCAGCGGTAGAGAGACCGTAGCTCGAGTAGCTGCTGGAGCTATAGCTAAGAAGCTATTAGCCGCTATCTCGACCTTCGTAGCTGGACATCTCAGAGCTCTAGGTCCTTACGAGGTCAGTTTTGAGCCTTCTTTTGAAGAAGTTCTCTGTTCGAGAAGAAGTCCTGTTAGAGCCTGTAGAGGTGATGTAGAGGAGCTCTTCATAAAAGCTATAGAAGAAGTAATGAGAGATGGCGACAGTCTGGGAGGCGTTGTAGAAGTATACGTCAAAAACCCTCCGCCAGGCTTAGGTGAGCCTGTGTTTGACAAGATCAAAGCTGACTTAGCTAAAGCGTTGATGTCAATACCTGGAGTCGTAGGCTTTGAGTACGGTCTCGGCTTCAAAGCCTCTAAGATGAGAGGAAGTCAAGTAGTTGATGAGATAGTGCTTAAAGATAACAAAAAGCTTGGATGGAAGTATAACTTTAGCGGAGGCATACTTGGAGGATTAACGACAGGAGAAGATATAGTAGTCAGATGTGCTTTCAAACCCACCAGCTCTATAGGAAGACCTTTGAAGACCGTAGACCTGAGGACCATGGAGAAGACAGAACTAATAATAGGAGGAAGACATGATCCTGTAATAGCTATCAGAGGAGTCGCGGTAGCAGAAGCAATGGTAGCTTTAGTTCTAGTAGATCATGCTCTTAGAGCTGGAGTCATAAGCTCAACGAGACTTACAGCGAAAGAGGTCGAAACATTAGAAGAGAACTGGAAGAGGTATAGAGAAGCTTGTGGGCCTTCGCGGGAGTCTCTGTAGTCAACGCTATCCCTTCTGGATTAGGATCGACTATGGCTATAGACGTTAAAATAACTGTAGACCTCGTTCCTAAGGACGTAAGCTCACACTCTACGTTAACACGATATATAGTGGAACATTTTATGAAAGCGTATGGGATCCCAGAAGTTGGAGTCTTGGTCAACTCTCCTATACCCTCTGGCGGTGGGCTTAAAAGCAGTAGTGCTGTCTCAGTTGCGTTGATAGAAGCCATTAAGAAGAGATTTAAGATAGAAAACGTGTATTCGCCTCTTCTCTCAGCAGAACTCTCACGAGCCTCAGGAGTCTCCATAACTGGAGCGTTTGATGATGCTGTTGCAGCATATCACGGAGGTATTTCGTTTACTAACAACTTAGAGAAGAAAGTATTGACTATAAGAGAGCCTCCTGAAGACATAGTTGTGGTCGTGTTGGCTTCAGGAAACAGAAAGCCGATCGATGTAAACGCGCTCAGAAGCAATCCATGGTTATTCGAAGAAGCGTTCTCAATAGCCTTGAGAGGAGATGTGTTTAAAGCTATGTTGCTTAACGGTATGACTATAGCCAAACTCCTAGGCTACGACGTTGAGCCTATTAGAAGAGTTCTGACTCTAGGAGCAATAGCTGCTGGGATCTCAGGCAACGGACCTTCGATGTTTGCAGTAGCTAAAGAAGGAGAAGAAGGTCCGCTGATCGATTACTTCGTCTCTCTAGACACAGGTAAAATCATAGTCTCTCGTCCAGCTAAAGTACAGAGGCTTTAGAGATATGAGAGTGGTTATAGAACCTTCAACAATAAAGGGTTCGATAAGAGCTCCTAGATCTAAAAGTCATGCCATAAGGCTCATCATGTCATCGCTTATAGCGCCTACGGAGATCTACGATCTTCCGTTATCCGATGATGTACAGGCTGCCTTGAGAGCTGCTAAAGCCTTAGGAACAGTTGTTGAGATAGCTGGAGACAGAGTCAGACTTATACCTCGAGAAAGAAGACCTGAAAGAACTTCTCTGAACGCTGGAGGTTCAGCTACGGTTTTGAGATTTGCAATAGCGTTAGCTGCGACTCTCGGAATAGAGTTCGAACTTGATGGAGATGAGACTTTAAGAAGAAGACCGCTAAACGCCATATATGAAGCTCTTAAGGTTAGAGGAGTTCAAATGACGAGTTCTAGACTCCCTCTGAAGATCTCAGGAAAGCTTCCTGATGCTTATATCGAAATAAGAGGCTCTGAAAGCAGTCAGTACGTATCTGGCTTCATGTTGGCTTTTTGTCTTCAAGGAGAAGGGAAGATCTCTATAGTTCCACCTTTAGTCTCTAAGAGTTACATATACATGACAGCTGAGGTCCTGAAGCTTTACGGTTGTTCAACGTCAATAAATGAGACCGAGATCCGAGTGGTCCGAGAATCAGCACCCAAAACCGTTGTTGAAAGAGTATGGGGAGATCATGCTTTAGCTTCGTTCTATGCAGCCTCTGCTTTAGCTACAGGAGGAAGCTTGACCATATCGGACCTACCTCAGCCGAGAGACTATCCTGGAGACCACTCGATCGTAGAAATCTATCGAAGAATAGGAGCAGTTAGCGAATATATAGATGGCGTCTGGCGCGTAGAAGCGAGAGAACCATACTCGCCTATAGAGGTTGATTTTGAAGACTTCCCAGACCTCCCTCTTGCTGTAGCCCCCTTAACGGCTCTAGCTGAAGGTTGTAGCAAACTTAGCGGCGTCTCCAGATTGAGGATAAAAGAAAGCGACAGAATAGAGGCTATTGTAGATACGCTCGGCTCTTTCGGTATAGACGTAGTTTACTCAAACAACTCTCTCACTATATGTGGTTCGAAAAACAGGCTAAGATCTCAAGTCTCAGTCAATAGTTTAGGAGACCATAGAGTAGCTATGATGGCTACTGTTTTAGCTCTAAAAGTAGGAGGCGTTATAGAAGAAGCTGAGTGCGTTAACAAGAGCAACCCTGCGTTCTGGGAAGACCTCACTAAAGTCGGAGGCAGGATAAGAATTGAGTAGAAGACCTTTGGTCGTAGCTTCTAAGCCTGTCAGATCTTACGCAGACGTAGTGAAGGTAGAAAGCGTTAAAGGACCTGACTACGTAGAGCTGAGACTTGACTATATGAAGGATCTAGAAAGCATTCCTCCAGAAGTTCTAGCGCTTGTAAAGAGACCGATCATAGCGACTTTAAGAGATGTAGCTGAAGGAGGAGTAAACCCTCTAAGCCCAGAAGTAAAGACTGCATATCTCAACAGACTTCATGACTTGGGGATCATGTACGATGTAGAGGTATCGTTCCTCAAATCTCACAACGTAGTTTATGAAGAGAAAATAGTGTCAGCTCATTATCTAGACAGAGTTCCAACCGCAAGAGAGGTTTTGAGCACAGTCGAGAGATATGCTAGCTCCGCTTTTTGTGTGAAGATAGCTGTTGTAACTGCGCCAGGTTATAAGAGTCTGCTCTCTCAGGTTTTAGACTTAGGTTATGACAACGTAGCCGTTATGCCGATAGGGTCTAGCCCCTGGGAAAGACTAGCTTTCGGTCTTCTAGGCTCTAAACTAATATACTCGTACGTAGATGAGCCTACCGCTCCAGGACAGATGAAGTACGACGAGCTATTGAAGGTATTAGAAGTTTTGAGTATCGTTAAGAGCTAATCAAGAGAAAGATATATAAGCTTCGAGAGGGTTTAGAGTGGGTCGGTTGAGATGATGTGTATTCACTAAGACAGATCTCAACCCAGTTCTCGGAATAAAATCTAGCGAGAGTTCTGAGAGGACTTCGGTCGTTAGAGGGCCGTTCTCCTCTCTAAGTGTGGAGGTGATCAGTTATTGCATGTCGTATTAAGCTTGCTATCCCGAAAGGCTCTCTTGAAAAGTCTGTCTTTGAGTTCTTCGATAGAGCTGGGCTACAACTGCTAGGTCGAGAGAGAAGCTATAAGCCGGTTCTAGCAGGTAATCCTGATATCTGCATTAAGATCTTAAGACCTCAAGAGATACCTCTTTACGTTTACGAAGGATCTTACGATTTAGGCATTACTGGAATCGATTGGGTCGTCGAACACGGACTTCAAAACGAAGTGGAGAAGCTCCTCGAACTCGGTATAGGCAGAGTTAAGCTGGTCGTAGCTATACCTAAAGAGTGGAAGATAGAGAACGCTGAAGAACTGATAGAAGAGTTTGCAAGTTCTAATAGAGTTCTAAGAGTATCGTCAGAGTATCTCGTGGTCTCTTCAACCTTTCTAGCCAGTAGAGAAAGCTATAAGAAATACTATGGGTCCTTGAGACCTCTTATTGTAACCCCTTGGGGCAAATGGGGAGATAACAATATGGTTCGCGTGATTTTATCTTTCGGCGCTACTGAAGCTAAGCCTCCTGATGAAGCTGACGCAATAATTGACGTCTCTGAGACAGGAACTACTCTAGAGAGCAACGGTTTAAAGATAATAGATGTCGTAATGGAGTCTCAAGCTGTGCTCATAGCTAATAAGGAGAGTCTCAAAAACAAAGAGAAAAGAGAGAGAATATTAGACCTCTTAGCGATAATGAAGGGAGCTGTAGACGCTAAAGGGAAGTATCACGTATTCCTGAACGTGAAGAAAGATAACTTAGAGAAGTTGCTTAAAGCATTGCCTGCTTTAAAGAGTCCAACTATAAGCCCTCTAGCCGATCCGGAATGGGTTGCAATAAACACTGTGATAGGAAAGGAAGACCTCATCAAGCTCATGCCTTTGTTGAGAGCTTTAGCGCAAGGCCTTGTAGTCTATGAGCCTAAACTCGTGATCCCTCTAGAAGAACTAGGTGAAAGCTCCCGTGGAGCTACTTAGAGTCTCGTCTAAAGAGGACGTAGAAGCTTTTGTCAAACTCTTTCGCTCAGAGCTGAACATAGATAAATATATAGAGATAGTCAAGCCTATAGTCTACGACGTGAAAAAACGAGGAGACAAAGCTCTGATAGACTATGCTAAAAAGCTGGATAAAGTAGAACTAGACAGAGAAAACATCTATATAAGCAAAGAGAAGCTTGAAAAAGCTCGTGAGTCCTTAAGATCTGAAAACAAACGACTTCTAGAAGCTCTTGAAGGTCTAGCTGAGCGCGCCAAAGCAGTAGAAGAACCGCTTTCCGCTCTTTCAAGATCTCGTTGGACTATAGCTGTAGATAGTTCTGTAATAGTGATAGAAGAGCTTAAGCCGATAGACAGCGTTGCCTGCTATGTGCCTGGAGCTGTTGCTCCATACATATCGACTGCCATCATGTGTGGTGTAGCTGCTAGGGCTGCTGGAGTCAAGAAGCTAGTAGCGTTTGCTCCTCCTGCATCCATAAGGAAAAGTCTGCTGGCTTCTCTAGCGGTAGCGGGTTTTGATGGACTTTACGCTTTAGGAGGAGCTTATGGAGTAGCCGCTTTAGCTTATGGGACTGAAAGCGTAGAAAAGGTATCCAAGATAGCTGGACCTGGAGGACCTTATTACACAGCCGCTAAGATCTTGGTCTCTCGCGATGTAGGTATAGACTTGCTGGCAGGACCAACAGAGCTGGTAGTCTATGTTGACAAAAAAGGTGTTGAACGCGAGATCGCTCTTCACCTCTTAGCACAAGCTGAGCATGGAGAGTCTTCAGCTGTAGCTCTTATAACTACAGATGCGGAGATAGCCCAGAAGGTTGCTGACGCATATAAAGAGTTTTTAAGAAGATCAAGTGGAAAGAAGCTGAGCACTCCTAAATTAGCTATCGCTAAAAACAAAGAGCTAGCCTTTGAGCTGATAAACCTCATAGCTCCAGAACATCTCGAGGTCTGCAGTGACTCCTTAGAACTCGCAGACGCGTTTGAAAACTACGGAGTCCTTGTGGAAGGTTGTGTTTCAACAGCTATCAATGATTATTACTCTGGAGCTAACCACATACTGCCTACTTCAGGATGGGCTCGATGGAGAGGAGGACTTTCAGCACTTGACTTCTTGGCTCTCAGAAGACGCGTGAAAGTTCTAGATAACGGTGGGGCTTTGAAGAGAATAGCTCAAGCAGTAGAGCCTTTAGCGAAAGAAGAGGGATTTGAGTTACATTTGTCCTCTATAGTAGGTGAGTTGAACTGAAGATCTTAGAGAAGCTGAGCCCTCAGCTCTTAGAGGAACTAAGATACGATAAAGCTCAAACAGAAGGTTGTCTCGTAGTTTTAGATAAAAACGAAAACCTACTGGTGCCTAGAGACCTCGTTGACCAGATAGTCTTTAAAGCCGCTATGGAAACTGATGCCAGACTTTACCCTCTACCTGAACTTGAGAATGAGCTGATGGAAAAAATAGCTGAGAGATACTCCGTAGATCCTGAGATGGTCGTTATAACGAACGGAGCAGACGACGCTATAGCTCTGCTTCTAGATGCTGTAAGACTGTTTTCTAAAGAGTCACGTCCTCTAGTAGCGACTCTCAAGCCTAGCTATCCCATGTATAGTCTGCTCAGCAAAGCTAAAGGATGTGAAGTCGATATCATCAAAATGAACGAAAACGACTTTAGAGTGGATAAAGAGCTCGCTCTCGAGAAGTCCTCGAAAGCCGATATCGTATTCTTCTGTAACCCGAACAATCCAACAGGCAATTTGCTAGACCTTGAGATCTTGAAGTCTGTCGCCGAATCCTCGCGAGGTCTGTTCGTAGTCGATGAGACCTATCTTCTGTTTACTGAAGGAGCTAAAAGCTTAGCTGGAAGCTACGAAAACACTGTAGTTATTGGAACTTTCTCTAAGGCTTTTGGTCTAGCTGGTCTGAGACTAGGATATATTGTAGCTCGTTCAGAAATAGCTGAGTTCTTGAGAGTTCTGAGGACTCCTTATCAGGTAAACTCTATAGCTTTGAGAGCTGGACTACTAGCTCTTTCGAACATACACGAATTCGAGAAATATATTGCTGAAGCTAGAGAGCTAAGACACGTTCTAGCGTCAGAACTCAGAGAACTCAACGACCTCGAGGTCTACGACACACAGACCAACTTCGTCTTCGCTAAGACAAAAATACGAGCTTCAACCCTCTCTCGAGAGCTAAGGAAAAGAGGCGTCTGCGTTCGTGTCTACGAAAACCTGTTTAGAGAAGGCGATTCTTACGTGAGGGTCTCAGTACCTCCAAGACGTCTGCTGAGTTTCGTGAAGGAGGTGTTTTATGATGTACTCAGAGCCTCGTAAAGCCAGAGTCTTGAGAAAAACCAGAGAGGTGAACATCGTGGTCGAGTTGAATCTAGACGAGCCAGGATACAACATAGTTTCTCCTTACCCTATGTTGACTCATCTATTAGAAGCTATGGCTCATCACGGAAGCTTAGGTCTTAAAGTAGAAGCGTCAGGAGATATACAACATCACGTAATAGAAGACCTGGGAATAGCCTTAGGTGAAGCTCTAGATAAAGCTTTAGGAAACAGAATAGGGATAGCTAGATTCGCTCATGCCATTGTCCCTATGGATGAAGCTTTGGTCTTAGCGTCTTTAGATTTGGTAAGAAGACCTTACGTTTCGATAAGTTTAGGTCTCAGAGGCTCTTCGATAGACGGGATTGATGGAGGACTCATAGAACACTTGCTTAAAAGCATAGCTCTTTGGGGCAGATTTACGTTACACGTTGCGAAACTAAGAGGAAAAGACGTACATCACGTAGCGGAGGCTTCATTCAAAGCTTTAGGTCTAAGCCTTAAGTCGGCTTCGCGTATAGTGAGCGAAGTCGTGCCGAGCACTAAAGGTGAAGTCTGATGGAGGTGCATGTAGCTTTAGACGTATATAAAAACAAGGTGGTGAGAATGATAGAAGGAAAACCTGAGAACGTTATTGTCTATTCTAACGACCCGCTCTCTATGGGCTTGAAGTTATTGGACTCAGGGCTTAAGAGAATACATCTGGTAGACCTAGAAGCGACTATCGAAACTGGAAAGATCAGTGAGAACGCGCTCAAGCTGGCTAAAGAGCTGAAGTCCTGTGGAGCTTTCGTTACAATAGCTGGAGGGATCAGGTCTTTCGAAGACTTCAAGAAAGCTCTAGACGTAGCGGATAGAGTTGTTGTAGGAACAGGAGTACATAAGAGAATGATGAAAGTAGAAGAAGTGATATCTGCAGGAGGGGACAGAGCGGTCTTGGCTCTCGACGTGAGATCTGGAAGGCTTGCAATAAGCGGTTGGAAAGAGTCTCTATCTCTTAGTGTCACTGAAGGTCTTAACTTCTACTCGAACCTCGGCTTTCGGTTGTTCTTGTTAACTGACGTGGAGAGAGACGGTAAGCTCTCAGGACCTAACGCAAAGACTCTGGTTTTGATCCCTCAAGAGTATAGAGGCTCAATAATCTATGCTGGAGGGATTAGCTCGATTAATGATGTGAGGTTATTAGCTCGTGAAGGCTTTCGTGGCGTTGTTGTTGGAAGAGCTTTTTATGAAGGGACAGTTACCTTAGAGGAACTCTTGGAGGTGGGAGGGTCGTGAAGTACGTAAGAGTCATACCTTGTCTTGACACCTATAGAGGAGTTTTGGTTAAAGGAGTTAAGTTCGTAGATCTCACGAACATAGGAAACCCTGTAGAATATGCGAAAATCTACGAGAAAGAAGGAGCAGACGAAATAGCTGTGCTAGATATAGGAGCGAGCGTAGAAGGGAGAAGTTATCTGAAAGAGCTAGTCTCTAAGATCTCAGCAGAGGTATCAGTTCCTATAACTGCAGGCGGAGGGATCAAAAGCTTAAGAGACGCTCTAGAGGTTTTCAGAGCCGGCGCTTCGAAAATCGCAGTAAACACTGCCGCTGTTAGAAACCCAGAACTCTTAAAAGAACTAGCGAGAGAACTTGGCTCAAGCTCTGTAGTGCTTGCGATAGACGCTAGAAGGACTGAGAGAGGTTACAAAGTCTTCATTGAAGGAGGTAGAACAGAAACGACTTTAGACGCTGTCGAGTGGGCTGTGAGAGGAGCCTCTTTAGGAGCTGGCGAGATCTTATTGACCTCTATAGATACCGATGGGACTAGGTCAGGCTATGATGTAGAACTCATAGCCAGCGTGAGCAGAGCTGTAGACGTTCCTGTTGTAGCTAGCGGAGGAGCAGGATCGCCTTTAGATATGCTTGAAGCTGTGAGAGCTGGAGCTTCAGCCGTTTTGGCAGCATCGATCTTCCACTACAGAGTCTATACGATAAAGGAAGTAAAAGCCTATCTAAAAGAGCACGGGATTCCGGTGAGGCTTTAGTGAGCTTAGAGAACGCAATAGAACTCATAGACTTCAACAAAACAGGAGGTCTAGTACCGGTAATAGTACAAGACGTAAAAACAAAAGAGGTCTTAATGCTAGCCTATGCCAATCGCGAAAGTCTCGAGAAAACTATGGCTACAGGACTAGCGCATTTTTGGAGCAGAAGTAGAAACAGACTGTGGATGAAAGGAGAAACTTCAGGAAACGTAATGAAAGTGGTTGAAATACGAGTAGACTGTGATGGAGACTCTCTTCTCTACTTAGTAGAAGCCAGCGGTCCTGCTTGTCATACCGGAAACAGATCTTGTTTCTTCAGGACTCTGAAGGTCTAGCGACACTAGACTCCTTTACCTTCTTTGCGTATTCTAGAGCTCTAAATATGAGCTGTTTGTAAGACCCTAAGTAGGACCTATAATCTAAAGCTTCTCTTATCTCTTCGTGTGTTAGCAGAGACGAGATTCTAGAGTCTTTAGACAAGGCTTCGGCAAAGCTTTCATCAGCTTTCTTTTTTCTTACGACCTCCATCACCATAGCGTGAGCTTTATGTCTCGGAACTCCTTTCTCGACAAGCTTCATCATTACAGACTCTGCCATAATTGCTCCCTTGGTGAGTTCTAGGTTTTTAGCCATAGCCTCTCTGTCTATTACCAATGTTTTGAGCAACTTCTTCGTGTCTAACAGCATTTGGTCTATGATAAGAAACAGATGAGGTAAGAGAACTCTCTCGCTACTGCTGTTCGTTAGATCTCTCTCGTGCATAAGAGGTATGTTCTCAAAAGCAGCTATAGAGAGAGACCTAGCTATCTTAGCTAACCCTGAGACTCTCTCAGCCGTTACAGGATTTCTCTTCTGAGGCATAGTGCTACTACCGACTCTTTCTCCTCCTTCTGCGAGTTCTCCGATCTCTGTTCTTGACAGCTCTCTAATTTCGAGCGCGAATCTGTCGAGCTGACTAGCCAAAATAGCTAAAGCTGAGACGAGTTCAGCAAAACCATCGCGAGGCGCGACTTGAGTTGATATAGTGTGAGGCTCTAGACCTAGCTTCGAACAAGTCGTCTTTTCGACAACTAAACCCTTATCTCTCCACGCTGCCATAGTGCCTACAGCTCCTGAGATCTTGCACTTAATCACTCTTTTTTCAACATCCGCTATCCTTTCTAGACTTCTCGAAAGCTCGTAGACGTAATTAGCGAGTTTGAACCCAAGAGTTATCGGAAGAGCATGTTGACCGTGAGTTCTCCCAACCATAATTGTGTCTGCTTCTCTTAAAGCTAGATCTGAGAGAACATCAATGATCTCTATCAGCCTCTTTTTGACTATACTTAGAGCATCTCTAAAGATTAAGGTCCAGGCTGTATCTACAATATCGTAACTTGTAGCTCCTAAGTGAAAGAACCTCCCACAAGGACCACATCTTTCTCCAGCTATTTGAGCTAGCGACGCTATATCGTGTCCCGTTACGGTTTCGAGTTCGTAGACCTCTTTAGCCGTGATGGATTCAACACACTTAGCTATGTTCTCTGAACAACCTCGATCAGCGAGTCCAGCTTCTTCAAGCCCAGCTAAGAGAGCCACTTCTACTTGTAAGAACCGTTTGATCATGGATTCCGACGTAAAGAGTTCTCTCATATCTTGAGAGCCATATCTCCACTCGAAAACACAAGAGAATTTTAGATCCTCCAACTCAAGTCGTCACCTCTTCAAGACATGCTTGTTCTATACATTCTCGAACCTCTATAGCGATCCTTCTACCTATACTGATAGGTCTACCGAAGTACAGCTTACTATATTGACTTCCTATACCCATATATGCGTTGGTTCCGCCTCCTATTCTAAGAGCTACGTCGAAAACGACAACGTCTAAGTCTTTAGTGACCATGAGCTGAAGCGTAAAAGGACCTATGACGCCTGGAGGCTCGACTTTCTTAGATTCTATAACGAATCTATCGCCTATTTCAAAAAGCTTTTCAAGCATGCTCTCTCTGATCGTCACAGGCTCATGTCCTATTTCGACCATCTCTACGTCAACGTATTCAGAAAGCTCTAGCTGAACCTGAGCTGGAAGCTTTAGAAACCCGTCTATATCTGTTTGGATTCTTCTATCTATGCTCAATATCTCTACGTCTTTTCTAGCGACGCTGACAAAGTAGTTTACGTTAAAGTGAGCTCCA
The DNA here is from genome assembly GCA_038824665.1 of Acidilobaceae archaeon. Lineage (GTDB taxonomy): Archaea > Thermoproteota > Thermoprotei_A > Sulfolobales > Acidilobaceae > JAWAWX01. Next base: position 317,029 of record JAWBBK010000001.1, on the reverse strand, counting down.
AGCACGAGTTCTTCTATAGAAGCGTTACACAAATCGCTTTCTCTCACCACGTTCTTTTCGATCAGTCTGTTTAGCTTCTTCTTCAGATCGTCTCTATCTACAGCTATAAAGAAGCCTCTCTCGACTCTCTTCACTGCATGAGGCATTTTGACTATGACAGGTCTATCGACCTCTTCTATACTTGAGAAAGTCTTAGGCCTTCTGATCCCAGCTCTATCGAGTAGCGTATAGTAGTTCTTTGCGCCTGTCCTCTCTTCGTATCTCAAGAGCCTCCTGTTGCCAAATATCGGAAGAGGGAAGTTGTTTTCTATTGCATCATAGCCTACATAGACAGCGAAGCTTCTGTTAGGTACTATCAAAGCGTTTAGAGACCTGAGTTTGTTTATTACTTCAAACTTCACTACGTCTGCGAACTTGTCGAGAATTAAAGCTTCATCAACTATTCTTTTGAATCTAAGGTATGGCTTCTCTCTTCCTTTTTGACAAATAGCTACTGTTCTGAAGCCTTCGTCTTTAGCTCCGTCAAACACGTCAAGAGCTGAATGACTAGCTATAGCGGCTATTGAGAGCGACTGCAGATCATAACCTCTAAGGAGGTCTTTAGAGCTGAGATCAGATCTCAATTTTTTCCCCTCTCCACGTTTTGATGAGAACTCTGCCTATGCCCTTTTCAAGAACTCCTATAGAGCTCGCCTTGAGTCCATGTCTTTCCGCTAGCCCAATAAGGTCGTCTAAAGCTTCCCTTTCGGTAATGACGATCATACCGATCCCCATGTTGAAAACTTTATACATCTCTTCAGTAGAGATTCTGCCGAGTTCCTGAATGACTTCAAAAATGCTTGGAGGTCTTGGAGCATCTATACGTGCATCAAACGAAGAGTTCAAAACTCTTTTAAGCTTAGAAAAACCTCCGCCAGTTATATGAGCAGCTCTTTTGATCAAGCCTTTCTCAAAAGCCTCTAAGAGCATGTTTGAGTATATAGCTGTAGGCTTTGTAAGTTCAGAGCTGAAGTAGACTCCGCTTATCGAAGAGTTATAGCTTAAGCCTTTGTTCTTAAGAACCCTTCTCACCAAGGTATAACCGTTTGCATGAAGACCGTTGCTCTCGATTCCTACAAGAACGTCTCCCTCGCTCGGATCCTTCAGGTCTCCCTCCTTGATAGCCAAGACTGCACAGACTACGTCAATACCGGAAACCAAGTCAGGAAGTATCGCTGTCTCACCGCCTACGATAATCGTTCGAGACCTCTCTGCCGCTCTAGTCAGTCCCTCTATTATTTGAGAGAACTCTTCTTCGTTAGTGTCAGGCATTGAGACATAGTCAACAATAGCTATTGGTCTTCCTCGTTCACACGCTACATCATTAACGTTAACGGCAACGCAATCCCAACCCGCTACCCAAAGAGACTTGAGCTCTCTTAGCACTATAGTCTTAGTCCCGACTCCGTCTATATGCAACATGAGCTTGTAAGCGTCTAACTTAACGGATGCTGAATAGCCTCCTAATCCCTCGACCTCTACGTTAAGACGTTTGCTAAGAGTTTTGGCAGCAGAAAGAGCGCGTTCATGTAGACGTCTCTGTTTAGCTATGTCTACTCCTGCCTTAGCGTAGGACCAACTCTCTTCGCTCAAGAGACCACCCTAAGAGCAGAGGCAGCTCTTCTAGCTTTTTCCAAAGCCTCCTGTACGTTCGAACCTCTCGCTAAGATCACAGCTACTCTTCTTCCTGAGTATGTATAAGGTTTGCCGAAGAACCTTATGTCAACTCCAGGGATGTTGAGAGCTTCATAGACTCCAGCGAGCTTGTAAGCCCATAGGTTGTCTTTATCTGCATATACAGCTAAGCTAGCAGCAGGGGTTAGTAGCTTAGGCTTTGGAACAGGAAGACCTAACGACGCTCTTATGTGGATTGCGAACTCGCTAAGGTCTTGGCTAGCCATAGTCACCATTCCAGTATCGTGAGGTCTAGGAGCAACCTCGCTGAACAGAATCCTACCGTCTTCCGTTAGAAAGATCTCAACTCCGTAGATCCCAAGCCCTCCTAGACCTTCAGCTACCTTTAATCCCATAGACTTAGCTACTTCTAACACTTTAGGACTTCTCTCAGAAGGTTGCCAAGACTCTATGTAGTGATATTGTCCATATCTCCAGTGTTCTACGGGTTCACAAGCTTCAGTGACTACTCTTCCGTTCTCTGAGACGTATCTGTAGGCAAGAATCGTGAACTCAGCGCTAAGCTTCAAGAACTCTTCTACGATAACCTTCTTGCTCTTACCTCTAGCGTGCGCTATTGCGTAACGATATGCTTGAGCTACGAGTTCTCTCTTAGGCTCGCTGACTCTGACATGTCCTAGACCGCTACTGCTCATCTCAGGCTTCAGCAAACACGGATATCCAACTTTCTCACAAGCTTCATGTGCTTCCTCTTCGTTCTCGGCTATAGCGTATCTAGCTGTCGGAAGTCCTAAAGTCTTGACGGCAAACTCTCTGAGTTCTATTCTGTTCATTGCGATCTTAACGGCTCTAGCGTTAGGAACTACGTTATAACCTCGCTCCTCAAGTTCTTCGAGCGCGCTTGTAGCTATCGCTTCTATCTCAGGAACTATCAGATCAGGCTTTTCGTGTTCGATCACAGCTTTGATAGCTTCAGGGTTCATCATATCTACAACGTATCGTCTGTGAGCTACGTGCATAGCTGGAGCCCAATCGTATCTATCGACTACTACGACCTCGAGCCCTAGTCTCTGAGCCTCTATCGCTATCTCCTTACCGAGCTCGCCTCCACCGAGCAAAAGGACCTTTATAGATCCTCCAAAAAGAGGAGTCGAGAGATAGTCTCTTCGAGACAAGACCTTCACTTCTCTCCCCTCTTCAAAACGTTCACAGGTGAAAGAAGAGGATCTTCAACAACTCCTTCTCCAGGAAGCCATACAAGTTGCTTTCCGAGCAGACCGTGAGCAGCTCTTGCAATATAGACTCTTCTGACCCTTTCTGCAAGCTTTGTTCTCTCTTCTATGAGATAAGGCGACCCGATGTCGCTTCTGTGAAAGAGAGGCCAACCATCTAAGCTGAACACGTTTAAGACCGCTTTCTCAGATTTGCGATAGGCTTTCTCATAGCTATCGTCGCTACACACTATCTCGACAACTCTAGAGCCTTTAGTGTAGAGAGTTCCAGCTACTTCTTCAACGCTAGAGTAAAGCGTATGACAACCGAGCTCCGATATAGCCTTTTCGTCTACGAAGACAGGATGTCCGCTAGCTGCTACTCTATCGTCAGGATAGCCTGCTGGCGCTATGGCTTTCGATATGCTGACCACGTTCTCTTTTATCTTAAGCTTGGCTCCAGCAAGCCTTCTAGTAGCCGCTCTCTCAAGCACTTCTAAGAAGTCCGAGTCTAGAAGAGGTATCAAATTCGTTATCTCTGGGTCACCAAACCTGCTGTAAAACTCTATTACAGTAGGTCCCCAAAGCCCTGTGAGCATCATCTGCCCAGCCAGAGCTCCGATATAGGCTTCTTTAGTCTCTAATTGTAAAGCTCTTAACGATTTCTCTATTATGTCAAGAGTAATCTTAAACTCGTCCTCCAAGATCATAGGTATCAAGTAGCCTGGTCCCATTATGCTACCCATGCCGCCGGTCTCAGGACCTAAGTCGTATTCGTAAGCATGTGGATTGTCTTGAGCTAGCGGTAAAGGCAGTATCGTCTCTCCGTCTGTGATCACTTGAGCTGTGTACTCTACACCCTCTACTCTCTGTTCTACCAAGATCTTGTACTCTATGTCGGTATAGGAAGACATAGTAGCGTAAAGCTTATCTATGTAGGTCCTCTTGACCTCGCTTTTCTTAGAACTCAAATAGGCTTTAGTGTCTCTCAACACTTTAACGCCTTTGCCTCCAGCTTGTCTTGCTGGTTTGACCACTACATCGCCTGCGTACTTAATGAACTTAGCTACCTCCTTAGGATCTCGGAAAGCTCTAAAGAACAACCTGCCGGGTATACCGTATTTCCACATTAAGCTTCTTGCATACACTTTGCTCTTCTCTATCTCTGCACAAGCTGAGCTAGCTCCGAAGACTGTAAATCCTCTCTCCCTCGCTTTATCCGCTACTCCAGCGAACTGAGGCTCCTCTGGCCCTATTACTATAAGGTCAGGATTAACGGACTCAGCTACCTTAACTACTGCGTCAGGGTTCGTAGTGCTGACTTTGAACCACGAGCCTCCAGAACTCTCCGCTTCTCTCTTAAGCCCAGGGTTCACATAGTCCATAGCGATATAAATTCGAGGCTCTCTTTCACTTGCTCTTAAAAGCTTCGTTATGGCGTGTTCTCTAGCTCCTGAACCTACTACTAGTACCTTCATCTTCTTCCAGCCTCGCTCGTAAAGCACGCTGAACAGATACGCAAATCTCTAGACTCAGCTTCTTTCTTCACGTCGTCGAGAGAGAGCCATGTGAGCGAGTCTACTTCTAGATAACTCTCTATGTCTGAGCTAGAGAGATTTGCGGCAACTAGGCTTTCTCTATTGAACTTCAAAAGAGAGTATGGACATTCGTTGACTATTGGTGGACTAGCTACAAAGAAGTGAACCTCTTTGGCTCCGATTCTCAGCCTCAAAAGCTGAGAGACTGTTTTAGCTGTAGCGCCCGTTACCATGCTGTCATCGACTATAGCTACTCTCTTGCCCTCTAGAGCGCTCCTAATAGGATTCATCTTTAAGTGGATCGCTATCAGTTTGTAAAGTGGATTGCTTTTCAGCATCGACCTCATCCTTACGGTCGGCACGAAGGCTAGATCGTAAGGTTTTCTAAGAGCTTCAGCTAAACCGATAGCGTAAGGTATAGCGCTTTCAGGAACTCCTACAACCACGTCTACTTCGCTAGAGTTCTTCATCCCTTTTGTCAACCTCGCGCCTAGAGTTCTTCTAAACTCGTAGACGCTTACTCCGTCAACTACAGAATCGTGTCTAGCCATATAGAGGAGCTCGAAGAGACATAGTCCACAAGGACTTACATCTCTTCTCTTAGTCTTCACGAATCTTCTAGAGAGGAAAACGAACTCTCCAGGCTCTAGATGACGTCTCACCTCTCCATCGAGTATTTCAATAGCTGAAGACTCAGAAGCCACAATAGCTAAGTCAAATCCGTAGCCTCCGAGAACTAAAGGAGTGAGTCCTAAAGCGTCTCGATGAGCTATTATCTCTCCTCTATTTGATATAGCTAAAAACGAAGGAAGGTCTTTGAACTCGTTCAGAGCCCTCTCTAGTTTCGATAACGTGTTTGTCGCTTCTGCTGATAGAGCAGACGCTATGCTATAAGCTAGCACAGGGAGCTCTCGGTATTCTCGAGAAGCTATGACCGCTACCTCTACTTCTCCATACGCTCCTACAGCGTGAGCTGAGTCTACAGAATCTGACGGAAACGCTGCAACTATCGCTACAGAACGACCTCGCTCAACAACACCTTCTATAGACTTTGACCACCTACACGAAAGCTTGCTTCCATCGGTAACGCACGTTAGATAGCGCTCGTTACCTCTATGTCTTAACGATAAGAGACCGTATCTTATCATTGGAGAAACGTCCCAAAGGTCGTCAAAAGCTAAAACGCTTAGTAAGGCAACCACTCTTTATCTCACCGTTCTTTAATCTCGTTCAGAGGAGTCTCAGAAAGGCCTCTGAGAGGACACTCTCCTGAAAAACAAGCAGTACATAGCTTCTCTAGGCCTATAGCTCTCTTTAATCCCTCGACAGAGTTATGAGCTAAGCTTTCGACCCCTATTTCTTTTTCAAAGGAATGAGTAGCTCTAGCCGCTAGCTCATGAGCTGAGACCTCGCTATTTATAGGACAGGGATAAGCGAACCTAGGACAAGATATCCTTAAATGTATCTCTCGTGCTCCTGTTGCTCTAAGCCTTCTCGAAATTCTCCGCATAGTGGTTCCTCTCACTATTGAGTCATCAACTACCACTACGGACTTGTTCATGATGACGCTACTCACGATTCCATATTTAGCGTCCGCTATGGTTCCTCTGATTTCTGGTGGAGCGAGAAAGCTTCTGCCTACATACTTAACGGCGTAAACTGCTTCTTCAAGCGGTATACCGCTTTCTCGGCTATACCCGAGAGCTGCAATTCTTCCACTGTCAGGCAGCGGAGTGACGATATCGGCTTTGACCTCAGCTATCTTCGCTAACTCTCTTCCTAGATTAAACTTAGCTGTATAGACCTGAACTCCGTGGAACACTGAATCCGGTCTAGATATATAAACGAACTCGAAAGCACAAGGAGCAGGGTCTTTCGCTTTAGCTTTGACTAGCTCGAAGTCCTTTCCATCAAAGGAAGCTATAGCTCCAGGATCCAGTTCTCTCCAGTCTAAACGGAGGGTTTGAAGAGCAGAGGTTTCAGAAGCTACAGCAAGACCTGAGTCTGTAACGGCATAAGATAACGGTTTGAAGCCTCTAGCGTCTTTAGCTATCACGATTCTAGGCTCAGAGCTTATAGCTACAAGGCTAAAGCCGCCTATTGCAATGTCTACAAAAGACTTCACAGCTTCTAGCAAGTCTCCTCCGCTTTCTCGAGATAACGCAACTAAAACGCGCGCTAAGACCTCAATTTTGCTTCCTGTACTGCTTACGTTAAGCCTATTTGCGATCTCTTCTAAGTTAAGCACGTCGCCATCTATGGCTACAGCGAGCTTTAGATTTCCAGTTTTCTCTACAGCCGGTATCAGAATTTGAGAGGTCTCACCGACGTACCCAATACCTCCTACGATCGAAGAGTCGACACTAGAAGAAGCGCTAACCTTCTTTAAGCGCTCTGTCAAGAAGCGATACCACGAGCCGATGCTGTAATATTTCGGTATTAGCGTAACTCTGTCTTGTTTAGAGACAGCAAAGGTTAGTCCGATTAGATCCCAACCTCTATGCATGGTTTCTAGAGTCAACAAAGAAAGCATACGAAGAGGGTCTTTGCCTCCTAGAAATCCTGTGAGCCCTCCCATCTTATTACACCTCCAACACTTTCTCTAAGCTCTCATAAGCGACTCTTGCGTCACCTAAATCCAAACTAAAGACCTCTTTGCCTTCATGCTCAAACATAATCTTTCCGTTGCCTACCGTTCTACCTATGACCTCTACATCAACTCCTAATCTTTCAGCTAACTTCTTAAGCCTTCCTATTTTATCCTGTCTGACTTCGAGAACATATCTGGCCTGTGTTTCAGAAAAGAGAAGTTCGTCAAGTCTCATTATTCCCTTAGAGGGAGCTTTCGCTAAATCTATCTTGAAAGCAATGCCTCCCAGAACAGCCATTTCTAAAAGAGCTGCAGCAAGTCCTCCCGAACTTACGTCATGAGCCGCTAAGACTAAGCCTTTCTTGATAGCGCTTCTAACTAAAAGCGAATTCTTCGTTTCAGATACAGGTCTAGGCTTTGGTATCTCTCCGATTTCAAGTCCATACACGACGTGAAGGTATTCCGAACCTCCTAGCTCGGGATAGGTAGTGCCTACCACAACTATGTAGCTTCCTTCTTCTTTAAAGTCCATTGTAACAACGTGGTCTACGTTTTCAACTCTGCCGATCCCGATTATCGTAGTTGTTGGTTTGACCTGTTTTCCTGTATGATCTGTATTGTAAAAACTAACTTTACCTCCTACTACAGGTAATCCAAGCTCTTTGCTCATCCAAGCTACTCCTTTAGCCATCATCTCAAAGTACCAGTATTGCTCTGGGATTTCAGGATTTCCGGCATTCAACTCGTCGACTATGGCTAGAGGCTTTGAGCCTACTGCCGAGAGATTTCTAAAACACTCAGCTACAGAGTTAGCAGCTCCATTGAAAGGATCTAGGTAAGTATAACGTGGGTTAGCGTCGCCTTTAATGGCTATACCTCTTCCTCTTTCGTCAAGAGCTAAAACCGCTGCATCAGCATAGCCTGGCTTGACCACTGTTCTAGCTCCTACTTCATGATCATATTGTTCAAATATCCACCTCTTTGAAGCTATGTTGGGAGAAGACAAGACCTTAAGAGCGGCTTTAGCTAAGTCATCGAGTTCTGGTAACTTCGTTATGGGAGTCAACCCTTTCAGCGCTTCTTGAGGAGGTAGAGACTCCCTTCTGATAGCTCTAGGCTTAGCGAGCTCTTTAGCTGGGACATCTGCAACTAGTCTCTCTCCGAAATATGCTTTTATCTTTCCAGTATCGTCAAAGTATCCGAGCACGCTGTAACGTAGATCGTAGATCTCGAGAACTTTCAAGACTTCAGATAACTTAGATGGTTCTACAACCAATAGCATACGTTCCTGACTCTCAGAGACTAAAAGCTCTAAAGGCGTTAGTTTTTGTCTAGTGTGAAGCCTATCTAAATATATAGAAGCTCCTAATCCGTGTTCCGCTGCTACTTCAGAAACAGCTGTTGTAAGCCCTCCGCCTCCTAGGTCTTTCACGTACCTGATCAGACCTCGCTCAGTTAGATGAAGGATAGCATCGATCAAGAGCTTTTCCGTTAAAGGATCTCCTACCTGAACTGCTCCAATGTCTTTGTCTACGTCTTCCTCAAGAGGCTTAGAGGCGAAGCTACTTCCTAACAGTCCGTCCCTGCCTGTAGCGTTACCCGCTATCACTATAAAGTCGCCTGGCTTTGGAGAATCGTTCAGAAGTCTCGACTTCGGAAGAACTCCTACACAACCTACGTTGACCAAGGGTTGTCTGTTGAAGCTCCGATCGAAAAACGTGTCTCCAGCCACTGTAGGAACTCCTATGCGGTTTCCGTAATCGCTTATCCCTTTGACTATGCCTCTGATAAGCCATAAAGAGTGAGAGTCCTGAGGTTCACCTAAGTAAAGCAGGTCGAGAAGAGCTATAGGCTTAGCTCCAAGCGTTAAGACGTCTCTTACTACACCTCCAATCCCTGTAGCCGCGCCGTTGTAAGGATCTACGGCCGACGGGTGGTTGTGACTCTCTATTTTGAACACCACCAGAACTCCTGGAAACACTTCTACAGCTGGAGCATCTCTCCCAGGACCTACGACTACATGCTTGTCCTCTGTAGGTAGGAGCTTAAGCAAAAGCCTGCTACTTTTGTACGAACAGTGCTCACTCCACTGAGCTTCGAACATAGCTAACTCTTCTATAGTGGGCTCTCTGCCTAAGAGCTTCTTAATTTCCTCTATTTCGCTATTGCTTAGAGGCATTTGTTTTACCACCCGTTAAGGAGAGACTCTTTGAGGCTCTGGAAGATCTTAGCGCCTCCAGGACTAAAGCCTCTTGGCGTAAGCCTCTTTATGTACGCTCTCTCAGGATGAGGCATAAGGCCTAAAATCTGTCCTCTCTTAGAGGTTACACCAGCTATGTCGTATAAGCTCCCGTTTGGATTAAACCCCTTGGTATAGCGCAACAGAGACTCTGTCTCTCTGAGAATATCGTAGCTAGACTGATCAGTATAGTATCTGCCCTCTCCATGAGCTACGGGCATGTCTAAAGACTCGCCGTCTTCTACTAACTTAAGCCATGGTCCTTTCGGGTTCTCTGCTTTGACTCTAACCCATCTGCACACGAACTTACCGCTCTCGTTTGGAAGAAGTGCTCCAGGAAGGAGACCGGTCTCAACAAGTATCTGAAAGCCATTACATATTCCGAGCACCGGTAAGCCTCGATCTGAAGCCTCTTTGATTTCTTCGAGCGGTTTAGTCCTAGCCGCTATAGCTCCTGCTCTTAGCCAATCTCCATAACTAAAGCCTCCCGGTATCACTACAGCTTCCCACTCACCTACTCTAAAGTCTTTGTACCACACGATCTCCGCGTTGACTCCAAAGTGTCTGAGAGCTTGAACTACGTCTTCATCGCAATTAGTTCCAGGAAACTTGATTACCGCTACCTTACTCACGGACCCTTACCTCGAGGTCGTTTACTATAGGGTTGTAGATCCTAAGCTTGTCACACATCTCTTTGACGAGCACTATTGCCTCCTGAGGACTCGAAGCCTCGACAACCATAAGATAGTACTTGCCTGTACGTATTTGAGAAACCGAAGAATAACCCCTCTTTTTTACAAGATGCTCTAGTATGGTCTCTCCTTCGGGGTCTCTAAGCTCTTTCTTATAGGTGACTATAGCTTCTACATAGAACTTCACTGTGTCATCTCCTGACTTACAACATCACTGTAGGGAACTCCTAAACGCTTTGCTAGCTCTACGTATGCCTCTATGAGAGTTTTGACGTTCTTTGTCTTCCTGAATACTTCTTTGTCTAGATGTCTACCGTTCTCATCGAGAACTCTGAAGGTATCGCCCGATATCTCATCGGCTAGCACTAAGTTGTTCTTATTATCGAAGCCGAACTCGAACTTGATATCGATAAGCTTTAAGCCCGCTTTAGAGAAGCGCTCAACTAACACTTTATTCGCTTTAAGAGCTATCTCTATAACTTTGTTTAGCTCCTCTTTACTTAAGATCTTTGCATAGATTATGTCCTCCGGCAAGATCAGAGGATCATGAAGAGAGTCGTCCTTGTAGTGGAACTCTACTAGAGGTGGATCGAACGGCTGAAGACTACTGAACTTAGGCATACGTTTTAAGAGAGACCCATAAGCTGCGTTTCTCACTATGACTTCTACGGGTATCATGTTGAGCTTCTTTACTGTCATCTTCTTGTATCCATCGAAATCGAGCATGTGAGTAGTTATGCCAGCGCTAGATAAGACAGAGAAAAGATGAGCTGAGACTCTAGCGCACAGAACGCCTTTACCTGAGACGTGAGACCTTATTGCTCCATCTCCTGCGGTCACTTCATCTTTAAATTCAATAACCAGTCTCTCCGGATCGAGTTCATAAACGAGCTTACTCTTTCCTTCATATATAAGCCTCAAAGTCATTTATCTACAACCGATAATTTAAGATTACAGTCTTCAGTATTTATTGATTACGTCCTAGAACTATACAACTCCGTCACCAGATCGTCACCTTCAACCATATCGTTGATTCAAACAATTATCGTCATCGTTTACAAGATCGCTATTAAGGACCGTTAATACGGTTCGTCAGATACCGAGAGCCTGGGCTAAGTTATGGAGCGCTTAACGTCAAGCCCCTCTATTGATGAGCTTCTAGAGAACTACGACTATGATAGGATCTCCATAGCTACTTTAGCGAGTCATTCAGCTCTCCAGATAGTCCACGGAGCTAAGAAAGAAGGCTTTAGGACCGTTTTGATAGTCGAAGACGAGAGAGCTTGGTTTTATGAACAGTTCCGTCACCTTGTAGACAAGTTCGTGAAGGTTCGGAAGTGGAAAGACCTCTGCCTTCTTGATGTCGTTAAGACTCTAAGAGAAGAGAACAGCGTGCTAGTGCCTCACGGTAGCTTCGTAGAGTACGTTGGGCTTGACTGTGCTGAACAAGTGAGAGTTCCGATATTCGGATTAAGGCAGATCTTCAGAATTGAGGCAGATCAACACAAGAAGATGAGGCTTCTTAGCGATGCTGGCATCCCTACGCCTAAGAGCTACAGATTAAACGAGCGCTTTGAGGGTCTCGTCATAGTCAAGCTTCCTGGAGCCAAGGGAGGAAGAGGTTACTTCGTAGAAAGCGATCCCGAAGCTGTGAGAAAGAAAATTATGAATCTAGTGGCTTCGGGGTCTATTTCAAAACCTGAAGACGTTATAATTCAAGAGTATGTAGTCGGAGTTACAGCATATGTTCATTATTTCTACAGCCCTATTCTGGAAAGACTCGAGATCCTAGGAGCCGATATAAGATATGAGAGTGATGTAGATGGGCTTTCGAGGATACCTTTTAGACTAGCTGAAAGAATCTTTTCTGATCCCACGTTTACTGTCGTCGGTAACTTGCCTCTAGTTTTGAGAGAGAGCCTCTTGGTCAAATACCTGGAGTACGGTCTCAAATTCGTAGAAGCTACCAAAAGGTTGAGTCCTTACGGTATTGTGGGACCTTTCTGTCTAGAATCCGTTATAGATAGAGACATGAAGATAAAGGTCTTCGAGTTTTCAGGACGTATAGTAGCCGGAACCAACCTTTACGTCTATGGAAGCCCCTATTCGTTCTTGTATTGGGACGAGCCTATGTCTATGGGAAGAAGAATAGCTAGAGAAATCAGAATAGCGATCCAAAAGAAAGCTCTTGAAAAAGTTATTACCTAAATGAAAGCTACTCTAACTTGGCTGAAAGAGTCTCTGCTTTCATTTTTTCTTTATATTTCTCTAATTTATCTACCAAATGTGAGTACTTCAAGCTCAGTATCCTGATAGCTAAGAGAGCTGCGTTCTTAGATGCTCCTATCCCAACAGTGGCTACTGGGACTCCTGAAGGCATTTGAACTATAGACAAGAGCGAATCGAGTCCGTGAAGATGTTGAGTCGGTACAGGGACTCCGATAACGGGAAGATGAGTAAGAGAGGCTACTACGCCTGGCAGATGTGCTGCACCGCCAGCTCCAGCTATGATCACTTCTATTCCTCTTTCGGCTGCCGTTTTTACATATTCTCTTAGCTCTTCGGGAGTTCTATGAGCTGAAAGAACTCTAACCTCGACCTCTACTCCAAACTCTCGAAGCGTATCGACCGCAGGCTTCATTTGTTCCCAATCGCTTTTGCTCCCCATGAGGACTGCGACTTTAGGCATCTTTGTCCAGCCGCAAACTCTTGAGAGCGTAAAGCTAATAAAGAGTAGCTCATTCTCCTTGATCTAAATAAATTGATTTGTTTAAGTAAACCAGTCAGAACGACCTGTACTTACTTTTTCTTAATGAAGGTGAACGTTACGTCTGACTCGCTAACTCTTGTTGTCTCAGCTAGCTCATATCCTTTTTGAGATAAAACGACCCGAAGCGCGCTTGGAGAAATCAGAGAGGGGTCTACTCTCACCTTCATTGCATCTGGCTTCTCTGTTTCTACACGACTCGCTAATCTGTTTAAAGCCATGAAGGACTATCTCCACACGATCCTCCTGGTCTCATGTCAACCTCGAGGACTCGCCCCATAGATCGTCATCAACTTAGGATCGCTAACCTACGAATTTAAGCGTTGATGGAGTATACGATAAGCGTTACGCTCAGCAGAACTCCCTTCATATCGAAAGCCTAAGAGTATTTTGGAAACCTTTCGAGCAGGTCTTGAGGTTCTACGCTGTTGTTACTTGCATGCTTCTCAAGCAATAGGAAGACACAATACTGACCACACATAGTACAGGACTTGAGCGCTGAACCTTGAAATTGACTTCTAATCTCAAGCGCTCTTCGAGGGTCGGGAGAGAGCTTTATCTGTGTTCCCCAATCCAGTTTTGCTCTAGCCAGACTGATCTCGATATCTTTCTTTGCTGCTCTCCTCCCTATTTTGACTAGGTCTCCTGCGTGAGCAGCTATCTTGGAGGCTATCAGCCCCTCCTTCACCTGCTCCACGTTAGGTAGCCCGAGGTGTTCAGCTGGAGTTAGATAGCAAATGAGATCAGCTCCGCTAGCGGAAGCTATGGCAGCACCTATAGCTGCAGCTATGTGATCGTAGCCGACCGCTACGTCCGTTACTAGAGGGCCTAGAACGTAGTACGGTAGGAAGCCAGTCAGAGATTTCTCAAGCTTTACGTTAGCCGCTATTTCATCCATCTTCATATGACCAGGACCTTCTATCATTACCTGAACTCCTCTCTCAACTGCGCTTCTGGCTAATCTGGCATTGACAATCATCTCCGATATCTGTAACTCGTCATTAGAGTCCACAAGACATCCTGGTCTCAGAGCGTCGCCTAAGCTGATGGTAGCGTCGTATTCTTCGAAGAGTTCAAGAAGCTGAGACCAATTTGAATAATAGGGATTCTCTCTGCCTGTCTCCTTTATCCACACAGCGACCATTGCGCCTCCACGACTAACGATCGGCATAACTCTGCTTCCTGTGAGAGCTCTTTCAACTAGCTCTCGCGTTATACCTGCATGGATTGTCATGAAGTCAACTCCGTCTCGGAGATGTCTTTCTACAATCTCTATGAACCAGTCCGCTGGAATGCTAGCGATACTTCCATACTTCTTTATGCCGTAAATCCAGGCCTGATATGTTGGCACTGTACCGAAAGGAGTTCCGCTTGCCGCCTCAAGAAGAGTCTTTCTGATTTCGTCGAGATCTCCTCCGGTACTTAAGTCCATTATGGTATCGGTTCCGTACTCTAAAGCTACTTTAACTTTCTCTAGCTCTAGGTTCACGTCAACGTGTACTCCGCTCGTTCCCACATTCACATTAACCTTAGTGAACATGCCCTCGCCCACTGCTACAAGCCTTGGTCGCTTAGGCCTAGCTAAGTTCCTGAGCACTATAACCCTACCAGCGCTTACACTTCTCCTTAGGTCTTCGTAGTCTACTCCTTCTGTTTTGGAGATCTCGAAGAGTTCATCTACGAACTGTGATGATCTGGCTTCTTTGATCAGTCCCACTATAGAAACACCTCAGTTTCTGTTGTGTCTGAGACCTCTTTCAACTATATTTGAGACCTTAATAATTTTCGTTATACTATCTGACGTACTACAAAAGACAATGTTGAAACAAGTTCGCTATTGTGTTCTAACTAAAGCCTCTAGCAGAGCTCTTCCGACCTTAATGTATGTCTCAGCTAGCTCCTCGGTGCTGAGAAGCTTTCCTATAAAGTTCTCTTCGTAAAGGACGTTGCTTGCTACGAGAACCGAAGCTGTCTTGAATCCTCGTAAGAATCCAAGAGCGAAGAGCGTCGCTGTCTCCATCTCTATTGCCACGAAGCCGAGCCTCGCCAGCTTCTCGCCAAACTCTTTGCTTTCCATATAGAAGGCATCGTTAGAGAAGACAGGTCCCGCTACAAACTCTATGTTATGTTCCTTGAAGGACTTCATGATATTGTACGTAAGTTCGATGTCAGGTGAAGTCGAGAGACAGAAGCCGGGCGCGTAAGAGCCTAGAGCACAACCTCCTTGAAGATAACCTGCCCCAGTAGCCACTACCACTCCGCCGACCTTAGCGTCTCGCCTTAGCCCTCCTGCTGACCCTAGCCTTACGATTCTCTCTGCTCCAGCCATGCGAAGTTCCTCAAAGACGATGGCTGCACTTGGGCCTCCAATCCCGTGAGTAGCTAGAGCTATTCGTCGCTTCTTGTAAAAACCTTCGACTACCTTAAAGCCTCTGTATGAACTAAGAAGTCTTACCTCGTCTAGGAGACTTGAGAGCAGGTCTACTCTAGCGGGATCTCCGCAGGCGATGACATCTCTTGCCAGAGTTCCAGGACGTACTCTGAGATGAAGAGTCAAAGAGTATCCCTCTTCTCCTTTTCTCTGAGAACTTAAAGCTAAGCATACCAAAAACTCTATCGGTGTCTTCAACTTGCTCAAAGTCCCCATAGTAGATCTTCATGAAGACATCTCAATCTACTTCATGACACATGGAGGAGGCTTAGCTTTAGCTCACCTAAGCGAGGACGTTGAGGAAAGAGAAGCTGACTTACCTAAATACAGAAGAGGGAACGTGAGGATTGTCTTTGCAGCCATGTTTCCTGGAGTAGAGACTTATAGAGCACACAGAGAGCTCCCTGCTGTGTCCTTTAGACTGCCTCAAGGACTAGTCTTCGAGCACTTCTCCATATACTTTCGGCTAGCTGAAGTACATCCTGAGATCTCGATAATCGAGAGAGCTGAGGAAGCAGAGAAGTGTCTAAACGGCGAGTGGAGAGTTTGTCTTTTACTACATCTCGAAGGAGCCGACGCTATCGATGACCCTTACGATCTAGTGTTGTTCAAAAGACTAGGACTTAGGAGCTTGGGGATAACCTGGAACTACAGCAACAAGTACGGAACAGGCTGTTTCGCTAGAAGAGACAGAGGTTTGAGCGATGAGGGTGAAGAGTTAGTGAGAACAGCAAACAAGCTCGGTATCATCATAGACTTAGCTCATGCTAGCAAAGCTACAGCTCTAGACGTGCTCAATCTCTCCTCTAAGCCTCCTATAATAAGTCATGCCAATCCGAGAAAGCTAGTCGACACTCCTCGTAACGTAGACGATGAGGTTCTGGAGGCTCTAGCGTCTAGAAAGGGGGTGATCGGGATAACGGCTCTTCCTCATCTAGTCTCAAAGAAAGACAAGCCGTTTCTCGACGACTTAGTTCAGCACTTCGTTTATGTCAAAGAGGTCTATGGAGCTGACGTCCTAGCCATAGGCACAGACTTCTTTGGCTTCTTAGGTAGAAGACCGCCTAAAGGGTTTGAGTCTATAGACAAGATAGAAGCCCTGTTGTTTAAGCTCGCAGAAAGAGGATTTAGTGACAACGAACTGGCTAAGGTAGCTTATGAGAACGCCTTGAGAGTGATCAAAGCCAACTTGGACGAGTAAGATATCCTTAAACTCCTCCCAAGACTCGAAGCGCAACCTTTTGTAATAAGGCTGGAACGAGCCTCATGCGAGAAGACCAGACAGCAGACCCCCATTTATTCAAGTACTTTTGAGAAGCTTCATCTAACTCTCTTATAGCCCATTCGGGAAGTTCTAGAGTTCCAGCTCTCGCTATTTCTTCGACTCTTTTCGGATTCCTAAAACCAGGTATAGGAATTGCTTTTTTAGTCACGAGCCATGCGAGAGCTATCTGAGCCTTGCTTGCTTTCAGCTTAGCCGAAACTGTTTCTAAAGCTTTCTGTAACTCCCAATCCTTAGAGGCCTCGAAGAAGACTCTGTCAAACCTTTGAGCCAGACTAGTGGGTCTAGCTCCAGCCAAAGCTCCTTTAGCCAAAGGGCTCCAAGCTATCAGAGTGAGACCTCTCGAATCGAGAAAAGGTTTTAACTTAAGCTCAGGAGTCCTGAAGGCCAGACTGTACTGAACCTGATCGCTTACTGGCTCTAACCTTTTGCTACACTCTAAAGCTTTTTCAATTAGGTCTACATCAAAGTTAGAAAGTCCGTAATAGTGAGCTAGACCTTCCGATACCGCTTTCTCAAGCCCTCTTATAGGTCTACAAAGGTCTATCCAGAAAGGAGGAGGCCAGTGAAGCTGTATCAAATCCACTGAAAACCCCAGCCTTCTATCGATAGCCGCTACAGCCTTGACCACCTCATCAGAGCTCGTTCTGAAGCCTGCCACCTTGCTCGCTACGAAGAAGCCTTCTCTGCCTACTATGCTGAGCGCTTGTCCTAACAGAGCCTCAGATCTACCCCATCCATAGAGTTCAGCTGTGTCCAAAAGGTCTATCCCAAAGCTTCGAGCTATCTCTAAAGCCTCCGCTAGGTCTTTAGAAGAGAGCTGAGAAGACCAAAGCCTAGAGCCAGCTTGCCATAAGCCAAGACCTATCGAGCTAACGCTAACGTTGCTCTTTCCTAGCTTTGCTCTCTTCGTCTCCTATCACCTCTCCCTTCAGAACAAAATCTCTTTAAGCCCCTTTAAGTCCTGAACACAGAAGTTCTCGAACGACTAGAGCTAAATTTCTGTAAAGTAGTGGTCTTAGCTAATGTTGGAGATCTCCTGAAGCCATGACAAGTCTATCTCTGAGACCCCGACCTCAACTAGCTCTAAGATGTCGGTTGCTTTAGTCAACACTATAGCTCTACTTTTCTTCTCGTCAACTCTAACGATCACTCCTGGATGTGCTTGCCCTCTAGCGTAAGCAGAGGCTATAACTCCAAAGCCTGGTCTCAGCTTAGGTTTGTCTCCTAGAAACCTGACTAAGTCTAATGGAACCGATAGCTGTCTAGCGCCTGCTAGCTTTTGAGCTATTAGCCTCTCTCTGTGTAGTCTCCTCTCTTCGCTTGTTTTGATTGAGCGAGCCAAAGGCTTGAAGACAATTGTGTCAAGACCTGCGTCTAAGAACGTCTTGACCTTCTCATTATCGAGTCCCAAGGCTATAACGAGCTTAATCCCAATATCTAGAGCGACCTTAGCCTTGACCTCGAGTCCCTTGTTCTCAACCCAACCGTCTGTGTCTACTACTAGCGTGTTAGAAGCTAAGCGAGAAAGTTCTTGTGCACATTTCATATATCTCTCCAACATGAAGCTAGGCGAAAAGGAGCCAACAAAACAAGAGGAGACAACAGTGAAGGAATCGGAATTGCCCGGTATTGCCGGAGGGTTCACAGAAGCTAGAGCAGAGAATCCAGGACAGTAAATCTCGTTTTGACCTACGTCTATAGTCATGAGTTCTGCTCTCAGCCCAGAGTTCAACGCTCGTCCAGCTATGATAGAAGCTAGAGTGCTCTTACCTACATCTACAGGACCTACGATCATAGTTCTCTTGCGTGAGGCCTCTTCCGCTAGCTTGTAGATCTCTTCGTACTCTGCTTGAGGCAACTCGACCACAGAACCGTTGGAAACGCCCGTTATCTCTATGGTCGCTCCCTCTCCTCTCAGAATCGCTACCCGAGCTCTAGGTATTACGAAACCTGTTCCCTCTTTGAGAAGAAATCCCATTACCTCTACAACTCCCTGAACAACAGAAACGACTGCTGGACCTCTAACGGCCACAAACCCCTCCAGCTTGACCTCCCTAGCCGAGAGCTTCAAAGCTTCAAGCCCCAGCTCTCACGCCCTCTATCTTTTAAGAGGTCTAATTAAGACTATTGGTGAGTGTGTTCTTTTTCAACTAAAGAAGACAGCCGGTCAATTACATCGTCCGCTTTCAGGAAGTTAAGCATAGGGATAGTCTTTCGTGATATAGACTTCGCTAGCACGACGAACTGCTCGATGTCTGAAACGAGGGTTCCTGTCACTTCAGCTTCTTCCAAAAGGCTGAGAGCCTTGCTGAAGAGAGTTCTATACTGCTTCTTTAGAGACAAGCTAGAAGACAGATTCGCTACGAGAAGTCGAGAGTAATCGAACGTCAAGCCGTAGAGGTCTAAGAGAGTGTCTACCTCAACCATCTCTACGTCTAGCTTTTTCTCTCTTCAGTTGTGTCTATTGCTCTTGTTGTCTTCCTGACCGTGTAGACTAAAGGCCTCAGTCTTAATGTCATACGCTATCCTAATACAAGCTCTCAAGAGTCAAAGAGGTCGCTAGCTTATGAAACCTTCTAAACAAGAACTACTCTAAGCTGAGGTAGAGTCCTCTTTATCTCTTCAGCTACGTCCTGCGAGTCTTCATAGACAGCAACAACATCGTATTTAGAGACTACCTTCTTTAGCGCCTCTATTTTGACCAGAGAGTCGCTCCTGCGATCACCGTTCTTCCTGAATAGGGCTTCAGACATAATGGAGAACAGTCCGATTTCTTCAAGCTGTTTGAAAGTCAGCTCCTTCATGAACTCAGGTCTGCCTGTGACGATCACTATTGCATAGCCTCTAGAGGCATAGTCAAGAGCTAATCTGACGTACTCAGACCTAGGCCTATCGAGATAGAGATATCTTTCGCTCAGAAAGCAACTCCAGAACCTTTCTCTAGAGCCTCCTCTGAGCTCCTCTAATTTTCTGGCTCCTGCTTCGTTCAAACAAGCTTCTAATCTGGAACTAGAGTCGATAAGAACCCCGTCTATGTCGAACACTACCGCCTTCCGTCGAAGTTTCAGAAGCTATCCCCTAAGCTGTATAAAAGGTAGGCGCTTATTAGCCTGGAGCAGACAGGCTGTGGTGGGGGCCCGTCGTCTAGCCTGGTAGGACGCCGCCCTTACACGGCGGAGGTCCGGGGTTCGAGTCCCCGCGGGCCCACCATGCTTCCACCTTCGCTGAAGCTTTTCGATCCAAAACCTCTATAGAAGTTCATATAGATGGAAAAGAACTACTTCGATCTCAAATCTTGCTAAAAATCTGTTTTTTTAAAATTTTATTAAAAAAATTATTGTTTCGAAACAATTGTATATATAAGGTCTATCAAGACCTCTCGCGGGGTCCATTCTATCAAATACTATAGTGACGATACTCGAACTTCTGAAAGCGGGAGAGCGTGTTGATGATCAAAAAGAGAGCTTCAAGAGCTATTAGTAAGAATGTGCGTAAAAGAGTACACGACGAAGAGGAGGAGCTACTCGAACTCTTGATAGAACTCTTGGAGAAGAAAAGAGAAGAGATGATGAAGAAGTCTCCAGACGCCTTCTTCTTCTAACTCTCTCCTCCTTCACGTCGCTCAGCCAACTTCGATAAGCTTTGTATTTCTCGTCTAATGAGGTCGATCTTTGTGATCAGTCTATCCTCTACCTCCTCTCCAACCAGGTCTGTGAACATCTTGAAGATCACGGTAGTGGCTCCAAGCAATATGATCAGGTATCCAAAGAACATCAGGAGAACCCCAATAGGAATTAGAGCTCTGCTGAGGGTCATAGCTGCCATTCCAGTGAGTAGCATGGTTCCACCTAAAACCATAACGACTAGATACATCAACACTAAAATTACTGAGGCCTCGAAAGCTCTTCTCCACGACACCAACTCGACCGCCTGATTCGTATCTAAATCATCAGAGGCTATTATATATTCCTCTATCTTTCTCGAGGCCACCAGTTCAGCTTATCCAGCGCGCTTACGTAAGCGGGAACTACTGCGACTTTCGTGATGAAAGCATCTACGAAGAAGAATACGGCTATGGCGAAGCCTATCATCTTAAGCAGAGGTATAGATGATGTGGTTAAAGAACCAAAGGCGGCTATATATATCACTGCTAACACGCTTATCACTACGCCTGTTTTCTCTACAGCTTCTAGAACAGATGAGTTCACGTCTCTCAGTCTCTCGTACTCTTCTTTGATCCTAGCGGTCAGGAAGGCCTCAAAGTCTACTCCTGTCGATATAGTGAAGCCCCAAAGGATTATGGGTACGACCCAATAGAAGAGGCTGTCAGACTTTGTGAAATGAGGTAGTTCTAGATAGAAGTTGAAAAAGGAGGTTGTCGCAACGATGCTAACAAGAAGAGCTAAGACTGCTGTAACTAATATCCTAACCGATTGGAAGAGACTTCCTGTAAGAACCCCTATTACTAAAGCTACGAACAATAGAGCTATTGGAAGAGTCCTCATGTAAAACGCCTTCATTAGATCGTCTATTGTATCAGAAAGCAATGGAGACAGTCCTGTAACGTACGCTTTTATGTTGTGTTCCGATAGAGCCCTCCTTACCTCATAAACTACTTTTCTAGCGCCGTCTCCCAGCGGGTCTTCAGCTATGCCTAGCTCAACAACAACATAAGGCTCTTCAGCTAACGTTCTGTGTCTCACGATAACCCCTCTAGACTCGAGGTCTCGGATTACTGTCTCGAGTTCTTCCTTCTGTCCCTCAGCTACGACAAGCAGAGTTGAGAACCTTGATACATCGAAGTGTGTAAAGAGGATCTCACTCATCTTGACGAAGTTCGAGTCTCGAGGAAAACTTAGATAAACATTCTGAGTGACAGGAGTTGTAGCGACAAAGTAGAGACCGATAGCCAAAACTATGAGAGAAGCTAAGATTATATGAGTTCTGAACCTCAAAACTAGCTCGGACGCTCTTCTCAGTTTCGGCCCGAGCCCTCTAGCCGGTATCTTCAGCTCTCTTCTAGGCCAAGCCACAAGTCTCTCTCCAGCGAAGAAAAGTATAGCGGGAGTGAGAGTGAGACTAGCCAAGAAGGCTATAGCGACGCTGATCAAAAGAGCTATACCGACACTTCTAAGCAACCCGTGGTCGCTCAAGAGAAACGCAGCGAAGCCTGCGATGCCAGTCAAGCCGCCTATTGCAAGCGCTATAGACACCTTGCGCCAGGCCTCTACAACCGCATCGTTCCAGCTCTTCCCTTTCTCCTTCTCCTCGAGAACCCTGAAAAGATAGTATATTGAGTAATCGGCAGATATGCTGAAAACTAGAGGGACTATGAAGAGTCTGCCCAGATAGTAAATGTCAGTGTAGAGAGCCGCGATGCTTATTATCCCTAAGGCTGTAATGAGGGCAATTATTGTAACAACGAATATCAGTATAGAGGCAGAAAAGGTTCCCAAGAGAGTTGTAGTGATAACTAGAAGAGAGGCCGCTACTATCTTGTCTACTCTTCCGCTGTCCTCCTCGAGAACCTTGAGTCTCTCAGTCTTCACGTTAATCGTGCCGTAAAGATGAAGCTCCTCTAAAGCTCCCTCTAATCTCTCTCTGATGTACTTCTCAACATTTAGAGCCTGTTCGGTTTTAAGCGCTACAGAAGTGTAACCTATAGCTAAAGAGTACTTTCCGTCTAAAGAGAAGAATGTAAGTCTAAGGTCTTCAGGAATACCTTGAGGAAAAGGAACAAGCTTCGTCTCAACGAAGGTCTTGCACACACCGATAGCCAACTCAGGACCCTCTCCTTTTAACGATCTTTCAAAAGCCTCAGTAAGACATAGGTCTGCTCTAGAAAGCTCTTCTTTGATTAAAGCTAGCGCTACAGGCTGAGGGCTTTTCACTAGAGCTTTAAAGACTTCGAATCTGAGGAGGCTCTCAAGACCGAACGCATTGTAGACGTATAGAAGGACTCTGTCCTTGTCTCTGTAGTTGTTTAGATCGAAGAACTCCATAGCTTGAGCTAAAGTCGGGTCTAGAGAACGTCCTAAATCAATAGCGGCTTTCTTAGCCGCTTCTTCTAGAGCGAGTTCTCGCTCGTAGCTAGAGAAGGCTGTATAGAAGAAGTCGAGAAGAGGCTTCATCTCAGAAGATACAGCTCTACTGAGCTGTTCATAAGCATAGAGACCTGGGTCCGGATGTCCTTGCTGAACTGCGAAGAGATAAAAGGTCATAAAGGTCTCAGCTAACCCATAGGTTCTCTCTAGCCCAATCTGGAGATATGTAGCTGTTTCGTTAGCAGAACGTCCAGTTTTAACTAAAAGCTCATAGCTTGAAAGGGACTCAGCTATCTTAGTTGAGAGCTGATAGAGCGCTGTATTAACCACTTGAGAGTATAGCGAGTAGGGGCCTATGATAGTTCCTCCAAACTCTCTCAAAGATTCCTGCAGAACGCTCTCGACGAGTCTAGCTCTGCTCAAGTCTACAGGCTTATATATAACGACTATAGTTTCACCAGTTTTCATCTGTAACCCTGCTTCGTTTAGCTTAGAGAGACCCACATAGCTCTCTAGCTCTTTGCGTAAGAAGATAGTCTCGTCGTACGATAATCTCTCCTCTAACATCCCGACCTGAGAAGTCATCAACGCGACCGCTATAATCCAAGCTATCAGACTCAAAGCAGCAAAACTTTTGGCTTTCATCAAAACCCCCTCACCCCCTCTTTTTATGACTTATTAACCTATTTTAAACTTTAGTATTTGTTGAATGGTTTGAAGAGTTCGTTGAGGAAAGCCTGTTTCTACATAGGAGTATCGCTTTTGATGCCAAAGAGAGGACCCTAATAGAGCCTCGAGGGAGGACTCCTCTTTCGCTTAGAGACGCAATGAGTTTAGCTGCCTCCTGCTCTGAGACTCCAAGCTTCTCCGCAACGCTCAAAATGGTGGAAGACGTAGCTAAAGCCTCTACGACTCTTTCGTCCTCTGGCCTAAGTTCTACGCATGAAGCTAGAAAGCTCAAAAGGTCGTTTAGAGCACTATAGACAGCCTCATACACTATGTCTCTGAGTTCTGACGCTTGAACAACTAAGAGATCTGAGAGAAGGTAAACCTCGACCCCGAGCTCTTTAGCTAAAGCTGAGGCTCTCTCATCAGCAAGTCCGCGTCCAACGACAGCAGGCTTCATTCCTAAGACCTTAGCGTTAGCATAAGCTTGTCTGATTGCATCTACATCCACAGCTCCGCTCTTAACTTCAATAGCGTACATTACGTTGTCCTTCTCTGCTACTATGTCTACATCGCTTACATCTACTCCTCCTAGAGAGACCTTCTTATGTACCTCGATTATCTTAAAGCCCATGCTTTCGAGATAGGATGCTGCTACTGCCTCAGAAGCTCTCAAGAACCCTCTTTTGTTTTGAGACATCGAATGCCCCAGAGCTGTTTCGAGAACCCCCTCAACGCTTATAGGTTTTGAGCTTTGGAAAGCCTTCAGGGCCTGTAAGGTTGTCCAGACTCAGGAGACCGGTCGACTATAGGCTTGTAGAGGTAGGCTTCAACGCTATAGTCGAATTCTTCTACAGACTCGTAGAGGTGGCAGACATTCTAAAGAGCGAAGGACTTTACTTCAACTACGGTCCTGATAGACTCCCTGACGCCATAACTGTGCCAAAAAGAGGAACTCTAAGGGTCAAGTACGGGTTTCCTGTTTTTCAGAAAGGAGGAGTCTGTATGGATGTAACGAATCCCAAACAAGCAGAAATAGCTGAAGAGGCTGGAGCAGTTTCTGTAATGGTTTTGGACAAGCTACCCTACGATGTGAGAAAAAGCGGAGGCGTGGCCAGAATGGCAGACCCTAAGGTGATAAGAGAGGTAATGGAGACTGTAAGCATACCCGTGACAGCTAAGGTCAGAATTGGGCATTACTACGAGGCTGTGATTCTGGAAGAGTTGGGAGTTGACGCTATCGATGAGAGCGAGGTCCTGACTCCAGCTGATGAACAGAGACACATAAACAAGTGGCTCTTTAGAGTGCCCTTCATAAACGGAGCTAGAGATTTAGGTGAGGCTCTAAGAAGGATATACGAAGGGTCTTCTTGGATCAGAACAAAAGGCGAGGCTGGAACAGGGAACGTGGCTGAAGCCGTTAAACACATGAGAACCATAAACGCTGAGATAGCTAAAATCAGAGTCCTAGCTTCTGAGGATAGAGTACGAACGGCTAGAGAGTACGGAGTGCCTCCAGAACTCGTGGACTTGACAGCTCGCATAGGTAGACTTCCTGTAGTAAACTTCGCTGCTGGAGGTATAGCCACTCCAGCCGATGCTGCTTTGATGATGTGGCTAGGAGCTGATGGTGTCTTCGTGGGTTCCGGTATCTTCAAGAGCGAAGACCCTCAGACCAGAGCTGAAGCAATAGTGCTCGCTACAGCCTTTTGGGACGACCCCGAGAAAGTGTTGGACGCTCAGTCCATGGTCAGCGAGACCAAGTCTATGATGGGGATAGACATAAGGACTTTGAGACCTGAAGAACTCTTACAGACTCGCGGAGTCTAGAACGCTTTCATTAAGAAGAGTTTGTGAAGTCTAACGTCTCCTGTCAGCTCAGGATGAAAGGCTAGAGCTATTATAGAGTCCTGTTCTAAAGCTACAGGATATCCTTCAAGTTCGCCAAGCACTTTAACTCCTTCGCCAACGTCTGTGAACACAGGAGCTCTAATGAACACCGCTCTGAAAGGTCTCTCAGGCTCTAAAGGTATGTTGAGCTTCAGGTCAACTTCAAAGGACTCTCTCTGTCTCCCGAAGTAATTCCTGATCACATTAGCCCTTAAGCATCCTAGACCTGTCCCATAGCTCTTTCCCGTAGTCCCATCTACTACTCGTCCCGCTAGCAGTATAGCTCCAGCACAGACCCCCATAGCTGGAAGCCCTGCTTCTAAAGTCTTAGAGAGTTCCTTTGTGAGCCCTGTTTTCTCCATCAGCTTCTTGATCGTTGTAGACTCGCCTCCAGGTAATATCAAAGCTGAAACCTTGCTCAGATCTTCAGGCTTTTTCACGAACAGAACCTCGCACTCAAGCCCTAGCTCTTTGCACGCTCTAGAGACCATGTGAATATGTTCTTCGAATCCTCCTTGAAGAGCTAAAAGTCCGACTCTGAGCGCCAAATCTTAAACCCAGATGAAGATAGTGCTAGAAGTCCCAGAGCTATTATACGTGGAGCGGTTCCTTCCTTCTCTCCTCTTCACAACTTGTTGCCAGAATGGCTAAAGTCGCTCCTTCGCCTTTTAGAGTGATTAGACCTGCTGGACTTCCGTCAAGAACCGCTACATAAACGTCCATCGAATAGACTGAGAAGCTCCCGAGGATCTCGAGAACCTCTCTGTTCACTATCTTGAAGGAACCGATTTCGAAGATGTCTGTCGATCTCACGACCAGAGTTGCGCTACCCTCCGACCCTTCGACTAAAGCCTTTACATTCTCCTCGCCAACAGTAGCGTAAGTACAGTTTCCGATCTGGACGAGCGGAACTATACGTGAACGAGACTCCACTACGATGACTTTTAGTGGAGAGGTGTGACAGACTAGATGTCCGCTCTCAGCATCAAATGCTGCATGAAGAGCTAGAAGTTCCTCAACGATGTTGGGAGGAATCTCAAGCTTTGCTCTAGTAGTCTTCAGAGTCAATCTGTTCAACACCCTTCTTAGGTCTTCAAGAGAGGTCTCTTATACCCAGAGGTCTTCATATGAACGTAGAAGCCTTGAGTTTGTCCTTGCTGTAGAAGAGTTGAGCTATGGCGCCGCGGCCGGGATTTGAACCCGGGTCACGGGCTTGACAGGCCCGCATACTGGTCCAGGCTATACTACCGCGGCTCCTCCTCACCGAAGTCTGCTGAACCTCCCGCCTTTATATGTTTGGAGTTCGGACTCATGGAACTCTGTTCGCCAAGGTCTCTGAGCCGATTCGGAAAGTCTCTACAAAAAGAGCCTAATAGCCCAGAAGGGAAAACGTTCTCTAGGGATGAGGTGTAAGAGGGTCGCCAGAGGAGATGACGAGAGCCGGAACGACCGACCCCCTTTAGACTATAAAGTTTTTTAGCTGTAAACACTTCTAAGAAAGACACGAAACAGAGGTGTAACTGCTGCATGGAAAGAAAACTCTTAGTCCTAGGAACTCTAGCGATAGTAGCTCTACTAGCCGTAGCCAACGCAGCTGCTTTTGCATATAGATGGCTTTCCGGCACGATCACTGTCGTCGGACCCGAACAGGCCGCAGGAGCTACCTGTACAGGTTTTTACAGCAGCGCAGCCCAACCAGGCATTCCACTGCCTCTAGCCGGTACCAACTATAACGCTGTCACATACGGTAACAACTACATAACTATAACTCCTGGCGATGTTGTCTGTAGATTCAACGACTACATGCTTTATGAGTCTATAAGCGTCACGCTACCTCTCGCTGTAGGTAGCTGGTACATAAAGGACTTCTACGGCTTTGGCTACTACAGTAGAGGAGTAACGACTCCGACTTACGTCACTTTAGTAGTTGAGGACGCAATAACCGAAATACCTGTGACAGTAGCCGAACTCAGAGTCTACAAGGGTAGTCTACTAGTAACAAAGTTAGACCTAACGATAATAGGTTATATGGCGAGCTTTACCCTAGATCCTGATGAAGGCGTTCAGTTAGACTTATTCATTGATGCTCAAAGCGCTGGCACAGCTACGTTCAGAGTTGGCTTCTACGTGAGCCATTCGACTGAGCCTCCTAGGTAATTAGTAGAGACCTAGAGGGCTTCCCTTTGCCTTCTTTTCTTTTTTCTCGCACTTCAGCTTTAGCTTCTTTAATCCTAGGTTTGATAATCTCTGCTCTGCTTCTAGGCAAACTCCTTTGGTTCCCCGTAGCTCTTATAGGCCCTTCCAACTCTTTTCCAGCGTTCGTAGGAGTCGCCTCTTACGTTCTCCTTACTGGAAACAAAACGTTTTACTGCTGGGACCCTCTGAGAACCACCTGTCAGTTAAGTGAGAACACTACTTCAGAAAACCCTACTTATAGCGTGATTTTAGAGATACCGACTATCCTTTGGGCTCTATCTGTGATCTTAGCGACAGCTTTACTAACGCACGCTACTCTCACTCTAGCACCAAGAGGCTTCAAGATTTTGACCACTGTGACCTCTATAGCCTTGGTTATTAACGCTGTTGCCGTTGGATCTCTCTACATAGATCAGAGCCCTTTAACCTATCCAATACCCGAAATCAAGCTGAACAGTGTTAGGATTAACCTAGAAGAGGGACTCTTCATCGTAGAGCTCGGTCTCGAGAACCTAGAGATTAGGTCCGCCTCCTGTAGCGTAGATGGGTTCGGCCAACTCGAAACGAGAGTTGTTCAGAACACTGTGAAAGTACGCTTGCCTGAAGAGTACTTTGAGTGGCTCTATAGCGTGAGGTCTGCCGAAAGACCCTACGTGCCTCCAACTCCGCCTGCATCAATCTATGAGTTCGTCAGAACATCTTGTTCTATAGACCTCGATATAGGTAGACTTGAAGGAAGATATGTAGCTTCTTTCATGTGGAGAGAGCCCGACATAGAGGTCTCAGGATCTAAAGTTTTCGTGATTAACCGCAACCGTGTGCCTCTAGAGGTGATGGTTACGATAATAGATAAGAACAGGTTGACGATAGTAGAGAGAAGCTTGAAGACCATAGAACCT
Organism: Acidilobaceae archaeon; assembly: GCA_038824665.1. Classification (GTDB taxonomy): domain Archaea; phylum Thermoproteota; class Thermoprotei_A; order Sulfolobales; family Acidilobaceae; genus JAWAWX01. Next base: position 288,907 of record JAWBBK010000001.1, on the reverse strand, counting down.
TTGGGAGTTCTGTTAGTTGAGGTTCCTGGACCTGGAGTCTACGATGTCAGGATAAACTACGTCTTTTTGGGAGTTGAAAGAGCTAGAGGGGTAGAGGTCTTTGCAGGTTAACGAGATCAGAGCTTTGGTAAAAATTACAGCTGTTTCTTCAGCTCTGGCGTCCCTACTAGTTCTCTACGCTCTCGTCACCGAGCTAGTCTCCTATAAAGGTCAAGCTATCTCTGGTCACATAAGCCTGTTAGGTTATGAGCTAGAAATTCTAGGAACAGAGGTCAGAGTTCCTCCTCTAGACAGCGTAAGAAAAGTATCTTTGGTGGTAGGCGTAATAGCTTTTCTAAACTTAGCCTCAGTCACAGCTGGACTTTATCGTCTAGCCAGAAGGAGAGAGCTCGAGGCCGTAGAGTTCTTAGCCTCTTCTGCTTTGATCTCAGCTCTAGCTCTCACTCTCCTCTACTCGCTTCTCAGAGTTGTAGCTAACGACGTGCTTCCAGCACTGCCAACGCTAGGCTCCTTCACAACTTTAGCTGGAATTTTAAAGCTAGAGAAGCCTATCGAAGAAAAGAGCTTAGTGTTTGTTGTATATGAGAAAGCTGGATTCCTTCTGTTCCTCTGGGCTATCTTTTCTTTGGTTCTTGCCTTTGTTCTTGTCTACGTTCTCTTGAAGAGTTCTGAAGCTGAAAGTCAAGCGAATAGTTTAGCTTCTCTGACTCCAATGATCTTGGTGAGGATGCAAGAACTTGAATCGGAGAAGGTACGGTAAGAGCGAAGACTATTTAAGATGTATCTACGAGGTTTCTCAAGTCAAAGGTTACGCTAGAGTAAAAGACATAGCGACCGCTTTAGGCGTGAAGCCTCCCACTGTAGTTCAAGCGCTTAAGAAATTAAGCAAAGAAGGTCTTGTAAACTATGAGAAACATGGAGGAGTAACGCTGACTAGTCTTGGTAGAGCCTACGCTGAAGCTACCTCAGCTAAACATGAAACAGTGAAGAGGTTCCTAACGCTCTTAGGGCTACCTGATGATGTCGTTGAGAGAGATGCTCACGAGCTGGAACACGCTCTAGACCCTCTGACTTTAGCTAAACTCAAAAGGCTGACAGAACTCCTTTCAGAAACCGAAGAGGGAAGAGCTGTTCTAAAGAGGCTCATGCAATAAGCTAGTTGAAACGTTTAACGTTGCGCCTCTCAGCTCGAGACTGACATTAACGCTATGAGCTACGAGTCGCTAAAAGACGTGAAGATGAAGCTGATCGTAAAGAAAGTCTGCGATCTCTGACCTCAAAAGTCAAGATCAGTCAAAGCCTAAAGGTCTACGTAGTTCCAGAGGATCTGGCAAACAAAGGAGAGCTAGCACGAACTACACAAAACTCGATACAACAAGAACGGAGGTCTAAAGGAGCAAACGGAAGCCTGTAGCCGAACTCGAGCTTCTAGAGGCATTGAACAAAATCGAACAAAATCCTTAGACTCTAAGAATCAGAGCTGAAGAGTTAAGAACTCTGAGAGAAGAAGCTTAAGCTGTAGATGTCGAGAAGCTGATCAGAGTTGTGAGGTTCAGAAGTTAGTTCTAGAGATTGAAGTTAAAGCCTTTAAGCGTTTTCCAATCTCGGGAGTCGCTCTGAGAAGAGTTGACTTTAAGCTCTGCGTGACGTGTAGAGGAAGAGGCTTCTGCGGACTAGCCTATTGTCCGGTCTTAGCCAAGTCCTCAGCTCTCTTGAGGCTGACGCCAATAACGAGGTCTAATGTTGTCGAGGGCTCTAGTCCACCTTCAGTCTTCGTCGGTAGAACCGGTTATCCCAAGGTCAGGATTGGTCCAGCGACTCCTCCTGAGACCGGGGACACAAAGGTCTTTGATTTCCCCGAGCTCTGGCTAGGACTCAAACTTGAGGAGGTGCTAGACTACAGGCTCAGTATGGTCTACGGATGGAGTCATACACATGTCCTCAAGCTTGATGACAAGCTAGTAGAAGAGCTGAGGTTTTTGGCTTTAAGTTCAAGACCTGTCGACGTGTTCATGGTCTTAGCTAAACCTCCTAAACCCAGAGTAGCTCTTAGCGAAGAGCTACCTCCTATGGGTCCTGGATCTCCTCTTGAGAAGATAGTGGTTAAAGGAAACCTAACTGTACTGAAACCTGTAGAGAAGGTTTACTCAGATATTGACCTAAAGACCGTTGATGCTGTGTGGACTTTGTACAAAGAAGGAGTACCGGTATCCCATATACAGAGACTTCTAAGCGTAGGAGCTCTTGGCACAAGAAGAGCTAGAAGGTTAGTACCGACGAGATGGAGCATAACGGCTGTAGACTCTATACTCTCAAGAACGCTTCTCAAGAAAGTGAAGAGCTACGAACCGATCAGCGAGATCGAGGTGTATTTACACAAAGGCTATGACAATCTCTTCATAGCTGTGCTTTTGCCTAGAGTCTGGAGCTTTGAGTGGATGGAGGCCTGGTGGCCTGGGTCTACTTGGAACCCTACAGAGGAGGTCGTAGTCGAGGGAGACTACGAGCTATATGATGGGAGAACTGACTACCCGAGTATCGGCGGTTGCTACTACGCTAGCATGTTAGCTGTTCTCGAACACCTTGAGAAAAGAAGAAAACAAGCCGCTGTAATCATGATGAGAGAAATATACGAGGGGTTCAACATACCTATCGGAGTCTGGTTCGTTAGAGAAATGGCTAGAGCTATGTTCAGAAAAGGTCCTATTCTTAGAACAAACGAGCTAAAAGAAGTCGCAGAACTCATAAACAAAGAAAGTAGATTAAGCTGGAAGCGCTGGTTCAGAGCCTCAAGGTTGTTGAAGACAGTAGTATTTGAGAGGAGCCTCGATGATTATCTGCAGGATTAGAAGATTCGGAAGAATAGCGGTAGCAGTTGAGAGAGTTAGAAGAGCTCTCTCAAAAACAGGACTTCCAGACGCCGATTACGCTCTCAACCCCTATGTGGGATGTTCACATGGTTGTCTTTACTGTTACGCAAGGCTTTATGTAAACGACAAGAGAGTCAGAGAGAATTGGGGTCAAGCGGTCGTAGCTAAGATAAACGTGTTCAAGGTTCTCGAGAAAGAGATCAAAAAGATCTCGAAGAGTTCAATATGTGTGAGTACTATCACTGACCCATATCAGCCCATAGAGTCCGTCTTCAAGCTCACTAGGAGGTCTCTCGAAATCCTACTGTCTCGCGGATTTCGTGTTAGCGTTCAGACGAAGAACCCTATGGTGCTCAGAGACTTAGACCTTATAGAAGCTCATAGAAAGCTTGTCGATGTGGGCTTTACTATAACGACAGTGGATAGAAAAGTTGCCAGCTTCATAGAGCCTCACGCTCCTCCTCCGAAAGCTCGTATAAACGCTCTTGAAGAACTCGCTAAAAGAGGGGTGACGACCTGGGTCTTCTATGGTCCCATCATACCTGAGATAAACGACGACCTGGCTACAGTTGAGGCAGTGACCGAAATAGCGGTAAGAACGCGCTCAATACTTTACTTCGATCCTCTTAGAGTCAAGCCTTTCATGTTCGAAGAACATCACCCTCTTAGAGAGTACGCTCTGAAAGCCAGGAATAAAGCATGGCTAGAGAACGTGATCAACACAATGAGAAAGGTTTGTGCAGAGAAGAAGATTGAATGTAGAACTGGGTTTTCAGCTGAACCTCTTGACTAACCACCTCTTCTAAGATACCAACCCAAATCCCAAAGAGGCTTCAGAACTCGTTCCCCTTTCCTTACGACCCCTCTGCCCCATCCCAAAGGCTCTCCGATTTGGTTTAATACCGTAGAGACTCCTTCAGTCCACTCAATAATATGTCTCTCTGAGACCTCTCTCCCGTAGAGAAACCTCTTCTCTCCTTCCCAATCCACCACAAAACACTTAAACGTACGTCCGCAAAGCGAAGAGAGTCTCCTAGCCAGAGGAAGACCAGGCTTGAATCTACCTTTTTCAACATAACCCAAGTAGAGACCTGAAGCATAGTGAAAGGGAAGGACATCTAGCAACTCGAGAACCCACATCGGGACTTCGAAGAGTTCCACATATTTAGCTTTAGGTACCTCGAGAGCCATAACGTTCTCCGCTATCTCCTTCACTTTGAGTCCTAGTCTCGAAAGGAATCGTTCCAAGGACTTTAGCTCCTCGAGTTTTGGGTGTCTAAGACGTGGTCCCTTAACGTTCACTCTATCTCCTCTCTTTCACTAATCTACAGACAAAAAAACCCTCGTAGCCTTGTACATGAGGCCAAAGCCTTCCGCAAAGAGCGAGTTCAGGATTGAATTCCGCTCCTCTATAGCTCGTGATCCCTCTCGAAAGCACAGGGATTTCTATTTTCTCTACTCTGAGGTCGTTGTGTCTCTCTAAGACCTTGTGGATCACGTACTCTCCCTCTTCTACAGCTGTAGAGCACGCTGCATAAAGTAGAACTCCGCCTTCTTTCAATAATCTATATGCTTTCTCTAGAAGTCTGACTTGGAGTTCGTGAAGAGCTTTAATGTCTTCTAGCTTCCCTTTTCTTTTTCTGTTAGGGTCTTTTCTTATTATACCCTCTCCTGAACTAGGAGCGTCTAAGAGAACCCTATCGGCTCTAATGACTTCTGGCAACGCTAGAGCGTCCATTCTCACTAAAACGAAGCTACTGAAGCCCATTCTCTGAAGGTGAGATCGTAAACTCCTCATTCTCCTTCTAGACTTCTCTACCGCTATCAGCTTCGCTCTGTCACGAGTAAGTTGTAGTATCTGAGTAGCTTTTCCTCCAGGAGCTGCACACATGTCTACAATGACCTCTTCAGGCTTTGGATCGAGCGCATAGCCTGCAAGCATGGAGCCTGGGTCCTGGATGTAGTAGTAACCGAGCAGATACTCGTGTGTAGCCCCTAGGCTGATAGGAGCTCTCTCTACCTCGTAACCGTGAGGAAGCCAAGGTATTTTCTTTAACTCAAAACCCTTATTCTCGAGTCTCTCTTCGAGAGCTTTACAATCGATCAAATAGTCGTTACATCTCAGCGTTTCCGGAAGAGGCGTTTCGTTAGCCTTTAAGACCTCTTCAGCTTCCAAAAGGCCTACGGTCTCAACAAGTCTGTAGATGACGCTAGGTTCGTAGTTGTACCTAAAAGAGAGTTCTAAGATCTCTTTTGAGAACTCGTAAGGAGAGAAAACTTTAGAGTCGAGGTCTACCACTGATTAGACCTCGATTACTTCCATTCTCGCCGCTAGCTTATGAGCTACCTCTAGGTCTATTTGTTTGTCTCCAAGTATCGTATATCTCTCGGGTCTGATCGTAGGAGCTATAGATATTGCCTCTACGAGCTCCTCATCGCTTATCCCGAGCTCTTTAGCTGTAGTCGGAAGACCAACGCTTTTGAGAACCGATTTGATTTTCCTCCAGTTGATCCCATGAAGCCCTGCCGCTATCACCGTTCCTACGGCTACTGCCTCTCCGTGAAGTGGAGGGTTCTTAGACACTAGCGATATGGCGTGAGCTATAAGGTGCTCTGAGCCGCTGGCAGGTCTAGAGCTCCCAGCTATACACATAGCTATACCGCTACTTATAAGCCCTTCTACTAGGACCTTGAAGCCCTCTACTGTGTTGTTAGCGAGCTCTCTGTACTTGTTCATAGCGTGCTTAGCGCTAGTCAGAGATATAGTAGCTGAGTACTCTCCATAATATTCTCCCTTCAGTAAGCTTGCTAACCTCCAGTCCCTTACTGCTGTCAATTTGCCCACTAGATCCCCGAAGCCAGCTACGTTATACCTTCTAGGAGCTCTGAGGACTGCCTCTAAGTCAACCATTATCAAATCTGGAGGTTTGGCTGGTTTAGAGAGCGGTCTCTCAAAGCCTTTGAGACTAGCGTAAGGAGAAGCTATCCCATCGTGACTCGTAGTCGTTGGCACGCTGACGAAAGGTCTTTTAGAGAGCTTGGCTGAGTATTTGGCTACGTCTATAGACTTGCCTCCTCCAAACCCAATGATTACGTCGATAGAGCTATCGATTTCTTGAAGCACACTCATTGCTACATCTAGACTTGCCTCACTGACAACAGCATCCCAGACGCTAAGCCCCTCGTCTTCAAGAGCTTGCTTGAGGACCGGGTAGAGAGACGTCTTAACGTTAGGTCCCGTGACGACGAGAACGCCTAGACCTCTCTTCCCGAACACCTCAGTGAAATAAGATCCCGCTCTCTCTAGAATGCCCTTACCCACCACGATCCTTTTCGGAAGGTCTATCTGATGTTCGTTTTCAGAAACCCTGTACTCCAAGCTCTGCCCCAGTGGCTTGAAGTCAGGAGACTTAATAGATGCAGTCAACTGATATAAGGTTGTAGAGACGAATTCTGAGAATTATGGTCAGCGTAGCTAAAGGATTATTCGGTCTAGACTACAAGAATCAGCTCCTAAGTCACGAGAGCGTTCTCATAACAATAATTCACTATGATAAAGACTCTTTTAGTTACCGATAGACCGAAATAACGTTTGACTAAAGACTAACTTCTGCTCTGAAACAGTTAAGATCAATTATAAAGGAAAAAGGAGTTTGAAGTACTAGATAGCGACGGGCTTATCGGTCTGAACGTAACGAAGTCTATGGTATTGAGTCTTTAGCTCTCTAAGCTGGAAGTCGTCTAAAATGAGATAGGAAGTCTTGAGGTTACAGAGTCGATAGCTTAGCCTAAGGATAGCGATGATTATAACGCTCTGCTTAAACGTATCTAAGCTCTCCATTAACGACTACTGCACATTTGCTGAGTCTGTGTTCAAAGACGTCATCTATATCGATTACATGTAGAACCTTGAAGCCTTTTGCATATAAATAGTCAGATAGTATTTTACGATGACATAACCAAGGGTACTTCTCTCGACAAAGAAGCATAGATACTGAACCGGAAGCTATGTGAACAAGCTTTTCAAGATAGGGTTTTACAGCTGAGTTCATCGTTATGTACGTAGCGTATGCCCTAAAGCCTGCTGATTTAAAACATTTAGCTATACCGTGGTCTTCTACATCTACGCCGAACCTCCTATAGCCGCCTAACTCCGGTATCCAAAAGTACTCGATACCGCTTCTATTCAAAGCCTCAGCGAGCGACCTGCCAGAGAAATCGGGTAGTCTACGAGAGACGTTCCATCTGCGAACATCTATGACAGCTTCTACCTTAAGGCGTTTCAATATGTTGATGAACTCTTCGAGCGATCTACCCCCATAGCCTAGCGTGTAGACCTGCAACTTGAACACTCACTATCATTCTCATGTACTCCTAAAGCTTCTTCACATCTAGCTAGCGTCTGGAGACTGAACAGCGTTTCGCTTATCGATGCTGAGTCTCCACCTCTAAACCTCTCCCTCAAAGAGGCAAATCGGGAAGGAGGAAGTCTTGGAAACCCTACTGTTCGGTATAGCGCTAACGGGTCTGATCGCTCTAGCTCGAGAAGCAACGACAGCTCTTGCGGTAAGCAAAATCTTGAAGGACTCTAAAGATGAGCCAGACGAGAAAAAAGTTCTTAGACATACTCAGTCAACTTTGTTCAAGCTCTTCTTGAACCCTCTTGTTGTTGAGACCTACGCTGTTGAAAAGCTCATCAGACTTGGGCTTTTCAGTACCGCTATCGATATGTGCTCCGTCGGATTCCATGCTCTATGTTCTGTAGCGAGGTCTGGAGCTAGAGCTGTAGCTATAGACCATGAAGAGTGGCCTCACCTCTGTGGGATCTCGATGCTGTCCAGAGAAGGAGCTGTGACCTCCTTCGATGTCCATCCTAGCTCTCTTCAAGAACTCTTCGAGCACTTCAAGCCTGAGGTAACTGTGTTCTACAACGCTAGGTCTGCTCCTCGAGAACTTGTTGATCTCGTCATCTCAAAAGGAACGAAGTTAGTAAGCCTTCTCGACCTAGCCGTTCTAACACTTCCAGGAGAGCCTAGCTACTCTCTTAGCAGATTATCGACGCTTCTAAGCATACCGTATGATGAAGCTCCTAGTAGCCGAGCTAATGCTCTTCTGCTCTCATCCCTTAAACTCATTGGAGTGCTCTCCTCCTTGGGGTCTTGTAAAGAGGTCTCGAAGTCTATACGAGAACTCAATGGAGTAGAGAATCTATGCGAACAGTTCTCAGAGGCTCCCTATAAGCTAGCAGACCCCGCGTTACCCGAAGGCATAGATGTGTTTTTGACTCCCCGTAGGATTAACAGCTGTAGTCCAAGAGTCTGGACTTCTCGCAAGCTGTCTCCCTCTTTCGATTACGTTTTGGAACTCCCTGGAGGAGTCAAAGCCTTCTTCCGCTCAGCGATAGCTCGAGGTGCATGTAGCGAAAGGGAAGTTTTCAATTCTCTTTCCGTCCTCTCAGGCTTTAACGAACGCTTGACCCTCTTGGAGAAACTAATGAAACACACCGAAGCCGCTCTTCCCTTCGCCGTTTACTGTAAAGACGTTATAGACTTGGTTAAAGCTCTGGAGACTCAGAACAGGAAACTGAATGTAGTTTTCGTCGAGTCCGCTCACTCATGCGCTTCTCTAGCGGGACTAGAACTGGAGGAACTCCTCTCCAGTTTGTGGAGAGTCTCAAAGAGGTTGTGGATCTCTGTGGCCGACGTGAAAAATGTTCCTCACTACGCTGAGGTCCTTACTACATCCGTCGAGCCTATCTACGTGATTAAGGGAGCTGAGAACCTTAGTCTCTTAGACATGAGCAGAGTGTTTGGATTCGTTCTGTCTTTAGCAGACTCTAATGCCTGCGTCTTCGCTACTACCTCAGCCTCTAGACTAATGAGTTTCTCCTTAGGTCTAAGAACAGTTGAAAAGCTGGAAGATGTTTTTGAGTGTTCTAAAGTCATAGTGCCTACAACTGAAGATCTGAAAAAGCTGTCTACAGACCTAAAAGTTAGTTTAAGACAAACAGTCTTAGCGTTAGCTGAAGCATCAAGAGGCCCTCTGATAGTCGTCAGCGGATGGAGCGAGCTCTCCCAAGGTCTCTCCTTTAAGGAGCTGAGTGTCGAACCTGAAGACATCGGAAAGCCGAAAGGACTCTTCGTGTTCGAGAACCAGCACAGAGCTCTGGATACTGTTGAGAAAATAGCGAAAGAGAAGTGGGGATTAGAGCTTAGACCCTATCAGAAGAGGATAGCTCTCTACATGCTCGAGCCATACGTAAGAGGCTACAGCTACGAGAAGCCCGCTGTGATCGCTCTCCTCCCCACTGGAGCAGGAAAGTCGCTGATATTTCAAAGCGTTGCTCTGGCTTTACACAAAGCCACTGGAAGACCTGCTCTTGTCGTATCTCCTCTTATAGCTCTCATAGAAGATCAGATAACGGCTCTAGAGAAAGCTGGTGTGAAGGCTTGTAGACTTGACGGTTATGTGACTCCAGCTGAGAGGCTTGAGTGTTTAGCAAAAGCCGTTGCTGGCGAGGTCGAGATCGTTTACGCTACCCCAGAACAAGTCGAGAAGAAAGAAACCAGAAGGCTGATAGAGAAGGGACTGGTCAGTTACATCATCCTAGACGAAGTACATTGTGCTATACGCTGGGGTTACACTTTCAGACCTGCTTATGCAAACGCGCTCTCCTTCATCAGAAAGGCTAGAGCTGAAAAGCGATGGCTTCCAATAGCTACCTTTACTGCCACTCTGTCTGAAGGAGAGCTGAAGAAGCTGGCTCAAGAACTTGATATCTCAGAATTCGAGATCGTAGAGGGCAGAGAGGTCTTTGTAGAACCTATTTCCTTAAGTGGGAAGCCTAAGGTCGTCAGGAGCGCTGTGACGAGAAGAAACTTGAGATTAGAGGCTATCAAAGTTCCTTCTTCAAAAAAGCTTGAAGCTCTTCTTGAAGTCATAGCTGAGCTGAGAGATTGGGCTGACAAGCATAGCGGAGGTCCTTGGATAGGCGTAGTCTTCGTTCCCTATGTAAAACCTTCTAGAGAGGAAGAGAGCGCAGAAGAAATAGCGCGTCGTATAAAGGAGACCTTAAAGGAAGAGACGCTAGTATATCATGGTCAAATGTCAAAACGAGAGAGAAGCGAAGCTCTTGAGTTGATCCGTTCTGTTGTCAAAGGAGAGAGGAAATCTCCACGAATAATCGTGGCCACTAAGGCTTTCGGAATGGGAGTCGACATACCCTACATCAGATGGGTTGTACATTACATGATGAGCGAAAGCATAGAGGATTACTATCAGGAAGTTGGACGAGGAGGACGCGACGGTAAAGAAGCTCGTTGCGTATTGATACATTCAGGACGTTCTGAATTCCGAAAGAGGCTCTCCATGGTTTGGAGACAACAACCAAGGTTTAGAGTAGTCGAGAGCTTGTGGAAAACGTTGGTCGAGGTTTCGGAAGAGCTTAGATCAGAGCGACTAGCTTTTAGAGTCTCTGAGCTGATGGGAGAGCTGGAAAAGAGGTTTGAGGTCCGGATAAGCGAGGAAGAGCTAGAGAAGTCTCTACACGTGCTCTCTCTAGCGGGGCTCGCTGACTACGAGATAGTTACTGGTGTTGCTCTAGAAAAGGAGGAGGGATATGTGATCGCAAGAGGCTTCGGTAAGAGGGTGTACGTGAGCGAAGACTTCGAGAGTTCTGGAGAATTTGACAGATACTGTTTTGTTGAGATTAAACGTAGAAAAGAGTGGAAGGACGTCTTGCTCTCGACTGTCAGAGCGCTCAGATACGAGAGTCTTGCGAAGCTGATAGCCGCCTTCAGATTAGCTGAACTCTTGGTCAGAGAGGGAGAGACTAGAGCTCGCGATGTCGTGGTCGAATACTTTGAAATAGGTGGTTCTAGCTTCGAAGAGAAGGTAGTTGAAGAAATGATAAGAGAAGCGCTGAGACTAGCTGTAGCTAGAGGCATTTATGTAAAGAAAGAAGGACAGCGAAGAGTCTTGGTTGAAGCTCTGGTCAAGAGTCCTAGTCCTGCTTTAATCGCTAGAGCTTTGGCCTACGGCATCTTAGTAGCGCTTCTAGACTCACGAACTTCTCCAGCAGACGTTGTGGTGTACACAGAGAAAGGGATGGCCCAAAGACTATCGAGGTCGTTTAAAAAAGTAATAGAGGAGTTCGAAAACAGAGGATACGTATATCCGAACACGATTAAAGTGAGAACTCTAAGACAAGAAGCGGATATCAAAGTAGAACCAGGTAGAACGGCTATAATCGCGCTCTACGAAGAAGGCCTTGGACTTAATCGTGTTGTAGAGAACTCTCTACAAGTCGTTCTACGCCTCAAGTTGAGATCTCCTAGAAGGAGGCGTCTAAAGCGCTAAGGGTCCAAAAGCGAAGTCGTTTAACGTTTTACGACCTGCTCTCCGTCTGAAAAAGAGGGCGATAGGCTTATCGCGCTCTTCTATGCGCTGAGATCACATATTAAAATATAAAAGGATTGTTGAAATAACTAACTCTAAAGATAGCTAAGGGTGAGATTATAGTGAGAGACTCAAAAACTATATATGTAGCCTTAGCTTTGGTCCTCATTGTCCTCATAGGAGCTGCAGGCTATCTCATGTTTCTACGAGCTCCTGAAGAGACTCCCGTTACAGAGAGACCACCTCTCGAAGAAGAAGTCCTTGTGACCTTCAAGGAAATAGATGTGCTCAGGATCTCTCAAAGAGCTGACCTCTCTACAATAGATGTCCAGGCAGCTACCGATGCACCAACGCTATCCGTCTTTGGACACGTTTACGAAACTCTGTTTAGAGTCAAGTTCGACGAGAGAGGAACTCCTACTTTTGTTCCACATCTGGTAGAGTCGTACACTAAGGTTAACGATACCGTTTGGGAGTTCAGGCTTAAGTCAGGAGTTAAGTTTCACGACGGAAAGCCCCTCACAGCACATGACGTAAAAGCCAGTTTTGAGAGAGGTCCTCGAGTAGGGAGCCTTCCAAGGATTCTGCTAGAGTTTGTGAAAGAAGTTCAGGTAGTTGATGAACTGACCTTCAGACTGATCCTGAAGTACCCGTTCGGTCCTATGATAGCTCATCTCTCCCACCCGTCTACAGCCATAATTCCAGCCTGGGTCGCTGAGCGCTTCCCTAACACGCCTATAGACAGCATTGACTACATCATAGGCACAGGGCCTTACAGATTCGTCGAGTACAAAAAGGGAGAAAGAACCGTTCTCGAAGCCTTTGCGAACTACTGGGGTCCCAAGCCTACTGTAAGAAGGATCGAGTGGATACCTATTCCTGACGACTCAACAAGAGTATCATTCTTAGAGGCCGGTACTGTGGACATTATAACCCACGTTCCGCCTCAGTACTTAGGACAACTCAGAAACAGAGGTCTTCAAATCGTTCAAATGCCAAGCGTTAGAGTGATATACATAGGACTCAACGTTGAGAGGATCCCTGACGTTAGAGTGAGACAAGCTCTCAATCTAGCCATAGACAAAGAGGCCATTGTGAGGCACATATTAGAAGGCGCTGGGAGCGTAGCCACTGCTCCCATACATCCCTCTGTCTTCGGCTACTCGAGACAAACCCCATACTCATACGATCCGACTAAAGCTCGTGAACTGATTAGAGCAGCGGGATGGGAAGGTAAAGAACTCATCTTCATCACACCTCAAGGCAGATATCTAAAAGACAGAGAGATAGCTGAAGCCGTGAAGGCTTATCTTGAGGCTGTTGGTTTGAGAGTCAAACTTGAAGTGATGGAGTGGGCTGCGTACATATCTAGAGTCACCACTCAGAAAGACTTTGACCTGTTCCTACTAGGTTGGTCTACTGTGACGTTAGACGCAGACTACGGTTTATACTCTCTCTTCAGAACGGGAGCTCCGTTCAATAGAATGCAGTATAGCAACTCAGAAGTCGACAAACTCCTCGACAACGCTAGAGCAGAGACCGACCTGACTAAGAGAGCTCAGCTTTACGCAGAAGCCCAAAGGCTCATATGGCAGGACGCTCCTTGGATATTCTTACACTATGAAGACATAATAGTAGCCTCCAAGCCTAATCTCGTAGGCTTTGAGATTCAGCCGATCGAAAGATGGATACTTACGTACACTATGATAAAAGAAGAGAGCAGGTAGCCGTTGCGGTAATCAAAAATGTTGAGATACGTCTTCTACAGGCTTTTTCTCTATGTACCCACACTCCTGATCATACTTCTCGTAGTCTTCATTTTGATGAGAGCTCTTCCTGGCGACCCTATAAGAGTTATGTATGGAGAGTTCGACCCTCCACCTGAAGTCAGAGAGGAGTTGGAGAAGAAATTAGGTCTCGACAGACCTCTGTTGGCTCAATACGTCCTCTACGTTATGAGAGTACTTCAAGGAGATTGGGGTAAGTCTGTAGGAACAGGTGAGCCTGTTCTACAACTAGTGTTGAGAAGGTTTCAGGCAACGCTAGAGCTGACTGTAGCTAGCATAGTGATAGCTACCGTTGTAGGGCTCTCAATGGCTTTGATTAGCGTAGGAAAGCCAAACTCGTTGATCGATAAAACGATCAGAGTACTTAGTGTAGCTAGTTACTCGATCCCTGTTTTTTGGTGGGGCCTCGTCCTTATCCTCATATTCGCTGTCTATCTACAACTACTGCCTCCAGGAGAGAGAGGAGGGCTCAAACACCTAATACTGCCTGCAATCACGCTAGGTGTTGTCAACTTCGGAATGATAGCTAGGGTGTCGAGAGCCTCAATGCTCGAGACTGCAACGCAAGACTACGTGATCGCTGCTAGAGCCAGAGGGCTCAGCGAGTTCAAAGTGATTTTAGGTTACATAATGAGAAACGCCATAGTTCCCATCATAACCATAATCGGACTCAGGTTCGGGATCTTGATGGGCGGAGCTGTTATCACAGAAACCGTATTCAAGTACCCCGGTATAGGCTCTATGATCTATGACGCCATACTAGCGAGAGACTACCCTGTAGTCTTCGGAGGCATATTGTTTGTAGCCATAGTAGTGATGACTGTAAACCTGCTGATAGACATCTTATACTACTTAGTAGACCCTAGAGTGAAGCTCGAAAAAGTCAAAGCGTGAAAAGCAATGAAGCGCTGGACTCACTTTAAAGGACTCTCTCACGTCTTCCACGTCAATATCCGCCTTCTGAACTATTTCAGAGAAGATCTAACATCGTTGATCGCTTTCTGCATCGTGAGTGGAACCTTTCTTATAGCGCTCACTACCACCGTCCTTCTCTATGCTGGAGTCGTCTCAGAAAGCGTTTATGCAAACATAAATCTAGCTGAAAGGCTTCAGCTACCAAGTCTCAAGCACCCACTAGGCACAGACCACTTGGGAAGAGACATGCTAATAAGGATATTATTTGGAACCAAAGTAGCCGTCTTTGTGATCTTATCGTCTGTAACCGTAGCTGTAGTCTTAGGAACTACTGTAGGCCTCTTAGCTGGATACATAGGAGGCTATGTTGATCTCTTGGTCTCGAGAGTAGTCGATGCTCTCATGAGCTTTCCAGCAGTGTTGTTAGCGTTAGCCATAGTCACAGTCCTCGGACCAGGTCTCGAAAGCGTAATTATAGCGATAGGGGTAGCGGAGGCTCCGGTCTTCGCCAGGCTCTCAAGAGGTCTAGTAGCTGTCGAGAAAGAGAATTTGTACGTAGAGGCAGCGAGAGCTATAGGAGCAAGTCGCATCAGAATACTGACTAGACATGTGCTACCCAATATAGCTGGTCCTCTCTTAGTTCAGGCTACCTTCACCTCATCGTCAGCCATTCTCTGGGAAGCAGCTTTGAGCTTCCTGGGACTCGGCGTTCAACCTCCAACTCCGAGCTGGGGCTTGATGATGGCAGAGGCCAGAGCCTATATGAGGGTCGCTCCTCACACTATAGTCTTCCCAGGCCTCGCTATATTCTTGTTGGTCTTCAGCATCAACGTTCTAGGAGAGAAGCTAAGAGATCTACTTGACCCGAGGTATAGAACTCTATCCGCTAGGAGTTGAACCTATTATAAGGCTTAGCGGAATAACGTGAACGAGTGGAGAAACTGCTATGGCTAAAGGGTGTAAGAGAAAGAAGGAACAAAAAGCTAAAGAAGAAAAAGAGTAAAAGAGTCTCCAGCTGTTCTGACCTTATGCCTCTCTCCAATTTATCTGTTTGAGAACTCAAGCTCAGAGAAGCGTTGATGTCTTCCAGATCTCATCTCCTACATGATGTAGATTGATCACTACCTTCCCTCTAGCCTTCGTCTCTACGGCTTTCCTCAGCTCCTCTGAAGAGACTAAAGCCTTTCCTACCATGATAGGAGCCTTTTTCTCTTCGTCAGCTACCACTACGACTGCTCCAGCTTCGAACTCTCCCTCAACCTTTCTAACTCCAGGAGCCATTAGGTCAGCTCCTCTACTTAGAGCTATGGTTGCTCCTCTGTCTACATATATCGTTGGAATTCTTGTCGTTGTCTTTGAACTTAGGAGAAAGCTAAGCAGAGGCACGAACTCTCCTGAGACTTTGGCGAGAGCAGGCTTCCCATCTATTATATATATCTCAAAGTCTTGAAATATTGCCACTTCGATCACTTCCGGTTTCAGCTCTTCGTCGATAAGCTGTTTGAAGGTCTCAACTATCGCTTTAGACTCCCGTTTAGAAAGAAGATGTCTTCTACTCGGCCTCAACAGTCTGCTCCTACGCTAACAGTGAGGTCTTAGAGAATGTTTTTAAATCCCTAAGGCTGTAGACTCACAGGTGCTTGAAGTGAGTGAGGCCTTTAGAGAGCTCAGAAACTACATTGGAATGCCTGTGCTAGTGAAGGTCAAAGGAGGCAAGGAGTTTCGAGGTATCCTGAGAAGTTACGATCAGCACCTCAACGTAGTCCTTGACAACACTGAAGAAGTAGAAGGAGATAACAGAAGATCTCTAGGACGAGTTCTAATAAGAGGAGATAACATAGTGGTCGTAAGCCCAGCAAAGCTAGAATGAGAGGTGTCTGTTTGTGACCAAAGGAACTCCATCGATGGGAAAACATGGCAGAAGTAAAACTCATATAACCTGTAGAAGGTGTGGCAGACATTCCTATAACGTAGCCAAAGGCTACTGTGCTGCCTGTGGTTTCGGTAGGAGTAGGAGAATAAGGAGGTATAGTTGGCAAAACAAGAAGTGGAATAGAGTACGAGTTAGATAGCGGAGGACAGCTCTTGTCGCACAAAGGCTTCTCCAACAACAGATCTAAGCTGAAGAGACTGGCTGAAGAGTCTGGACTTGTAGCGTTGGTTCTCGCAGGAGAGCCGAACCTAGTTTACACTTTAGGACTGAAAGGCGTTTCAGGAGCTCTCGTTTTGAGCGAGAGATGTGGAGACTATCTGCTGGTTCCTCTTCTAGATTACACTAGAACTCTGCGTTCTGCTCCTAAAGAGATAGAGATCAAAACGTACTTCAGAGGCGGAGAGGAGGGGATAAAAGCTGATGTGCCTAGCAGGGACGTAGCGGGCGACTCTTTAGTCTCCTCTTTGTCTAATATCCTAAAGGGTTGTGAAGGAAGAATAGGTCTTGACTCTTCTTGGATTAGAGCTGACCTAGCTCGAGAACTAGAGGCTAAAATTAGAGCCACGGACGTTAGCGACCTGCTGAGAAGAACTAGAGCTGTTAAAGAGTCTTGGGAAGTAGAGTTGATAGAGGAGGCCGCTAGAATAGCGGAGGAGACTTTACGCAGAGTCCTAGCTTCTCTCAGCTCAGGAGTTACTGAGACCGAGCTAGCTGGACTTATAGACTACGAGGTCAAGAGATTAGGAGGCTGGAAGACCTCTTTCGAGCCTATAGTAGCGTTCTATTCGAACACAGCCTATCCTCATCATGTTTCCTCTCAAACGAAATTAAGCGTACCAGGCCCTGTGCTAATCGACCTCGGCGCTATAAGCGAAGGCTATTCTAGCGACTTGACCAGAAGCTTCTGGTGGGGCTCAAGTGGGAACCGAGAGGAATACAGAAGATTGATTGAGACTCTAATAGAAGCTCAAGAAGCAGCTATCGACGTAGTAGCTCCAGGAGTTGAAGCTTGGGAACCCGATAACGCTGCTAGGAGAGTTCTAGAAAAGAGAGGGCTGTCTCGCTTCTTCGTTCACGGCGTAGGACACGGAGTCGGCATAGAGATTCATGAAGAGCCATATCTTAGACCAGGTTCAAAAAGAGTTCTAGAAAAGAACATGGTCGTAACTGTAGAGCCAGGAGTTTACATAGAGGGCGTTTTCGGAGCCAGAGTTGAAGACCTAGTCCTAGTTACTGAGAAAGGCAGAAAGGTCCTAACGAGATTCGCTAAAGTTATAGAGTTCTAGAGCTTTTTAGCCTGAGGCTAAGCTGAGAAAACTGATGAGGAGACCACGGGTCTGAAGAGTGAAGAAACCTGTCTCAACCGATGTTGATCGTTAAAGGCGATGACTATGGACTTAAGAGAAGACCTACTCCAAAGGGATGACTTAGAACCCACGCCAGGAGCCTCTAGAGTCTGTCTGAAAGATCTTGGAATCCTATCACCAGAACTCGTAGACGAAGTAGAAGCCGAGCTGTACGTTAAAGAGGAGACGCGCTTAGAGCTTCTACTCCACTTTTCTGACAACGAGGAGCTCGTCGCAGAAGTGGAGTCTGCTCCCGACTGTCTCAAAATTTATAGCTTGAGGCTACGTAAGTGTAACGCTAGCGTTGAGGTCATGTTCGAACTGTTAAAATGGCCTGAGGTCTCGAAAGTCGCTATAGAGGGCGATTGTTTCGAGCTTATAGCTCCAGGAGATAGCGCTATAAGGCTCAAGAACTTCGTTGAGAAGCTCGGTCTAAAGACTTTAGAAGTTCTAGCTTACAGAAGGGCTCCCTAAAGCCTGGGGTTAGATGTTGGAGTCAAAACTGCGCTTCAAGATCAAAGGCTGGATCAACGAAAACGAGTTTAGAGACCTCTTAGAGTTCTCCAACTACCTAGGTCGTACAAGCGAGGGAGCTCTTTTTGAAATAGACATAGAAAAAATGAGGAAATCGGGAATGACTTTAAGAGACGTGTGGGCTAAGCTTTCCTCAATATCAAAAGTAGATCCAGAAGACCTCAAGGAGATAGAAAGACTCTATAAAGAGGAGTTCAAAGTAGAGGTCTATCTGGGCTCTGATGGGTTTCTCAGGATTAGATCTAAAGTCTTACTCAAGCCTTACCTCCAGAAAGCTGGAATAGATAACGTTGTCTGGTCTCCTGAAGAAAAAGTCTTCAAGACTCTTGCTCATGTTTACAGAGACGTAGTGAATAAGCTCTCAGAACAAGGATTTGTCATTGATGACAAGCTTGGTCTTTTAGAAGCGAAGTTGCCGAGAAAGATCTCGTTCAGAGGACAACTTAGAGACTATCAGGAGGAGGCTCTGAAAGCCTGGGAGTCTAACGGGTACAGAGGTATCCTAGCTCTCCCTACAGGCTCCGGCAAGACCCTAATAGCCGTTGCCGGAACGACAAGGCTTTCGGTCAACACCTTAGTTGTGGTATATACTAGAGACCATGTGAGACAGTGGATAGAGACGTTCAGAAAGTTTAGCGACGCTGGCAACCTAGTAGGAGCCTACTATAGCGAGGAGAAGAGAATATCTCCTATAACTGTGACGACCTATAAGTCAGCTCTAAACAACATTAAGGTCTTTGCCTCCAAATTCGCTCTAGTGGTTTTCGATGAAGCCCACCACCTGCCAGCCAATACGTTTAAAGAGCTGGCTTTAGGTCTCTCAGCTCCTTTCAGACTAGGCCTCTCAGCTACTCCCGAACGCGAAGATGGGAGACATGTCGATATATTCCCTCTGGTAGGAGGTGTGGTCTATCACCTAACTCCAACAGAGTTAGCTGAAAGAGGGTATTTGGTTCCTTTTGTAATAAAGAGAATAAAGGTTGAACTAAGTCCTTTGGAAAGAGCACGCTATGAAAGTCTTAGGAGAAAGTACGTAGAGCTAGCGCGTGGTAGAACGTTTCAAGAGTTACTAGAAGCCGCTAAAAGAGGAGAGCCTACAGCGATCGAGGCTCTGAAGGTTCACTCTGAGATGTTAGACTCTATACACAATAGCGAGAGCAAACTAGAGAAAGTGGTAGAGATAGTTAAGAAAGAGCTAGAAAGAGGAAATAAGGTGATAGTGTTTACACAACTTAAAAGTCAGGCTGAAGAGATAGCTAGAAGACTTAACGCTCTCCTTCTTCATGGAGGTCTAGAAGACGAAGAAAGAGCTAGAACTCTCTCTCTCTTCAAATCGATGAAGTCAGGAGTTCTCGTAGTGACCACCGTAGGAGACGAGGGACTAGACGTACCTGATGTCAGTGTTGGAGTAGTAGTTTCAGGAACTGGTTCTAGAAGACAGTTCATACAGAGACTAGGGAGGTTGCTTAGACCTTCCTCCTCTAAGAAAGTAGCTGTTCTATACGAAGTGATAGCGAAAGGAACTATAGAGGAAGCGCAAGCTAAAAAGAGAAGAGAACTCGTTTAGACCTCTACGTCGATCTCGTCGGGTAGTTTG
Organism: Acidilobaceae archaeon; assembly: GCA_038824665.1. GTDB lineage: Archaea > Thermoproteota > Thermoprotei_A > Sulfolobales > Acidilobaceae > JAWAWX01. Next base: position 269,528 of record JAWBBK010000001.1, on the reverse strand, counting down.
AAGAAACCGACATCCGTTCTGCTTAGAGTTTCAGCTCTAGCATTATAATATATAGATGTCCAGAGTTCTCTCTTGAGTAGCTCTCTAATAGCAGCTCTTATCGCCTCACTTCTGTTTGAGTACCTTCCACTTTTGACTAGATCATCAATACCCTTCACATAGACTTCGGGAACCTTTACGGTAATCAACCTCATGACTGTTCTCCTATTCAGATTTTGCTTTAGAGGTAGGGTATTCGAGGGTCTCTCTACTGGAGTCAAGAGAATCCCAAGATGAACATATGACTACCTCAGCATTATTCAAGTCGTGTAAACTTTCAGTTAAATTATACCTTTAGTTAACGAAACTTCTGCCAACGGGTAATACTTTGCTGTGCTCTTTAACACAACTTTAGTAAGCTCCGTCTTTACGAGCTTCTAAAGGGATTAAACATAGGCGAAACTGAAGAGATCAAAGTGAGAGTAACTACAGGGTCCAGGCTACACGCTGGCTTTTATCATATAGGTTATGCTGAAGGCTGGAACATAGTTGCAGGTGGAGCTGGTTTCTACATAAATTATCCCAGAGCTGTAGTAGAAGCCAAGAAGTGCAACAACGTTGAGACAGAGGGCTTCGAAGACCTTAAAGAGGTCGTTGAGAGGCTTCTCTTTTCAACAAAACTCAAAGCCTGTTTGAAGCTTCTAGAAGGTATCCCTAGACATGTAGGTCTCGGAAGCACTACACAGACAGTTCTAGCGGCTCTTTTAGCCGCTCTTTTAGCCAACGGAATTAAAGCTGACATTGATGATCTGATAGAACTCTCTAGAAGAGCCCATGAGTACTCCTCGATCGGATCGCTTCTGTTCAAGTATGGAGGGTTCGTTGTAGAGTCTGGAGTCCCAGCGAAGCTCAAGCCTTACGAGCCTTTAGTTAGACTGAAGGTTCCAGAAGACTGGAGATTCGTAATCGCTCTCCCGAGTGTAAGAAGAGGACTAGACGAAATCAGCGAGAAACAAGTCATGGAGTATGTTTTAACTAAAAGCACGAACAAAGAAGCTCGACTCCTGATGTCTGCAGGCTGTCTCAGACTGGCTTCGGGAATAGCTAGAGGAGACTTAGAAGACGCTCTAACAGGGCTTGCTATGATGCAGAGAGGTACAGGAATGGTGTTCAGCTCCGTTCAAGGAGGCGTATTCAGAGAAGACTTAGAGTCTGTAGTAGAAGTTTCAGAAAAACTAGGTGTAAGACTTGCACAGTCCAGCTGGGGTCCCGCTCTTTACACTATAACTACTGTTACTGCTTCCTCTTCAGTCCGAGATAAAGTGAAGAGAACTCTCGAAGAGGTGGGACTAAAGGGAGAGGTCTTCATAGTTGACCCTAGAAACGAAGGTGCCTCCTTTAAGTATGTTTGAAGAGTGGTGGGCCCGCCGGGATTTGAACCCGGGACCACGGGGTCCCGATTCGGGCGCCAGCTCTACTCGGCGTACCCCGCATCCTAGCCAGGCTAGACTACGGGCCCTATCTCGTTGAGAGCGAGTTCTCAGTCTCTATGCCAAACTCTGTGCTGGAACTTCTTTAAGTTTCCCACTAGAACTATACGTTCGGGATGAGCTAGTGTCCGAGCAAATAATACTTAAAGACTATGTGTTGCAAACTGTGGCTAAGAGGATAGCTGGAGACATAGTGTTTAGCGATAATATAGCTGCAGCCCTTAAAAAATGGAGAGAGTACTTTGAGATCTCTCAGTCTGAAGTAGCTAGAGCTATGAACGTAGCTCCTAGCGTCATAAGCGACTACGAGAAAGGAAGAAGAGTGCCTGGAGCGAAGTTCGTTCAAAAGTTCGTCTCTGCACTTCTCGAAATCGATGAAAAGAGAAGCTGGAAGAAGGTCTCCTCTCTAACAGCTAGCTTTGGCATCATGCCTGAAGTAGTTATAGACATGAGAGAGTTTGAAAGCCCCGTTAAGCTAGATGAGTTCATAACTTCAGTTAAAGGAATACTTCTAAACCCAGAAGCTAAAGTCGATAGACTAGTGTACGGTTACACTGTGGTAGATAGCATCAAAGCCATACTCTCTCTGAGTGGAATCCAGTACTCGATTCTCTTCGGCTTAACTCCTGAGAGAGCCTTCATATTCACTAGAGTAGCTATGGGTAGAAGCCCTATGGTCGCAGTAAGAGTAGCTCCGATAAAGCCGAGCATAGTGGTTCTCCACGGTCCTCGAGAAAGAGTGGATCCCCTAGCTGTAGAACTAGCCAGAAGAGAGGGCATTCCTCTCATATTGAGCCTAGCTAGAGACGAAAACGAGTTGCTATTAGAGCTAAGAAAGTTAGCTAGTCATGTCTCTGTTTTGGGCTAGCTTCATGATAGCTAGAGCTATATCACCTTTGGCTTCTTCAAGAGCTCTTCTAGCCTCTTCAAGACTTGCTCCTGTTTGTTCAGCTACTAGCTTCACGTCGTCTTCTGTGAACGCTGGAGACTCTTTTCCGCTTTCTCTCTTCTCGACTCTATAAGCTCCTACCACGTAGAGAAGAGGAGGTGAGTCTTTTTGTCTCATTACCGCTACCACGTTCGGGTTATCAAAGACCATTAAGGACCCGTCGCTGACCTCTACTGTGACCCTTATCGCTTCGACCTCTTCCACAGTTATTCCGAGCTTTTTGAGCAATTTCTCCAGGTCTTGAGGTTTCAGCCCGAAGAGACCAAACGACACGCTTCCTCACCGCCCTCAGAGCTACTTCTACAACTATTAGCTCTTAGAGAGTTCATCCCAGCTCCAAGGACCTTCTCTCCACATTGTGGAAGCAAGCTTTCCGTCATACATGTAGAGACGGAGAAGTTCTTTAGCTTCTTCTCTTTTAGCTCTGAACTCTTCAAGGAAGCTATTAAGCTTCTCGATCAAATACTCCTTGAGCTCTCCAGTGAGCATTCTCCCACTCCTATAGTCTTCTTCTATCTTCTTCAGCTTGACGTCGTCTGGCTCAAAGAGCATCTTAAGCCACTGGAACGAGACATCTACATCGGGGTTCCCTCCTAGCTTTCTGTGAAGCTCTACAGTAGGCTGACCTCCCGAGAAAGCGTACTTCATTATCTTAAACCTAACGACTTCTGGAGGGTCGTGAAGGAATATAGCGGTTTCAGGTTTAGAAGTGCTCATCTTCTCGTGAACTCCAGTAAGAGGGGGTAGGAACTTAGAGTGTATTGCTGCTGTTTTGTAGTAACCAAAGCTTTCAGCTATGTCTCGCTGAAGCCTCCAATAGGGGTCTTGGTCTATGGCTGCCGGTATGAGGCATCTTCTCTTCTCGAAGAACGTAGGCACTATCTGAAGAGCTGGATAGAAGACCAGACCTATGTTGGTAGACCCTGTAAATCCGAACGTCGCCTTCACTTCGTTGAGGTTCAATCTCTTAGCTACCTTTATTGCCATAGGGTAAAGCTTTCCGATGTACTCGATGTCGTGGAATATGAAGGTCCTATCTGGGTCAAAGCCTAAAGCCGCTATGTCTAAAGTGTTCTCATAAGCCCACTTTCTGACATCGCCTAAGCTCATCTTTTCTTCATCTAAATACTTTTCATCATCAGTGATCATTATATAGACGTTGACTCTAAACTTTTCTTGAATCCACTTAGTCAAAATGAAAGGCACGAGATGACCTATATGCATAGGACCTGAAGGTCCTCTTCCTGTATAGAGAAAGAACCCCTCGCCTTTCTCATAAGCGTTTAACACTAGTTCTAGGTCTCTGTGAGAGAAGAAAACCTGTCTCCTCAAAAGGACGTGAAGCTCTCCGGCTAGGCTCTCTATCCTCTTCAAAAGTTCGTTAGTTATAGGCTTAGTGCCGAAGACTTCTATAAGCTTGTCATAATCGACTTTACCGCGAACCTCCCAAGGTGTGACGACAAACTCCTCTGATGCCACAATAGTCCTTACACCAGATATCTCTTCTCGGATCGCTGGCAGACTTAAAAACCGATTAGGAAATCCTATAGCGGAGGACAGAGTTGGTAAAAGATGAGTATCTCTCGCTCTTAGCCGATATAAGTAAGTGTCAGAAGTGTCCTCTAGCTAAAAGCAGAACCAACGCTGTCCCAGGAGAAGGTCCTCTTACTGCTCGAGTCATGTTTGTAGGAGAGGCTCCGGGCAGAAAAGAAGATGAAGAGGGAAGACCTTTCGTAGGAGCTGCAGGCAAACTCCTGACAACGCTTTTAGAGTCTATAGGAGTTAGAAGGAACGACGTTTACATAACCAACGTAGTCAAGTGTAGACCTCCAGAGAACAGAGAGCCCATAGATGAAGAGATCAGAGCGTGTAATCCTTTCCTCAGAAAGCAGATAGAGATCATCAGACCTAGAGCTATAGTGGCTTTAGGAAGAGTTGCCGGAAAGACTCTCTACGAAATGGCAGGACTGAAGTGGATCAGCGTCGAAAACGCTAGGAGAAGCGTTGTGAGAGCGAAGATCCAAGACTTAGACATAAAGATTGCTGTCACATACCATCCCGCAGCTGCTCTCTATAACCCACAATTGAGGTCAGAGCTGGAGAGTGATTTCAAAAACGTGATCTCCAAGCTGTTTCTTGACGAGAGTCGAAGAAGGACTTTGGAGGACTTCTTTTTAACTCTCGAACCTAGCTAAAGTTGAAACAATATAGTCTTCTCTTCTGAGCCTAAGGTATGTGACGATTGTCGCGATAGCTAGACCGCCAGCTATTCCAAACAGGAGAAGTAACAAGCTCCAAGCAATAAATGCAGAAAGCTGTTGTATTGAAACGTCTTTCTCTAGTTTTTGAGTCGAAGCGGAATTTGAAGGAGTACCGAAATAAGAGAGTGTCGACAACCTCCAGAGGATCGCTGATATCGTTGCCTCTCCCATCAGGTCAAGAGCAGAAGCGTAGTCGCCTCTGGATGCTTTATATTCTGCATAAGAGCTGTATAAAGAGGCCATTCCAAGAGGTACTCCTCTCGTTAAAGCTTCAGCTGCGATTACTGTCCAGATGCGTTCTAGTTCTTTATAGTACTCTCTTGCAACATGACTCTCGTCTCCTAAAAGTTGAGACATTATGTCTAGAGATTTAGAAAGACACTCTCTGTAGTAGCCTAACGCCGCTATCTTGTTGTCTCTCGCATATTCTTCTTCAGCTCGTCTAACCAAGTCTCTAAGCTCTAGCGCTACCGAAGCCATGTATGTTTTAGTGTTTTCATCTAGAGGGTAGTTTCGTACTACGTACTCGACTAAGCTAACCACGTAGCTCGCTGTAGTACTTGAGTAATCTCTCAGAAGGTTCAACGTATCTGAAAGAGTATAACTAGAAAGTTGAACTCCTTCGTCTCTTAGAGCCTCCGCTACAAAACTCCAGTACTTAACGGTCTCGAGCCTTCCGTCAATGTATGCAAGTCTCGACGCTAACTCTTCTGCGCTCATTCGATTAGCGCTCTTCTCTACAACACCTATGTGGTAGACTGCGTCTGCTAGTCTTGCGTAAGCAAGGCTAGCAAACTCTATGTAGAGCTGACTGCCCTGTGGAGAAAAACCTTTAAGCCTAGACTCAAGAGCTGTTGCTTTCTCTCTCTGAGATTCTAACACTCGAACAACATAGCCCAAACCTTCTCTCTTTATAGCTTCATAATGACGGACGTTGAGCACAGTAACGTAAGCAGAGAACGCTGTGCTAGCGGCTACATAAGGGTCGTCATCTTTAAGATTTCGCGCTTCTTCGAGTAGAGACCTAACGTTGCTCTCAACGCTTGCTCTAGCTGCTGGAAGCAAGTCTTTTAGCACGCTCTCTGTCGCTACCGAAATGTTTTCAGCCACCTCGACCAGTAGAGACTTCAGCTTTTGAGGTGTTGACGTCTTTATGGTTAGCTCTGAAGAGGGAACTCTGAGTACATTGAGACTAGCTGTAGCGTTGAGAATGCCCGTAACGGGCTTAGGATAACAGAGAGGAGTGGCCTGAGCAACGTTAACTAGAGGTAACACCAGAACGGAATCACGTGATGCACTACACTTTTCGGGTATTCCTCCAACTCGAGAGGCTAGTCCATGAGGAGTTATGGCTCCAGTAACGGCTAGGTTTAGAGAGAGGTTTGAGTTGAGAGAGAGCAAAGAGTACACTAAAAGCGCAATAGCAAAGCTTCCGCTAGGGCCAGTTATGTTTGTAGCGATCTGAATCTCTATATGAGTATCGAAGCTCTTCCAAGAGTAGCCAGCCAATATGCTTGCCATCTTGACAGCAAGCTCAGCACTCAATCTAGTTATCTCATCTACAGTCGCTTTATCTGCGAGGATCGCGATAGAGATAAGCCCTGACCCTGGATACGTTATCTGAATAGTCATGTTGATAAGCCTTCCCTGATTTCCTTGAACAGCCGGTACCAAGACCCAGCCAGAGAGCACTCTCTGAGTAGGTTGAACTTCTGTTTGTCCTTCTAAGGGAATAAGCGTCGCTCCAAGAAGAAGCGTTAACAAAGCTATTGCGATAAGCTTTTTTGTCACCGACATCTCTAACTTCATCCTCCAGCTAGGTTTTTGAGCTACCGACGGCTTTAAATAACTGTCACCGCTGGAAAACCTTATGTCTCTGTTTGAGTTCGTTTATGAAGAGCGACTCAAGATAAAAGAAGCTTTAAAGCTTTAACTCTATTGAAGAGCTTCTGGTGTGAAGAGTTTGCCTAAAGCCGACAAAACGCCTCAACAGAAAAGCAGTGGAGAAACGCCCTCTAAGACTAAGGAGTTCAAGCTAGTAAGCGTTCAAGTAGTGACCCGAGATAAAGTGCTCAAGAACGAGAGACAAATGACTCTGCTCTACATAATAGATAAGATCGGACCTATGTACGAGAGGACAGTGTATGAGATAGCGAAAGAAGTTCAAGAACTGGGATTCCCTCTAGGCTATACTTTTAAGAAAGTGGCTGACTCTCTCTACTCTCCAGATCTCAAGAGCGACTTGATCGCTCTAACCTATGTGGGATTTTTAGAAACAGACCCCATTAAGAAAAAGTACAGAACTACAGGACAGGGAAAAGAAGCTCTAGAGAGCTTTGGAGTTCCTGAGGCACTAGCAAGCATTATAGAGAAAAACAAAGACAAGTTGAAGAACCTAGCCAGTTTGATAGACGCTCAGGTAGAGCTTCAGTCTGTGAGGTCTACGACTAGACAGAGAAGAGGGTCCAACATCATTAGCAAGCTGACTAAGCTAGGCCTGAGGTAGAGTGCGGAGTCATCCGTACCTTGAACAGCTGGTCGCCGCTCGTAGATTCGCGTTTGTATACGGACCTTTCGGAACAGGTAAGACTAGACTAGCAGTACATGTAGCGAAGTTAGCTTTAGGGATCGGTCTGAACCCGCTTTTCGTAGAAACCGAGGCAGTAGGAACAGCTGTTTCTAGACTCTATGAAGGAGCGTTCAAAATAGCTACGAGTTTTGATGAGATGGTCCATACGATAGCTTTAGCGGCTCTCTCAAAACGCTATCTGGTGGTAGACAGCATAAACTCGTTTTACCTGAGCGAGCCTCCTTCTATAAGAAAAAGAGCTCTGACCTTTGTAGCCGCTACGCTAAAGAGAACTGGAGGGTTTGCTGTAGGCCAAGTTAGAGAAAAAGAGGGAGTTCTGACAAGTCCTGGTCTCAACTTAGTCTCTTCATATGCTGACGTGATAGCTAGAACCGAGAAGATTGATAGAGATAGGTTTAAGCTAGAGGTCTTAAAGCCTGAGAGAAAGCTTATGCTCTTCAGAGTATCGAGAGGAGATGTAGAGTGGTTGTGACAGTTGAGAGCTACCTTCAGGCTTTCCTTTTCATACTTCCGGCTATGTTCGCTAACGCCATCCCTGTCGTATTCAAGGGAACGAGACCGATCGATGGAGGCAGATTGTTTCTAGATGGCAGAAGGATCTTAGGAGACGGTAAAACCTGGGAGGGACTGATGTCGGGCATCTCTGCTGGGTCTCTAGTCGGAGGAGTTCTAGCTCTCATTTTAGAAGACCCTCTCTACGCCTATGCCGGAGTCTTCTCGTCTCTCGGAGCTATGTCGGGAGACCTTGTCTCTTCTTTCCTCAAGAGGAGAATTGGCCTCAAGAGAGGAGCTCCTGCTCCTCTTCTTGATCAACTCAACTTCTATGTTGGAGCTATAGCTTTCCTATATCTAGCCAAATTTAGATTTTCTCTAGAGGTAGTGATAGTTTTAGGAGTGATATCGGGTCTTGCCCACTTTTTAGCCAACGCTCTAGCCTATGCACTTAAGCTAAAGGAGGTTCCTTGGTGAAGTCTGCTTGTCTTCCTGAATCTCTTGAACGTTCTGAGAGCAAGCCTGGACTTTGGCCATGATCCTGTACTTCACGTATTTGTCCTCAGGCGAAAACCTAGGAGGATGAGGGACTCTCACCTCCCCTCCGCACACAGGACATCTGTCTTTAGCTAGAGTGTATCTTCCACAACTCACACACTTTCTGAGAAGCCAGTTCATCTCCTCTCTGCCCTCTCGAAGGCGAAAGAGACGCCGAGAGATTTGGCAACCTCTTCTGCTTTCTTCACCACCTCGTTCAACGCTTTCTCTACGCTTTTGTAATCATAGCCTTCGACGTCAACGCTATACCTGGGAGCTCCTACAGTATATATCCTCACTCTAACCTTTTGAGCTCCTGTCGCAGCGTTCTGAGCTTCAAGAAGCACTCGCCTTATCTTTTCAATTCCATCACTATCCAGAGATTGTAAAACGAGAAAACCGCTTGCTCTAACGGTCTTCAGCTCTATATGTTTAGCCGCTGCTTCGAGAAGAGGAACTATCCACTCTTCAGATATCCCTACAGATCTAAGAGTCTCAGGTCCTTCTATCAGAGCTCTCTCAAGACCGACGAGAGGGTCTCCGTAAGCGTCTTCAAGCTTCCAGACTACCTCTCTATAAGCCTCTTCTTCCGTCTTTCCGAGCTTTGAAGCTACCATGAGAGTGATCATGACAGTCTTCACGTATCTCTTATAAGCGAGCATTTTCCTCCTCCTCTCGCCTTCCAGAGTTCTCTTGAGACTGACGTCAACGCTCATTCTATCCTTATAGACGCGAAGCACCTTGCCAACCACTTTCTGACCCTCTTTCAAAACCTCCTCGACTCTCCTGAACGCCTTGCTACTGATCTCGCTCCACGGTATGAAGGCTGTAACTCCAGCGAACTCGTCCAACTCAGCGTAAGCTCCGTAGTCGTGAACTTTAGTCACAGTACAGACTACTAACTCGTTAACGTCAGGAAGCGGTCTACGAGATTTCAGTTTCATCTTTTCTCTTCACCTCTCAACCACGATTTCTGTGGTTGTATAGGAGCAACTATTAAAAGCTAAATCAAAGTCAAGCTTGTTTCCTGTGAAGCTGAGAGGATCAAATATTTTAAAAGATTGGAACCTAGACACTGTTGCTATTGAGAATCAGAGGTGAGAGCTATGAGTAGACTCGTTGAAAACGAGGCTAAAATCCAATACGTGCTCATGATTCTGTCTAGTATAATAAACGATACTAGCGTGCCAAGAAACATAAGGAGAGCAACTGTTAACGCTCTCACACAACTACGTGATTCCAAGCTCTCGCCAGGAGTTAAAGCAGCTAACGCGATAAGCATTCTAGACGAGATAAGTCAAGACCCTAACATGCCTTCTCACGTGAGAACGAAAATATGGCAGGTGATATCTACTCTAGAGACAGTGAAAGACTGATGAAAACCTCATTGAAGCCGATGACGAACGGGGAGTTCTGTGCTTGCCAGAGTTAGAGTTAGAGGTATTTATGCTACAGCTTTAAGTCTCTTGTTGTTAGAGAAAGGATTTCTTCTAGCTGACGTTAGCGAGGTCCTGAAGAGTAGACTCAATAGACCCACAGTAGAAGGTCCTGCTGAAGTCACCGTTAAGAACCTAGAAGAAGACAGAGACCTCCTGCTTGTATTAGGTAATCCTTGGGAAGTAGGAGAGAAAGTAGAAGAAGCCATCCTCAACTCCTTATCTTATGTGAGTAGGATTCGAGGTAAACTCGGAGTAAACACTGTAGTGGACGTACGAAGCTTAGGAGAGTGTAGAGCTGAAGGTCCTAACGGTATAGAGGTACAGCTAGAACCTCCCTGTCCTGAGCCCGGCTCTATGATTAGAAGCTACATAGTCAGAGAGGCGTTTAGGAGAGGTGAGAAACCTTTAGCTAAGCCAGGAGTCGCCGTTGTAGGACTTTACGCTAGTGTTTTCGCTCCCGGCTCTGGAGTCAGCTTCAGTGAGCACATTAAAGATCTGACGAGAGCATCTCAGTTAGGAGCCTTAGCCAAACAAATAGCGACAGAAAAAGGAGTTCACATAAGGTTTAGGAGCAACAGTAAATTTGGAGATTTAGCGGACATCTCAGAAGAAATAGAGACTTTAATGCTAGAGGCTGAAAGAATTCTATCTGAGCCCTTGTCAAATGAGCCACAAGTGATCAAAAGAGGTGAGTTCATCTCTCTAATAGGTCTCACCTCGACAGCCAAACAAATCTTAGACGAAGTAAGAAGTAGAGTTTGTCCTACTGTTTTCTTACACCACAGCATAAAGAGCGGAGGCGACTTAGAATCTACTAGCGTAGATGTGCTCGAAGAGGCTTTAAAGATGGGTTTAGCCGACAAGAAGTCCAGTCTCGCTCTGATATCTAGAACGCTTTCGCTCAACTTAGGTAAAAAGATAGTTATAGAGCACAAATACCCTGATGGAGAGAAGATCTCTTTAGGCCCCTTCGTGCTTGAGAGTTACGAGATCGATGAATCCAAGATCGAAATGAAGTTAAGCAGGATCTTCACGAAACCGGGAGTTCTAGATGGGCTCGGTCTGGAGAAGAGACCAGGAGACTACTCTATAACCAGGGTCTCTCTTAACGAGTGGCACATAGTTCACGAATACTACAAAGCTGACGGCAAGCTCTTAGGCGTCTACGCTAATGTGAACAGTCCTCCTGAACTTAGCAACAAAGGCATAAAGTACGTGGATTTCTACGTAGACGTAGTGAAAAGAGCTGGAGAAGAGCCCAAAATTATAGATAAAGAGGCTTTAGAAGAGGCTTATACAAAAGGTTTAATCACTCAAGCTATCTACGAAAGAGTTCTAGAAGAGGCAGAGAAACTCTATAAAAAGCTTAGAAATGTTTAAGGTTTTAATAGAGGTAAAGTCTCCAAGTTTTGGAAGCGCTTTTAACCTATGGTTGTGTGGGGGTCTTGGAAGTGCGGTGAATACAGAAATGAGTGAAATAAAGCCTCCGTTGAAATACTTGAGAAACGCTCTAAACAGTCTAGTTTATGTGAAGCTCAAAGATGGAACGGAGTATGCAGGAAGACTTACCAGCGTCGACAGCTTAATGAACTTAGTTCTGGAAGATTCCTTTGAGATCAAAGACGGAAGGAACCGTACAGCTAAGATGGGAACTTTAATGATAAGAGGAAGCATGATACTATTCATAAGCTTTGAGCCAGAAACGTTCTTAACTAGTTAGCTGAAGATCTCGATCTGAAAAGTTAAGGGAGTTCTCTCAAAGACTTACTTTTAGCTTTGCTGATCTTCTTAGTCACGTCCTCTGGAAGTACAAGATCTTCTCTAACTAAAACAGCTGGTCTTACGACAACCATTCCCTTACCGTTTATTATATCGATCTCGTGAACTCTAGTATCGTGAGGAGTTTGTCTCATCTTCTCGACGATCACATATCTCTTCAGGGTTCCTCCTCTCACTACTCTCCTGAACTTTATTATGCCGTCAGCAACGTGTTCTACACCCCAGCCGAAGGCTTCAGCTGTAGTTATAGCGTACTGACTCACCAAGAGAGTCGTGAAATCCCATCTGTAGAGAAGTCTCTTAACCATGTAGCTGTATTTTCTAGCCATAGCCGGCTTATCGAGCCAGAAGGCGCTCATACTGTCTATCACTAGTCTCGCTCTCCCGTAACCTAGCCTCCTCTTCGCTTCCAGGACTTTTTCGATCATCTTCTCTAAGTCGAGTTCCTCTAGGCTCCACTCGTCGCCTTTGCTTTTAAGTAAAGCGTCTATAACCACAGCCTTTCCGGCATCGACAGCTTTGCCTAAATCCATATTGAACATCTTGGCTTGTCTGAGTATACTTTCTCTGCTCTCTTCGGTAGTCACATATATTACTTTATCCCCCTCTATTACCCCTTGCCATGCAAAGTGACAAGAGAACACCGTCTTCCCTGCTCCAGGCTCTCCTACGACAGCTACGAAGAAGCCTCTAGGAATACCTCCGGCTATGAGTTCATCGAAGCCTGGAACGCCTGTCTTGAGTCTCTCTATCTCCATTGCTGTTCCTAGAGGGAATACTATTTCGAGAGGAAATTAAGCTGAGGACGTTCTATGAGCCTTAGGGGAACTCGGTGGAGTGCCACATCTGCAGGAAAAGAGGAGTTGTCTACCAGGCTCACTTTAGGAGAGTTCTCTGTAGAGACTGCTTCATCGAAGACTTAAGAGAACGCGTGAAAAGAGAAGTAGAAAGATGGAAGCTCTTAGAGCACGGCGATACCGTCCTCTTAGCCGTTAGCGGAGGTAAGGATAGCTTCGTCCTCTTAGACGTCTTGCCGAGGCTCTTCAAAAGCTCTCGCTTCGTAGCTCTCACGATAGTAGAGGGGATACCGAACTACAACAGACTTTCTGACGTAGAAAGTCTATTTGAGCTGACAAGAGAGCTAGGGGTGGATTTGATCGTTGTCAGCTTCAAAGAGTACATAGGATATAGCCTAGCTGAGCTGGTAGACAAAGCTTCTTCTCTTGAGCTTCCGCACTCTCCGTGCACTTATTGTGGAGTCGTCAGAAGACATGCGATGAACAAAATAGCTGAAGAGCTTGGAGCTAGAAAGGTCGCTACAGCCCATGTGCTTGACGACGAGATCCAGACTTTCTTAATGAACTTTCTGCACGGAGATTGGAAGGGAGTTCTTAAGTTACATCCTCTAACTTCAAGAAAGTTGAGCGGTCCTGTCAGAATAAAGCCTTTGAGAAAGGTCTATGAATGGGAGGTCGCGACATACGCTTACCTGAGAGGCTACAGATTTCAGGAAACCGAATGTCCCTACATAACGTATCGTCCTACGCTTAGAGCTAGGCTTAGAGCGAAGCTCTTGACTGTAGAGAGAGAGCTTCCAGGAACTCTTCTGAAGATGATGGAGTTTCTTGATGAACTGCTTTCTGTAGAAACAGACAATATGAGAGAAAGCTTTAAGGAATGTCCTCTCTGTGGGGCGCTCACGAGCTTTGAGAGAGAAACGTGTAGGCTTTGTGAGCTCTTGAGAGAGCTAAACCTTGGTCACGCTCCTCGGACTTTAGGAGCGCTTTTTAGGTCTAGCCTAAGAGCTTAAGCCTCAGGGCTAGGTCGTGCCTCTGAAGCCCGCTAGGTGTTACACACATTTCAGCGGACCTCCGTATACTAGAGTAGAATATATAGCAGGAGCTCCGCCGCCCAAGATCACTAAGTTTGAGTTAGGAAACAGAGAGGTTCTTCAGTCAGCTCTCTTAAAAGCTGAGCTAGTTGCTGAAGAAGCAGGAAACGTTAGAGACAACGCTCTTGAAGCTCTTAGAGTTATAGTCAATAAGAACCTGACGAGATCGTTAGGTGAAGCCAACTACTTCATGAGAGTCAGAACTTATCCTCATCACGTTCTGAGAGAACACAAGATGATGGCTTTTGCAGGAGCTGACAGACTCCAAGAGGGTATGAGAAGAGCTTTTGGAAAGCCTGTAGGGAGAGCAGCTAGAGTCTATCCAGGAGACGTGTTGATCGAAGTATGGGTCTCATCTCAAGTAGGTAACGTTGGTAACGTTGAAGAGAAAGTCAAAGAGGCGCTAAAAGTAGGAGCTAGCAAGCTCCCAATACCCACTCGCATAGTAGTTCACAATTTACAAAACGCTAAGTAGAGAACTCTTTCCTTCTCGTCTTTCTTGCTTTCAGCCAGTTAGCTAAAGCTACAGCTATAGCTATTAAGCTGAAGTAGGGAATTAAGAGAATAAGCATCCCTATTCCTGAAGGATCAGGACTCAGAACCGCCGCTACCAACGCTGAGGCTATCAGCACGTACCTCATAGTTTTGCCAAAAAGAGAGACCCTGATCACATCATAGTACACTAGTAAGAAGATTATCAAAGGCGTCTGGAAGGCTATTCCTGAAGCCAAGGTGATCAACACTACCGTTCTGAAGACCTCCGAGTAATCAGCATAGGCTGCTAGCTCTCCAGCTATAAGATAGGTCATTGTGAACATTACTCTATATGTGAGAGGCAACAAAGCGAAGAGAGCTATAGACGCTCCTAAAAGAAACAACAACGAGGAGGCTATAGCTCCAAGCTTTAGAGCTCTTTCCTCGTGAGAATAAAGAGCAGGTCTGATGAAAGCATATATCTCATAGGCCATGTAGGGACCGGCAACGATCACACCTATGAGCAACATCGTGTATAAAGTAACCTTGAGCCCCATGAACGGATCGCTAGAAACCAAGTTGACCTCTATTGTCTTACCTCCTACAGTTATATAGTCAGGAACGATGTAACCTCTTATGAAGTGATGAACTGTCAGCATAAGCGGAGCATAGCCTTCTCTTGACAATAGAGCAAGAGGGTTAGGAAGCAAAGGAACCACAATGGAAGCAATGAAGAGAGCTAAAAGAGCTCTCCTAAGTCTGACCACAAGCTCTTCTAAATGTTCCCATATAGTAGCCTCAGTCTTGCTCAAGATCTAGCGCGCCTCTCGATAACGCTAAGTTTCTTTAAAAGTCTTAAAAAACAGGTTGTATAACTACCTCCTAGACTACTTAAAGAGCTTCTGAAGTCGTCATCTTCTGTACCTAGCGTATACCATAGCGTGGTCTCTATCGAAGGGGTCTAGATGAACTACATCAATTATCTCGAAGCCTCCGTTCACGAGAGTCTCTATCTCTCTCTTATATATATCGCTTGGCTCTAAGGTTACGTCTATGCTTCTAGCTTTGATTGCGAGAAGCAGATAGCCGCCTTTCTCAAGAAAGAGCTTAGCGTTTCTAACGACTATAGCTGCCTGATCTGGCTGAGCTATATCTGCATAAATTCCGTTAATGCTCTCAACGAGAAATCTGTACTTCTCTGGAAATCTAGCGTCAGCTAAGATCGGGTTTATGTTCTTCCTGTCTCTAACTATGGCTAAGAGGTCTCTCAGAACTCTAGGAGCGAACTCGACGCCGTAGATGACTCCCTTAGGTCCTATTATGTCACTGATATGGCTTGCTGTGGTTCCACTGGCTATACCTAGGTATAGTAATTTATCGTTCTCTTTAACCGGGAGTTCTTCAAGTCCTTTGAGCAAAGCTCCAGCCAACTTACTTCTATAGGGGTTCCACTCTCTATATTCAGCATCTCCGTATCTGAACAGCCTCTCTCCATAGACCTTTTGTCCAGGCACTAAGTTCTTCGTAGCTATCCTTAAGCTACCGTCGTTGAGTTCAACCACATACACTCCAGCCCACTTCTCGTGGGGATATACTTTGACTACCTCAGACACTTTGCTCACCTTTTACTCGTTTCCCCGCGTTTGGATTGTCTTTTCTCACGTCTTGGAGGAGCTCTTGATCTGACCTCTTCTTTCTTTACCGGAGGCTTGGGATAGAGCTTTTTGATCTCCTCGACTCTGTCTCTGAACTCTTTAACGAGCTTATCGCCGAGGTATCTGCCTGTCAATGCGTCTATTCTGGCCGCTATCGCTAACTTAGCTGCGAGAGCTCTCGCTATCTTGCCTCTTTGCCACTTAGGGCTTTTATGAATGTCTGGATACTGGAATATCACTCCGTGCTTAGGCGGCTTTCCTCCTGTCCTCAGAGCTCTAAAGAGAGCCTTCTCAGCTCCAAGTACCTGTATAGTGCTAGCCGGAAGTCTAGCTAGCTTCTCAAGACCTCCCGCTAAGCTCAGAAGTCTAGCTCCGAGAAGCGGACCTACTAGAGCTGTTACGTTCGGCGCTACTTCTTCCATCACTTCCTCTACATATCTCGTTAGAGTTCTCCTATGCTCATAGAGGTCTAACACGATCCCAGCAAGAACTCTTATAGCTTCTATATCGCGTTCGCTGAGGTCTGCTCCTAAGCTTGTTGAAGCTGCCTCCGCTAACTTCCTGGCCTTGGCTTCACTCACTCCTAGCTTAGAAAGATTCTCAACAGTGAAGTTCTCTCTGTGTCCAAGTTCGTAAACTAATTTCAAGAAGTCTTCGTGTTCTCCAACGTGTTCAGAGAGTTCAGGAAAGTGAACTGAGTACCACTCTCTGGCTCTAGTAGCTAGAAGATTAACTATCTTGTCTATGTCGTCTATAGCCCTTATAGATTGAACCGCTAGAAGGTCTCTCTTAGCTGTAGCTTTTCTCAGCTTCCTTCTGCTGTACTCTACAGAGACATCATGAAGCCACTTCTTTAGCTCCTCTTCACTAGAGACGAAACCGAGCTTCACAGCGAGTTCTGCAAGTCGGCTTCTAGCAACTCTCTGAACTTCAGCATCTATAGCTGTAGCCGTATCGAAGCCTGCGCTAGCCACGTTTCTGGCTAAGGTATCGTCTTCGAGCACTATTTGAGTAGCCCTTCCTTTAAGCCTCTCTAAAAGACTTGATAGAGCAACGTTCACCCCTCCTGCTTCTAGTTTTAACATCTCCTCAACCGTCTCGTCGACAACTTTAGGATAGAATTCGTAATCGGCTATCTCTCCATTCTCTTTTAGAGCCACGAAACCTATAGGGAGAGCTACTAAATAAACCTGCATTTAGCGAATTCACCTCACCGAAAGATATCGGTCCTTTTTGAAAGCTAATAACGCTAAAAAAGTCCTCTATTATAAGCTCAGAGCGGCCTTAGGCTCTGTTGGCTTTTCTAACAACTTCAAGTACTTCTCCCTGTTTCTTATTCTAGGTGATGGTCTCTCTTTTGGTTTAGGCTCTATTTTGGGAGTCGCTTTTCTGACTTTACCAGCTTTAGTCATTGACCCGTGCGTAGGCACATCAAACACCTCTAGCAAGAAAGAGGCCGAAGCTTAAAAGATTGTAGAAAGCTAAAGAAGCTCGTAGGAGCTTTGAAGAGGGATGTCGCTTGAAGAGTTCAGAGTTCCTGATAGCTTACGGGATTGAAGAAGGAGACTACGTAGAGATTGAGACCAAAGACGGGCTAAAGGTAGAAGGTCTAGTAATGCCAAAGTTCTCTAAGAGAGAAGACGTACTTGTTCTGAAGCTGAATAACGGCTATAACTTAGGCCTTTTAGTCAATCGCATCAAGTCTATGAGGAAGCTTAAAAAAGCAGAAAGAGGTCAGCCCGGTTCTCCCGTGCCTCTCTTGGAAAAGGTAGAAGAAGGAGATAAACGCGTGCTAATAATAGGATGTGGAGGCACCATAGCAAGCAGAATAGATTACGAAACCGGAGCTGTCAAGGCTTATCTCTCTCCTGAAGAGTTGAAGCTAAGCGTTCCGGAGATGTTTGCGTACGCATCTATAGACGCTGAGAGCTTTTTTTCGATACTCAGTGAGGATATGAAACCTAACATGTGGAGCGCGATAGTAGAAAAGGTGGCAGACGCGATCTCTAAAGGTTATGACGGCGTCGTAGTGACTCATGGAACTGATACGATGTCTTACACTAGCGCCGCTTTGGCTTTCGCTTTCCATAAAGGTCTTCCTGTTCCCATAGTCCTCACAGGAGCTCAGAGAAGTAGCGACAGACCTAGTAGCGATTCTGCGTTTAATCTGACCGCCTCTACGCTAGCGGCCGCTAGAGCCCCGTTTGCTGAAGTGGTTGTCATTATGCATGGAGAAACCGGAGATACCTATGCGCTAGCTCATAGAGGAGTCAGAGTTAGGAAGATGCATACAAGCAGAAGAGATGCATTTCAGTCGATAAACGCTCTTCCGTTGGCCAAAATATGGCCCTACGAGGGGAAGATAGAAATAATCGACCCAAGGTTTAGAAAGAGAGGAGAGCAAGAGCTTGTCTATGAGAACGGCTTTGACGAAAGAGTTGTCCTCATAAAACATTTTCCAGGAAACGTAGCCGACGTGATAGATGCTTTGGTAGATAAAGGAGTTCATGGGATAGTGATAGAAGGTACAGGCTTTGGTCACATATCTAGCGACGCTATAAGCGCTGTAAGGAGAGCTATAGAGAACAACATACCTGTAGTAGCGGCCAGTCAAACAATATTCGGTAGAGTCAACTTGAACGTTTATAGCACAGGAAGGAAGATGCTCGAAGTCGGAGTGATCCCTGCTGAAGACATGTTGGCAGAAGTAGCTTATGTCAAGCTAAGCTGGGCGCTCGCTAGAACTAGAGACTTGAAGGAGATCAGAAGATTGATGTTGACAAACCTTGTCGGAGAGATCTCGTCAAGACACTATGTAGACTTGTTCCCAAGGTGGAACCATGGTTGAGATAGACTACAAGAAGATAGGGCTCAGAGTCGGTCTAGAGGTTCACCAACAGCTAGACGTAAGAACTAAGCTGTTCTGTGACTGCCTTAGCTCTATTTCAGAAAACGTAGACTACAAAGTACCTCGTAGATTAAGACCTACTAGAAGCGAGATAGGAGACGTAGACCCAGCTGCTCTTTTCGAATGGAGAAGAGGAAGGTCATACGAGTATGAGATAGGGAGAGAGCATTCATGCTTGGTAGAAATAGATGAAGAGCCTCCGCACGAGTTAAACAGAGAGGCTCTGAAAACAGCATTAGCCATCGCCTTAGCCTTAGGCTCTAAGATCGTAGACGAGGTCTACGTGATGAGAAAGATCGTAATAGACGGAAGTAACACAAGCGGTTTCCAGAGGACAGCTCTGATAGCTCTAGGCGGTCAGCTAGAGCTAGAAAACAAAACGATCCCTATAGAAACCATATGTTTAGAGGAAGACGCTGCTAGAAAGATAGACGAGAAGGGAAAGGTAGCTGTCTACAGGTTAGACAGACTCGGGATACCGCTGATAGAGATAGCTACTGCTCCAGTCATAGAGTCTCCTGAAGAAGCTGCTGAAGTCGCTTTAGCTATAGGAAGGTTGTTAAGATTAACCAAGAGAGTAAAAAGAGGAATAGGTACGATAAGACAAGACCTTAATATAAGCATAGAAGGAGGAGCGAAGATCGAGATCAAGGGTGTACAAAGGCTAGAACTGATACCCAAGATAGTGAAGAATGAGGTGATCAGACAACTAAGCCTTCTGAGACTGAGAGAAGAACTCAAAAGACGAGGGCTTAGTAAAAGTGACCTTCAGCTCAATCCTGTAGACCTCACCTCTTTGCTCTCACAGACGAAAAGCGGAGTGCTTAGAAGAGCCTTTGAGAAAGGAGGCGTAGCGCTAGGCCTCAAGCTCATCAAGATGAGAGGGATCTTAGGTTGGGAACTCTCACCAGGAAAGAGGTTTGGAAGTGAGGTAGCTGACTACGTGAGGTTCTGGTCTGGTGCTTCAGGAATAATCCATAGAGATGAGCTACCCGCCTACGGGATTACCGAAGAAGAGGTACACACGATAGCTAAAGCTCTAGAGTGTGATAACGAAGACAACTTCATAATAGTCGCAGACAAAAGAGAGGTAGCTCTCAAAGCTCTTCAGGCAGCTCTCGAGAGGATCAAGATGGCTTTCGACGGAGTCCCTGAAGAAACTAGAATGGCTTTAGAAGATGGGACAACAAGGTACATGAGGCCAAGGCCTGGAGCCGCTAGAATGTATCCTGAAACAGACATACCGCCTATATTCATTACTCAAGAGCTACTAGAAGAAGCTGAGAAGCTCAAGCCAGAGCCTCTTAAGTCTAAGCTCGAAAAGCTTACAGTCAAGTACGGATTACCTAAAGAGTTAGCTTTTGAGGTTTTGAGAGACTTAAGACTAGACTTAATCGAAGAGCTAATTGAGAAATACGGAAACAAAGTTTCGCCTAAGACTATAGCTTCGGTCTTTGTAGTAACTCTAAGAGGACTGAAAAACAAAAACGTCGATCCTGAAGACGTAAGCGATGAGGTTTTGAGAGAGATCATTGAGATGCTCGCTGAAGGCGCTATAGCTAAAGAAGCTGTAGAGAAGATCCTTGAAGAAGCCGCTAAGAACCCAGGCGTGTCAGCTAGAGATATAGCGAAAAAGTTGGGACTCTCTGCTCTCTCTATCGAAGAAGCTGAGATCATAATAGACTCTATAGTTAAAGAGGACAAAGAAGAGATACTCAAGAGAGGACAGAGAGCTGTAAGCTACGTAATGGGGAAAGCCATGGAGAAGTTAAGAGGAAGAGTCGATGGAAAGATTGTTGCAGAAATAGTGAAGAAAAAAGTGGAGGAAGTTCTTAGAAACGCCTAAGCAGTTATAGGCTTAGAGAAGCTCTATAAGGAGTAAGGTGATGACTACTCCCGACAGCGAGCAGATGAGCGGAAGGCATTTGTCTGAAGTCAAAAGCTTAAAGGGATGAAGAAGCCGTCCCAAAATGAGCGGTGACTGAATCACGACGGTCTGACCTACATCATCCTCTGCTTAAGATCATCTGGCCTGGCTTATAGAAGGCTTTACCTATTCCATGAAGTAAAGGTCCAGCTTGAGGCGACTTCCAACCCCACTTGCTCCACAGCTCTGAGCGTACGTGAGCAACAACAACTTCGAAGAGATAGAGCCAAGACTCACCAGCGTCTATACGATGTCTGACTCTGACCTCAATATAGCCTAGAGCGTCAGCCCAGTGCGGAGTTGAGACACTGAGAGACTCCTCTAACCTCATGCCGAACTGTGATACTTTATCGATTTCTCTCCCCGAAACGGAACCAGCCTTATACACGAGGTCGGCGTGTTCTGCTCCTGGGATGTTTAAAGTTGCTTCTAGACTATGTTCAAGACATAACGTTGTGTAGCTCTCTTTAGAAATCGCTACAGCCAGTAACGGAGGCTCTTCAGATACAGGAGTGACCCAAGAGGCCGACATTACGTTCAGCTTTCCGTTGGGACATCTAGTTACTATCAAGACCACTGGTCTAGGATGTAGCATTCTGTAGAATTCAGCAACGTCCTGTAGTCTCTCAAACTGAGACACACCTTTACACCAACACTATAGCCTGTTCAGAAGCTTTTTCCCCTAAGGTTGTCTCCTCTCTTTGACGAGAGTTCTCCTATACTCCTCGACTATCCTCTCAATGTCACTCAAGCTTATTTCTCTCTCTAATCTTGTCTTTTCTTCAGAACACCTCTTCAACACTTCATGAGAGAACAACAAAAGATTATCGAGAGCAAAGACTTCTATCCCTTCTTTTTTGACCACCGGAACTCTGTGCTTAGTCAAGACTCTGGCCAGAGGACTATCGAGATCCTTCTCTTCTAGCACAAAACACTCTATGCCCATTTTGATAGCTTCCTTGATTGCTCGCTCTTCGAAGGTGCCGGGATTCTTTACCGTAACCACCTTAAAGCCTTGAGCTCCTTTGATCGCGCTAAGCGTCGCTGAGGACACAACAGCAACAGCAACCACCTCTCCTCTAGCTACGCTTTCCAGAACTCTCTCGAGCTCCTTCTTTCTTGTATAGACCCCCTCTAGTTCGTGTTTGAGTCTTTCTAGCTCCCTTTCTAGCTCTTTTACTCTAGACCTTAGAGCTTCGACCTCGCTGTCTCTCAAGAGTTCTGCTTTTAAGACAAGCTGTTGAGATCTAAGCTTGCTCTCTAGCTCTTTTACTCTCTCCTCTAAGACTGTCAGCTGAGCTTCGAGAACTCTGTTCCTCTCTTTGAGTTCTTCTATCTTAACAACGTAATGACTGACGTCGGGCTCTTGTCTTTTCTCTCTAACCGTTTCTTCCACTTTCGCCTCTCTGGTGGGCTCTTCTTCTAGAGCCTTCTGAATCATCTTCTCCAAAGCGTCAGCTAAAGTCGCTCCTCTCAAGATCTCCCTCTTGACTTCGCTTAGGTCTATGTCTAGAGACAGTCTCGAGGCTATCCGCTCGACTTTCTTAATGCGGGATCTAGCCATCCTATAGGCTTTTAAAGCAGCTGCTAGAGCATCCCTCTCGTGGGAGTTCGACAACAGTTGTGAATAATGAGACGTTAGCTCGAGCTTCTCTGTAACGCTCAAATCGTCGGACGGAGTGTAGATCGAAACCCCTAACTGAGCAGCGAACTTTTTAACGGTCTCAGGTGGTTCGACTACGTCAGTAGCAACAACCACAGGTCTGCCATAGCTTAGAACTAAGTCTATCAAGCTCCCTCTATCTACGTTCTTTCCGCTACCTACGTAGAGGACCTCTCCTGAACTAGCGTCGAGCACTGCGACCCCTGTGGTCACTCCTGGATCCAAGCCCACTATGATGAGTCTCTCTCCTCCTTTCTCAGCCTTAGCGAAAACCGTCTTGCTTCTAACTACAGGTCTCACCTTAATCGCTACGTCAGGATGTCTTGTCTTAGGTAACACTTCCAAGACCTTAGAGTAAGAGGCGTACACTGTAAAGACAGCTGACTCTAGACCTCCTTTACTCTCTCTATAGCTATAGTCGTAGTCTAGCTTGGCTCTATCTAGAGCCTCCCTCACGACCTCGGCTACGCTCTGTATAGCTGCTCTAACCCTCCTCTGATACCTCTGTTGACTCCATCCTCCCTTGCTACTCATTCTCCGACCGGAGACGTTGATTATAGTCCTCTCTTCGACTACCCTGACGTCTGTACCGTAGCCATGACAGGATAGGATTGCTAACACGTACGCTGTTCTTGAAGGAGTGAGCTTAGCGGACTCTTCCAACAGTCCTGACTCTTTGGCTATGTGCTTAACGCTCTTCAGCTCTCCCTGAGATGCCGTAACTTGAACAACTCGCACTTCGGGAGGTAGTATTGAGAATATTTTGATAAGCTTCTTCTCGCTATCCGCGAGTTCAAAGACGTTGTCCAACGCTATGACTGATGGTTTATACTCCCAGGCCAGTCTTACGATACGCGAAAGCGGTGCGCTCGCGCCTTTGTAGACCACTTTACCTAAATCATCTACAATCATTACCGAGTAAAGAGCTCTCCCGCTAGGGGACCCAGACTCTATGTCAACACCCATACAGAGTTTGAGTTCAGAGTCCGTCTATCTCACCCTTTACATATTTTAGAACCTTCTCTTCATCAAGGTCTAAACCCCACTTGTTCCTAAAATACTTTATGACATAGTATACGTCTCTTCTCAACAGCTCTTCAGCTCTAAGGTCGTCTTTGTAAACGTACTGAGGCCAGTCTATTACGTAGCCCTCTGAAGTCTCTAGGACGACTAACACATTATACACGCTGAGATCTCCATGAACTATCCCAGTCTTGGTGTAAGCTATCCTCATCGTTTCTATAACCGTTTCAGCGAGTCTATTCACATCAAGTTCTACCAGGTCAGGCTTCAGCTTATAGAGAGCAACTCCTGGGATGTACTCCTGGACTACGGCATGAGCGGTCCAGGCTATGCCATCAGGAACCAATGCTCCATCTCTCTTCAAAGCTACTAAAGCTTTGAACTCACGTTCCGCTGAAGCCTTAGCTAGCTCTATGAAGTCTCCCGGGATTTCACTTGCATAGCTTCTGTAAACCTTTATCCTCCTGAATCCTCTCAGTCCTCCTCTGTGGAGCTTAACCACTAACCGCTCTCCGTTAGGTGCGACCGCTAGAAAGGCCGTTCCCTCCTTGCCTATACCTAGCCTCTCACCTAGAGCGATCACGATCCCTCTTGACTTCAAACTCTCGAGAGCCAATACGTCGAGTCCTCTGAAGGTCAAAGCGTAACTGGGTTCTGGGACGAGTCTCAACTCGAGCAAGTTGAGAGAGACAAGTCTCTTCAAAGCGCGAACGAGTCTAGTAGGACTCGTTCCAGACCTCTTCTCTATCGCTTTAAGAGGTACATGCTTATACTTGTTCGAGAGACTCTCAACTGTTTTGAGAATCCTCACCTCGTCCTCACTTAAAGACTCGACTATTCTCCAAAGCGATTTGAGCACCTCATCTTAAAAGTTAATAAAAAGCTAAGCTTCTTATTCATATTAGACTAATCGAAAACAGCTATACTTTTTAACACGTAAACTTTTAAACTAAGCTCTTTCATCTACTCTCTGGGAGCGAACAGTGGGGTCTTCGAAGAGCACTGTGTCCGAAAAAGAGGGGATCGTTGAGATTGAGAGCGATGAAGGCGTGACGATATATGTAAAAGGTAGCAGATACATAGCTCGAGTAGCCTCAGCTCTAGCCAGTGAGACCAGAACCAAGATCCTTGAACTCTTAATCGAAGGACCTCGTGATCTAGACGACCTAGCGACAGAGCTGAAGCAGAGCAAAGCTAACATAAGCAACCAGATCAAAAGGCTCGAGGAAATAGGGTTCGTCTCGAGTTACTACAAAGCGGGAGACAGAGGAGTCAGAAAGCTGGTGAACTTAAGAGCGAGAAAGATAGTATTCGAGATATAGAAGTCCAGATGCTGTCTCAGCAGAAGCTAGTCGTTTCTTTTATTTTTAACAGCTATAGATAGAAATAGCGTAAACAGAGGGGAAGGCTTAAGCGGTCTACTTCTGAACTCAGGGTGTGCCTGAATCCCCAAGTAGAATGGATGTGAGTTCTCGGATAGCTCGACGATCTCCGTTAGACCCTCTTGTGAGAGCCCGCTCGTGATTAGTCCAGAGCTATTCAGGATGTCAACGTACTTAGGGTTAACCTCATATCTATGTCTGTGTCTCTCGTAGACTATTTCAGCTCCGTAGGCCTTCCAAGCCAGCGTGCCAGGTCTTATTTTTATGAGTTGAGAGCCTAACCTCATGGTTCCACCTAGTCTCGAAAGCCCTTTTTGCTCAGGCAGCAAGTCGACAACAGGATGAGGAGTTGTAGGGTCGACCTCTGTAGTGTTGGCTCCGCTCAGTCCAACAACGTTTCTTGCGAACTCAACTACCATTAGTTGCATCCCGAAACATATGCCCAAAGTAGGCACCTTCTTCTCCCTCAGGATACGTAAAGCCTTAACCTTCCCCTCTACACCTCTGACTCCAAAGCCAGGCAGGACTAGAGCTCCGTCGACCCCTTCTAGCTCTTTCTCGATATCGATTTTGCCCAACTCTATGTCTGTCGACTCTATCCAGCGAAAGATGGGCTTTACATCCAGACTCGCTGAAGAGTGTTTGATAGCTTCCACTATACTGATATATGCGTCTCTAAGTTTGGTGTACTTGCCTATCATAGCTATAGTGATAGGCTTACTAGCTGAGGCAAGTCTTTCCACAAAGCTCTTCCACTCATCTAGCTTCGGCTTGGAGGGGAGCAACCCTAGTCTCTTCGATATGAGGTCTCCTAGTCCTTGCTCTTCCAGGATCAAGGGTACTCTGTAGATCGTGTCTACATCATAGCTGTTGAAAACGTGACCCTCTGGCAACGTAGCGAAAAGAGCTATTTTCTTCCTGGCCTCAACATCTATCGGTTTCTGAGACCTCACTACCACTATGTCAGGCTGGATCCCTATCCTTCTGAGTTCTTGAACGCTATGTTGTACTGGCTTGGTCTTGACCTCTCCAGTGGTCGAAAGCTGAGGAGCTAACGCGACGTGAACGAAAAGAGTGTTCTCGAAGCCTTCCTCTAGTCTCATCTGTCTTGCTGCCTCGAGGAACGGAAGTCCCTCTATGTCTCCGACTGTACCCCCTATTTCAACAACAGCTACATCAGCTCCTGACCCTTTGACCACCTCTCTTATCCTGTTCTTGATCTCGTCAGTGACGTGTGGGATTATCTGAACGGTCTGTCCTAGGTAAGCTCCTTCACGCTCTTTCATTATGACGCTTAGGTATATTTGACCTGTAGTTATGTTGTGCTTTTTAGTAAGGTTGGTATGTAGAAATCTTTCATAGTGTCCTAGGTCGAGGTCTGTCTCTCCTCCGTCTTCAGTAACGAATACCTCTCCGTGAGCGTAAGGACTCATAGTTCCCGCGTCAACGTTTATGTAGGGGTCTATCTTGATAGCCGTGACGTTATAGCCTCGAGCAGCTAGCAGAACCGCTAAGCTTGCTGCAACAGTCCCTTTGCCTACGCTCGACATGACTCCTCCAGTTACAAAAAGATACTTGCTGACAGACACGGAGCCCACCCAAAAATGCCAGTAGAGAAACCTAAAATCTGGGCTGTGTGGATAAAGGCTTCTAGCCAGCATAAGACTTGTTCTAGCTGTAAGATCCTACAGAATCGTTTCGAGAGCTCCAAACATGAGCAGGAGACGTTACAGAACAGAAACATGTATAGCTTTCCGCATATATTACCAGATCGGCTCAGGGGACGCCGTCCTTGAGCCTACAGAGGCTCATCAGAGGGATACGCAACAAGATCATATATGTGCTCTCAGCAGTAGTTCTTGTAGTAATAGCGATCGTAATCACCATGTCTATTCTTTTTCCTACCTTCTACACCATTAACGATGTATGTAAGTAGTTCCACGACCGAAGTTGACTTAAGCTATCTTGGAAGAAGTGTCTCGTTTTACTATATAGAATATCTACCGCCGACATTCGCAAGGCTCTTGAAGAGCGTAAAGCTCGATACAGCTGTAAAACAGCTAGGCTTTGATGATGTCAAGTTTAGAGACCCCTTGAGAGATCCATAGTGTTTGTTCACTCAGAAAAAGTTACAAAAGATTTATCTAAGTACACTATGCTTCTATCGGAAATTTTAAACGCCTGTAAGAAATGTGTTATAGTGTACTTGAATATTGACCCTAAAATAAGAGGGTCAGAAGCTATAGACTCGTATTCAGCAATTGAAAAAGCTCTAGGCTATAGCGGGGTTGAACCCATAGTCCTCCTTAGTCCCGACCACCCGATAAGCGACGACAAGCTTGGAATAGGACCTATTCATCCGGTACTCGAAACCGCAGATATGGTTGTCTTCACAGCTGACCCTCCTGGGTTAATAATTGTTGAAACTCTCAGCTTTAAGGACTTTCACACAGTGCTTGGCGCTATACTAGAGTGGAGCGGGTTACTCTCTCCAAGCGAGATTCCACCTAAAGCGCGTATATCTCATCAGAGCATAATCTCAGGACCTACTAACATGACGCTAGTAGGATATGTAGGATGGATCGCTCGTCCAACATATGGAAAGGCCTGTTTTGAGGAAACTGGAAGACAGTATGTTTATAGCTAGATACTATTACGGTAACGTTACAGCGCTTACCGGAACTCTGTACCATGTGTGGTATGTACACACAATGCATGCCGGTAAAGGGTTTGAAACGAAGTGTCTTCTCTTCACTAACAATCATTACCCTAAGCTCTTTGAAACCGTTATACACTGGCAAAGCGATACGTGGCCTGGTCAAGTTCTAGATGATTGGTAACCTAAAAACTTGGTTTCAGCTCATAAAATACAATACGCTATGATAGCTGGAATAAGCGCCGGCAGCAAAGGTATGCGAGTTTCTGTATCTTACGGCATAGACTCTACTGAGCCCGATGCTCCATACTTTGTTGTAATGGACTACACTGAGCCCGATATGGGCAAAGTTAGGATAAGACATTGGATCGAGAAAAGAGAACTTGATGAGAGTAGTCTAAACGACGTGCTGTTTGTTGTAGAACCGAGTTCGTTTGGTTTCCTTGATCCAAACAAACCAGGTGGATTCATGCCAATGATAGTATACCAATCGTTCTATATGGAGCTAAACACAGGAGATAGCGTAAAAATCGCGTTCCAAGTAATGCTTCGAAACACTTACAGCTACTCTCGAGTTTCTTCTTAAAACTTTCTTCCACAACTTTTTTCTATAATTCTCTCGATATATTGATGAATAACGTAACCAACTAAGTAGTCTTTTGTGGAATTACCGCGTTGTTTATCATGTTTTTTGAGACTGTAGCCTTACAGGAGCTTATCAAGCTTATATAGCTGGAGACCTGTTCCTTGAACAGATGAGGTAGAAACGTAGGAATGCGTAAAGAGTCGGATGTAATAATAGGGAAGCACATTTACGGTAGTCTCTATCATATAGATAAAGAAATAGCTGGAGACGAAGAGAAGCTAAGAGAGATAGTAATAGAGGCTGTTAGAGCTTCAAGAGCCACTCTCTACGAGGTCAAGAGCTGGAAGTTCGGAGGCAAGAAAGGCGGAGTCTCGGTGATAGCCTTAGTCACAGAAAGCCACATAGCGATACACACGTGGCTAGAGTACGACTACGCTACAGTCGACGTATTCACCTGTGGAGAACACACCGACCCAGCTAGAGCTATTGAGGTAATAGTGAAAGCTCTCAAACCAAAACACTATGTAACTCACTACGCAGATAGAAGCATGAAGGTAGAGGAAGCCAGAGAGATAAAAATAAAGAGCGTCGAGGCTATCTAATTTCTAAACAGCTTGAACTCTTTGTCTTCAAAACCTCTCTACTCATCTTATCTAATCCTCGAGCCATACGCTACTTCCCGAGTCTCCAGGCTCTAAAATCTTAGTGGTAAGCACCACGTCTGCGAATAAAGCCTTCCAGCCTCCGTAGGATACTAAAAGAGTAGCTGACGAATCGAGCACTGTTCCTCTTGTCGTACAACTAGTCCTTCCTGTCTTGACTACTCTATCCCCTTCGCCTATCTCAACTGGAACAGCGTTTTCAGGCTCAAAGCCTAGTTGAGCTATTCTAGAGGCTTTGCAAACCAGGCTGGCCTTATCTGAGCCTGCGAAACCTAAGCCCACAAGTTTTCCTGTGACCTCTAGGTCTACGGCTTTGATGTCTAAGTCAACGAGAGGCTCGGCTACAGCGAAGTCCACAAAGTTCACAGCTTCAACTACAGCTCTCAGTCTGGTTCTGGCCTCCAAGAGCTTAGCCGCAAAGTTATAGGCTTCAACGATGAGCTTCGCTATAGGACATTCGCTTTCTTTATGCCACTCGACTATTGGTTCGTGCCAGAGGTAAATGGCAACTCTGTCTTCAATTGTGCCTCCGTCCGCTCTTCCCGGTTGTATGATGTCTTTTATCTCAACCTTTTCGGGATCTAGCCTAGGGTCTCCCACAAACACATGAGCGTTAGACCCGAGGAGCGTTTTGTCTCCTTTTCTGAAGAACCACCCTAGAGTTCCAGCCGTAACTTCTACAGAACCTATCGATATCCCAGCCATTAGCGGTCGAAATTTGCTTCTTTTGTCCGTTAAAGCCTTCAGCTCTCCTATCTCCACTACGTCTACAGGTATCCCCTCGACTTCACGAGGAATGACCTCGTTAGGCTTCAGAACGGCGAGAGGGACCTTCTTGGTTACATAGACCCTTAGGCAGAGCTCTTCTGGAATCTCTTTTCCCTCTCTTATCCTAGGCATCAGCTTATTGCTGAGCCCAACTACGTTTGGATATCTGGAGAGAACTCTCCACAGCTTCTCTAAATCAAGATAAGCCAAATCGCGTTCTCCAGTCTCCTTAGAGCACCATCGTTTATTAAGCTCTCTTCCTGTTTTAACCAACTTCTTGACAGGTTCCGAAGTTAACTTTACTTAACTCTAAACCGAGCGAAGAGGTTCAGTCAAGTTAACTCTCAGTTAACTGTAATGTGAGAAACCTGCTGTCCCTCTTGGAGCCACATGAGAAACCTAGCGGAATAGGTCGAGAGAAGAAGTCATTAAGGTCAAAGAGTTCTCTCAAAGAAAGCTAGGAGTATTACGTAGAAGGAACTGAGGATACTGGACAGAGAGGCTCTAGATAGCTCGAGAACTCTGGTTCCTCCAGTTTGTCCTATTAGGCGTTAGACGGAACGTCTTCTAATGGTGGGACTCTAAGACTTAGATCATAAAAGACTTAGATCATAGTAGAGCTCGAACTCTACAACCTCTATTTAGCTCGCTCTCAACTCTATGCTCTTCGGGAGGTTGTTTGAAAGTAACCATAGAAACTGTAGTAGGTGGACCTCTCAGAACGAACTGTTATGTTATAGTGCTGAACGACGAGGCCTTAGCGGTCGATCCAGGCTGGAAAGGAGCCTATAGAAAAGTGCTCCAGATCCTCAAATCTAATAGCGCTTCCTTAAAGGCAATAGTGTTGACACATCTCCATTTCGACCACGTGCTTGGAGTCTCTGAACTAGCTAGAATCACGGGAGCTGAAGTTATTGTGAACAAAATAGAATACAACATCTCTCTTAGGCTTAGAGGGATTAAGGTATGGAGTGTGGAACTCTTCCCGTCACTAGAGCTAGAACCCTCTCTGGTCAGCGATGGCGATGTGATCAAAGTGGGAAGCGTTGAGTTCGTAGTGTTAGAGGCTCCTGGACATAGCCCTGGTAGCATTGTCCTAATCGGACCAGAGTTCACGATGACCGGTGACGTGTTGTTCAAGAACTCTATCGGTAGAACGGACCTCCCAGGCTCGGACCCTAAAGCCATGGAGGAGACTTTAGCGAAACTCTCAAAGATTGTACCCTTGAGCCACAAATTGTATCCTGGACACGGACCTCCTACGACTATGAGTTTAGAACTCTCGACAAACCCTTTCTTGAAGAGACTCTAGAGGCTAAATTTTATGAAGAAAGAGTTTACGAAGTAGTAGTCGTCTTACGTCCATGACCATATCCTTTTATCTCGTCGAGTAAGTATTCTGACATCTCTTCTAAGATGTCTAAAGCAGTTTTGACAGCACTAGGACTACCGGGACAAACGAAAACCAAAGACTGGCCGATTATGAATGTGATAGCTCTACTTTGTATGGCTCTAAGTCCGACCTCCTCTAAGCTTCTTCTTCTGTGTTCTTCTCCAAAACCCGTTAACTCTTTTTGAGCTATCTTCTTCAACGCCTCTACAGTAATGTCACGAGAGCTCATACCTGTTCCTCCGCTAACCACAATAACGTCTGCTTTCCTAGCTAGCTCGAGAACAGTTCCGCGAATCTCTCCCGACTCGTTAGGTATTACCCTATAGGCTATCAACCTAAATGGAGGTCTAGAACATCTCTTCCTAACTATCTCCCAAGTCTCGTCCTTCTTGTCGCTCCAGTACACAGAATTGCTAGGAATAACGAAAGCTATCGAGATCTCCATAATAACACCTGTCTCTATAGCCTCGAGCCGAGCCTTAATTTCAGGTAGGTGAACTTGTTAAGAGTTGTGAGACCCTTCGATCCGTGGAAATCACCGCTCTGTAGCTGTCCGCCTAAGCTAACCGTTAACCCTTATACTGGCTGTGGACATGGCTGTCTCTATTGTTATGCCTCAAGTTATATCAAGAGGTTCTTCGAGCCCCGCTGTAAGCCAAGACTACTTGAGAACGCTTCACGAGATCTAGAAGAAGTCCCTCAAGGCTCTGTCGTAGAACTCTCAGCTAGCAGCGACCCCTTACAACCTCTCGAACTGAAGCATAGAGAAACTCTCAAGCTGTTACAACTGTTGTTGTCAAGAGGTTTTAAGGTGCTGATAACGACTAAAGCTCCTCACATCCTTTTAGACTACGCTGAAGTTCTCGAAAAGCATAAAGAGAAGATAGCGATAGCTGTAACAGTAACCACCATTGATGAAAAGTTAGCCAAAATCCTAGAGCCAGGAGCTCCACCACCTTCTCTGAGGTTGAGAGCTACAGCCGTTCTCGCGTCTATAAAGCTACCGGTTACGATAAGGCTAGACCCTCTCATCCCTTTCATTAATGACAGTTACGAGTCCATCAGGTCTGTAGTCGAGGAAGCAAGTCGAGCAGGAGCTCTTCAAATCACTGTCAGCACTTACAAAGCTAAGCCAGATAGCTTAAAAAGAATCGCTAACGCTTTCTCTCACTTAAAGGAAGACCTCTATAGACTTTACCGTACTGAAGGAGAGAAACAACACAGCTACATGTATCTTAAGAGAGAATTCAGACTAAAGATCTTGAAGAGAGCAAAAGAAGTAGCTGATGAACTAGGACTTGAGTTCGCTACCTGCAGAGAGGGGGTGCTAAGAGGGAGAGCGGTCTGCGATGGATCGGGCTACATCAGAAAGTAGAGAATTCTAAACGCATTAAACTTTTAGAAGACTTAGAGCATAGGGTTAAGACTTGAGCGTAAAGGAAAGAGTAAAAAGAGTAAAGAAAAGAATCGCTCTCACACGAGAAGCCTGGGAGTCTTGTACAGCAACGCCTTCTCATTCGTTGATAGGCATGATAGAAAGCGTAGAGCCTGGAGAAGAGTTTGAAATAGTTGGAGATGAAGAGTATGCGCCAATGGAAGCAGTTATCAGGATCGTTACTTGGAGGTGGAAGGTAGAACTTCTAGAAGCTAGAAGAGAAAACGGAGAGTATCTCTTAAGATTTAAGAAGGTGAGTTGATTGCCTTTAGACTGCGTCAAAATCAGAGAACACTTCCCTCAGTTGCAGGAACGCAGACTGATCTATTTGGACAGCACTGCAAGCACCTTAAAACCTCGACAAGTTATAGAAGCTATGAAGAACTTCATGAGCTTAAGATACGCTAACGTACATAGAGGCGTATACTCGTTGTCTATTGAAGCCTCTAGAGCCTATGATGAAGCACACGAAATCGTAGCTAAGTTCATAGGAGCCAAGGAGTGGAGAGAGATAGTGTTTACTAAGAACACTACTGAAGCGATGCAGTTATTGGCTTTAACCTTTGTATACAACAAGTTGATCCAGCCTGGCGACGAGATCATCCTTACCGAAGCCGAACACAACAGCACTCTGCTCCCCTGGTATCGAGCAGCCAAGATGGTAGGAGCTAAAGTCAAGTTGGTCTCGGTAGATGAAGAAGGAGTGCCTCGTTGGAACACCTTAGAGAGCATGATATCAGAGAAGACCAGAGCCGTGATCTTCGCTCACATCTCTAACGTTACTGGATACATATCTGACGTTAAGAAGATAGCTAAAATAGCGCACAGCGTGGGAGCATACGTGGTCGTTGACGGAGCCCAATCTGTTCCTCACATCAAAACCAATGTCTATGAGATGGAGGCTGACTTTCTAGCTTTCAGCGGACACAAGATGCTAGGACCTACGGGAATAGGGGTTCTTTGGGGCCGTAAAGATATTCTCGAAGAGCTAGAGAACCCTCTAGGAGGTGGAGATACAGTAAAGAACGTGATGCTCAAAGACAGTGAGATAGCTATAGAATGGGAAGACCTACCTATGAAGTTTGAGGCAGGAACTCCACCAATAGTTGAAGCCGTAGGGCTGGCTGAAGCCGTGAAGTTCCTTGAGTTTATAGGCATGGAGAATGTTGAGGAACACGACAAAGAACTGACTCAACACGCTCTTAGAAAGCTAAGCGAAGTCGATAATGTAAAGATAGTAGGGCCTAAAGACTCTAGACTCAAGACAAGCATCATAGCCTTCAACGTAGACAACATATCTCCAGACGTGGTAGGACTATGGCTTGACTCTACAGGGATCGCTGTGAGAACAGGTCGTCATTGTGCTCATGTACTACACCAGAGACTAGGGCTTCACCAAGGCAGTGTGAGAGCTAGCTTTTATGTCTATAACTGCAAGGACGACATCGATGCTCTTGTGGAGTCTCTAAAGAAACTAATTGAAACTTCTAAGCGAAGAGTTTGAGTAACTACGTCTAGACTAAGAAGAGAAGGTAGTCTGGATTGGCTAGGAAGACAAGCACTCCTGCTCCGTGAGCGTACTTCGTGGCCTCTACCACAGCGAAGCCTCCTGGGTCCAGCTTTATGTTACCCCCTCCGATTAGAGAGACCACCACAGCTTCTATGCTGGGCGAATGTCCAACAAAAACAGCCCCATCCTTTACGTATCTAGTCAGCGCTTCGAAGCTCGCTATAGCTGGAGAGAGTTCAGTGATCGTAGTATAACTAGCCTTCTTCACCTTAGCTATAACCCTAGCTGTCTCTACAGCTTTGTCATACGGACTCGAGTAGATTATCGAAGGCTTGAAGGGAAGACCTCTAGCCATGACCTCCATACGAGCCTCGATGTGAGCCTCGTCTGTTCCACTAAAAGGGCTCTGACCTCCTCCGTGTCTAAAGAACGCTAGCTTCATTCGAGTCTCACCTCAAATGTAACCTGAGTCTACCGTATAACTCTATATTCTGTAGAAATTCATTAATTTTTTGTTCATAAATTTTGATAGTAGGAGAATTTAAAAGCTTAAAGTAAGTAATCTATTTCTGCTATCTCCATCAAAGCCACTGTAGCATAAGCTGAGGGAGGTAGGCAGAAAACGACTTCAACTTCGTTCTCTCCCGCTCTACATAGCCTTACGTCTATAGGGAAAACTAGAGGTCTAAGTGGAGCTTTCGGACGAAGCATGTCTAGTCTTATTCCCTCTTCTTCACATATCTCTCTAACGACCTCAGCCCAGAGAGTTCTGCTTTTCAAAAGCCTTCTCGAAGGCAATCTAGCTGCTGAAACTCTGATTGTAGCTCCACCTAGACGTACTGTAACTTCGGCTTCAGTTGCTCTCTCTAAGCCCTCTTTTTTAATGACTCTTGAAAGAGCTCTGTTAAAAAGATAAGATTGAAGAGAGTCTTTAGCTACAAGAGGGACTCTCTTCAGAGAGAACCAGAAGTCTACTCTCTCTTTGGACTCTCTTAAGGCTTTAACTTCGTAGCTTAGCTTAGCTCGTTTTTCTTCTAGAGGGTATCTATAAGCGAACTCTCTCAAAAGCCAACCTCCTTCTCTTCCAGCAGCTCTAAGCCCGTAGATGTGTGAAGAAGGTCTGATTATACCGAACCTTTGAGGCCCATAGAATCCAGGCACGAATTTAAGCATGGTCAGATTGTTACAGACTCTCTTTGGTTCTTTAGATCTGAGAACTACTCTGAAGAGGTTTCCTGAATGAGACCCTAAGAGAAGAGGGCCTCTTTCTTCTAGAAGCCACGCTTTAACGTCTCCCAGATCGACGTAATTACTTTCTTCTCTCGGCTCCATAAAAGAGACGTACTGATAGGAGATGCCCCAAGCGTCTTTAAGCCCAGCGAAAGCCACCTTTCGAGCCTTTAGAGCCTTTCTAAGTTTAGACATAGCTGTTAGAGTTGAGATCCCGCTTTTTCTAACCAGATAGAGCCGCCAGCCCTTTTCCTCAGTCGCTATTGAAGGAGGTAGTTCAAAAACACGAAATCTGTTTGGATCTAGAGCGGCCTCAGGTCTGTTGGAGAAGTTGGAAAGTGTCGCCTCTATTCCCCATAACCTTTTGAGAGCGTTAAGAACGCTGAGCTTGTAGAGAGAGTCGTTCAAAGAAAGCACCTAAAACAACTTCAAGTGTCCTGTGATCTCGTCGACAAGATGAGTAGGAGCAGGCCCTATAGCGACAGCTGTGAGCGTTCCCGGCTCTAGCTGAGTTCTCCCCGCATCTCTTACTATAGAGACGGGTAGTCCCTCTGCTTTAGCCTTCTCGTAAACCTCTAAGAGTTCACGCTCTGAGCTAACGCGAAGAACCACTTTAGTCTGACCCTGAGACAGCCAGCCTTCAAGCCATTCCTTCCACTCCTTCTTACCGCTCTTTAGAATCTCGACAACAACCTCTACGCTAGCGTGAGCTGCCTGAGCAGCGGCTTTTCCTTTGCTCATATCTATATCGCGTCTTAACACGATGGCTTGTTTATACTCAGCTACCTCTTGCCACCCGTTGAAATCTCAATAGCTCACACAGGATTAAGCTTAAATTCAGTAGAGGTCTAGCCGTTAAACCGAGGTGTAGATGTTGAGTCAGGTTATCATGAAGCCCGCTGGAGTTAGAGCTCATGTGGGCATCATAGGAGGTTCTGGGCTCTACGACCCTGGTATTATATCAAATCCTATAGAGGTCACAGTGAACACCCCCTATGGAGAACCTTCGGACAAGATAATCGTTGGTGAGGTTAGAGGTATCAAGGTAGCTTTTCTCCCTAGACATGGAAGAGGTCACAGGATCCCGCCTCATATGATAAACTATAGAGCTAACATATACGCCCTGAAGGCTCTAGGCGTTCGATGGATTATTGCTGTGTCTGCTGTAGGTAGTCTTAGATGGGACTATAAGCCTGGAGATCTAGTAGTTCCTGATCAGTTCATAGATATGACGAAGAACAGAAGACATTACACATTCTATGACGGGCCAGTAGTAGTCCATGTAAGTATGGCTGACCCCTTCTGTGAAGACCTTCGCGAAAAGTTGATCCAAGTTGGAAGAAGACTAGGCTATACGATTCACCCTTCAGGAACCTACGTCTGTATAGAAGGTCCGAGGTTTTCTACTAGAGCTGAGAGCAGATTATGGAAAGATGTATTCAAAGCTGACATAATAGGAATGACCTTAGTTCCTGAGGTCAACCTAGCCTGCGAGGCTCAACTGTGCTATGCAACGCTAGCCATGGTTACAGACTATGATGTATGGGCTGAGAGACCGGTTACTGCAGAAGAAGTAGTTCGAGTTATGAATGAGAACGTTGAAAAAGCTAAGAAAATACTCTATAGCACTATACCCGAGCTTGAGGGAGAGCCTCGCTCTGAGAAGTGCAGTTGTTGCAAGGCATTAGAGCATGGAGTCGTCTAACGCATCTCAAAGCTTAGAAGAGTTCAAGAAAGCCTACTATGCAGTGTTAAGCGTAGCCAAAAAGTTAGAAGGAAAAGTAAGCGTAACTGAGGGCTCTCTGATAGCCTATACAAGAGGAGCAGAACCTCCTGCTTCCGTGCTTTACATATCCTCTACTCACGCAGGTCTTAACGTCTCGCTAGTTGACATAGTTGAACTCTCTCTCCATATAATTCCCTATAGGGACTGTGAAAGCGTGATCGTATTCTCTAGTAGACAGAAAGACCCTAGAGCTGTAAACGCTGTTATAGCTTCATCAATTCTTGGAGCTAAGTCTACGCTTGTAGCTCCTCGTATGCACGAAGCTTATGAAGAAAGACTAAGACTACACAACGTGAACAGAGTGATGATCGATTCTCCCTCTCCTCTCTTAACTATGTCTTTAGCCGCGTTGATCTGGAGACCTAAGCTCATGGGGTTTAGAGATGAGAGAATCAAGAAAGAGCTGATGTCTCTTGATAGCGCTCTAGAATGGCTGATCGAAGGCTACAGTTTCGTTGTTGAAAGATCGTACACAACAGCTCTCTACACGCCGGCTACGATGGCTGGAGCTTATTACTACTGTATCGCAGTGAAGTCTTGCAACCCTCTACCTTTAGACGCTTTAGAGGACTCTCCGCCTAAAGGTAGGCTTCTAGTCATGGTGACAAGTCTTGAAAGAAAGGAGTACGAGGAGCTCCTGAAGTCTGTTAGAAACAAAGCGGAATTGGATATAGTGGAGTTCAACGTAGATCCCGTCACCGCTTCTCTCTATTCTGTTCTTCTAGCGTTCTTAGCTTCAGGAAGAGCTGTGTAAACAAACAGATTTAGTTACTTTTTTCTTAAAGCCTTCAGAAACCATTGAGATAACAAAGCTAGAGGTGAGAGCACATGAGCGAAGCTCTGTTCAAAAACGAAATAGTGAAAGAGATCCTCGAGCGCTATAGAACTATCTGGTCTCTACAGCACGCTGCTAGTCTTCTTCACTGGGACCTTGAAGTATCGATGCCACCTGAAGGCGTTGAAGAGAGAGCTATAGCCTTAGCTGAACTCCGCCTTCTTGAACGCAAACTGCTTCTTCAAAACATAGCTCCGCTAGTAGATAAGATCTCTCACAAAGAAAGCTTGAACGATTATGAAAGAGGGGTAGTTAGAGTTCTCCAAAGAGACATAGAGAAGCTCAAGAAGATACCTGAAAAGCTTCAGTACGAGCTAGAAAAAACTAAAGCTGAAGCCACACAGGTATGGAGAGAAGCTAAAAAGAAAGGAGACTTCGAACTCTTCAGACCTCATCTAGAGAAGATCTTCTCATTAGCTAGAGAGGTCGCTAACCATCTGGGCTACGATAAGCATCCTTATGACCCTCTTCTAGATATCTTCGAAGAAAATTTGAGAGATGAGACTGTAAACGCTCTGTTCTCCGAGCTCGTACCAGGCTTAAAGAAGGTTCTAAGCAAGGTGCTTTCCTCCGGGATCTATCCTCAAACTCATGAGTTGGAGAACGTAAAGTATAACGTAGACCAGATGGCTAGAGCGAACAAAGATGTTCTAAACCTTCTGGGTTATCCCTGGAGTAAAGGCAGATTAGACGTAAGCGCTCATCCGTTTTCAACAAATATAGGTCTCAAGGACGTAAGGATAACGACTAGATATGAAGGTTTTGACTTCAAGAGAACTCTGTTTTCAACAATACACGAGTTTGGACACGCTCTTTATGAGCTTCAGATCGACGAGAGACTCGCGCTTACTCCTCTAGCTCAAGGAGTTAGCCTAGGGGTTCACGAAAGTCAGAGCAGGTTCTGGGAAAACGTTATAGGTAGAAACAGAGCTTTCGTTAAACTCGTCTACCCAATACTCAAGTCTCATCTGGACTTCTTAGAGAGATACGATGAAGAAAGCTTGTTCTTCTACTTCAATACCGTAAGACCTAGCCTCATTCGTGTAGATGCTGACGAAGTGACGTACAACTTTCATATCTACATCAGATATCAACTTGAGAGAATGCTCATAGCTGGTGAAGTCAAGGTCTCAGACCTTCCCGAGTTCTGGAACGACATGATGGAGGAGCTACTAGGAGTCAGACCAAGCAACCATTCAGAAGGAGTGCTACAAGACATCCACTGGAGCCAGGCGCTTATAGGATACTTCCCAACATACACTATAGGAAATTTGCTTTCAGCTCAAATCAAGAGCAAAATAGAGGAGGAGTCGCGAAGAACTCTGTCAGATATCCTTTCTGCAGGGAGAGACGGCATTGAGTATCTGAAGTCTTATCTGAAAGAGAAGATACATAAATACGGATCCACTTACCCGCCAGACGAGCTGATAGCTAAGAGCTTTGGAGAAAGCCTTAGCTCTAAGTACTTCCTGAAGTACTTAGAGGATAAGTACTTGACCGTTTGAAACCTATAAAGAGATTTGAATCAACGCCTACATGTCTATAGGTTCTATAACTTTTCCCTCTTTTAGCTCTCTATTAGGACTGAGTTCTACTGCTATCTCTTTTCCGTAGAGGATATGTTCTACCAAGATCTCTGCTACTGCTGGAGCCACGCTATAGCCAATCCCATTGAAGCCTGTGATCACGTAAAGGTTCTCTCCTACTTTCCCTACAACGGGGAGCCCGTCGCTAGTACCGATACAAGGAGCTGAAACCATCTTAAAGTCCTTAGGCAATTTACTCAAAACTCCTCTCTTAATGGCTTTATTCACAACACTAATTAGCACGTCTTCATCAGGCTCTATAGCTTTGACAATATCGTCTACGACAACTTCGATTCCATCTCCTAAAGCGGCTATCCCTTCAGAGAGAACATTATAATAGAATCCAAGGACGTCATCGATTACCGAAATATGTAACTCTTGCGGTATTTTAGAGAGTTGACATTTGTAAATAGTTAGATTTCTCAAGTTTAAGAGTTCTCTAGTCCAAGGACCGCTAGCCACAACTACTGCTCTGCCTCTGATCTCTTCTCCGTCGACAAGAACTCTAGAGTCTCTAAGCTCTGCCCACTTGCTGATCACGTCTACTTCTAGCTCGCTAAGCTTATCGATAAAAGCTCTGTGTAGTTTCTTTACGTTGTATTTCAGACCGTCTCCTAAAGCCGCAATCTCTCCGTTCTCGACCTTCACTCTGCCTCCAGTAACTTCAGAGACCTCCTTTTCAGAGACTTCTTGCACTCTTAGTCCGTGCTCTGAAGCCTTTGATGTGACCTCTTTAAAGAATTCGTCATTATTTATTAACCATAGCGTCTCAACTTTTTCAATAGCGTCCTCTTTTACCTCCTTGTAGATCTCGTATGTACGTAAAGCCCAACTCAAGAAAGGTTCTCTCAAGTGGTAGGTCAAAATACCTGCAGTGCTTTCTCCAAGGAGTTCTGAGAGTTCAACAGGACCGATTAGAGCTACTTTAAGTCTCTTCTTGGCTAGCAGGTAAGCTAAAGACATGCCTGATATCCCGCTCCCAACCACAACGACATCATACAAAGCTCGTCACCTTGAGTTCTATATCGCTAGGACTTTGAGACCATGATCCTCTTCTATCTTCTGTCTCTAAGCTTAAATAGATTAGAATACTTGAGGAGGAGTTCTTTTTGAGACCGCTTTAAGTTCCATTCACGACATAGCTCTACGTCTTCTCTTGACCTGCAGTCAACTACTTCTCCAAAGACACTAAAGACAGCAGAACCCAAGTATTTGATGTCCTCCCGAGGACTCTTCCCTTTAAGCTTGAGGAGATTGAGCGGAAGGTCTTTAGGTGGACTTCCAAGACTTAGAGCCAAAGAGGTCAAAACGGAAGCCAGTTTAGCTTCTAGAGTTGAAGCTCTAGCTTTGTAGCTCTCCTCGCCTACCATGACCAAAGATGCTCCAGCCTCTGCAGCTAAGAACAACAATGTAGCTGTAGAGGCATGAGTGTCTACATCTGCTAGCTCTACTGCGTTGTTTAATCCTAACAACACCGGATAGTCTTTACACTGTTCGAACTCTTTGACAAGCTTAACTGTCATGAGTCCTTCCAGAGCTCCGGGATGTAGAAAAGGATGAAGAAGAGGGTCTAGTATTACGTTAACGTTTAATTCATAAGCTAAAGCACAGACTCGAGCTAGCTCTTCAGCTCTGGACCTCCAGCTTCTAAACGAACGCGGTATCACTACGTAGAAGGCTCTATCTCTGAGTCCGCTCGGCACATCAGAAAGCGCGTCTAGAGTTAAGCTGAAAACTATTGGAGCTCCTAAGTCAACAGCTTTAATAAGAGTCTCGAATCTTGTTGTGTCTACAGCCACAGGAACCTCTACCTCTTCTAACGCTTTCTTAAAGACTTTGAGAATCTCTTCTTCTTCAACAAGGGGGTCGAAGCTCAAAACTATAGCGTCAGCTCCTGACCATTCTCTGTATCTGACCTCTCTGGCTATACGTTCTAAATCGATAGGAGGAGCGATATAGATATCAGAAAAAACTACCACAGGCGGAGGACGTATCGGTAATCTAACGTCGCCTGCTTTCAACCACTTCGTTTTTCCAGCTATCTCGTTCAACGTCTCTGAAAGAGCCTTATAGACCAGGCTTTCCTCAAGAGCTCTCTCAGCGCTTAAAGAAGGACTCAAACTCTCGACGCTTACGTACTTCAACAGACGAGGCAAGAGCTTAAGAGAAGTCGTTCCTTTAACTACTCTTCGAAGTCCGCTGTAATCAAAGGGGCTAGTTCCAGGAACCACAGCATAGTCGTAGTTTACATTTTTTAAAGCCTCTGAAACTACAATGGGGTGTAAAGAGTCTACTATGACTACAAAAACATCATAGTCCAAAGACCTCAAAGCAGAAAGAACGTCTGCATCTACGTCTCTAAACTTAGAGACCAGAGCTAGTCTTACAGTCAAAGTCGTCCCGAAGGTCCGATCTGTGACTGAAAATAAAAACCTCTCTCATAAAGCCCTCGGAGACCTCTGTATCTCGAGGAGAAGACTTTGAGCGAAGAGAGAGAAAGAGAGAACCTCAGGATAAGAGAAAGCCCAGAAGGACGAAGCTATCGTCAAATAGCTGAACACATGAAAAGATATCAGGAGCTTAGAAGAACCGCTTTAAAAAACCTCGAGAAGGTCAAACACATAATCATCATAACGAGCACTAAAGGAGGCGTAGGCAAGAGCATAGTCACAACCAACGTAGCTGCAGGTCTCGCTCTCAAAGGAGCTAGGGTTGGAGTGTTCGATATAGACTTCCACGGTCCCTCTGTTCACAAGCTGTTAGGGCTCTCTACCGGCATGGGACTCCCGGTCGCTCTCGACGGCTCTGTGATTCCAGTGACCGTTCAGCCTCTTGGGATCAAGGTGGTATCTATAGGACTGTTACTTAAATCTGATGACGATGCTGTAATATGGAGAGGACCGATAAAAGCATCTGCAGTTAACGAACTCTTAGCTTACGTAGACTGGGGAGAACTAGACTTCCTTTTGGTAGACACCCCTCCAGGAACAGGAGATGAAGTGCTCACCCTTATCCAGATGATCCCAAGAGAGATAGCTGGTATAGTGCTAGTCACTACTCCCTCTGAGATATCTGTATCTGTAGTGAGAAAAGCAGCTAGTTTCGCTCGTCAACTGAAAGCTCCTATTCTTGGGATAGTTGAAAACATGAGCTATCTCAGATGTGGAAGCTCAGGAGAGATAATCTACGTCTTTGGAGAAAGCAAAGGAGAGAGACTCGCTAAAGAGCTCTCCACTAGGTTTTTGGGAGCTATCCCTCTAGACCCGGAGATAAGGATGTTTGAAGACCGAGGAGTTCCTATAGTCGTAGGAGCTCCTGAAAGAGAGTCAAGCCAGGCCTTTATGAGAGTAGTTGAGAAAATATTAGAGGCTCTCAGTGAGGAGAAGAGATCACAGAACGCCTAGGCTAGCAGCCACGTCTCTAGCCTTATACTGAGGAGCTAGTTTGACATAAGCCTTCTTTTCGCCTCTAGGAGTTATTAGAGTTCTGACCTCTTCTACCTCAACTTTAAAGAGTTCTTCTACAGCTCTCTTCACGTCATGTTTCGTAGCTCTTCTATCTACTATGAGAACTAACGTGTTCTCACGGTCCATAAGTTTGGCTGCTTTCTCTGAATAGTGTGCTCTCAATATCACTGTAAGCGGGTCTCTGCTCATAATCCTAACACCTCAAAACGTTTCTTGAGTTGAGCTAAAGAGGAGTCTGTGATCACTGTGAGCCTACCAGGATGACCTCCAGGAGCTAACAACAAGACGTTGACAAAGTTGGGAGTGGCTACATCTACTCCCGGTAGCCCAGCTACTGCTCGAGAGAATGGAGCTCTGTGATCGTCAACTATGAAGAGCACGCTTCTAGGCTCTTTGTATCTCCTGCCTCTTGTTTTGCCCCTCCCGGCTCTCCATCTAGTTCTTTCTGCTGCTCTTTCAACATCTTCATAAACTCCGAGCTTTTTGAGCAAGTCTACAGCATCTCTGGTTTTAGAGATAGAGTTAAGCACTAAAGACTCAATAACTATTGGAACTTTGGACGCGCTGAATCTATGTCCTCTCGCTCTAACTAGTTCTATTTCTGCAGTGGCTGAAAGAGCGCTGGCTGTAGCTAACAACTTCTCTTTCTTGTTGACTCGTTCCCATAGAACTTTTTCTACTCTGGGAGGAAATGTAGCCATACCTCCTCTAGCTGAGCCTATGAAGGCAGCTCTTGTTGAGCCTTTTATTCTAGGAACTCTAGCTAAGCCGTATCCTATTCCGAGGCTTTCTGCTGTCGTTCTCTTACCTGCCATAGGGTCTCTGCCTTTAGGCTGAAGCCTCATAGTGAACTCGCTGAGAAAGACTCTACGTATTAGATCAGTTCTTACAGGAAGTCTGAAAACGTTCGGTAGCTCTATTTCTCCTACGACCTCTCCTTTCGAATTGTATATAGATGTTGAGACCGAAGGCTTGAGGTATAGAGCCATATACGTGATCATGAATTCACACCTCTTAAGCTCCTTGTTTGCTCTCAAGACTTGTATAAACGATCTTGGGCTGTAAAGCCCCGTGGACTAAGTACTGCTTAGGCGGCCTTATCGGCCATCTGAGCACCACAGGTCTTTTCGGAGGACCGAAGACACTACCGGCTAAAACCACGTAGTCAGACCTTACTAAGCCGTAATGTAGAAAGCCTCCTGCAGGAGTTATCTCGAAGCCGTTGAAGCCTATAGTGAGGATCTTCTTGTTGTACTCAGTTCTTCTGTGATATCCCATCTGTCCGGCTTGAGGAGCTTCCCACCAAGTTCCTACAGCCGAGAAGCGAGCTCCAGGTCCGCTTCTGCTTCCCTTTCTGTGTTTATGCCATCGGGGGAGCTCCTTTACTCCCCATCTTTTGATCACTCCTTGAAATCCTTTGCCTTTAGTCACTCCTATCACATCTACTAGCATTCCAGCTGAGAACACCTCGTTTACTCTTATCTCTTTCCCAAGCTTGGAAACTGCATAATCAAAAAGAACATTTATGTCGCCAACGCCACCTACTTTGACCTCTAAAAGGTCGGGCTTTTTCTTCTCTAAGCCTCCGGTAAGCTTAGGCTGAGAAGCCAAGATCAGCCTTACGTCTACAGCTTTGGGTAGAAGGCTCTCGAGTTTTCTAAGAGACTCTTCTGTGTTGCCGGAACTGAAAGTTGAGATCTTCCTTTCTATTTCGAGTTCAGAAGGCGGGGAGACCCAGGCCTCACCTAGCGTGTAGAGACCTCTGTTGGAGTCTCTCCCATAGAGTCTTACGG
This sequence comes from Acidilobaceae archaeon, assembly GCA_038824665.1. Classification (GTDB taxonomy): domain Archaea; phylum Thermoproteota; class Thermoprotei_A; order Sulfolobales; family Acidilobaceae; genus JAWAWX01. The sequence goes on along the minus strand of JAWBBK010000001.1, from coordinate 225,382 downwards.
CTAAAGCTATCATAGGTGGAGTCTCTACCACAGTCACGGGAACGAATATCTCTTTGCCGAAAGTAGGGCTCGTAGGCATTTCGTCTACTATGAAGACATGAGTCATTCCGGCCTTGTAGCCTAGGAAGGCTAAGAGAGTAGGTCTATTCGTATTCACCTTAGGCCACGACTTAACTCTTGGAACTAGTCTCGCTGCTCTCTTGCGTGGAGAGAACCCTAGACTTCCTCTTCTAGGTGCGTGTTGCTTTCTAGCGCCCATTCAAATACCCCTCAGACGAGTCACAGCTTTCCCAAACCTTAAAAACACGGATGTTCTAGTGACTGAAGCTCTCTAGTCCTGAAGCACTCCAGAGTTTGCCATAGCTGAGAGAGTGGCTAATAGAGCCTCTTCTGTTCTAACAGTCATCGTTCCCTGTCTCGGAACGGTGTTGATTATGAAATCATAGAGCGAACGGTCACTGTACTCGTAGGGACATCTATATGGACCTCCGAATACCACTCCTACTCTCCCCCTATCTGTGATCGCTTTCTTGAGAGCATCCGCTTGTTCGAACAAACATCTACCGTATTTACTGGCTAGAACTACAAGTGTTCCCTTCTTTCTCAAGTAGTTCACGACCTGAACAACGTCTTTAAATGCTCTGATCCTAAATCCTGTATAGATATCCCCCCAGCTAGCTTTTTCTAGCTCGTATCTCCCACCTGTTGAAGAAACCACTCTAGCTACGACGATAGAGCCTGGCTCATGTCTGCCCCTTAAGACTCCATAACCTGGCTTGCCTAAATAGGCTCTACATGTCTCTCTCGAACACTCTTCAACAAACACCTCTAGAACGTCTCCTTCTTTTGGCTCTTCTGGAGCTAGATGATTATATGTATTAAGAGGAGGTAGAACTCCTGAAGCTCTTAACTCCCCGGTTAACGGAATTACCTTCTTTCTGAGATGAGGAGGAGTCAACATATATCTTAAATACAAAACAAGAAGTCTAGCGTCTCTCGGGCTAGTGTCTGGGTCTTTGTAGACTATGCATTCGTCAACTCTGAACGCCGCCAGCGTCCTTCCAATCCATCCAGCTTTCACTGCCTTCAGCTGGAGGGTCTCCTCTACGCCTAGAACGCTTCCAGGAACGCCTACAGACAGCTTAAGTCTCCTCTTTGGAGGGGGCCAGACAAAACAGCCCATAGTGAAAACGCCCTCTACTAACAGAGGGAAGAGGTAACGATGTCGGAGTGAGATAGCTTAAAAGGGGTTCGCTCTATTTGCTCTTGCTGGTCTCTTTCTTAGTCTTTCCTTTAGTTACCGACTGCTCTATCTCTTTAGCAACCGACTCTTTGGTATGGAACAACGTAGTCTTTTGTCTGCCTCCCAAATCTTCCACCCAAATCGTAAGCTAGAGAGGAGAGTTATATACTAACGAGATTAGGAACGAACAGAAGTATAAAGAGTATAGGGTTATAGAGAAGGTCTTCGCTAACCTCTAGAAAATCGTATGTCCTACAATAAAGTCTACGATCAGCATTACAATTAATCCTAAGAGGGACAACACTATCGTCTTAGCTATAGGAGAGCCCGAAGCTTTCTTCAATCTCTCTCCAAAAGTTAAGCGTCTGTTGGCTAACGTCAGTCCTATCCAGACAGCTGTCGTAGCGAAAACCATAGGAATACCTATCGCTAAAACGTCTAAAGCTATCTGTGAAAGGCTAAAGGGAATAAGAGGCTCTCCTACGAGCACATGTTTGGTAGCTAGGAGGAGCGAGCCTCCCACCATCATGATCGCTAAGTCGTGAAGTCTTCTTGTCTTCTCTGAGCGACGAGCTACAAGCACTAGCAAAAGACCAGTAATTAGAGGCGATACAAAACAGGCCATAGATGCACCAAACCTCGAGACCTAGTGTACCACTGAAGCTTAAAAAACTGAGGCTACGGTCTCTAAAGAAGCTTAAGAAAACAAAAAATGAAAATGGTGAAGACCAGGTTTTAAGAGGTAGGAGTGTTTGTCTTCTCTTTTGCAGATATCTTCTCGAAGCTGGGAAGCTCTGGGAAGCTCTCTTTGAGTCTCTGTTCCGCTATTATGCTTGCATCCTTTAGTATCTTGGAAGCCTCTTCGGTCACAAAGGTGTTGTCTAAAGCTATTGGTGACGTCACCGTAGCCTGTAGTAGCACAGCCTGTAAGGCTTCGTCGACCTCTACAAGTTCTGTAAACACGTCTGGCATCATACCCTTTATGTAACCCATCACCTGCCTCAGAGCGCTCACCGCTGGAGCCAGGTTGGCCTGTACGTCTCCAAACATTATGGCTGTCTCAAGTCTTATCTTAACTCTCTCTAGAGCATACCTTACAGTCATTATCACTTTAGCCATCTTTCTTACTTCAGCTACCTCAGAAGCATACATAGTAGCCTTCGTCTTGTCTCCCTCGACGAGAGAATTCACTGTTTTCTCGAACAGAGTTCTATCGTAGCTCTGGAGTCTAGCTAGACTGTAGTCCAGCTTGTTTATCTGAGCTCCTATCTTATAGAGCGCTGTGACCATTTGTTGCTTAGCTGGAGGCGGAGGGCTTATGAAGTCTTTCACTCTTTTGATTACGCTCTCAGAGTCTTCGGGACCGCTCCAAGTTTTGGCCCACTGCTCTAACCTACTCACCCTGTTCACCACCGTCTAATCTCTTCGCGGCTTCTAGCCGAGGAGTCCCCCGTATAGTCGGCTCTCCCCTCTATATACTCGGTGTTACTGACCCTCAAGAGGAGAGGTGCTCTCTAATGAGCCTCAAGCTCGAATCGATATCTCCTTTCATAGGCTCTGAGATAGAGGACGTTTACGGTAGAGTGATCGGAACTCTAGTAGGAGCCGTTAGCGATATGAACGGAAACGTAAAAAGCATTGACATTAAGATAGCGGATAGAGCTGTTGAGACCATCCCGGTTGAGAGGCTAACCTTAAAAGACGGTAAGCTAGTCGTGATCCCGTTTTGGAGACATCTAGCCACGTCGGTGATAGAAGCTCTAGATAGAGCTTACAGAAGGCGGAAGGCCTTAGACTCTATGTCGTCTACAGACCTTCCAGGAGAACTCTTAGAAGGCTTCAAGAGAAACATAGCCGAAGAGATAAGAGAACTCAAGAACAGAGCCGAAGAGGCTAAGAAGGTCGTTAAAGAGAGAGTATCGGCACTAGAAGACGAGGCTCTGACCGTCTCTAGATCTATCGCTAGCCTCCAAATCCTATACTTCAGCGGAGAGATTTCAGAAAAAGTCTACAATCAGAGCATGAACCATCTCAGAAAGATGAGAGATAAGATAGTTGAAGAGAAGAACGATGCTAAGAGAGTCTTAGAGAAGCTAGAGAAGACTCTAGAAGCCGCTTTAGCTCCTAGAGAAGACCAGAAGACACAACAGCAACATGCTCAGCCTAAAGCACAACAACAGGCTCAACCTATAGTAGTCAAGATCGAAGAGTCCTAGATAAGCCAAGAACCGCTAGCGCCTTCCTGTTCTCAATTCCGTCTTTCAAAGCGACAACTCTCCTGAACTTTTCCGGCTTTACTAGCCTGTGAGTCACGAAGTCTTTCCTGAACTCTTCGAAGCTAGCTTTTAAAGCTTCGCTCCAAACATTAAGCTTAAACTCGGGTGTGTCTGAATGAGTTCTAAGAGAAGCAAACAGACTCCCTACGTAGATCCCAAAGACCTAGTAGAGGCTTTCGTGACTCCAGAGATAGTAGAAAAGGCTATGAAAGAGTTACCTAAAGAAGTTGTGGTAACTCCCTTCAAAGCCTCTCAAAAGCTAGGAGTGAAGATCTCGACAGCAAAGAGGGTTTTGAAGAAGTTAAAGGAGATGGGCTTGTTAAAACCTGTAGGGGGAAGCAGAAGAGCTAAGCTCTACGTCCCGGTCCAGGAAGGCAAGTAAAGACTATGACCTTGAAGATCTTAGTCTCTGGACTTTATCACATGGACTCCGGTAAAACCGTTCTAGCCTCGAGTCTAGTTTCCGCTCTCAAGAAAGTAGGCTTTAAAGTCATGGGCTTCAAACCCATAGGCTCTACAGACATCTGGAGCTATCCGAAGATCTTAGATGAAGTTGTTAGAGCCAAAGCTGTAGTTACTAGAGACGGACTCGAACTCTACAGAGCCACGGGAGCTTTCAACCCCACTACTCTAAATCCTGTGGGAGGTCTCTCTATCCCTATAGATCCAAGAGTTCTTGACTGGAAAGAAAGTTTGATAGACTTCACCTTAAGAAGTTCTCACTCTCGAACAGCTCTAGTTAGATTCACCCGCTGTCTCGGCGAAGAGATAGAGACGAAACATTTAATCAATCTAACCGCTTACTCTAGGACCTCTGCGGGAGTCCGAGAGATCCTTAACGACCTAAGCGCTTTTCTTAAACCTCCGCCTGAGCCTATAGCCGCTAAGGAGTTAGCTGAAGTCTTAGAGAAAGACGGAAGCCCTACTGCAGACTCTTGCCTAGAGTCTCTATCTGAAAGGGTTGAGGTGATAGTAGCTGAGTCTAACGCAGATATAGCTGTTCCCACGAGAGGTCTCATGAGACCAGATCTGGCTCTAGTAGTAGCTCATAACGTGGTAGCTGTGATCAGTGGTGCTAGATATGCCAAGGCTGTAGAGCTTAGAATGAGACAGGAAAAGCCGTGGTCCGTTCTAACCAAGGAGGTGATAGGACTTCTCTCCCTCAAGACCGTAGAGCTCCCTCTGAAAAGCGAGCCGAGCGAAGGATATTCGATAAGCGAGTTAGAAGATCTTGTCGAGGAAGTTAAAAGCCTAGCGAGGAGATAAGTTGAGCGGCTGTGAAGAGAGCCGTGTCCTCATGAGGCTCAGCTGATGAAGAGTTCTGGGGTATCTGAGCTATCGTTTTCCGTCCCAAGGTTTCTATAGGCACCCGAGACAGGTCATCATGGTTCCCCTGGACCTTCTTCCCAAGGTCTGCTATGGGTCTCGGAAACCCCAGGTCGCCTAAAGCTATGGGGAGAGTTTACTGCTCAGTCAGAGTATAGTGGAGACCTAGAGCACCTCTACGGTGAGCTACAGATCACATCAAATACAGGCGTGCTTAGTCACTATATCAGGATCGTAAGCCTATGTAGAGCAACGTAGCGGGTACAGATGTGAACACGAATAAGCTGAACCTAGTAGTGGTTAACAATTATGATGAGATCGTGTGATTGTATACAGCTAGTTTCCACAGGCTCCAGCCAGAAGCTTTTCAAGGAGCTTTGCTTCAAGTTAGAATAAACTTATGTAAAATATGAAGAAGAGGAGTCGTTAAGAGAGAACATCAAACACCGAGCTACTCACTGGAACTCCTAGAAGCACCATTGTTAAAGCGCTCAGAGATATCGAGATTACTACTAGAAGATGTAAACGCTACTCTCATAATATAAAAGACGAAGCACTCAAAACTGTAGGGAGACTATAACGTGAAGACTTTAGAAATAGCTAACGTGGACCTGTCCGCTGGAGGAACCTTAAGAGCCTATAAGATGTTATTGTATAGAGCTAAGACAGGGGTTGAATGTCAATCTCTCCTGCTAGGCTATAATAGTCAAACGCTTAGAGAAGTTAAAGAGAGATGTCCTACAATAGGATTCGCCTTACCGTCTAAGGTTCTAGAGCGATTACCGTTACCCGTTAGCGTGAAGACTGCGCTATTACCTTTAAGGCTAGCGTTTTACTTTGAAAAGCATGGAAAGATCGATACTGATATTCTTGTCTCCCATCATGAAACTATCGAGAGTTTAAGATTATCCGCTAGCCTGGCTGAGACGCAGGCATTAAAGAGCTTAGCTATTCTTCAAAGAGCTTAGCTATTCTTCAATCACCACCTCTTTACGGCGATAGGATTAGACTTAACAACATTATGGGGGCATTCCAAGCGTTCAATTATTTGTTAACTATGTCCAAACTAGATATACGTGATATTCCATGGATCATATATACTAAGTCTTTATACAGATTTTGGAACAAAACGTTCTACAAGGCGGTAGACCATTACCTCAAGAAGTTCAATAGACTCCTAGCTGTTTCACCATCGATTCCTTTAGAGATGGGCGAGAATTGGAATAGCAGAGTTCTATCTCTTAAACCTGGAAACGGATTTGATGAAGACGAAGTGTCATTGCTTAAAAATCTTAGGTTCCACAAGGTTTACCCTAAACCCATTGCTGTGTTTCCCTCTAGGCTCGCTATTCAAAAAGGTCTACCCGACTTAATTCTAGCTACTAGGCTCATTATTAGAGAGCGTAAAGACTTTAAGTTGCTAATAGTAGGTCGCAGTAGAGAGGATATAGTTAAGAGGCTTATGAGAATTGCTTCTAGGCTTAACCTTAAGGACAATATTATTATGACAGGCTACGTCTCTAGACGTGAGAGTTTTCTTTTGAGACGCAATGCTAAGCTTACGCTCTATCCAAGTCATGCAGATTCGTACTCGTACTCTGTTGCTGAGTCTTTACTCATGGGTGTTCCAGTCGTTGCTTACGATATCCCAGCTCTTAAGCTGAATTATGGTGATGTTGATGGTTTGTACTTAGTGAGAGAATCAGACGTTGAAGCTTTAGCTCAGAAAGTTCTAGAGCTATTAGAAGCTAGAGATGTAAGCGTTGGCGAGCCTAAAGTCAAACTCTATAGTGAGATAGCATTGGAAGAGAAGATCGTTCTAGACAAAATAGCTGAGAAAGATGACCAACAACTACAAAGAGTCTCTTTGGCAAGAAGTTCGTGAAGACCGTGAGAAACAAGTGATTATGAGACTAGCGTTAGAAATGAAGAACTATGAGCAAGATCCTGCTGAGACTTTTTTAACTCTTCTTTAAATTTGATCTCATCTCTTTCATCTCTAAATATGATTAGGTGTCTCTTAACCTCGTCTGATGTTCTATCTATTCGAGATTTGTGATGAGCTGTAGAAGTTTGCAGAAGCTCTTGATGTAAGAAAGAAGAAGAAGAGATAGCTCGAGCTATCCTTCACTCTTCCTCTTCTTCAAACTCGGCCTCTTTAGCCTCTATCTCCGCTCTGACCATAGCTTTGATCTCTCTCACCATCTTATCGGCTTCTCTGTACTCAACGTTGACAGCTTTGCTCAAGATCTGTGACACGTTGGTTTTCATGAATTCATCTATGTCTCCAGCGAAGGTGAAGAGAGTTCTTCTAAGCAATAGAGGCGTAGGCTCTAAGACAGCGCCTCTAATTATAGCCTTGTCTTCGCTAGCTAGAGTGACTACCAGAGCCCCCACGTCTCTGCCTCCGTACTTGACTAAGTAGACCAGGTCTCCGCTTACGAGTTCTACCGCCTTTTCAGTCTCAAAGCGAATAGCTTTAGACAGGAGTTCTGTAGCTACAGCAGCTATCTTCGCTACTGCTTTATTCACTTCAGTTTGAGAAACGGCCTTCCAGAGCTGAATCTGTAGCGTTTTCAAGTCCCAGACTATCTTGCCCTCCTCTATTTTGTAATCTACCGTGATCCTCACAGCATCTCCTTTTTCAGTTTTGAGTTCAGCTACAAGGATCTCGTAAAGCAATCTGTTGAGCTCTCCTGCTGCTCTAGCGACCTCTTGAGGAGAGAGTTCTCCGCTTTTCACTAAGTCTTTAGTCTGAGCAAATAGCGTTCTTCTGACCTTATCTGCATAAGCTCCAGCTACAACTATTCCTGTTCTGAGGGTTTTCTGCGAAGAAGACACTTCCTGACCACCACTAAGCGATCTCTAGCTGAGCTTAAAGATTTAGCTACTATCTCGTAAAACAGAGAGTTGAAACAAATAGATAGATGAGAAGTGGTGAGAAGTTCTCTAGACGACCTGTGTCAAGCAAGAGATTGACGTTCTGAGCTATGTTCTTCTATTCATGACCTTCTTGACGACTGAGAGAGTCTTCGGGAAAAACCCGCTATATCGAAGTCTGTAGCGGTTCACTTCTTGATTAAGAGAAGGCTTACAAAGAAACCGGGCGTAAAGTCCACGTGGGGAGCAAAGCGAAACCCATAACCTGTGTCCCTTCCTCTGACTCTAGGTCTGAACTCAGGCTCTTCTAGCTCGAACCCTAAGCTCAGAGCATACTCTACCACAGCCTCGTTCTCCACGTCTGTGAGAGTGCAGGTAGAGTACACAAGTCTTCCCCCTTTCCTTAAAACCCTATGAGCCTCTCTAACGAACTGCACCTGGTACCTAGCTATAGCTACCGCTTCTTTCAGAGTCTTTCTGTCGTAGACCTTGGGAATTACCCCTATATCGGTACAAGGAGGATCTATGAGTACAGCGTCTACTTTGCCTGAGAGCTCTCCTAAAAGCTCTGAAGCCCTCCTCGAGTCTCCTCCTAACGTTCTAACCCAGTTCGCTCCTAGCGTCTCCAAGACTCTTCTCAACTTGTCGATCTTGTTGGGTCTGTCTATGCCTATGATCGTTGCCTTAGGTCCCACAAGTTGAGCCACATGTCCTATCTTGCCTCCTGGAGCTGCGTTGAAGTCTACTATGATCTCTCCTGGCTTTGGGTTCAACATTTTCGCTACGTACATAGACGTCACTGACTGACCGTAACAGAGTTCTCCGTAACCAGGGAGTTCAGAGACTCGAGGAGCTCTGTAAACAGGCTCTGTTATCTTGATGAAAAGTCCTTTATCTTTCTTTAAGCTCTCCTTCCAGCTCCTCACAGCAACTCCTGAGCCCACTGGGACTCCGTTGGGAGAGTAGACTGTCACTAAGTCTCCCTCTTTGATTCCGCTAGCCTCTAGGACTCCTGGAAGGTAGAGATCGCTACCCATCAAGACCGACTCACTCGCTACTTTATCAGCTACCACCTTCTTGTCGTAAACTGTTATCCTGAAGGGACCTTCTACTGGAGTCCACAGAGCTTCGTTTAACTCCTCATCTCTTTCGAACCCGTAGCCTGAGCTCTTCAAGAGTTCCCGATATTCTTCAGGATCTATCTTTAGAGTGTTCACCCTGATGTAGAGTCTGGGAGCAGGTCTGGTCAGACTCCTTAAGAGAGAACAAAGAGGACCTGATGTAGACTCTAGAACTTCAAGTAAACCAAGGTCGTAGTCTAGAGGGGTTCCGCAGATCTCCATAGCTTTTAGGTTCACCAAACAGCATAGCTTATCTGAGCTGTCACCCTTCTGGAGGCTTCGTTTAAGAGAAGCCAATCGTTATACGAAAGGCTCCAGCCTACGGCTCCAGCGTTCTCTCTGACTTGGTCTGGAGACTTAGCTCCAGGTATCGGAACGATCACATCGCTATAGGATATAAGCCAGTTGAGAGCCACTTGAGCAGGAGTCTTCTCGTACTTCTTCCCCACACTTCTAACGACTTCAACTAGCTCAAGAACTTTAGAGTAGTTTTCTTTAGAAAACAGCGGATCACTAGCTCTTAAGTCTCCGAGCCTATCAAGATCTTCCAAAGTGTATTTGCCCGTTAGAGCTCCTTTAGCTAGAGGGCTCCAAGCCATAACGGTCATCCCGTTGGCCTCTGCATAAGGTATGTGTTCCTCTTCAGCCTCTCTCTCCACTAAATTGAACTTCACCTGCAAGACCTCGATATCTGCTCGAGCCAGGCACTGTCTAGCAGACTCTACCAGCTCTATCGGGTAATCGCTTAGCCCCAAATAGCCAACCTTGCCTAGAGCCGATAGTCTCTCGAGAGTTCTCATGTATGTACACGTAGGTATGTGATCCCAGCAGGGAGGCCAGTGGACTAGTAACACATCGATTTCGTTTAACTGAAGTCTTGAGAGAGACCTCTCTATAGCCTTCATAATGTCGTGAGGTCTTAGAAGCTCACCTGGGATCTTGGTGACTATAACCACTTCGTCTCTCTTGACCTGAAGCTCTTTTAGAGCTCTTCCCAAAAAGCTCTCGCTCAGCCCATTCCCATACGCCATAGCTGTATCGAAGAAGTTGATCCCCTGTCTCAAAGCTTCTTCTATGACCGCTTTAGCCTTCTTGTAATCCGTAAGTCCCCACGTTTCGCTGAACTGCCAGGTGCCTAGGCCTATTCTGGAGATCTTGAGGTCCGTAGAGCCGAGAAACACGTACTCCACTGGGTTGCACCTCCCTTCTCCATGAAATCAGAGCTTTTGACTAGACTTGGTTAAACAGGTCTAACTGGTTGTTCAGCTCCGCACGCTTCACATATGAGAATCCAGACCTTCCCTCTTCTTTCGATCTTAGTATCAACGCTGTTGCAAGTAGGGCATCTTACGTAAAGCTTCTCGAAGTTCTCTAAGACTTTCTTTAAGACTTTGCCAGATACCTTAGTGTTTAGAGTTAGCTGAACGCTCTCTGTATCGTAGTAACCTCCTGTGGCAAGTTCTCTGAGCAGATATCTAGCCACTAGCTCAGGGTCTCTCTTAAGAGCACTAGCTATCTCCCTCAAGTTTCTCAATATAGTCTGGTTACCGGCCACGACTACCTCCGGCTCTGGCAAGATCACGCCTGCAACTCCGCTTTTTGGAGGCACTTTCTGATAGAGTCTATTTAGTAACCACTCGTAGTCTCTGAGCAGAGAAACGCGCTGGTCCTCTCCTCTGCTGGTCAACTCCTCTCCCTCAGTCCTTAAGGAAGGAGAACTATTAATTAGCGTTTCGCGAGACCCTGTGGCCTCTCAAACAGACTCTCAGCTAAACCTTAAGAAGAACGACCTCTATCTAAGTCACTATAGCAATATAATCTCCGTTTGTTCAAAAACGAGAGGGTGTGCTAGTCTGTCTAGAAGAGTTCCTGATTTTCTAGATAAAAAATATGAGGAGATACTTAAAAGAATAGCTAAGCTCTGGCCTGCAGAGTCAGTTACGTTAAAAGAGGTCTCTAAAGGCAGGAGGTTCCTTAGACTTCAAAGCGGGAACGTACACGAGTTCGAAGAAAAAGAGATTCGAAACGTCCTATCCAAAGTTCCTCCATACGTTTGGGACTTAGTTAAGCTACCCATAATCTTAAGGTACAAGAGGTTTGAAGACGGAACCTACGAGATTAAAGTAGAAGGTGACGTATGGCAGAAAAGGTTAGTCGAACTGTTGCTGAAAGGACAAATGACTTCTAAAGGGATGGAGAAGCTCGATTACGAGAGTTTCAGAGCCCTCCTTTCTGAGTACAGGACTCTGATATTCATAGGTTTAGGTGGGTTGGAGGAAACGTTAGAAGAGGAAGCGTTAGAATCTAAGAAGACCGAAGAGACTTAAAACGAGTTCTTTTAATGTTCACGAACGCGGTGAAAGGATTGTATAAAGACATGTTCATAAAAGATATCGTAGCGAACGCTCAGAAGCTGTTCGGTAACAAAGTCAGAGCGTGCGGCTGGATACACAGGGTTAGAGACCTAGGCAACGTTAAGTTCTTGGTGCTAAGAGATAGAACAGGTCTCATACAGGTCGTGGCTAAAAAAGGAGAAACTCCTGAACCCGTGTTTCAGAAGGCTTCTGACTTAAGAGAAGAGGACGTAGTTTGTGCAGAAGGTATTTTGAGATCTGCCCCTACTAAAGAAGGCTGTGAGATAGCTGTATCTGATCTCTTGGTTCTCTCAACACCTATAGAGCCTCTTCCTCTCGAAGTCAAAACCTCTAGAAAGGCCAGCCTGCCTACGAGGTTGAGATACAGATGGTTGGACCTCAGGAACTTGGAAGTTCAGTCCATCTTTCTATTCAAAGCTTGGGTAGCGGCTAAGTTCAGAGAGTACTTCTCTAAGCAAGGCTTTGTCGAGATATTTACCCCGAAGATAGTGGCCACGGGAACTGAGGGAGGAGCTAACCTGTTTCCCGTCATATACTTTGGGAAGACCGTTTACCTGGCTCAGAGTCCCCAGTTCTACAAACAGATGGGAGTGATAGCCGGTTTCGAAAGAGTCTTTGAGATAGGACCTGTCTACAGAGCAGAGCCTCACAACACTACGAGACATCTGAACGAGTACCACTCTCTAGACATAGAAGTAGGTTTCATCAAGTCTTATGAAGACGTGATGAAGTTCGTAGAAGGGTTCTTCGCTTACCTCACCAAATCTATTTTAGAAAACGAAGAGATCAAGAAGATACTTGAAACCCATAACGTCGAGCCTCCTCGCGCTCCTCCAGAAGGCTTTCCGAAGATCAGGATGAGAGATGCATACAAGATCTTAGAAGAGGAGTTCAATAAACGAATACCTTATGGTGAGGACCTAGACAGTGAAGCGGAGAAGCTCTTAGGCCAGTACGCTAAGGAGAAATACAATTCAGACTTCGTTTTCATCATCGAATACCCGTGGCGCGTAAGACCTTTTTACACTATGAGAAAAGAGGACGAGCCTGAGTGGACGTATAGCTTCGATCTCTTGATGAGAGGAATGGAGGTCGCTACAGGAGGTCAAAGAGAGCACAGATACGAGAAGTTGCTTGAAAACTTAAGAGACAAGGGGATGAGAACAGAAGACTTCGAGTTCTACTTGGAGTTCTTCAAGCACGGGGTCCCGCCGCACGGAGGAGCTGGGATTGGCTTAGAGAGGATCGTGATGCAGACTCTAGGCCTTCTGAATATAAGAGAAGCGAGGCTCTTGCCTAGAGACTTGGAGAGATTGACACCCTAATCTCAGCACTCAAGACCTTCTTCATCGAGTTCTCAGCTACGCCGAGCTCAGCACTCCTTCTTTGTTTGGAAAGCCATCTCTATTAACGTTTTAGACTGTTAGCTAAAGAAAGCGATTTAGGCTCTGGTCTTTAGCCTCGGTTTGGGCTCTATTTGGGAGTAAGAACTCCTAGGCTGATGTGTACACAACATCCAGACTCTACGATTAGGCTCTCCGCTCAAGACGAGATAACTGAAGCTATCCAAGCTAGAATACACTACGGATGCGAAGAGGTCATGATAGATTACGAAGGTAAGCTGACTCCTTACTCACAACCCAAAGACATAGTTGAAAAAGCCTTAGCACATAACATAGACCTAGGAGAAAGTTTTTATCTTACGGTCAGAATTCCCAACCCTCAGCTAGAAGAGATCGATAGAGTGATGCTTTCTATAGAGGCGGCTCTAGTAGCTAACTATTATTCTATGAAGAACGGAGGAGTCCAGGCTGTCAGATGGGTAGTTCTCCCAATGACAGAATCTGGAGAGCTAGTAGCTCTCATTCAGAGAATCTTGACGAAGAAGACTCGTCTCTTCAATGAAGAGTTCAACATAAAGGTCGAGCCTGTAGTGCTAGTCCCGTTGCTTGAAAGTTATGAGTCACTGACTAGAGCCAGTTCTATAGCTGAAGCTCTTAAAGTAGCATTACAAACAGAACAGGAAGACCTAGGCTATGTAAGGATATTTCTAGGGAAGAGCGACACCGCTGTCAAAAGCGGACACATAGCTTCAGCTATAGCTTTACTTCACGCTTTAAATAGACTCCACGACCTCTCGACGAGTCTCTCTTTGTCGGTCAAGCCGATCATAGGTATGGGTTCTCCTCCTTTTAGAGGAGGTATAAACAATCCCGAACTCGTCGATGTTGAAGTGGAGCAGTACTCAGGTTACTCAACTGCAACCGTACAATCCGCTGTGCGTTACGATGTTAGCATGAACGATTACAACAAGGTCAGGATGACAATACTCGAGAAGATTGATGAAGTATCGAGAAAAATCGAAGATGAAGCTCTTAGCATAGCTGAAAAAGCACGTTCGGCATATAGAAGTCTTCTCGCTAAATACGCTACAACAGTTTCAGACTTCGCCAAGCATATCCCAACGACTAGAGACAGGGTTTCATGGAAGACCTACGGAAGGGTTATAGAAAGCGACAACGGACCTTTCCATATGCCGCGAGCTATAATATATACCTCTACCTGGTACTTGTTAGGTCTACCTCCTACTTTATTAGACGCTAGCTTCATTGTGCAAGCATACAACGAAGGCTTTCTCGATGATCTGCTTAAAATCCTACCGAGCCTAGAAAGAGAGTGGAATCTCGATTCTCTCTTTTACGTACCTCAAGCCGTAGAGAAGAGGTTGGGCTCGAATATAGTGAATACAGTGAATAACGCTCTAGACATCTTAGGGATCAAGCCTGAGAGAAACGAAACATATGCGACAATACTTTCATTAGGTCCCTCTGAAGCCGTAGCTCTGGCTCTCGGTAGGATAAGAGGATTCTTGGGCTAGCTCTAGTATAGAGATAAGTAGCTGAAAGGCTTAGCGCTCGCTGTGGGGAACTTGTGTGACCTCTACTAGAATAACTCTCCTACCGCTAGCAGTCGCTTTCGTTCTAGCGGCACTTCTGCTCCTATGGCCTCTCCCGGCCCGAATAGAAGCCGTGAAAGGTTTTGAGATGAAGCTTGAAGATCAGAAGTCCCTTGGAGAAAGTCTAGGGGTTTCTGAAAGAGGATTGACGTTTTTCTGCTTTGTAGTAGAGGGTTGCCCCTATTGCGCTCGTCAGCTTCGATTCTTTAGCGAGCAGTACCCAAGCTCTTACGTAGAGTGCGACATCCTTAAACAAGAGGACTGTTACGAGAAGCTAGTAAACTTCCTTCAGAGGTCTGGTCTCATAGGGATAGTCAGCGGAGTCCCTCTAACGCTAGTTTTCAGAGACGGCTATCTGCTAGCTGTTGTGGAAGGAGCTAACGTCGAACTGCAGTTCTGGGAGAAAATAGCTAAGACCAGCCCCTCAGAGAACGTCCCCCTTCTTTTCGGAAGCGAGGAGCCTCGAGTGTTTAGATGTATTGGAGACTCTCTATGCGTGCTAGAAGAAGCTCTGATGTATGCCAGGCTTTCTTTAGCCATCCTCACTATATCCTTAGGAGTCTCGCTAAGCCTGACTCTACGTCTAGCCCTGAACAGCAGGAAACGTGGTGGCAGTCGTAAATAGCAAACGTTAAAAGCGAGTTGAAAAGAATAAGTAAAAAGAAGGAGCCGCCGTAGCTCAGCTCGGTAGACCAAAGCCTGCGCGGGCCGAAAGCGCCGGCCTTGTAAGCCGGTGGTCGCGGGTTCAAATCCCGCCGGCGGCTCCAGAACTCTCCGCTTCTGCTAAGATGTGTTAATGAGTAACTTTACACAAGGAGAGCGAGGTCATCTGAGTATAGCTAACAGAACACCGAGACAGAAACCAATAAAGAGAGGAGTTTCTAAAAGAGTCCTAACTAAAGCCTCTGCTAACCTTAGAGTTGTATCAGCTACAGAGATCACGGACTCAAAAGCACGAAAGATCTCCGTTCCAACTTCTAGCTGTAAAGCGATCGACCCTAAAACAGCTAGGAGCACCGCTATCGCTATGTATTTCAAAACCTTAAGTGTTAATTTAGTGACTGCATAGCCTACGATCATACCTAGAGCCAAACCAGCAATAGCTGGAAGTAGAGGTTCTAGTTCGTAACTCACGCTAAGCCGCGCCTCCAGTTGTGTTCTACAAGCTAGAGGCTAAGGACTCTAGACTTGTCCTTAGCGCTGGGTCGATGCGAAGAGTGTGAAGAGTTCTGTAGGGTCGGTGGTGCCGCCGCCGGGATTTGAACCCGGGACCTCCGGATCCCCCAGGCCCATTTCTCAACTCCGGTTCTGCGGGCCGTATGAGTCCGGCGCTCTAACCAGGGCTGAGCTACGGCGGCGTTCCAAGCTCTTTCCTAACGTGCGAAAGCTTTTAGGCTTCTCACAGACTTCCTCACTAGCGCGCTTTTCATGAAATCTAAGCAAAACTCTCTTTGATAAAACAGCTTTCTAGTCTCTTAGCTAGCTCTCTTTAAGGACTCTAAAGTGATCTGAACTTCGATCGTCTCTCTGAACCCCGGCTTTGGTACAAGAGCCCTAATAGATGACGCTACGGGAACATCTTCGACTGAGACCAAGACAATATCGAAGCTCGGAGCAAACCACTCGTGGTTCGCTAAGTAAACCCCATAGCCTTCAAAAGATAGCCCTAGCCCTCTATAGCTTTTGCCCTCGACCTCTGTCTTTAAGAACGAAGGAGTAGTCAGGGTCAAACCGTCTCTGAGCTTGGCTATAGAGTTCCAGTCAGTTCCTCTCTTGAGACCAAGATGGTACGGCAACAAGAGAGGAACGAGACCAGGGAATATCTCGACCTCTACTACTGTTCCATTGGCATCTCTTTCAAACACAATGCCTCCCGCTAGTCCATCTGCATACTTAATAGGATCTAAAACTATCGAGGTTCCATTAGCGTAGACCATCTTAGCCAGAAAGATCTTATCTCTGTACTCGAACACTATAGAGTATCTTGGAGTTCCATTGACATCATAAACTTCTATTGTTCCTTTTCTACAGTCTCCTTCACAGACCACATGTACTCTGAGTTCCTCGTTATCGTAAGAAAGAGTGTAAACTATCTCTGAAACTCTTGAAAGCAAGTCGGAGTAGTCCTTCACCTCCGCTAGCTTTCGAGCTGGAGATATATGTTCCATATAAACCCAAATCCCTGTCACAGCCGAGACTACGGTTAGCAACGCCAAAAAAGCCGCTATGAGCTTCCAGACTCTCATCTGTGAGCCCCTGCTTACAGCTCTATGAGGCTTATAAAAAGATTCTAGACTCTCTTACTTCTTAGGAATGGCTTGTGGGCGTTCTCGGTTGTAGCGTTTACTACAACGAGTTCCTCAGTTCTATCGTCTTCACGTGTAGCGTAAGCGGTCGAATTGAGAGCAGCTCCGCTATAACCAGACTAGCCTCTGAGTCTCTCGAGCTGATCTCAAAGCTTCTGAAGACGAACTTCAAGTCTTCAGGACCTGAGAGCTGGGAGTTTGTAGCTAGAAGGTTTAACCTCTTCAAGTTCTCCGCCAACTTCGAAGAGACAACAGCAGGAGAGATTAGAGTAATCGAGTATTGCACAAGTCCTCTTGTAGTAGCCGGAGTTCTCAAAGGTTACCTTTTGGAAAAACTTCCTGAAGAAGTCAGGAAGTCATTAACTGAAGGAGAGACTCTTGAGACAGGAGAAGTCTTGCCGCTAACGCTTCTCGAGAGACCAATAGAGAGCGGACCTTTTCAAGAATGGGTTCCTAAACCGGCTGTGTATTACGTTGAAGGCCTTCCCTCTCAGGAAGTCGTTGAGAGCTGGAAGATTTCGATCGAGCTAAGAGACTTTACATTCAACGTGAGTTTGAAAGAGTTAGCTGATTTGGCTCAGAACTCGAACATAGAACTCCACTGTGTTGAGGGATGGTCGTCACGACTCTCCCTCTATCTAGTCAGACTCTACGACATAGTAAAGAGAGTTCAGAGAGAGGACTGGCTCTATGCAGTTAGCGATAAAGGATACAGTGCTGTAGCTCCAGCTAGCGTTCTCGAAAGCGGCTTTATAGCGCTAGCTAAGGTGAACGCTAGGCTAACCCCGCCTCGGCTAGTGTTACCTGATCTCTTCGGGTGGAAGTGGGTCAAGAGAGTCAAGCTCCTAGCCGTGCTCAAAAGGTATACTGACGGCTTCTGGGAGGCTCGAGGATACCACGAGAGGGGACTCGTACTCTACGATGAGAGATTCAAGATTAGAAACCCTGAAGTCGTAGAATCGGGAACTATGAAGTGTCTTAGCGAGAGTCCAGCCCCATTGACTCCTAGAGTCTGAAAGACCTACTATCTTATCAGTTTCCTCTAAGCTAACGCTCTTAAACTTTGAGACCCTTAAAGTGTGAGGTGTAAAGATTTGTCTGAACTCTCTCGTTACGAAAGAGTAGCTATAGACCATAATCTGTGCATAGGTTGTGGAGCCTGTATAGAGGTGTGTCCCGAAAACGCTCTTGAGTTCGATGATAACATGAAGTCTAGGCTTGTGTGGGAGAGATGTAAGGATCACTTTCTCTGTGTGAATGTATGTCCAACAGGAGCTATAAAGAGAACCTCAGAGGCCGATACTCAAGTCCTTTCCACTAAGGGCTGGTATAGGATAGGGAGGGCTCTAGCTGAAAATGAAAAAAGAGCCTTAGACGAGTGGAGAGCTAAGTACAAAGTAGTGGCAGACCCTGTTTTGTGAGAGTTGCTGACCCTTTTCATATAAATTCCCTCAATCTCTTTGAGGACTAGGGATATTTAATGGGGCGACTGATCGAAGCTCTACGCGAATGTGACGCTTTGCTTCAGATAGCTCTGGACTTTTCAAGTCTGAGCGAAGCTATCAAGATAGTCAGAATGCTTCCTGAGAAGAGAGAGATAGCGTTAGAAGCTGGAACTCCTCTCATCAAGTCATGGGGTATGGTTTCAATAAGAGCTTTGAGAAGCGCAAGACCAAACTCTCTGATCGTGGCTGACACTAAGACAGCTGACGTTGCTAGGATAGAAGCAGAGATAGTAGCGAAAGCTGGAGGAAATGCTTTCACAGTGCTTACCACAGCTAGTGACGAAACCTTAAGGTCAGCTGCAGAAGCGGCTAGGGATTTGAACTTAGACGTTTATGGGGATACTATATCTCAAAAAGACCCAATAGAGGCTGTTCTTGCGATACAAAGATGGGGGCTCAACATCGTTCTACTTCATATTGGAATTGATGTACAGAGGTCGCTAGGTGTTAGAGCCTCTAGCCTTACTGAACTGATCCGAAATCTAGCCGACTCCTTCAACCTACCGGTAGCCGTCGCTGGAGGCGTCAGACCTAAAGAGATGAGAGCTCTCATAGAAGCTGGAGCTCGAATAGTCATCATAGGATCTGCTGTGACTAGGGCTAGCGATCCTAGGTCAGCAGTCCTAGAAGCTCTCAGCGCTTTAACTGAGGCCGGAGCAAAATGCCGCTAGATCTGAGGACTCTCGACTCTGTGTTTATAGAGAAACTAGAGAAAGAGAAAGTCATAGCTGTAGTCCCTGTAGGTAGTATCGAACAACACTGTGACAGCCCTCTAGCTCTTGACGCGCTTATAGCTGAAAGAGTAGCATGGTTGGCCTGTCAAAGACTAGAAGAGAGAGGCAAAGGCTACTGCATTGTCTTTCCCACCGTATATTACGGGTTCTCACCAGAATGGGCTAGAGTTTTAGGAACTGTGAGTTTGTCCTCTGGGACCTTTCTATCTGTGATTCATGATATAGCTAAGTCTATAGCTCGCTGGAAGCTGAAGAGAATCGCAATAGTGAATGGTCACACAAACAACTCAGGTCTTATTAAAGCAGCTCTTTATGAAATATCGCTAGAGCTAGACCTCAAAGCCGCGGCTATAGACTACTGGAGGCTTTGTGGCATCCCTTTAGATCACGGAGGTTCTGTGGAGAGAGCTATAGCTAAAGCGTTAGGAATACCTGTGGGCTCCGGTAACTGTCGTGAAGTCAGCTATTCTGATGGAGTTCTCCTGAGTTACGTAGAAGGACCTAGCGTGATAGATTTCGGAAAAAGAGAGATAAATATCGACGATCTGATAGAACCTATAGTCTCAGCTCTCTCGAAACTTCTTGAAAAATAAGCTGAGAAACGATCTCTTATGCTTTGTGTTAAAAAAGAAGGGGGGTACTTAGATCTTAATGTTTGCTGAGCTCTCGAGTCAGCTCTTCGTAAGCTACTTTGGCTTCTTCAACAGCTGTCTCGTCTTCTAGAGTCGAGATATCTCCAAGAGGCTTGCCCGTGGCTACAGCTATAAGCAACCTTCTCATTATCTTACCGCTTCTAGTCTTTGGTAGCTTGCTGACAAATATTATGTGGGCAGGCTCTCCTATAGGACCGTACTTATCTCTGACCCACTTCTTAATCGAGGCAGCGAGTTCAGACGAAGGCTGATAACCGGACTTTAAGACTACGAAAGCGACGGGGACCTCTCCTTTTATCGGGTCTGGGACTCCTACCACTGCTGACTCCGCTACAGCTGGATGCATTGTTATCACAGACTCCAGCTCGAACGTTCCTATTCTATGACCTGCTACCTTAAGGACCTCGTCGGCTCTCCCTAAGACCCAAATATAGCCGTCTTTGTCTTTAACTGCATAGTCTCCTGTATAGAACATGTTCCGGAACTTGCTCCAATACGTTGCAACGTATCTATCTGGGTCTCCCCAAAGCCCTGTAGGAGGAGCTGGCATGCTAGGCCATGGCCTCTTGATCACTAAATAACCTTTCTTACCTGGCGGAGCGGGGTTTCCTTGTTCATCTACAACTTCTGCATCAACACCAGCTAGAGGTAAAGCGTTAGTTCCGGACTTCATCGGTATTAGTCCCAGTCCTGGAGCTATGCTGATCATGATAGCCCCCGTTTCAGTCATCCACCAAGTTGATCCTACAGGACACCTCTTTCCTCCAACGACCTCGTAAAGCCATCTCCAAGCAGAGGGGTTGATCGGTTCGCCTACACTATGTATCAGTCTAAGGGTAGACAGATCGTGTTTCTTGACCCAGCTCTCACCATACTTCATCAACATTCTGACAGCAGTAGGCGAGGTATAGAATATAGTGACTCCATACCTTTCTACTATAGACCACCACCTGTCAGGCTCGGGATAATCGGGAGCTCCTTCATAAATGACTACTGTAGCTCCCGCTATTAGCGGACCGAAAACCACATAGCTGTGACCAGTGATCCAGCCTATGTCTGCCGTGCAGAAGTGTATATCATCGTCTCTTATATCGAAAACGTTTTTCATCGTGTAGTGAAGACCAACAGCATAACCTACATGGTCGTGAATTATCCCTTTAGGCTTTCCTGTAGTCCCTGAGGAATAGAGGACGAAGAGAGGCTCGTTGCTCTCCATGCGCTCAGGCTCTACGTAAACGTTTTGAGGAATGTCTCTCATTAAGACGTCGTGGTAGTAGTCTCTACCTTCTAGCATGGGCGTATCGTTTAGTCCCAGCCTTTTGACTACTATCACTTTCTCAACTGAAGGAGTTGCTTCTAGAGCTTTGGTGGCTATTTCTTTGAGCCTTATCATCTTTCCTCTTCTGTAGAGCCCGTCAGCTGTAACTAAGACCTTGGCTTGAAGGTCGTTGACTCTAGTGGCTAGACTCTCGGCAGCAAATCCAGCGAACACTACCGTAAAGATTAGACCTAGACGAGCAGCTGCGAGCATGTATATGGGGAGTTCAGGGATCATGGGCAAGTAGAACGCTATTCTATCGCCTTTCTTGAGACCGAACTTAGTTTTAAGCATGTACGCTACTCGGTTCACCTCTCTCCAGAGGTCGAAGTATGTGAGCTTCTTGACTTCTTTCGGAGTTCCATTCTCGTCTACAGGTTCTCCCTCCCATATTATAGCTACCTTGTTCTTCCTCCAGGTCTTAACGTGTCTATCGAGAGCCAGATAGGAGATGTTGAGCTTGCCTCCCACAAACCACCTGTATACATAAGGGACGTCTGAAGGCTCATAGACTTTAGTGAAAGGTTCGAACCACTCTAATTCTTTGGCTACAGAAGCCCAGAAGCTCTCGTAATCTTTGAGGCTTTTCTCGAGCACTGTCTTATATTCTTCTATGCTGATCACTTTACTCTTCCATTTCTCGTCGTTGGGAAGTAGATATTCATCAAAGGGGAGAGGTTCACCTAGGATCGCTAACTCCTTAGACTCCGAGGTCAAGCACTCACCCCTGGCGAGTCGGTCGTTCTAGAACGCGTGCAACTTTTTAAAATTTTATTGATAGGTTGTTGAATTAATTAAGAGTGGTCTTCTTTAGTAATCCAGAAAGTTCCACTTTCTCATTTAGACAAAAGTCTGCTTCTGCCTCCTATTTATGACGAATTTTGTTCCTCTATGAGATAAGGCGCGGAAACCGTTATAAGCCCTGAAGTCTGAAAAAGACCTGCGGGCTCTCTTGGAGCCTAAGAAGTTGCTCTTACTACACTATACTGATCTTGCGGGCATTCTCAGAAGCGTAGAGGTTCCATTCGACTCTTTAGAGAATGGATCCAGGTTTCCAGCTAGTCTTGACGGTAGCAGTGCATATGGACTCGCCTCTGTTGAAAGAAGCGACTTGCTTCTTGAACCCGACAGAGAAACGCTTAAGCCCGTTCCATGGCTTCAGGGAGTTTACAGGACTCTCTGTAGGATCTATGCACCTCCAGGAGTTAGATTTGAAAAAGACCCAAGACTCGTCGCAGAGAGAACGAACGAACACTTGGAGTCTCACGGTCTAGAAGCTCGAGTAGGAGTCGAGCTCGAGTTCAACGTTTTTAAAAACGTGATATTCAGTAACTCGAACCCTCTTTTCGAGCAAGGCTATAAGATCTTGCCTTTGAGTCCTAGAGAGCTACCGAAAGCCTCTTACCAGCTCTCTTATCCGAACGACCCCTTGCTTGAATACAGGCTCGAACTGGCTCGAGTTCTAGAGCTGTTTGATATCAAAGTAGCTGTCTCTCATCACGAAGTAGCTGTGTCACAGATAGAGATATCCATGGGTTCAGCAGGAGTCGTTAAAGCATCTGATAACGTGGTGACCTCTAAATGGATAGCTAGAAGCATAGCCGAAAGAGTAGGTCTCAAGGCTGTCTTTATGCCAAAACCTATCTACGGAGATAACGGGAATGGAATGCATATCCACGTGAGTCTCTGGGATAGAAGCGTTTCTAAGAACCTGTTTTCCGATGAAGAGAAGCTCAGCGACTTAGCCCTTCACTTCATTGGAGGAGTTCTCGCACATGCTCGTAGCTTGGCTGCATTGCTCGCTCCTACGACCAATAGCTACAAGAGGCTAGTGGCAGGTTATGAGGCTCCAGTCTATATAGCTTGGGGATACTACAACAGAACTGCAATGGTTAGAATTCCTCATGCAAGCAATCACAACAAAACGAGAATCGAGATTAGGATGGCCGATCCTTCAGCCAACCCCTATTTGGCCGTGTCAGCTGTGATAATGGCTGGACTCGATGGGATCAGAAAGAAGTTAGACCCTGGAGAGCCTGTCAGCGAGAACCTCTACAAGCTGAAGAAGAGTGAGGCTAAAGCAAAAGGCATAGAGGTCTTGCCGAGAAGTCTCGACGAAGCTCTTGACGAGCTAGAATCTGATAACAACTACCTGAAGCCTGTGTTCTCACAAAGTCTTTTAGAAGCTTACATAGAGGTCAAAAGAAACGAAGCGTTAGCTGTACGCAGTAGACCTCATCCCTATGAGTATCAACTTTACTTAGGAGTCTAGCTAGAAAGAGTTTCAGCTAAACGTTAAGTCCTCAAGATGAGATGACCTCTCACCGGACGATCTCTATGAAAAGACTCACAGCTGAGGTCTTAAGGAGAGCTCCAGATTACGAGAGTTTGATCAACTATCTCTCCAACTTCCTCAGAGAAGCGCTAGCTAAAGCTGAGAAGAAAGGCTATGTGGTGGGGTTGAGCGGAGGCGTAGACTCTTCTACTCTTTACGCGTTAGCTGTGAGAGCTGTTGGAGTTGAGAGAGTAGTTCCTGTGATCATACCTGACGTAGAAGCTACACCTCCTGAAGATTTGGAAGACGCACGCGAGCTAGTTGAGTCTTTAGGCGGTAAGCTACTTGTAGTAGAACTGAACCCTATAGTTGACATCTACGTTAGAGTTCTAGAGAGACTAGGAGGCGTTCCAGACCGTCTCTCTTTAGGTAACCTCAAAGCTAGAGTGAGAATGACAATCCTATACTATTTAGCGAATAGATTTGAGATGATGGTGTTAGGAGCTACGGATAGGACTGAACTCCTTCTTGGATACTTCACAAAGTATGGAGATGGAGCATCTGACGTCGCTCCTCTCGCTATAGTGTATAAAACGCAAGTAAGAGAGTTAGCCAGAAAGCTTGGAGTATCCGATAAGATAGCGTCAAAGCCTAGCGCTCCTCGGCTATGGAAAGGACATACTGCTGAAGAAGAACTCGGACTTTCATTTGAGGTGATAGACCCTATATTGTTCTCTTACGTAGATCTAAAAGCGAGCGAAGAAGTGACCTCTGAGATAACAGGCTTTAGTCTCGATTTAGTAAAAAGAGTGACCTCTATGATAGAGCGGTCTCGACACAAGAGAGAGCTCCCCAAAACTCCAAGACCAGATCTAGTTGTAGAGGCTGTCAAAAAGAGTTTGGAACTCTCCGAATAAACGCTATCAAAGCGAGAATAGCTAAGACTTCTACTAAAAACACGTAAGCTAGACTGACTCCAATTATTGACATAAAAAGGTTTCCAAGAACCCAACCCGCTCCGAGAGATATATAGGTCAGAGCGTATAGAAGCGGTCTCTCTCTGGCTTCGCTAAAACAGGCAACAGCAGCCTTTAGCATTGTCTCTAGAGAACTCATAGCCGTCCCCCAGAGTAGAGCGAAAAACAAAGACGAGTTGAACGCAAACGCTACCCCTGAGAGGACGACCGCTACAGGTATGACCAAGAGGCTACGTAGACCTAAACGGTCAAAGGTCAGACCTAGAGGGATCGCTACAAGCCCGTCACAGAGCATAGCTAGAGCGTAGAGCCACGCTATCTCAAAATCCTCTAGCCCTAGCTCTTTGAGTCTATAAGAAGCCTGAGACCAGTGAAGAAAGCCTGCTCCTAAAAAGAGAACAAATATCAAAAACAGAACCGATTTGTTCAAGACTTCTGAGTTTTCCGACTCTCTCCTTAGCTTCTCTATCGAGCTTCTTGGTCTGTAGACTCTCCAGGCTAATTGTAAAGCGAACATAGAGACTACGAAAGGAACCGCTAAAATCCCATAGGCTATTTTATAGCTCCCATCGCTCCAAGCAATAGCTAGAGAGACTGTGAGAGGACCTACTACTCCTCCTATTTGGTCTAAGACCTCATGAATTGCAAAGGCTTTGCCTCTGCCTATTCCTTCTGTGATCTCTGCGATCACTGCGTCTCTTATAGGGGTTCTGATGCCTTTACCTGCTCTCTCTAAAAGGAACAACAGAAGAGCTAGCCTCCAGTCTGTCGCTAAAGCTAGAAGAGGCACAGCTACGTTCAGCCCGTAGCCGAGCGCTATAAGAGTCCAGTAAACTCTAATGGACGCTAGCCTGTAGGCAATAAGTCCTCCAGCTAGTCTAAAAGCGTATGAGAGAAGCTCTCCAAACGCGAGGATCGAGGTAGCTATTACAGGAGCTTCTAAGCTTTTGAGAAAGCTACCTGAAATAGATCTACCTCCCTCATAGGTTATGTCAGCAAATAAAGAGACTAAGCTGAGGAGTAGAAACGCCAACAGAACCCTCTCGATCAATAAGGAAACACCTTATTAGCAAATAGGGCAGTTAAACTCTGTTCCTCTTTCCTCTTCGAGTCTCAGGCTTCTTCTAGTCTCTTCTTCTCTAAGCCTTTTCTCATAGTAACTGCTGAGCTCCTCATCGCTCATGTTCTTAAAGGGACTCGCTAAGAGAGCTCTCTTCTCTCTGTTTTTGATAAAGAAGCTCACAGCGTAAGAACATAAAGGAACGATCTCGAGCCCGTTAGTAGTAGCGAACTCTAAAAGCTTAAACATGAGCTCAGTCGCTACTCCCTTGCCTCTATGCTCTTCTGGTACAAACGTAGAGATCACATAGAGTCTACTGTTGTCTATTGAGAACTTGATAAAAGCCTTTCTTGACTCGCCTAGTTCTGAATAAATATAGCCTTCTACTACTTTGAGCTTTACGTTCAACAGCTTTCGCCGCTAATGTTTAGACTCAACTTTCTCTCTTTTATGTTCTTCTTCTCCGCTTACTGCTTCTCTGAACTCTCTGATAGAAGCTCCTAGAGCTCTAGCTAGCTCAGGAAGCTTAGCGGGACCTACAACGATCAGTATTATCAGCAAGATTACCAACAATTCAGGTAGTCCGATTGACCCGAAGTTTACCACGCTCTACACCTTAAAACAACTTTGTTAGCGTAGTCCCTTTAGCTCTTCATGAAGAGAGTTCTGACCGTAAGACAAGCCTAGTGAGTTCTGAAGCTATAGAGTGAACAAGTCTTAAGGGCTCAGGAACCCTTGAGTGTCTCTGTAGTTCCTCTACGAGTTTCCTCGCCTCCTCTATCTCGATCCCCCACGTTATTAGATACAACTCGCCTTTCTTCGTTTCGACCCTCACTGTTCTCTCGAGAAGCTTTAAAACAGAAGCTCTCAAACTCCAGTCAACAAAGTGCTTCTTGAGAGCTGTAGTGAGTCTCTCCAGCCTAGGTCTGTATTTGTAAACCACTACCACAGGGGTCTCTAAGAGTTTGTAAAGAGTCGAAGGGGATACTACGCTGAAACCCAATGTGGTAAGAGAGTCGAGCAATATCGCTCTTGGCCTTACTCCATTACGTTGAGTCAACATCAAGTAAAGACCTGCCACCAGAGAGGAAGATTCGAGAACGTCTATAGGAGCTAGAGTTGCCTCGACGTCAAGAGGTCCGCTAAGCCAGAGAAGACAAGCTTGAACTCCCCATTTCTGACTGAACTTAGCGACTATTCCATCATCGCACGCTATCACTGCGTTTTCCGAGAGTCTCTCTTGCAATGTTCTCCACTACTTCTTCTAGCATTAGATCTTCAGCAAGGGTCTTAAGCACAAGAGGTACATCTGCTCTCAACTCTATCACTCTCGTCTTTCCGTATCTGCCTCTGCTGACCACTCTTCCAGCTACTAGGCCTATCATATCTAACTCCGCTAAAATCCCGCTAACCCTCCTTAGAGTAACCGTCTCTATACCGAGCTTATGGGTCAATTTTCTGTATACATCATAAACCTCTCCTGTCGTCGTGTAACTGAGACCGCCTCCTGTAGCTGAGACTACGGCTAAGACCACGAGCTTGCTGTGAAGAGGAAGCACTCTTAACACGTCTGCAACTCTATCTCTTTCTATTTCCTCTCTTGCCATCATCACATGCTCTTTTGTGACCTTATCGTCTCCTCTCCTTTCAGCTATTTCTCCAGCTACCCGAAGAAGGTCTAGAGCTCTTCTAGCATCTCCGTGCTCTCTGGCTGCAAGAGCAGCACATAACGGTATGACTTCGTTATCGAGAGCTCCAGGAACAAAAGCCTCTCTTGCTCTAGCTTCCAGTATGTCTTTAAGTTGTTCAGCGTTGTATGGAGGGAACACTATCTCGACTTCGCTTAGACTGCTCTTGACTCTAGGGTCCACGCTTTCAACGAAGTCTACGCTGTTGGTTATACCTATAAGGGAGACCTTAGCCTCTAGCAACTGGCTGTTAACTCTAGTGAGCTTGTAAAGAAGGTCGTCGCCGTATTTTTTCACCAAGAAGTCTATCTCATCTAAAACTATAATGTAGACATAGCCAGACCCGCTTACTCTCTTTATTATCCTATCGAACACCTCGCTAGTAGATATTCCAGTAAAGGGTATCCTGACTCCTACGCTTTCGGCTATATCGGCGAGAACCCTATAAGGGGTATCTCTATATCTTACATTGACGTATACGCTCTTAAGTTTCGACCCTGCTTCTTTAGCGGACTGCTCTAGTCTGCTGGTCACAAGTCTAACCACAGCCGTTTTGCCGGTTCCAGTAAGCCCGTAGATGAAGAGATTGCTAGGCTTCTCGCCTCTGAGAGCAGGAGCCAGAACAGAAGCCACCTTTCTGATCTCTGCATCTCTATGAGGAAGAGCTTCAGGAACGTAGTCTGGAAGGAGTTTCTCTCTATCTCTAAAGATCTTCGACCTCAATGCTGATTTGAAGATCTCGTCTATAGCTTCCATAAGAGCCACCGGCTCCAGAGGAAAAAGAAGGAGCGAAAGTAGAGGGGAGATCTCCTCGGTGACACCATAAAAAAGTATTGATAAAAAACCACCTTTCTGTAAGAAGGAGAGGGCCCGTAGCTCAGCCAGGACTAGAGCGCCGGCCTCCGGAGCCGGAGGTCCCGGGTTCAAATCCCGGCGGGCCCGCTATGCATTCCGTTACTGAACTTGAGGATGTAAACAGGAGTTACAAGAGATGATGTAAAAAAAGAAAGGGAGAGAAGAGTTGAACACAAGACTACTCTCTATTTAAAGATATATAATCTAGATGGCTTTTCTTCTGACATCAGCGGCAACAGCTGTAGAGCCAGGACATATAGTGATGGCCATATTATTATAGAGCCTAACATCACCATCACTTCGCTACTAGATAGAGAATAGCTGACCTCTCTGATCACGTTAGCTAGAGGCTCGTAAGCTTTGAGTTGATGCACTATGATCTGGAGGTACATGTTGTACAGTAACGCAATAAGCACAAGAACCGACGCTAAAGCTACAGTTGCGTATCTGCTCGTTACGAAAGAGTAGAAGGCCAAGACGAACGGAACCGCTACTCCTAAGGTCACTACGATGCCCCAGAACCCTAAAGAATATGTGCCTGTGACTATCTCGCTGTAGGTCAGTCAGGCCACACTACGTCGAGCTAACACTATGTTCCAGAACAAGAAGAACGCCAGGACAGGGAGTGCTAACGTCAATATGAATCCATAGTACCTCGCTAAGAACCGCACTATCTCAGTCCTATCTCTTAGAGTTAACGTTACAAACAGAGCCTGACCAGAGGCTCCTAGTAATATTGCTACAGTTATGAAGTATGGCGCTAGTAGACCATGCCATCCTGGGACTGAGATCAACGATCCAAAAACTTGAGCTAAGTTGCTGGAAGCGAGCAATGTAGTTATCAAAGCTAGAGTTGCGACCACAGGTTTGATCCATTTCAAAGACCCCGTTAGCTCGACTGAGCCCGTTCTAATGAATAACACCAGTTCCACGACCAGTAGCGCCATCAATATGGTATATAATACGACCATCCAGGCTATGTTGGAATCAACGTTAAAGTATACGTAGATCTTCCAGAAGTCCCAAGGTCTACTCACGTCGGCGGCTATAGTTAAGAGCCCAGGCACTAGAGCCGCTATAGAGAACAACACACCCAGCTTTATGGAACTCGCAAGTTCCTCCTTAGGTCCCTTATAGCCGAAGAGAGCATAGATGCTGTTGACTACAGTCGAGCCGGAGGCCATCAAAGCGAACATTGTATACCCTACTATTAGGAAACCCCAAGACACTTCGTGAACAGTCTTCTTGGTAAAGCCTATAGCTATGAGCGCTAAGCCTACTATGATGGTCAACAACGACAAAACCGTGATCGTAGCTCTCTTCACCTGGCCTCACCCCAAAACTATAAAGTATTTGGGTTCTGTTCCTAGCGGCTCTAGAGGTCTCTCCGTCTTGTTTCTAAATATCTTAACGCTTATACTGCTCTTAGGGTCATCTATGTCACCGAAGTCTCTGGCGTTAGCTGGACATACGCTGACACATATAGACTTCTCGCCTTCTTTTATAATGCCAATACATGTAGGGCCTGGACACTTCTCTGGAACTAAAGTTGATGGGTGTACCCATCTAGCGTTGTAGGGACAGGCCACCACGCACGCCATACAACCTATGCACTTAGTTGAGTCCCAAAGGTATGCGAGCCTCATAGCTTCCTCACCCTTACGCTACTATTAGACGTAGCTCCTCCGACGATTGGAATGACATAGCCCTTAGCGAACGAGTTAGGGTTGATGCCTTCTCTTGAAAAGTGGTTCTGTGGCAACAGTCTGGACCTCCTGCTCCCTGTCTGAGAGTATACGAACAACACCTTCTCTCTAACCCTGTTAGTGACTTTAACTCTAGCCACCGACTCGACATTAGTATCTATTCCCTCAAGTTCTACGAGGTCTCCATCTCTTATCCCTAGCCTCTCGGCGTCCTTGGGATTCATCCATACGCTTCTGTCTCCTAAGTACTTCATGGGTTCCATCAAACTAGCGTGGACAGAAGTCAGCGGACCCTTTCCGTTCACCAAGTAGAACTCATCGGGCGCTGTGGGCAAAGTATATGCTGGAGGCGGTCTATAGTCTGGAAGCGGGTCTAGTCCGTTAGCTAGAGCCGTTAGGGAATAGATCTCTACCTTCCCGCTAGGAGTACCTAAAGCCGTTCTATATGGTCTAACGCAGTATTCCTTCCTCTTGAGCACGTAGTACCCTTTATCGCTAAGCTCTCTCACCAAAGTCTCTACACTTAGTCCCCAAGCGGTTGCAAGTCTGGATATTATGCTCTCGTCCAGCTTGTGTAAAAACTCTTCCTCGTATCTCTTGTAGTCAGCATATGCTTCGCTCCAGCCCAAAGCTGAAGCTCTTTCTGGAAACGCCCTTCTAGCTATTTCAAAAATTATCCAGAGAGCGTCTCTAACGTCATAACCTTCAGGAGGATCTATAGCCTTGTTCTGAACCTGGACAGAAGCGTGTAAAGTCCACTTGGTTGACGTTATCTCGTCTCTTTCGAGGAATATTGTGTCGGGAAGCACGTAGTCTGCGTAGTCAACATCGTCTTGAGGTAATACGTCAATCACAACCAGTAGCTCGAGCTTGTTATAGGCCTCTATAACCTTCTTTGTGTTCATGTCTCTCATTATGGGTGAGGTCCCTATCAGGAAGAGAGCCTTGATCGGATAGGGGTCTTCTCTGATTATAGCGTCTAATACTGCGTCGAATGATGAAACAGTGAGTCTGTATTTAGCTCTGTCAACCCTTAGCGCTCCAACGTCTCCAAAAAGCTCCTCTGGCATCCTAGCACCGTAAACAGTCTCAGCATATCTCTTGCCCCCAATAGTTCTGACCGTAATTATTGATGGAAACCTTGCTGACTCTGCATAGCATAGACCTCCAGGCTTGTCGATGTTGTCAACAAGCGCGTTCAACACAAGTATAGCTCTAACGTCATCATAATCGTTACCGTTTTTGCTTATGTACCAAGTGTCGTCCGCTACTCCTCTATAGAGAGCAAATTCTCTAGCTATTCTTCTTATAGTGGTAGCGGGAACTCCAGTTATCTTCTCAGCTTCTTCTGGCTTATACTTAGCGGCTCTTTCTCTCAACAGATTGAAAGCTGTGGTTACAGTTATCTCTGTTCCATCTCTTAGAGTCACTTTTCCAGAATAGGTGAGGCTGGGGTCTACAGCCTTAGTGTGATCTTCTAAGGTCCTCGTTCTGTTGTCGTAGACCAAGTAGACAGCTGTCCCGCCTCCTTCTCTAATATCCGCTTCTACTAGAGGTCTTCCGTCGGGCTTTATCAAGAAGGGAGCATTGGTGTACTTCTTCAAGAAATCTGCATCATATAGACCTTCCTCTATAATGACATGAATTAAACTTAAAACGAAAGCCACATCTGTAGCTGGCTTTATTGGAACCCACTCCACATCTCCGAAAGCTATTTCAGCCATTCTGGGACCAACGTAAACTACTCTGACCTTATCGTTAGACCTAAGCCAGCTTACGTGACCCATGTTAGCTGTAGTATAGGTTCTGCCTACTAAAAGTAAATAGCTGGCATTCTTAAGGTCAGGCTCTACTGTAGGGGGACCTCCAGCCGCTAGACAAGCTCTCCTAGCTAGAGTGTTCAGTTGTTATTACATGTCCCAATATGGTTTGTAAAGCTGGGAGTACCTAACGCGAATCTGAAAAGAGGCACATAATCTAATCCGTGTTCGTGCCAGGTGAAAGCTATCGCTTTAGGTCCATATTTTTCAGCTATCTCTTTTAGCTTTGCAGCTATCTCGTCAAGAGCCTGTTCCCAAGATATCTCCTGGAACTTACCTTCTCCTCTCTCACCTACTCTTTTCAGAGGCTTTCTGATCCTAAGCGGATGGTTCCATAACCACGTGGCTAACGCTCCTCTACCGCATATTCCAGGCTGTGGATTCTCTTCGTTGCGAGTCACATAAATCGGCTTTCCATCTCTCACAGCTATGCGAACGCGCAGAGAGCTGCACACATATAGCAATACGTGTTGACAAACCTGACAGAGGTCTCAGGACTCAGAGATACAGGCTCTTCAACTT
Source organism: Acidilobaceae archaeon (assembly GCA_038824665.1). Classification (GTDB taxonomy): domain Archaea; phylum Thermoproteota; class Thermoprotei_A; order Sulfolobales; family Acidilobaceae; genus JAWAWX01. The sequence goes on along the minus strand of JAWBBK010000001.1, from coordinate 193,786 downwards.
TCTTTTCGATAGCCCTATGAACAAGAGGAACAGAAGCGGCAACGCCTGCAAGAGCGGCTAGCTTTACGAAGTCTCTTCTGCTTAACTTAATGGACATAATTAGGTCACTGCTTCGCTAATCCAATTGTTTCTTAAGTTTTTAAACGTTAATTATTAACGAAAAAATTTAATTTGTGATGGTACTGTATAAGACAACCATATAATAAGATTTAACATCCATAGGTTTGCTACAAAATTCGAAAAACTTTTCCGATAAAAACTTCCGTTTTCTAGAAAAAGAGGTGAGCTGTACTGAACGAAGTTATAGTCGCTGAAGGTCTGACCAAGTATTACAACGAGAGACTCGGCGTAGAAGATGTAAGCTTTTCCGTTAGAAAAGGAGAGGTGTTTGGTTATCTAGGTCCAAACGGAGCAGGAAAGACCACCACGATCAGACTCTTGCTAGGACTTTTAAGACCTACTCGAGGCAGAGCTTTGGTCTTGGGAGTAGACTCTAGAGACGACTCTAGAATGGCTGAGATTAAAGCCCGTCTAGGCTTTTTACCTGAGGAGTTTGGTTTTCCTAGAGGTCTAAGAGGTAGGGAGATCGTTAAGCATTTCGCAAATATAAGAGGAGGAGCTCCTAGACTTGATGAACTTCTAAGCCTGTTCCCCTTAGACTTGAACAAAAGGATAGAGGAGTACTCTAAAGGTATGAGACAGACGTTACTTATAATTCTAACCTTCATGCACGACCCTGAGGTCGTAATATTAGACGAACCAACTACAGGACTTGACCCATTAATGAGAGACAGGTTCTTGACTTTCTTGAAGAACGAAGTCCAAAAAGGCAAAACCGTGTTTCTCTCTTCTCACGTGCTCAGCGAAGTCCAGAAAGTAGCCGATCGAGTCTGTTTGATCAAAGGAGGCAAGATCATAGCTCTTGAAAGCCTTAACTCTATCCTCTCGAAGTCAGGTAAAATCATAAAGGCGCTACTGAGAGAGCCCCTGAGTCCTAGAAAACTAGAGGGAGAAGTTGGCGTAGTCAAAGTAAGAGTCTTAGGAGACGGTAGAGAGGTAGAGATGATAGTAAGGAGTGGCTACTCACAAGTTCTGGAAGTCCTTGCAGAACACCACATTGAAGACATAGAGGTGAGGAACATAACTTTAGAAGAACTCTTCCTACACTTCTACGAGAGGTGAACTCGTTGCTCAGCATGTTGAGATATGAGTTGGAACTCAAGAAGAGGTCTCTCGTCGGCTGGACGATAATAGTTTCTCTCTACATAGGACTCGTTGCCTGGGCTTGGAGTAAGGGGGTCTCTGAGCTAAGAGAGTACTACGAACAGATACTTAGAGAGTTTCCAGAAGATTTCATAAAGCTTTTCGGCAAAGGTGTTCCTCAAGTCTTAACGCCTGAAGCCTTCTACTCATTAGAGTACTTCGTTTTAATGTATGTCATAGCTTTAGGAGCTTTTGCAGCCTATTTAGGAGCTGGCATCATAGTTGACGATGTTCTCGAAAAGAGTGGTGCCCTACACCTCTCTCTTCCCATTTCTAGAAAGAGACTCCTACTTACTAGGTTCTTCGCTCTTCTGATCTTGCTCTCGCTAATGACTGTGGTCTCTTTTGCTCTGAGCTTTCTGCTCTATAGGCTTTTCGGAGTCCACGAAGATATGAATTATAGCAACATAGCTCTCCTACACCTCTGCGGAACAATCTATCTGACTGCCTGTGCCGGACTCGGTGTTCTCGCTGGGTCTTTGCTACCCTTCCACTTGGCCAAACCAACAGCCGCCGGGATCGTGGTGGTTGGTTACGTGCTCGATGTCATGACGTTAAATACGAGCATAGAGTCTATAGGCTATCTTTCTCTCTCACGCTACTACGAAGTTCTTGACATAGCCATAAGAGGCGTTTTCAATATGAACAACATAACCGTTCTGATCATAGTCACACTGGTCTTCCTAGTTACAGCTATCACTCTATATGAGAGAAGAGACCTCCCAGTCTAGAACAAAACCTTTTCAAGGAACTCTTGAAAGCGCATAAGATAAGAGCTGAGGTATAATCTGCCTAAACGACCGAGGAGCTAGAAAGTTGAGCGAAGCGATCTCGTTCATCATAGTGCTAGCTCTGAGCTTGGCCGGAGGCCTAGCGAAAGCAGTTGGTGGAGCGCTCTACGGCTCCAAGTCTCTCATAGTTGACGCTACAACATGCTTTGCCAACCTAGTCGTCGCTTTAGTTATGGTTTTATTTTACAGGCTCAGCCTAAAGGCACCTGATGCTGATCACACTTACGGACATAAGAGATTTAGGCTTGCCTCTATAGCCGTAGCCACGAGCACCTATAGCCTTGTTCTAGGAGTTCTGGTCGCCTACCTCTTCTTCTCGTTCAGAGAGAAATATGTTGTAGAGACTCAGGCTCCCGTGTTAGCCACAATTGGCGCTCTTTTCTATGGATTAGCCATTATGATTGGGAGGAGACTAGGAAGAGAAGGAGAAGTGTACGCAAAATACACTTACGGCGAGATCCTGGAGAGTCTAGTGACAGTGCTAGCTAGTCTTGGAGGATCTCTTTACTACTACTTTATAGACCTGTTAGGAGCTGTCTTACTCGTAGTCTTTTGGACTGTCGAAACAACGAAAAACATGTTGACTCTAGTAAACATAATAGCGGAAAGAGTCGAGCCCGCTCTCACTATGGAGGTTAGAAAGTATCTGGAGGACAAAGGCTACACAGTCAAGTCTTTGAGGTTTAGAGACGTAGGAGATAGACTGATCGGAGACCTCACTATAGAGTTGCCGAGCTACATGAGCGTAGAGGAAGCTCATGAAATTGCTTCAACTGTCGAGAAAGAGCTAGCTGGTAGATTCAGGTTAGAGGTCACAGTCCACGTAGAGCCTAAAGAATGATTGGGTCTAGAGGCTCAGAGATATAGTCATGGCTGCGAGGAGGTCTTCATCTTTTATTTTGTCTTTGAGTTTGCTGTAGATAGGTCTAGAGCTAGTTCTAGACTCCTCTACTAATCTAAAAGACAACTCCAGTTTGGTGAGTTCTATAGCCACGCGCTCCCATCCAGAACCGCTACCTACGTTGATAGTTATGACGTCTGAAGGAGCTATAGAGGTCAGCCACTTTATCCTCTTAGCTATCTCCTCACACTCTCCTTTCTCAAGCCATATCAGCAAGTTGTCCGCATAGGCGGCTAAAGAACAGAAGGAACCAGGATCAACCCCAATTCTTAAAGAACGAAACCGACCTGAAGGAGATAACGCTTTGAAAAGTGAGACCCAAGGATCGCTATGACAGACCTCTTTTTCGGAGTTACAGCCACAACAAACTATAGCGTGACAAGAGAGAGTGGAGACATCTGAAGTCAAGACTAGCGAGAGACCTTGTATTTCAAGGAGACTCTTCATCTTTCTGACGACAGCTATGAACTCGGGATCTCCTCTAGTCCAACAGATGACTCTTACGGTCAACCCCCCAGCGATATGTTGAGAACCTGAGCTTAATTGTACAAAGACGTGAACAAAAAGGAAAACCCTGTCCCGCAAAGTTTTTAAACAAGAACTTCAACAAAAAACAACGGGGTCTTCTTAATGGGAGAGATCAGGACTCCGGATATTTTAGACTACGTAGACAGAGTGCCGCAACCGCTCCTCATAGTAACTGCTGGAGACCCAGAACAACCGAGTAGACGAGGAGGCATGCTCGTAGTCCTCTTCACCCAACTCTCGAGAGACCCTCTTCTCGTAGGCTTTATCTCAGCTCCAAACAGACATACCTTTAAACTAGTCAAAGAATTCAACGCTTTTGCTGTCAACGCTGTATCGCGGAGGCTTCTACAAGCCGCTCTAAACGTCTTCGGAGGACTCTCAGGTTCTAGAATAGATAAGTTCGATGCCGCTCGGATAACGCCTAAAAAAGGGAGAAGAGTTACAGCTCCCATAATACCTGAGTCGCCTCTGATTTTAGAGTGTGAACTTTACAAAGATATAGAGATAGGAGACCACGTGTTGGTCATAGGGAAGGTCGTTGATGCCTACTCAGAATCTACAGAAACTCCTCTCGTCTACTGGAACTCGAGAATCTATGAGCTAAAAGAAGAGTCATGGATGATCCTCTGGAGATCTGGAGCTATGAAGGTATAAGACTTTGAGCTACAACAACACGAAGTCCTTCTTTAAGCTTTATGTGGCTATCGCTATAGCTGTAGGCTTCGTCATAGGGTTGTTCTACACATTACTGGTATGGGCTTTTAAGGGTTCCCTATACCCAGACCAGCTGAGAACGGTCACAGCCCTAGGCCTCCTAGCCAATGCTGTTATAGGAGCAGTCTACGTTGTCGCTCTAATCAAAGCTCATTTGCTGAAGTCTACGGACTTGTTTAGAATTCTCGAGATATCTATAGCGCAATTCCTAAGCTTTTTGGTAACGGCTACAGTAGTCTTCGATATCTTGATCAATTGAGGTCTCAGAAAGGCCAGGAGAGCTCATCTAGGTATCGCTTTGCCGTGTATTCATCATTCAGCACTATAGAAACGGACAGAGCTTAAAAGTGTCTTCTCTAAACCTAGCTTTCACGCTTATCGCTCTTTAGCCTATATTTTCTAGCTCCTCCTGTCTCACGTGGTTCTATCAATCCCATCTCTTCAAGCTTCTTGAGTCTTCTGTACAGAGGAGTCTTAGGTATTCCTGTCTTCTGCTGGAGTTCAGCCACTGTAGCCTCACCTTGTTCTCTGAGAGTCTCGATTATCGCCTTGTCTCTATCATCTAGCTCTAAGCTCATATCAGCTCTTTCTCTCCTCGCGAAATTTGATTTTGTATATAGTTACAGCTATGAGAGCTAAGACAGCTATAGCTATAAACACAGCGACGACAAGCGGAAGAGACAGCCCTTCTTGAGCTTGTTGTCGAGTGACTAACAGGAACTCAACCTCGACCTCAGATCTAGCGGGAAACGTTAAGACTATCCTATCATCTCGGAAAGTCGCTCTGAAATCTGTTGGCTTGACCGAAACCACGATAGCTTCAGGCGGTAGCAGTACACTAATAGAGAAATCGTGGGGGTTCATCTTGAGAGTCCACAGCATTCCGCTTTTCGAGGTGAGCTCAGAGCTAACGGCTTCTATTCTGGCTGTTCCGCAAGTCATTGTGAACCTCAGAGTTCCGCTCACGCTGTTGTACTCAAACGGGATGGGCTCACCATCACAGTAAACGTTTACGTAAACCGCTCCTGCTATTATGTAGGTCTCGACATCAGTTGGAAGAGTTCTTGTTTTGATCGTATAAGTAGCTTTGACGTCGCCAGAAGCGAGAACCCAGAGTTCTCCTGAGCCCTCTAAAGCGCTAGTAGCGCTAGTCGGAAGAGCCGCAACTAATATGAGTGTCAGAAATAGTAAAAGACCATATTGAAACTCAACTCTCTTCATATTTAGACACGACCTCCACTAGAGTTAGATCTGAACCTTCTGAACTGTAAGCTGTCCATAGAACTCTTGCGTTTGAAGTAATCTGCTAGGAGAGAAAGCAACTTTTCGAACTCCTTGTCAGACAAAGTGTAAAGTACTCTCTTACCTTGTCGCTTTTTGCTTACAAGTCCGATTCTGCTAAGAAAGCCTAAGTGGTAGGAGACCAGGTTGGTAGACTTTCCTAAGTCTTGAGAAATCTTTAAAGGAGAGGTAGGACCTAGAGCCATTATGTACATCAATATCTTTAATCTCGTGGGGTCTGAAAGCAATTTAAAGAACTTTGCAAGCCCTTCAAAAGCAATCTCCAACCGTAGAAGCCCTCGTGACAAGTACCTTAAAACAGCGTTTTTAAACTTTAAAAGGAGTTAATTAAAAAAACGTCTGTATTGGTTTTAAAACAGTTGGACCTCTCCTCTGAGGATCTTTTCAACATATGAGGTTATGTTCTCCAGCTTCTCCTCCGCGACTCCTAGAGCCTCGTTAGCTATATCAGAGGTCAGCGAGTATCCTTGTCTCATCTTGATCTTGATGTCTGCGATCAATGGGTCATCTATAGGTCTTCCGATCTGGCTGAGCAGAGAAACGTAGACCTCTCTGACTCCTCTCGACTCTAGACGTGAGTACACAGACTCAGCTATGTCCTTAGCCACTACATTGTATATCTTACCAACGTGACTTATAGGATTCTTTCCTGCTGTAGCCTCAAGACTCATGGGTCTGAAGGGGGTGATGAGACCATTCGCTCTATTCCCTCTGCCCGTAGCTCCGTCGTCTCCGTGTTCAGCACTAGTACCTGTAACGGTTAGGTAATAGATCCCTTTCTCTTTAGAGTCTGCAGTGTTGATGTAGACCTCTACCTCGTGTTCTGGAGCTATCCTGGATGTTAGGGACAGAACTTCCTCCTTTATGTCTTCTTTTATGGAGAAGTACTCGTCGGGGTCTAGTATCAGACCGCTTATCATAGCAGCCGCTACGGTTAGCATTATCTTCTTGCCTTTGCGTAGACCCATTACTTTAACGTCTTCTCCTACAGCCGGATACTTTTTCTTGAACTCTTTATCGTTCAAAAACTTCTCGGTTTCTAACACTAGCTTTTCTAAAGTTGAGAGAGGTGCAAAGCCTAGACCTACGCTAGTATCATTAGCTAGAGGTATTTTAGACTCGGCCTCAACAACTGATCTTAAGTCAGCGCTACCCTTACCGATTTTATAGTCTACTATTACATGGAAGTCTGGGTCTAAAAACCTGAAGTTCTTTTTAAGCCAGGACTTCGTAGCTTCTATTACCAAAGTCCCAAAGGGGACGTATTCGACGTTACCGTTATCGATTACCTCAGTTGTGACTCTACCCGATACTATTATCCTTATGGGCTGAAGAACCTCACCTCCACCGAAGCGAGGCTTTGCTTGTCCTCCTACGAGAAGTACCTTGTCTACATTGTGATGTAGAATTCTCCCGAACCTTTCAATGTAATACCTGCTTAGGGCTATACTGACAGCTTCAGAAACTGCATCACATATATGGTCTGGATGTCCGAGACCCTTTCTCTCCACGATCTCTACTTCCATATCTGAAACACTAGGAGCCTTCCACTCCTCTACATAGACGTTTCTAGTAAGTCTGTCCCCTCTCATTAACCCCCTCTCTCTTCAGCCTTTAATCCCACCCCCTATAAAGTTTCATCTAGACATAGTTCAGTAGAACAGAAGAGGTAGGAACTGGTGGACCGGCCGGGATTTGAACCCGGGACCTCTCGGATGCCAACCGAGCGCTCTTCCAGGCTGAGCTACCGGCCCGTTCCCTTAATCTCCACAATCCTCCCCCGAAGACTTATAAGGGTTTCCGAAGAGCTGAAGTCGAGTCAGCTCGGGCTAACGGAGAGCTAAGCTGATATAAGGTCCGAGAGAGGAGGGATTCGGAGGCGAAAGAGAGTGACTATAGGCTTACTGAAAGGAGCAAACGCGATGGGTCACACCGGATGGTTTACAGTGAAGTGTAGGATTTGCGCTACTCCATTAGACCTGCTAGGTAGCATAGGTAAATCTAAAAAACAAATAGCCTATGTCTGTCCTAAGTGTAGGACAACTGTCGAAGCGTACTTCTGTCATGCGTGTAGCAGAACAATGAAGTACAAATGTCCCTACTGTGGAAGCAAACTGCTTATAGCGACGCCTGTTTTTGAGGAGTAAGGAGCTGTATGTTATCTCCCGTTCTGGAAGAGTACTTCAATAGATTTTATAGAGTTATTCGCGTAGACTCTCCTAACGGAGAAAGACTATATAGCATAGACTTCTACGCAGAACTCTCGAAACCTCCAGAGAGATGTTTCGATGCTCTCTCTCTAGGCTCTGTAAAGCTCTGTTACGCTAGACTTCGGCTTTGTGAAGCTGTGATTCTCGCATTTGAAGAAAAGAGGTTTGATGCGATTAGCTTGAGACTAAAGACTAAAGCTGAAGGAGATCCTGCAGAGGGGTCTCTCTCAAGAGCTAGGAACATCTGCTTGAAGGAGGCGCAAGAGCTTCTTGAGGCTCTGCGTTTTGATTTCAGGAGGGAAGGATAGCGTTTACTCACTTCATAAAGCCATTTGGGAAGGACATAGCGTCGAGTGTCTTATAGTCTTTCACAGCATGAGTGGAGAGAGCTGGCTCTTTCATGTTCCTGCTACCTCTCTAGTGAGTCTACAAGCCGAAGCCATGAGGATGAAAGACAGATTAGAAGAGTTCTTGGTATCGGGGTCTAAAGGTTCCGAACTGTTCGAGCTGGAGAACGTACTTAAAACTGTTATCGAGAAGTATGACATCGAAGGTATAGCTATAGGCGTTATCTCGAGCAGATTCCAGAAAGACCGAATAATGGCTATAGCGTCTAGGTTGGGACTTAAAGTCTATGCTCCTCTTTGGGGCATAAACCAAGAAGTTTATCTGAACTCTCTCGTTAGAGAGGGTTTCAAAATCGTGATAGTTAAGATCTCGACAATGGGACTAGGCATTAAACACCTAGGAGTCGTGCTCCAACCCAAACACGTAGCTGAAATAGTAGCGCTCTCTAAAAGGTACGGCTTCAATCCCGCTTTCGAAGGAGGAGAAGCTGAGACGCTGGTCGTAGATGCTCCTCTCTTCCACGAAAAGTTATGTCTAGAGGGACGTGCTGTAAAAGAGGCTCTCGATACATATCGTCTAGATATTGAGAAAGCTTGGCTCGAGCCTAAGAACGAAGGGGAATGTGTAACTGTGAAGAACTAGACAAGAGCTCTCCCTATCAGCTTCTCGCTGTTCTCCCTAACGATCTCTAGAAGCTCTTCTACAGAGCGTCTCCTTACTTCAGCTAGAAACTTTAGAGTCTCTCGGATCATCAGAGGACTTAACTTTAGTCCTTTGTAATCATATGGGGCGTCGCTCTCTAACACTATGGAGTCTAACGGAACGCTCTTAGCTACCTGAGCGTGCTTTTCCTGAACCCTGACAGCTGGATTAATCGAAATCTTGTAACCTCTCGTCGCTATTAACTGAGCTAGATTAATTGAGCCTGTATACCAGTGAAAGACCGCTTTATCGATATCGTGCTCTACAAGCATCAGGAAGACCTCTTTCCACGCGTCTGGAGAGTGAAGTACAAGGAAGACTGGAACCTCTCGAGCTAATAGGAGAAACTTAGCCAAAATCTCTTTCTGTATCTGCAATGTGTGGTCAGATAGGAACTTAGCGTCTAGCCCTATCTCGCCCAGACAAGAAATGTCAAGTCTGTAGGCGAGTCTTAATATCTCTTCAGCTTCTGTTGAACCTCGTTCTCGCTTCAAGTTCCAAGGATGAAAACCTGCACATGGAATTACTCTATCAGGATACGCTTGACCTAAAGCAACAGTTCTTATAAGCGACTCTCTATCGTCTGAAACAGCAACTACACGTAAGTTCTTGTCTTCCTCGAAGAGTCTGGCTATTTCTTCATCGTTGTACTCATAGAGATGACAATGTATATCGTAAACTATCATCTCAGTCTCCAAAACTTATTTAAAAAGACATCATTGTTTTTAAGGTCTACCGCTCTCTTCGAATAGGGATCCATATGAGCGGAAAGCACGAAAAGTATGCCTACGTGAGAAGGAAAGACGGATGGTACGTTAAGCTCAGAGTGCTTAAGAGCAGAGACGAGAAAGACTCATCTAAGTACGTGATCCTTGATCTAAAAACAAGAAGAGTTCCCAGAAGCTTTAAGGTAATTCACGAGAAAGATTTACCTCCAGACGTTGTCCAAAAGCTCTATCAAGTTTAAACAGATCAAGGTTCCCAAGTCCTTACGATAGCTGAAGTAGATCAGAGCAGTTAAAGGTGTTGAAAGTCATAAAAAGTCTCCGAGGAGCCTCTTTTGAGTTTTGAGTACGATCTGTTCTGTTTGCTCAAGATAATAGCTGAAGGTCAAGGAACTTATTACGATAAGAGAGGTCTTCTGACCTCCGAAGGACTGAAAGCATTGAATTTGGCAATAAAGATTTCAGGAAGGAGAAAAAACTGGAGACTGAAGAAGAAACTCGAAGAGCTTAGAAGAGATAGGAGAGTAGACCTCCTTTTAGAGATCTTGAAGGACTTAGACGATGGAGGCGAAGAACTTGGTGGAAGAAGTCGAGGTCTGTTATACTCTAGGTAAAGGAGGTCTAAGGGTACCCAAGAGTCATACGCTGGTGGAGTTCTACGGTAGCATTGACGAAGCTGTAGCTACGCTCGGGTTAGCTAGAGCCTTTCTGAAAGATAAGGAACTCAAAGAGGATCTCAAACGCATCCAAGAGATCCTATACAAAGTCGCAGCTTCGGTCTATCTAGGTAGCTTGCTCGTCACTAACGAAGATATAAACTTCATGAAAGAAGTTCTCAAAAAAAGAGGAGGCGAAAGGCCTAAAGCCTTTCTAGCTCCCTCAGGACCTCCTGAAGTGGCCGCTATACACGTGGGAAGGGCTATAGTGAGAAGAGCTGAGAGAGTTCTCTGTAGCTTAATACTAGGAACTCAACAGGACTGGATGATCACGTTAGGAGAAACCCTGAATATAATGAGTCAAGCTCTTTTCAACATAGCTATAGAAGCGTGTAAGAGAGAAAAGAACTGTGAGTTAGAGACGCTAAGCTGAGATACGTCACAGCTCTCTGCTTAAAGGCTTCAGTCAACAAGACATAACTGGGATGATAGAGCCGACATAGTCTGAGGAAGCTCCGTTGATGTGGGGTCAAAGGATTGACCGGAAAGCTTTTTGGTCATCTCGCTTTAAGCCAAGCTTAACGAACTTAATGAGATAGACTTTCGAGTTGACTGAATTTAGTCTTAAAGAAGTGTCTCAAAGTCCCTAAGCAGAAGACATGAGAACCCCTGAAGATCTCGCCTCAACGTAACAAAACCTGTCACAGATATAGCTAAAGAGGTCTCTAAGGCTGATGTGAAGAAAGTTTTTCCTGCTCAACCTAAATGTGTACGAGCTTTTTTGGTCTTCAAAAATTGTCTATTTAGAAGATAAGCCAGTAAACTATTAGCCTTAGCAAATTCAGACAAAACGACTAGACATATTCAGAAGTCGTCTCTAATCTCCTATGAATCTAAAGACCACAACTAAAAATTAGGTCTCGCCTGTCGAAATCTAACGGGTGCAAGCTTGTCTAGCTCTCAGAGAGATATAAAAGAGTTTTTAAGAAGCTTGGAAAGGTGGGTTAGCTACCAGAAGTACATGCTAGAGAGCTTCAAACAAGTCGATTCAAAGATAGAAAGCGCAGATAGACTTCACATGATCATCCACACTAGAGCAGCATTCAATCATCTGATAAGAACTCTCAAAGCATTCGACGATTGGATGCAAGACCCCTTAATCGCTAGCGTTCTAACGAAAGAACAGCTCCTAGAAGTTTGGAAGACTACTATGCAGGTCTTGGAGTTACTCCTCAAGCTCGACATGACACATACAACTGAAGTGAGGAATACTATAGAGAAGTATCATGCTGATAACAAGTTAAGCCCGGTGCTATTTCAAACAAGATGGACTTCAGGAGAAGTGCGAGAAGATCAAGAGCGCAGATGGCCGTCCATATCTATCTGATCTATCTGATGTAACCAAAGACCCTCAAAGAGCCTCTGCTTCTCTCTCTCGACTCTTGTTCTTCACTAGTTGAAAAGATGTCTCAATGGCATACGTAAGGCCAGCCTTGGCTTTTATAAACTCTAGCGTAGTTTGAAGGTTCTCAAACCTTATCTCTTGAACAGTTCCGTCAGGTCTCTCCTTTACGATAAGTCTAGGAGGTTCCAACATGTTGTGAGAAGATCCTCTGAGTTCTTCCTCTAAGCTTAATAAATATTCTCTGACCTCAGTCACTAAGATTATAGGAGCTTCTGGAACTGCTCTTACGTAGTTGCTTCCTTTATGCAATCTTCCGATCCTCTTCTTCCCAACTCTTATCTCTTCTACTATCTCGTCTGGTCTCGACACCTCTCTCTCTTCTATGAGTAAAAGAAGAGTTCTCAACATTCTCTCTTCTTCTTCTACCTCCTTTAACCTCTTCTTAATCCACTCGGCTATCTCTTCTAATGTGGCCGGCTCTTTCCTCTCTTCTATCACCAAAGCTCCCTTAGCTATCTTCTGGCCTGGGTCTTCTAGCCGGAAGAACTTCTTAATACAGTCTTCAGCCAAGAAGCCCTTTAGGTTCAGGCTCTTTCATCACTGTTTTCAAATCCTCAGAGAGAGAGTTCCAGTACTTTTTGAGAAAGCTTCTGTCCTCTGGACCTCCTCTGTACTTATCTGGCAACATAACCGGGATCGAGTCGATAATTGGATACCATCTGTTACAATCAAGACACACGATCACTCCGTCTACTATGACTCTTCTGACACACTCTTTACACAAATCGATAGGAGTCTCTTCTGCAGGCCTTCTGTAAAGCCCGCAGAACCTTTTGCATCTCAACTTCTCGAGAGGACTTCGTACCTCTCTGACCTCTTCTTTCAGTACGAAAAGCTTGAGGTTAGCAGACTTACATTTAGGACAAGCTAACAGCTCTAAAAAATAAAATCTCAACTATCTCAACCTCTTACACTCTATCTCTATAGCTTTAATCGCTTCGTTTAGCATCTGTTCTGCTTCGTTTTCAGTTCTTCCTTCTACAACTATTCTGATCACAGGCTCTGTACCGCTAGGTCTTACTAAAACCCATCCTTTATCCGATATCGCTTTAACTCCATCTATTTCTATAATCCTATAGTTAGCGAAAGCCTTTTTTACAGCTTCTATAGCACATTCTCTTATCTCTTTAACTGTTGGTATCTTTGTTTTGATTACATGAAGTTGAGGCATTTCGTCAAGATAGCTAGAGAGAGCTTTTTTTTCTTTAGCTAAAGCTTCAAGCATTAAAGCAGTAGCCATAGCTCCATCTCTAACTGGTTGAAAAGGAGCATGTATATAGCCTCCGTTTTCTTCAAAACCAGCTATGCCTCCTTCTTTGATCAAGCTTCTAGCTATCACTATAGAGCCTACTGGAGTCCATTTAACTGAGATGTTGTATTTCTTTAAGTACTCTTCTACTAAAGGACTGCTAGAAACAGCAGTAAAGACAACTTTAGGATAGTTTGACCATTTAGAGCTAGCGTAAGCCGCTAACACAGCTCCGCTTCTATCTCCCCATACAACTCTTCCTTTTTCATCTATAAAGACAGCTCTATCGGCATCTCCGTCATGAGCTACTCCTAGATCTGCTTTAGCTTCTTTAACTAAAGCCGATGCCTCTTTTAGAGATTGAGGAGTAGGCTCTGGCTCTCTACCTGGAAACTCTGAATCTAGATGACAGTTAAGACTTAACGTTTTGACTTTAAGCTTTTTAAGCAATAACGGAGTAGCTAAAGCTCCAACGCTGTTTCCACAATCTATTACGACTTTAAACCCTCTTTTAGCTATAGCTTCAGAGTCTACGTGTTCAGCTATAGAATTAACGTATTTTTCTATAAGGTTTGTTCTGATTTCTACTATGTCTTCAAAGCCTCTCCACTCTATCTCAGAAGACCGTTGAGAAAAGAAGAGCTCTTCAACGACTTTTTCCGATTCTCTGTCTAACTCAATTCCATCTGAAGCTATCACTTTAATCCCGTTGTATTCAGGCGGGTTGTGGCTTGCAGTTACAACAACTCCTCCGTCGTAACCTAAAGTTCTAACTGAAAACTGAAGAGCTGGAGTAGGGATAAGACCAACGTAATAGACTTTCACTCCTTCAGCAAGAAGTCCTGAAGCTACAGCTGAAGCTATCATATCGCCTCCATAACGAACGTCTCTACCTAACAGAACTCTAGCTCCTTTTCCGAAAAAAGCTCCTATCGCTCTTCCTAATCTCAAAGCGAGTTCAGGAGTTAAGTCTCTACCCGTTATCCCTCTAACTCCATCTGTTCCAAAAAGCCTCTTTTCTCGCATCGTTTAATCTCCGTAGCAGTGTTTCAGAACAGAATCTTAAATAAGAGATATAGAACATAAATTAAAGCGAAGTCAGAGCTGGTAGCAGCGGTGGAACGAGCTGGGTTCTGAAGTAGTATGGCTCGACGCCTCGACTCCTAAAAGACTCCTCCTATCAGCAAGTCTAGCTGAAGCCCTAGAAGCCGAAGGATTTAAGCCTCTCATTACTGTAAGGAGTTATGACTATAGTTTGAAGATGCTTTCAAAGCTTAAACCCTTCAGCTACGTCGTTGTGGGAGTTCACGGAGGAGAGTCGCTCAAAGGAAAGCTCGTAGCCGATATAGGGAGAATGATAGACCTGCTCTCAGTTCTCGAAGACAAAAACGTGGTGGCTCTGATCTCTTACCCTTCGCCTCCTGCCGTTAGAGTAGCTTACGGGCTCGGCATTCCATACATAGCTATGGGGGACACTCCACATGGAGAAGCTATGAACAGATTGTCTTATCCTTTAGCTAAGGTTGCAGTGATAAGTGAGTTCGTAATTGAAGATTTGGCTAAGTTCTTTCTCAAGGACTTCACTATAATAGAGACCTATGCTGGCGTAGACGAGTTACTCTGGATAAAGAAGTTCAAATGTAAAGAACATTTAGAGGAAGTGAAGAAACTAGGTCTAGAGCCTCTCGGCTATGTGCTCTTAAGACCTGAAGAGTTCAAAGCACATTACTACGAGTTCCGTGGAGAGAGCTTAGTGTTTAAGCTAATAGAAGTTGTTTTGAATGAAGGCTATAAACCAGTCCTGTTCCCCAGATATGAAGAACAAAGGAGCGTCTTGACTTCCCTCAAAGGGGTCAAAGTAGTCGACGAACCTGTTCTCGGACCTGCGTTAGAGTGTTATGCTGCTGCCGTAGCTACAGGTGGGATAACAATGGCTAGAGAGGCAGCGCTTCTAGGAGTTCCTGGCATCTCTGTCTTTCATAAGCCGATAAAGATAGACCTCAAGCTAGCTGAGCTAGGCTTATCTATAACCTACGCTAAAAACTACGAGGAAGCAAAAGAGGTTTTAAAGAGCATATTGAGAGACCCAGAAAAGCACAGAGTAGATTCTCAAAAAGTTCTAGAAGTCCTAGAGACTCCTGAGCATAAGATAATTAAATGGGTCAAAGCCTTAGCTTCACAAACAAAACCTAGGAGATGACTTGTTGATGTTAGAGTTCTCGTCACGACAACGGCCAGCTTCAATGGGTTCGATGCCTTCAGGCAGCTTGCTGAGGATAGGCATTGATGAGGCTGGCAGAGGGAGCATCGTAGGAGAGATGTTTATAGCAGCTATAGTCATAAGCGATGAAGATGAGAAAACTCTCATAGAGTTAGGAGTTAAGGACAGTAAAAAGTTAAGCGAGAAGCAGAGGAGAGATTTATATCATGTGCTTAAGAGGTGGCCCTTTTCGGTAACCGTTGTGACCCCTCGAGAGATAGACACATACAACGTAAACGTCCTAGAGGAGGTCAAGATTCTGAGTTTGCTAGAAAACCTAAGAGCTAGACTAGGAGACGAAATTCTTCAAGCCAAGATCGTGATAGATCGATTTGGAGACCCTTCTAGACTTCTCTCTAAGCTCAGAGCCAAAGGGTTTAAAGGACAAATCCTAATTGAAGAGAAAGCGGATGATAAATATGTTGAGGTAGCGGCTGCAAGCATTATAGCTAAACACCTCAGAGATGTTAGAATAAAGGTTCTTACGGACATTTATGGAGTTGAGGGAAGCGGTTATCCCTCAGACGAGAGGACTCTGAAATGGCTTGAAATGGTCCTCAAAAGAGGTGATCGCCTTCCAATTCTCAGATATTCTTGGGAGACTCTAGAGAAGCTAGGATATAAGAAGATAAAGAAGAAGTCTAACGTTTACTATAAAAGCCTGGATGAGTACCTATAAAGAGGAAGAATTGAGCAGCTTCAAGACTCTTCGCGAAGTCTTCCTAGAGGTCCTCGAGCTTAAAGGAATTCATGATGTTGGAGTTAGACTAGTTTCTAACCAAAACGTATTGTTTAAGTATGGATTTCAGAAAGTAGCTCTAGAGGTCCTTCTAAACGATGCAGTATTATGCTACGAAAGCGTGTTAGGCGAGGTTCTCAGAACGGAGAGCTTAAGTCAGCAGACGTTCCGAATAGTAGTGCCTCCAGGCCAAGTAAAGGCTGATGTAGCCCTGGTTCGCAGACATAAATGTCTTGAAAAGATAGTCATATCTCGAGAGGCTCTAGCCAAACTGACGTCGCAAGAGGTCAGGCCCTTCTTCATAGTAGACTTAGGAGCCCTAAAGGGAAGAGAGTCACTAGAGCTAAGAGACTTCTTTTTTGAAGGAGTAGATCTAGATGTAGATATCGCTACCGCTATTGAGTACATCAGAAGATACGTTTGGGATGAGAACTTAGTGATAACCAGTTCTATTCCCAAACTCTTAGAGGCTTTGGAGAAGAGCGTGGGTCACAACAGAGTGATCTTGACCTCTAGGAGTTCTGCTGAGTTCCTCTGGAGCCGAGGCATAGATAGAGTGGCTGTGATAACCAAGACTGCCTCGAAAGCTCTAACTCCCGAAGAAGTCTACAGCTATGATGCATACGTGCTCCCCGTTGCTCACAATGAAGACGACTTCAGATCGAGGAGTTTTCTCGAATCTCTAGTTCCTTGGGGTAAGCTAAGAAGAATAGAACTGAAAGGCTCTAACGTAGGAGTTCCTACAAGACCTTCGAGACTATTATGTGTGCTACTAAAAGCGATCTATGAATTCAGAGGTGATGTAGATAAGGCTGTTATCTCGTGTATGAGCTTTAGAGACATGAGAAGAAGACTTCTAAAAGAGCTTGAGGTCAGAGCGAAAAGAAGCTTAATGGGTTCTTATGTCACTTTAGAAGACTACTCAGAGATTTCAAGCTGGTTGCCAATAAGCCTTCAAGAGTTCAGAAGAGCCTGTGAGCTACTGGGTCTGAAGATCAGAAACTGACCTCTCGAGGTTTGGATTTCATATTAGTTGACACGGTTTGATATCGGCTCTTGATTCATAAATTTTAGTTTTAGATCGCTTTCTCTTTAAAATCCATTCAGGTTGTTTATATGTTTTGTAACCGTCACAGCTTTTCCTATTTTAAATCACACGTTAACATTGAGAGATACGTTGATGTTAAACACCTAGAAAGCATACAAACACTTGTGCACAGATAGAACTCTCACCACATGGATAAGCTCAACAAGGTCTGTCAACAACATGTGTCCCAGCCTCTCTCAAGGGAACGAGATGAACAGCAAGCGACAGGTAAGTAGTGTATTTCCACAGATAAAGTGGAAAAGAGAACAAACAGTTGAGAAGCGTATAGCTAAAGACTAACGTTAAAACGTGAAAGTCTGTAACCTGTCAGTTACCAACTATAAGACGCGAGTTCTATCTCTTGACATAAAGCTAAAAACAACTCGATATTTATGAGCATGGCTTATAACCAATAACGATTGATGAAATGTTCCCAATTCTCAGCTTCTATTACGATAATTCGATATGATAAATCGATATTCTAAGTATTAAGGAGGAGAGCGCTGAACATAGGAAAGTAAAAGCTACTAATTCAACCTCTAGGTCTAAGACTTCATAACAACTTATGGCTCTACATAGCTGTCTTCGACCAGCTTTTCAAGAACATATATGGGCTTATTCGATAATAGCGCCAAGAACACAGCGTGACTAGGTATCATTTTTATCGTAAGCACAGCACCGTTCTCAGTGAACCTCACAGAAGCCGAGTAGAGTCCTGTAGCTCTGTCTAGCTCGTCTATCACCACATCTTCTATGTGTTGTGAAAGCGCCTCTTTCAAAGATTCGTGAAAGAGGGCGAGAACGAAAAAGCTCTGTCTACGAGGAGCTTGCGCCTCGCCTTTCATAACTCTAATCGCTTCAGCTACGTCCGAAGGTATGTTGACCATGCTAAAGACTCTCTTATCCTCTAGTATCAGGTCGAGTCCAAGAACGTAGTCAGTATAACCCGTATAGGGGTCTTGAATCTGCTTCCAGCTGACTACAACATCTGAAACCTTAATCAGCCTGTCTTCCTTACCTCGTTCCATCAATACAGCACCACTTTTTCCTTGTCTTTACCTTTCTAGAGAGTCCGACAGTCTTTAAGCGTTATTTTCTCTAAAGCTGTCAGCGCTCTGAACGCGACACCCCACGCTGTAAGCTTCTCGCCACAAAAGACTGAGAACTTCTTTTTAGCTAAGCTAACCGTCACTTCTTCAAAGTCTCCTCTAGGAAAACATCCGATACCGATTAGTGCTCCTGTCTCTATCGCTAACTCGGCCAACTCCTCGACCTCAATAGGTTGACCCCTTTCCCAAAACAGAAACAAATCATAACCGGTCTTCAAAAGGAACTCCTGTAAGCTGTCGGCTATTTTGAATATCAAAGGTCTTCCCTCTTCGTCGGAGACTCTCTCCCGGACCAAGACGCTAGCTATGACCCCTTTGAATCTCTCATAAGTCTTTGGAATCCTAGTGATAGAGTTCACTTCGAAAACCCTGCCGTCGTAAGACTGGAAGTAGACTCCTAAAGTTCCTCGAGAACGAAGTGGAGTATCGCTTAAAACAAGAAGACATGCATGCAGTATATCGGGCCTTCCTCTCTTCCACCTCTTTTCTAAGCTCCTCATAGCTTGGTAGTGTATGCTCTTGTCGAGGAGCATTAGTTCTGGGCTAGTGGAATACCTCTTAGCGCTCTTCAAAACCTTTGGATGGCTTCTGATTTGAGGTGGAACTATCTCGACCGCACACTCTAAGAATATGAATCCAGGTCTTCTATATCCCTTCTCCAAAGCTCCCTCCTCTTTGCCTCTAACTGTTCTATAGGTCTGCCCTCATGTTCTGCTGCAGTCACTAACCTTACTTTATGCTGACTAGCAGCCTGTATATGTCTCTCTAAATACGTTCTGTAATTCTCGTCTCTGAGAAGATGATGATCTACTATGAGGGTCTCAGGTTTAGCGGTCTCTATTAGGCGAAAGAGGTTGTCAAGCCCCTTCTCTGACGCTTTCTTCTTGATCTTAAGTCCCTCAAGATATGTAGCGGGTCCTCCCATTATTAGAAACTTAACCCTTGATTCGGACCAGTCTAACAAAGTCCTTAAAGCCTTGTCGTCTACAGGACCCTGCGTGTCGCTAGCAAAGATCGCAACAGTATCGTTACAAAGTATCTTAACCATCAAGACCTTTCCTACAGCGCTCTCTGTCTCTCCATGCCAGACTGGAGGAGAGACTTCTATTGTCAAGTCCTTCTCTATAGAAAAGGTTCTACCGTCTCCTAGCTCGACCTTAGCTTTATGAATTAAGCCGCTCTTCTTCAGAAACCTATAACTTCTAATTCTCTGACTGAAGTTTATGTCTCTATGAGGGTCCTTCACTATAAGGGTCTTTCCGAAGTAGAGTTCTATTTCGTCCCTCATGTAATGATCGTAGTGATAGTGTGTTATCACCGTAATTTGAGACTCCGCTAAAGCTCTTCTAATCAGATCTAAGGTTTCCTCAAGTCTTCTGAATTCTAACTCGTGAGGAGGAAGCCCAAACCTGACTGGGGCAAGTGAGGCTCCTAGGTCGATGCCGATGAGAACACCGTTGCAGTCTATGAGAGTAGCCAGGCTTCTAACGCCCATGCTGTCCGCTCCTAGAATTCTAACCTTCAAAAGCATGCCCTTTTCCGACTATGTCAGTCCTGAAGCTCTTAAAGTATCGCTTAGCGAAAACTAGTGTCACCTGAGAGACTCTCTGCAACTTATAGCTTCTCCTGGTCCTAGGGCGTCGTAATGGACTCTTTAATTCAAGTTATCGACGAGTGGACTACAAAGATCACTGCGCTGGCTTGGGCTCTCTTGCTCCTGACGTGGAGCATAGCTTGGACTCTTAGAGGGGTTCCTGTACCTCTGCCCAAGATCAAGAAGATCGGAGGTAGTCTAGCAGAAGACGCTGTATGGGCTGCCTTCTGGCTGGCCAGCGGATCTCTTGTATTCAAGATAATAGTGTATGTGACCTCAGTCTTGGCTAACTCGATCAGGTAGTTTAAATATGTCTGAAACCGAGGACTTCGTTATCCTAGCCATTAAGCTTGCCGTGCTAACGTTCTATCTAGGAGTTCTCGTCTACGCTCTTCCTGTACCCGTAGCTAGGTTGAAGAGACTCGCTCCTGAGCTCTTAGTAGACGCTGTGTATGCATTTTTCCTAGCTCTTACAGTGTTCGCCATATACGACGCAACAGGAAAGATAGCGTACTACTTAGGAGGAACCTGGGGTGCCTTCGATATATGGTTATCTCGAGCTCTATCCCTATCAGCTACGATTAAAGTCTTAGAGAGCTTGATATCCTTCTTTCCTCTTTTCTCTAAGCTGTCTCCACTCATCAACGTCGTGGTGTCGCCTTTGTCTAGAATGGCTACGTTGACAGTATTGCTTTGTGTAGTCCTAGCAGCTATAGCCACTTTGGTCAAATCCTACGGGCATATCTTGATAGGCTTAGGACTAGTTCTCTACGCGCTACCCTTAAAGATCGGAAAGGATGCTGGAGCGTGGCTGATCTCTTTTGTCCTAGTGTTTAGCATAGGTTTACCTCTGCTCCCTGTTTTCTTGATTCAACTAGGGTCTGAAAAGCTACAACAGATCTCTCTAGAGCCCTTTTCTATCTCTAGAGTTTCTGTGACAAGCGCTTACGGGCATCCAGTCAGCTTCGGAGTTCTGGTGTTAAGAAACGAGAAGGGAGATGCGGTAGCTATTTACGAACTCACAGAAAACGGTATAGCGAGATCAAGCTATGTTTCCCACTACGAGATCGTAGCTCTTCCAGTCAATAAAACCCTTTACGCTTATCTCCAATATGTGGGAACGGAGTTCGGACTCTCTCCATGGCCTCTCGTTGTGAAATCGGAGAACAAAGACTTTGTCCTAAGGGCTCCTCATCTGATCCTCGTAGCCGAGCCTGGCGTTGCTGTATTCTCGTCTACCACTTTGCACAGCCTCGAATACAAAGAGGGTATGTGGGAAGTGAAGATCAAAGCTGAAGCTGGGGACTACATAGATGTCAGATATCACAGGTTGTGTAGCGTCGAGATTAGACACTATGGAGATGTAGAGATAAAGAAAGGAGTATGGCGATGGAGAGGAGTAGAAGGCAATGCTATCAGATTCGTTGGGTTAAAGTCTGGAGAGATTAGAGTCCAGCTCTCAATCAAAGATTGTGAAAACCCTACGTTCTCAAGCGTCTCTACATTAGACTATCTGGACTATGTGGCCTCGCAGGCAGTTCTCATAGACTGGAACCTCTTTAAGTCCTTCGTGCTTTACTATCTCACAGTCCCTACTCTTTACGTAACTACTCTCTTCCTAACTACAGCTACGGTGACGAGGCTCCTTGGAGGTAAAGGTAAGCTCAGTATGAGAGTGGTGTAGAGTGGTTTCCTTGATCGATATAGCTATAGTTGTTTTAGCTGGGACCTCTTTATTCTTGATCGCTAAGAACATGCTCTTCTCGCGAGACGTGCTTTACCCCTTGCAGGTTTCAGAGACAGGTAGAATGGAAGTAGAGATCGACAACAGAAGATACAAAGGTGTAGCGTTTCTAGCCGATAAGGTGCTCGAGGGAGATCGGCTCCTCGCAGAAAGGATTGGAGAGATAGCTAGATCGCTGGGAGTCAGTGTGACTTTAGTGTCGACAGCATTCACTATAAACAAAGGACGACTCTTGAGTCACATAGATGATGAGCTGAAGAGAGCTGAGTTAGCATATGAATCATCAAAACATATAAGATACTTAGAAAGGACGAAGTTTTTAAGAGAACTCTATAAGAGAGTGTTAACTGATTACAGACCTCTCGTTGGATCTCTCGCAGTAGTAGTTTGGGTCCCTGACAGAGAACCTGTAAAAGAGGTTGCTGGATCTTTTAGAGCTCTGCTAGAAGCAGAGACAGGCGTCTCTTTCAGAGAGGTCGAGGTTAGAAGTTTTGTAGATCTTCTGAGACCTCCATCTATAGAAGACTCGTTGAAGCTAAAGCCAATCATGATCTCCTCCTCAGACTTTCATGAGCCGCTAGGAGTAGTTCTAGGAAGGAGAGCAGGAGAACATAGCGTAGTGACGCTCTCCTGGCCTGGAGATTTCGAAGCTCATGTTGGAGTTTTTGGACCAACCGGAAGAGGCAAGAGCGTGCTACTAGCCGGCATAGCGGCTCAGCTAGGAATAATGTCTGACCTCTCGCTCGATCCCCATATGGTTTTAGTCCTAGACCCTAAAGGCGACCTCACGAGGCTTTTGCTGAGAGTAGCGACCAGAGTAAATAAGGTCAGAAAGAGTAGCTGTATTCCATTCCCTTCAACAAGGGATCTCGCTCTGAAGTTATTAGACTCAAGCAGAGAGACCTCTTGGACTAAGAGCGTAGAAATCTATACATGTCAAGGGTCTCTCCTAGAGCGCGGACTTGTAGTTTACGACCTCTCAGAGCTTGAAAGCAGTGAGAGAAACGTAGCGGTAGCGTTAGCGCTTTCAAGCCTCATAGTTGAAGCTGAGGAGAGAGGACTAGCAGGAAGAGTAGTTGTCGTTATAGATGAAGCTTGGAGGATCTCCACTAACGTGGCTTTTCATTTGACTCTAGCCGCTAGAGAGGGAAGAAGCAAAAAGCTACACCTGATCTATGCTACTCAATCGCCAACCGACGTACCTCCAATTGTTTTAGACAACACAAGAACCGCAATAGTCTTCGGAGGCTTTACTAAAAACTATACAGAGTTCGTTCACCGACTAGGAATACCTAGTCCAGAGGACCTTCTCAGACTGCCGGTCGGACATGCGTTTTTGAAGATAGGAGATAGACCGCCGGTTTTGATATCGGTATATAACTTCGAGGAGTGGTTAAATAGAGACCTTTTAAAACGAACAGACTTTGAGATAGGAAAAAGAAATGAGCAAACGTCTTCAGAAGACTCTGCATCACTCAAAAACGGATCAGTCAGTTACGTCTCGATTTCAGTCTGACAGCTCAACAACTAAAGCTCTCTCAAACG
Organism: Acidilobaceae archaeon; assembly: GCA_038824665.1. Classification (GTDB taxonomy): domain Archaea; phylum Thermoproteota; class Thermoprotei_A; order Sulfolobales; family Acidilobaceae; genus JAWAWX01. The sequence continues at coordinate 170,854 of JAWBBK010000001.1, read as the reverse complement.
CAACTTCAAAGAGGGAGAGATATGACCAAGGTGGTGATGTTTGTTGGTCCAGCGGGAGCCGGTAAGTCAAGTCTCACTGCCGCCTACGGCAAGTGGCTTCGAGAAGTACAAGATCTAGAGGTGTCTTTAATTAACATGGACCCCGCTACTGAATTTGTTCCATACGAGCCTGACTACGATATAAGGAAGTTCGTAAATGTAAAAGACCTCATAATCAAATTAGGTCTAGGACCAAACGGAGCTCTAATGAAAGCTCTCGAGATCGTGAAAGAAGACCTTGAGAAACACGTAAAGTCTATGATGAAAATCTCTAGAGACTATATGTTAGTCGATACGCCTGGTCAGATGGACCTCTTTCTGCTCTCAGGCTTCGGTCTCGACTTAGTGAACGCTTTGAGAGAGGTCTCTAGAGAGCGAGTACTCGTTCTCTTCGTTATAGACGCTACCACAATATTAAGACCTGAAGACTACGCTTTCGCAGTCATTCTAGGTGCTTCTCTTCGTGGAAAACTGGGATGTGAGGTCGTTCCCGTAGTTAATAAAATCGATCTGAATCCCGTCTTAAAGTTCACGGGTGACCTCAGAAGAGACTCAGAAGCTCTAGCCGAGTATTTGAAAGAAGGCAGAGTTATATATGGAGAATTCTTATCAGAGCTACTGGATGTTGTAGTCAAGTATGTGAAAAGTATTAAAGTACCTCATGTGTCAGCGAAGATAGGACTAGGAATGGAGGAACTCCATAGAGTAGCTCACGAATTTCTTTGTGCTTGCGGGGACCTGACTTGAAAAATCTCGAAAGGCTTCTGTGTCTCTTAGCTCTCCTCCTAGTTTTCCTTTACTCTACAGCTTTTGTTGAGGCAGACTTCGATGCGATAGCTGTAGTAGAGAGGGTGATCGATGGGGATACTATAGTGGTCACTATAGTAGAAAGTAGAACCTCTAAAATTTCTCCGGGGTCTATCGAAAGAGTTAGACTAGCCGACATAAACGCACCAGAGCTGAAAACACCTCAAGGAGAAAGCGCTAAGCTGTATTTAGAGAGACTTCTGAGTAAAGGGACTATAGTGTATCTAGATGTAGATGATATAGAGCTTAGAGACAAATACGGACGACTTGTTGCAATAGTCTACTTTAAAGTCAATGACACATGCATTCTCAACGTAAACTATCATCTAGTGCTCTTACGCTACGCTACAATATGGGATCACTTCAACGAGTTCGATCCAAAGACTTGGAAAGAATGCTTAGAGACGACTTCTGAGCAAAGAGAGCTATATAGGAAAGACCTGATCAACCTGGCGATTATAGCGCTGGTATTGGTCTCAGCCGTCACGATAACGATAATAATAGCTTCAAATAAAAGAAAGATTAGAACTCTCTTCCATTAAATCATCTCTTAGGCTTTTGCCTCTTTCCCAACCAAAGAGCCTTCAGTGAGACCCCGTTGACCATGACGACTTTATATCTAACGCCAGGCAGGTCTCCCATAGATCTGCCTCTGCTACCACCGATTCCCTCAATTATCACTTCGTCGTGCTCATCTATGTAGAGCACCCCTCCGTCGTAAGGGACGAACGCTGTAACCACTTTTTTGTTTTTAGCTAACTGAACCCTCACACACTTTCTAAGAGCAGAGTTAGGTTGTCTTGACTCTATTCCTACCTTCTCTAGCACTATGCCTCTAGCCATTGGAGCTCCTTCAAGAGGGTCGTACTTCTCTTTTAATTTTAACATGCGCACTCTGAAGTCTCTCTGACTCCATCTAAACTTGAGTCTCTTTCTTCTCAGCTTTCTAGCGGCATAGAGACCTAGAGGGGACTTCTTGCCGGCCATGTGTGCTCCCTCGCTGTTTAAGCGCGAAAGCCTTTAACTTCTCCTCATTTTATCGAGACCTTAGTCACGTTGAAGAGAGCTTTTAGAAGCAGTCTAGCCCTTTTGATGTTTCTTCCGTTCTTCCCTATAGCTTTGCCCTTGTATTCGTCTCTGATCTTGATCGTAACGCTTTTACCGTCTCTACCGTCTACCAGACTTACCTCCTCAATGCCTTCTGCTGGGAAAAGGTAGCTAACCATTTCTTCTAGATTATCGGAATACTTGACTATCTCTACAGGTCTTTTGAAAATCTGACTTAAGAGTTTGATGTTTCTTCCGTTCTTCCCTACAGCTCTACCGTACTCGCTTTTGTCTACAAGGAATATTATCCTGTTGCTCTCTGAGTCTATAAAGCATCTGAGAGCTGAACACTTCGTAAGTTCATTAAAAACAGAGATCAACCTCAGCTCCGTGGCCGTGATTTTGTCCGCCTCGTTGCTCAAGAGAGGTACCCCTAACCTCTTGTCGCTAACTCAATTATCCTAGATGTCCCTGGATCTACAACAGCTATGATTGAAACAGGAAACGGCTTTCCTATGGTCCCTCCTAAGTCAACGCTTCTTCCTTCATAAACCATAACGGGGGTCCCTGAAAGCTTTGCATAATAAAGAGCTTTCTCTCTGATTGCAGGAGGAGCTCCGCTAGCCACTATGATTAGTCTGGCTTCTCCTCTAGCTAAAGCTTTGAGCGACTTCTTGTAACCTAAATAATACCTTCCGCTTTTTATGAGGTTTTTGAGTTCTCTCTCCAAAGCCGTACTTACCGTTGCAGACATCTTAACTCGACCTCCTGCGCTCTACAGATAGCAACACTTGTCCGGTCCCTACTCTTGGGGGTAGACCTGCAATGATGGACTCCGTTACGCCTCTTAAGCTTTCCCTAGCTCCTCTAAAGGCTGCATCATAAAAGTGTTTGACCGTGACTTCGAAAGCTGCTCTGGCTATAACGCTAGGCTTTTCTCCAGCTACTCCTAATCTCCCTATTTGTCTTATAGTTCCTGTCCACGTCATTATGTCGGCTACGAGTATGACGTGTCTCACATCTACGTCTAACCCCGAGTCTTGAAGAACTTTCATTATCTCATTAATTATCACAGCTCTAGCCGCTTCTATTCCGAGAACTTCAGCTATCTCGAAGATGTTATTGGTTCGAGTTCTCCTATAGTCTACTCCCTCTACCTCGAGAACTTCAGCTAAGTTGCTACCTTCAGTAACTATATAGTATTCCTTGACAGGCTTTCCTTCGACCACAGTCTCGCGTACTTTGATTATTGTTCTAGTTATGCCTTTAATCCCCTTCAAGTAGAGCTTTCTGAGTCTGGCTTCTATGTCTCTATAAGCTTTGAAATCATAAAGCTTCTCTTCAGGTAGGGCTTTTTCGCTCAAGTTGAGGACCACAGTGTAGGGCTCTGTGATCTCAACATCTCCTAAGTTTAGAGACTCTAGAGCCTTTAGAACCATCTCTGGAGTTACTCCTTTGTCTTCTAGCATCTCTGGATCGAGCTTGATCACGATTCTTCTGTCCCCTAAGCTGTACTCAACGCTTTGCATAACCTTCTCTAAAGTAGTGTACTCCAGCTTTCTCGCTACTTCTCTAGCCTTTTGCTCATCGAATCTGAAGTTCTCGTCGAGATAGACCTCCATGATCATCACTGAGGGCTCGCTCTTAGCGTCCACTATCTCTATGAGTCTGGGTAATCCTAGAGTAACGTCGAACTCCATGAGTCCAGCATAATGGAAGGTCCTTAAAGTCATTTGAGTTCCGGGCTCACCAATAGATTGAGCCGCAACGGTGCCTACAGGCTCTCCTGGCTGGACCAATGATGCCAGATATCCTCTTATAGTCTCTTCTACCACTTCTATTTTCTCTTCTTCAGTTAGGTCTTGCGCCTTTTCTAGTTTGTTCTTCAACTCTGAGTAGAGACTTAGAGGAAGCACTTTCTCGGCTAGCTTTAAAGAATCGATGAGATCTCTCTTCTTCACTTCACCCACCTCTTGGACCTGACTCTCTCAATGATTCTATCTATATCAACAGGAACTCCGTGATAAGTTCTAGAGGGGTCGACACCGTCTTCTCCATACTTAAACTGGATCACGTTGTTCCAAAGATCTCGAACTGTTCCGTCACTGTATACCACGATATCTTGTAGAGCATTTATCAGCCTCCTCTGCATGTAGCCGCTTTGAGAGGTCTTTACAGCCGTGTCTACGAGACCCTCTCTTCCTGCCACTGTATGGAAAAAGAGTTCTGTAGGTCTCAAACCGTCTCTAAAGTTGCCTTTTATGAAGCCTCTAGCCTCGGGGCTCAAGTCATTATGTTTAAAGTGAGGAAGAGTTCTGGTTCTAAAGCCTCTGATTATTCTCTTACCTCTAATCGTTTGTTGTCCTAACATAGTAGCCATCTGTGTGATGTTGACATCGCTTCCTCTAGCGCCTGTCCTAGCCATAATGAAGACCCCATTATCCATGCCGAAGTACTTGATTGTAGAATCTCCAGAAGTCGTTCTGAGCTTCTGTAATCTCTCAATTATCTTGAGTTCAAGACTTTCTTCAGCTGTCCTACCGGGTATCAGTTCTAAGCTACCTTCTCGATACTGTCTGATCAACTCGTTTATCTCGTTTCTGACTTCTTCAATCAACTCGTTTATCTCGTTTCTGGCGCTAGGAGGCACCTCTATTTCGCTATAAGACATAGTTAACCCTTTAGCTTCAAGAGCCCTTATAAAGATTCTGAAAAGTGTATCCATTAGTTCTGCGCACTTCTTCTCTCCATATTCTAAAGCGATGAGATGTATAATGGCTCCAGGTTGTTCTGCTCCTATAGAGTTCTTATCCAGAGCCCCCATAAGCAACTTGCCGTTTCTTACTACAACGAAAGAGTCATACATACAGAGTTCGTTATCACACCTTAAAGTTCCGCTACTAAACTTAGCTCTGCCCCTGTAGTTGAAGTCTTTTGGTAGAAAGAGACTGACCAATTGCTTTCCAGTCCAGTAAGGACCTGGTTTGAGTATAGCTGGCTCTGGGACCTCTACGAGTCGCCCGCTAGCCCCGATGAACATCAAAAGCTGTTCTCGAGTTAAGAGGGTAGTCTTCAAAGAGAGTAGGAAAGCTCCGCTCACGTAATCTTGTCTGCCTCCTATTATCGGACCTCCATACCTCGGCGTCAATATGTGCTTTTCTACGAGCAGGATCTCTCTAGCTTCTGCTCTAGCTTCCTCGAGTCTCGGAACGTGTAGGTTCATCTCGTCACCATCGAAGTCTGCGTTATAAGGTGGACAAACTAGCGGGTTTATTCTAAAAGTCTTGCCCTTCATGACCTTAACGATATGTCCCATTATTGACATTCTGTGTAGAGTAGGTTGTCTGTTGAATAAAACTATGTCTCCATCAACTAGATGCCTCTCAACTATATCTCCAGGCTTCAGCTCGTCGGCTACCTGCCGGTAGTTCTTATAGTATCTGAGGTCGATCTTCTTATCCGTGTCAGCTTTGTATACAAAAGCGGCGCCGGGCCAGACATAAGGTCCGTTCTTTACATATCTTCGAAGTTCCTCTATATTATAAGGAGTCACTCGAACTTGAACTGTGAGAGTTTTCGCTACATCTTCTGGAACTCCGACCTCATTTATGCTTATCCAAGGATCTGGGCTTATGACTGTCCTTGAAGAGAAGTTTACTCTCTTTCCCGAAAGGTTCCCTCTAAGCCTTCCCTCCTTCCCCTTAAGCCTCTGAGCTAGAGTCTTAAGAGGTCTTTTACCTCTATGCATGAGTTGGATCACGTTGGGAAGCTCGTTATCGAAATAAGCAGCTACTAGCTGTTGGAGAGCTATCCAAGCGTCTTCAACCATATGCTCGGGAGCGTTTGTAGATATGAGACTCTTAAGCTTCTCGTTGTATCTGACGATCTCGGCCAAGGCATGTGCTAAATCGTCTTCAGCTCTCATACCTGTCTCTAGAGTTATTGGAGGCCTTACAGAAAGAGGCGGTATGGGAAGAACCGTTAGTACAGCCCATTCGGGTCTAGCTCGCTGAGGGTCTAAACCTAAGAGTTCTACGTCCTCGTTAGGAACTCTTTCCAACCTCTCTCGGATTTGAAGAGGATTGAGTCTAACCTCTCCCTCCACTCCGGCCTCATAAAATATTATCGGTCTGATGAATCTTATCTTGAAGTTCCTCTCTCCACAATAAGGACATGTAGTCTCATTGGAAGCCTCTCTAGCTACAGACTTAGTGAAGGCCTCAGCTAATCTGGACCACTTCTTAAGTCTCTTAAGAATGCTCTTGTACTTAGCTAACTTGTCTGGTGGGATCTTGATTCTACCACATCTTCTACAAGTAGCTTGAAGTACAAGATGAATGTACTCGCCTGCGTGCGGTATGAGAACGGGCCTTGCAAGCTCCAACCTTCCGAAGTGACCGGGACACTCTTCTCTCGTGTTCCCACAAACAGGACATCTTTCTCCGGGCTCTATAGCCCCCAGACTAGGGTCTCTCAATCCTCCGACTACTGGAGAGCCGTCGGGTTCGTATATGTCGGATCTGACTATGCTGGTTCTTGACATCTTTCTTATTTCTTGAGGTGATAGAAGACCGAAGAATATGGATTCAATAACATATGCCTCTTCAACAAGCTCGCGTCTCACGACGACCATTGGTCCCACCCTTTCTATTCGCTTTCTCCAGTAAGCTCTCGTCTTAGCAACGAGATCTTATCGGATACCTTGATCTCTGGCTTTATACCCATACTTAGCAACTCTTGCAGAAGCAGCTTGAATGCATAGGGGACTTTAACGGGCTTCACGTCTCCTTCCTCTCCATGAATAGGACACTCGTAGACCCCCTTCTTTCTGTTAAACCAAGAGATATGTCCACAGAAGTTACATACATACATAACGTAAACGTCGCTAGACTCTAGAAGACGCTCTCGCACTAACATTGAGGCTCCATGACCTACTAGGCTATCTCTCTCCATTTCGCCAAACCTCAGACCTCCTTGTCTAGCCTTACCTTCTGTAGGTTGTCTTGTGAGGAGTTGTACCTTTCCTGTAGCTCTGGCGTGCATCTTGTCTGACACCATGTGGTATAGCCTCTGGTAAAACGATATGCCTATGACTATTGGATTCTCTATGATCTCGCCCGTTCTACCGTCATATAGGATCTCTCTCGAGTTCGGATCGTATCCAGATTTCAACAGCTCTATTTTAAGCGAGTCAATAACCTCTTTATAGAAAGGTGTGGCATCTACGTATCTAGCCTTAATTGCTCCCACTTTTCCAGCTATAACCTCTAATATCTGGCCTACCGTCATTCTAGAAGGTATGGCATGAGGATTCATTATAACGTCTGGAATTATACCTTCTTCTGTATACGGTAAGTCGTAAGCTGGATATAGCATCCCTATAACTCCTTTCTGTCCGTGTCTTGTCGCAAACTTGTCTCCGATCTCGGGTATTCTCTGATCTCTCACTCTCACCTTGACCAGCTTGTTCTTCTCTAAAGTCTTTGTTAAGACCACTGTGTCCACAATACCCGACTCTCCGTATCTGAGCTGTATGCTGGTATCTCTGTATGACATGAGAGCTGTCGATATGACTCTCTCCTCACCCATAAACCTGGGAGGACTCTCTCTTCCAACGAGAACGTCTCCTCCGCTAACCTCTACCTCTGGCCATATAACTCCGTCAGGTGAGAGCTTCCTGTAGTAGTGATCCCCCTTGTGGTCATAAAGCTTTGGAGAGGGAACCGTTATTTTATCGCTTAGACCTCCCGGATAGTCTTGTTCTTGAGCTATGTAAGTGCGGAAGAAGTATGCTCGCGCTAACCCGTAGTCTATGGATGTTTTGTTGAAAACTATTGCGTCTTCCATGTTATAGCCCTCGAAAGGCAGGATAGCCAAAACCATGTTTTGTCCTGAAGGTCTTTCGTTATAACCTATGAGTTCTAAGCCTTTAGTTTGAACTATGGGTCTCTGAGGATATTGAAGCAAATAAGAGTGGCTATCCATTCTGAATTTGTAATTAAGAGCGTAAAGCCCTAATGCCTGTTTTGCCATAGCCGACTGATAGGTGTTTCTGGGGCTTTGATTATGCTCAGCATACGGTATCGTAGATGCTGCAACGCCTAATATGCCGGGAGGCCACAGCTCTAAATGAGTGTGTTCTTGAGTCAGGTCGCTAGGAAGTTCAGCTATGTATGCGTTCTCTTCTTCATCAGGGTCTAAGAATTCAATAATGCCCTCTTCAACTAAGTCCCAAATTGTGATCTCGCCTGTCTTGAGTTTCTCCACGTGCTCTTTAGTTAGTTTGGGCTTTCCGTCTTCGACCAAGACCAATGGTCTCATAAGTCTGCCTTCATCGGTGTTGATGTAAACCTCGTCTATGAACTCCGTCTTTATGTGAGCGACGCTTATCTCAAAACATCTGTGCTCAAGTGCTCTGCCGCTACAGAGCATGTTAGACCTTCTTCTGCTTCTGAGGTCATTGACTAGAGCCTCTCCATCTGGATGATACCCTATAGGTCTACCGTTAAGAAGTACTCTAGCTCCTTTAACCATAACCTCGGGAGGAGTTCCGTTCTTCAACGCTGTTGAGATCAGCTCTTCTATATTCTGAACCCCAAACTCTTCATATAACATGTTCTCAACGAAGGTCTCATCGACACCTACAGATATGTAAGAGTATAAGGCTAGGTTCTTTACGAGACCGCAGTTTATACCTTCAGGAGTCTCAAAGGGACACAGTCTACCCCAATGGGTTCCATGAAGGTCTCTAGCTTCAAAGTGAGCCTGGACTTTGCTTAAAGGAGAAACCACTCTACGCAAATGACTTAAAAGACTGATCCAGTTGGTTCTATCTAAAGCCTGACTTATCCCTGTTCTCTCTAGACTCCAGTTCCCTGTAGCTATAGCTGTTCTTAGTCTTTCCGATATTATGTCGCTTCGAATTAAGTTGATGATCCTTACCTTTCTTCTCTGCGATATCATTTCCTCCATTCTGCTCTGAATGTTTCTGACAAGAGCTTCATAGGACTCCCTGAAGATCTCTGCTATCAGGTCGCCAGCCAGCCTTATCCTCTTGTTTGAATAATGGTCTTTATCGTCAGGACTCCTTTTTCCGAGATAGCACTCTATAACTCTTCGAGCCATCTCAGCTAAATAATAAGCCTTCCTCTTTCTGTCCTTAGGGCTAGTGCCCAAATGGGGTAGGAGTTGTTTGTCGAGGAACTCTTCTGCTCTCCCTATTCTCACTTCAACTGGCTGTCCAGGTGCGAGCCTATTGCCTAAGAACTTGAGCGCATCTTCTGTGGTCCTCACAATTTCAACTACTTTCTCAAAGCTCGGTAAGAGTTCTCTCTGAACCTCGGGATCTGTCGAAACAGCCAAGACTATTTCGATATCCTTCTCTAAACCTAAAGCTCTCATAAGGACTACGAAGGGTATTCTGTAGTTCAGCTTGGAGACCGTTACCTCAAGGCTACCATCGCTCATCCTATCGACAATGACTTGTCTTCTGACTCCTAGTGCTGTAGAGACTACTTTAGCCGAATGAGTAATCCTAGCCGTACCGGCTTGAGCAGGACCAACTATTATTCTGTTCACAGCTAGGTCCTCTTGAGCCACTATGACCTTCTCGTTGCCGTTTATTATGAAATACCCTCCTGGATCTCGAGGATCTTCGCCTATAGCTATGAGTTCTTCCGGTTTAAGCTTGCTGAGAGGGTCTATAGCCGACTTGACCATTATGGGAAAGTCAGCTATCTTAACGACCTTTCTTTCAACTTCTACTCCGTCTTGAACTAAAGCCACCTCTGCGTAGAGAGGAGCTACGTAGGATATGTCTCTAATCCTGCACTCGTAGGGAGTTATTGGATGCTGATAGCCGTCTGCCTCTTTAACCATGGGCTTTCCAAAAGCCTGCTCTGGCTTCTCGAGGACCGTTATGACGACTTTCATTTCAGGAGCTCCGACCACCTGTGTTTTCTTTATTCTCCACCAAGCAGGTCTAACCTCGGAGTTGGCTTTGACTATTTCAGCTAACTTCTTCGTAACAAACTTGTTATAGGAGTCTAAGTGCTGTCTAGCTAATCCCAAAGACTCTACATAAGATTTGAACACAACCCACAGATCTTCGGGAGTTATAGCTTGTTGATGAGTTTTTTTACGCATTAATGAACCCCCCCTTATTTCTTCTTTTCAAAAGCAACAACGATTCTATAAGCTATGCTCACGTCTCCTCGCGGCGTTTTCCTTTTTATTTCAATTATGTCTCCAGGCTTTGCTCCCAAGAGTCTCACCACGGGGTCGTTTATGTTTATTTGAGGAAGCTGCCAGGGCTTCACACCTAGTTTTTGAAGCACCTCTATTGCTTCTTCTAAGCTAAGCACTCTATGTTCTGGCACCAACTCATGCTCTAGTATCTTTCTACTTAGACCGCTCGAACTCATGTGTTTAAGCCCACCCCCTTTGGACTCTAAACGCCAACCTTAAATTCCTGTCTCCTCTCCAAAGAAGGGTCTGCTAAGCTAACTTGAGAACTCCACATAGTCCGTCCGCTCTCTCACAGGCTCTGTTATTTATATTTCTAGATATCTTAGTACTTTTATATGTACATCATAACAAAAAGATGAAAGTAACTCTCAGCAGGTAGAGCGTCAAGAAGTAAGGTATAATCAAATGCTCAGAAGAGCTAAAAGGATGGTTAGCTCTGTTTGAAGGTGTTCTCGTTAAATCTTCTAAGCTCATCTGATGACTGTGGGTATTGGAACTTGAACAACAAGTTCGTCCATCTTCTCAGCAAAGAGGCGAGAAAGAAGATAATTGAGGAAGCCCTTTCACGTAGGACCTTGAAAGAACTCTCTGAAGCTCTAGATGTCTCAATAGCCGCTATAAGTAAATATAAGTCCGGTGCGACACATCCTAGCGATGAGACCTTAATCAAGTTACTTGAAATAGCGGAAGAAGAAGAAGTTCGGGAGTACGTCAAGATAATGGTAGAAGACCTAGTCTCCGGGCTCTCTGAACTCCTTTCTTGGGCTATCGAGAGAGACGTCCTAGATGTCAGCGTGATCAACAAGCTAGAGAGGTTACACTCTAAAGTGTTGGCAGCAATTGCTAGCAGAAGGAAAATCTCTTTTTAAGATGGAGCTTTCTAAGATGGAGCCGCCGGCGGGATTTGAACCCGCGACCACCGGCTTGCTCGCATACCGTTACGAGGCCGGCGCTCTACCGAGCTGAGCTACGGCGGCTCCTCTACGAAGGAAGTTCTAGACAAACTATTAAGCGTTTTGAAGATCCCCTTAGTTCTAGGGAGTTCTTAAAAAACTATCGCAAAAGGAAAGTTCATGGAGCCCCTAAAATGATGTGACGGGCCCGCCGGGATTTGAACCCGGGACCTACGGGTTAAGAGCCCGCCGCTCTACCAGGCTGAGCTACGGGCCCACACATACCCGACTATCTGATTCGGGCTCTGGAGACATTTAAAAAGTTTTGTGGAAGCGAGAGTTCTTACGCTCTCTCGCTCTCTACCAGAGAGACTTAGTGAGACCTAGCGACTTGTCTGTTTTCTTTATCGAGACCTCTGGAGACTTCTCTATGCCAGCTAGAGCTCTTATAGCGTCTACGTTCTCAGGGATCACTATTGACTCCTGATGAACTGCCTGAAATAGATGGACCTCTCTACCTGAAACCGAAATGGAGTCCTCAAATATCATGAGTTCTGGAACATCATATCTTTGTCTGACCTCTCGAGCCGCTTCAACTATGCCTGCTGTCCCCGAGATCTTCAAACGTGTTGCTGGAATCAACATGATCCGTGGAGCCTCGCTTAGCACATTAATCACGTCTTTCTTCTCTACATCGCGTGTGAGCCTGAGAGTAACGTGGTGTACATGCATGAGCGTTGTCGGAACCACGACCGCAGCTGTGTATATGTCTAGCCATGGAAGAACTGTCTTTACATCATACGCGTGATGACTAGGTGTTTTAGGAGGGTCAAGCTCTACTGAATTTATTGGACCTCTTTCAACCTCCTTAGGGTCGGCTCCTCTTCTGATTATGACAGCTTGAACTTTCTCCACCCCAAAGCTTTTATGTAGAGTACAGATGAGTCTTAGAAGAGCTGTGGTGTTACATGAGACCACTCTAGCGCTACTCTTGCCTACGGCTTCTTCGTAGTTACAGAGAGAGCTGAAAGATAGCTGAGCTACGTGAGCTTTCTCGCCTCCCTCATAAACCTGTTTGATTCCGAACTTCTCGTATATGGGTTTATTTTTCTCTCCCACTCCAGCTGGTGTAGCATCAACTACCACATCTATTTTGTTGAGCAAGTCTTCTAGAAGCCCCGAAACTTTGATTCCTAACTCTTCGAACAACTTCACGTTCTCCTGTTTGCTCACGTAGATCTTAACCCCACTTTTGAAAGCCTGAAGAGTAGCGTAGCTGGGAGCGACTTCACAAACACCTTCTAAAACCATATCGTCTTGTTTAAGAACAGCTTGAGCAACCCTTTTGCCTATGGTTCCGTAACCTATAACGCCTACTCTGATTGGCCTCACCTCGACCAGCCGTATCGAGAAGAAGGCGAACTGTCCTTTAAGTGTTTTTGTAAAAAATTTGTTAGATTAGATCATAGCTTAAGGCTCTCCGGTCTTCCCTATGTACGCTCTAAGTTGAGTTCAGACCGAATAGACTTGCAGAACGAGAGAGAGCTTCAAGACAGGGTAGTCTCTCTCCTGCTAGCCCATACAAAAGAGCTCCTCCAGCAACGCTGAGATGACCTACACGCTTTCGTAAGTCTTCAGGCATTTGTTCTACGATAGAAATCAGATGTCCTCCACCAAATATCGTAAACGCGTTAGACTTAAGAGCCCGTATGACTAACTCCTCTGTGCCCCGTCTGAATCTCGGATCCTCTATCACCCCAGCTGGTCCCTTCATTACTATGAGCCCAGCTCTTTCTAGCGCTCTACCATAGCTTTCTACAGTTTCGGGACCTATGTCTTTAGGGGGAGTGGTTAGTTTCTCAATATGTTTAGCCGAAACTTGACTACTCTCTTCAACTACGAAATCTATAGGCGTAAGGATCTTGTCTTTATGTTCGCTTAGGATCTTTTTAGCCAAGACGAGCAACTTCTCATCTCTGGCTTGTTTAGGAACGATGTCTGGAGGGATTTGACCCTTGCTAGCTAAGAACGTTAGAGCAATAACGCCCGTAGTCAGCACCAAATCCACGACCCCTCTGACTAGAGCTTTATCTACAGATTTGAGGACGTCGTCGACCTTAGAGCCACCGACCACTAAAGCTCGTGGGCGAGCTCCTGTCTCGAGAGCTCTCGCTAAAGCTCTTACCTCCTTCTCTAGTAGCCTTCCGGCTACTCCTAGAAGTCTCAAAGGAAAGCCTACGAGACTAGCCTGACTTCTATGACAAGCTGAAAACGCGTCATTTATATAGAGCGAGAAGAGAGGAGCTAATTTAGCGACCAAATAGCTTTTAGCATGTTGTTCGGGAGTTCCCTCAATGTTTTCTTCAGCGAGCAATCTGACGTTTTCAAGGACCAAGACCTCTCCTGACTTCATATTCTTTATTGCTTTAATCGCCGAGTCGAAACATATGTCCTCTACGAACTTTACCTCATGATTCAAAACTTTACTCAAAACGTAGGAGTGTTGTCTTAAGCTGATGAAGTCTTTATCGAAAGGTCTACCCTGATGGCTTACAACCACCACCATAGCTTCCTTTTCAATAAGTTCTAACATCGTTTCTCTATGTGACTTAATTCTCGTGTCGTCAATTAGTTCGCCTGTTTCTGGGTTAACTGGGGAGTTAAAGTCGACCCTCAAGAGCACACGTCGACCTCTCACATCGACATCGTCTAAAGTAGCTATTCTAAGGTCGTTGAAATTCAACAACCAGAGGTCACCAGCTGATAGAACAGCTACCCTAATTAAATTAATAAATTAAGTCGAGAATAACCATCCGCCTAGGGAGCGTCTAGTGATCGAAATCATGTGGTGTAATCACTCTTATGTGGTTTTAAGGTTAATAGAAAAGGGACTCACTATAGCTATAGACCCACACGATGGTTTGAGCGTAGGGCTACCGACGTGCTCACTGAATGCTGACTTAGTCCTCATTACTCATAACCATTACGATCACAACGCTATATCGGTAGCTAAAGGACCTAACTCTATAGTTTTAGAGTCAGCCAAAGGAGAGAGGACTTTTCATGACGTTAAAATAGTAGGACGAGAGTTCTATCATGACAAGAACAGAGGCAAGCTGAGAGGACTTGTCGCAGCATATTGTTTGGAGATCGAGAAAATTAGAATCTGTCACTTAGGAGACATAGGACACGTGCCTCAAGAAGACCAGCTTCACGAATTTAAAGAGGTAGACCTTTTGATGCTCCCCATAGGAGGAGTTTACACTATAGATGGAGGAGAAGCTTGGCATCTCGTTAGAATTTTAGAACCTAAAATGGTTATGCCTCTCCACTATTGGCTACCGGGTTCTATGCTTCCTCTCGATCCTCTCGATAGCTTCTTAAATATAGCTAAAGCTCAGAGGCTGAGAATGAGTTCAAACAAGTTCGAACTACCCTTTAAAGAAGGGCTTGAGAAGACCGCTCTGATAATACCTCAGCCTCTCAAGCGCAGGTTAGATGATGGAAACTGAAAAGTTGGCGCCGGGGGCGGGATTCGAACCCGCGCGCCCCCGAAGGGGCAACGGGTCTCCAGCCCGTCCCCTTGGTCCGCTCGGGCACCCCGGCGCAACTCTACGAGATCTCTCGAAAGCCGCGGTTATCTGGCTTCCATAAGTTGGTGGAGTTCTGATAAAATGACTACTTCACTATCTCAAAATATTAGTTAAATACATAAAGTCCACTATAAAAGGGTCTTCATAAGTAACAGAAGGTATCAAATTATCTAGATAGCTGTTTTATCTCTATATACACGTCTGAAGGGACCTGGATCCTCATTATCTTTCTAAGCACTCTCTCATCGGCTTCTATATCTATCAGTCTCTTGTGGACCCTCAGCTCCCAGCGCTCCCAATACTTCGATCCCTCTCCATGAGGTAGCCGAGGTACAGCTATCCTTAGCTTTTTCGTCGGAAGAGGTACGGGTCCTCTTATCCTTACTCCAGATTTCTCAGCAATATCTTTTATCTGATGAGCTACGTTCTCCAAACTCTCTACGTTATTGCTCCACAACCAAATCCTTAGCTTAAAAATCATCGCTAAAAACCCCTAAGGTTGTAAAGAAGCTATCTTACTTAGCCTTTATGTCGACCTTCATGGGCTTAACATCGGTTACTATCCCTATCCCTATAGTTCTGTTCATGTCTCTCATAGCGAACCTTCCGAGAGCAGGGAAGTCGCTGAACTTCTCTATCACTAAAGGCTTGATGGGTTTGAACTTAACTATAGCTACATCTCCAGGCTTAAGGAACTGCGGCTTTTCTTCAAGAACTTTACCTGTCCTAGGGTCTAGCTTGGCCACTATTTCAGTCATCCTAGCGCTTACGCTAGCTGTGTGTACGTGTATAACTGGCGTATAACCTGGAGCTATAGCGCTGGGATGCCAGACGACGAAAAGTCTTGCAGTAAACTCTTCGACCACCGTTGGGGCTGTATCGGGATGTCCTACAACATCGCCACGTTTTACGTCGTCCTTTGAGACGCCTCTGAGAGCGAAGCCTATATTGTCTCCAGGCTCGGCTTTGGGTAAGTCCTGATAATGCATCTGAATGCTTCTGACTTCAGTCAGCACTCCTGTAGGCATAATCACTACCTTGTCTCCAACTTTGAGAACTCCTGACTCAACCCTACCGACAGGTACAGTGCCGGCTCCGGGTATAGAGTAGACTCCAGCAATGGGAATTCTAAGAGGCTTGTCCACAGGTTTAGCAGGCGGCTTGAAGCTATCTAAGACTTCGACAAGCACCGGTCCGTCATACCAAGGCATGTTAGGAGATCTCTCTATGAGGTTCTCACCAGTCCACGCACTGATCGGAATGAAGAGCGTCTTCTCTGGATCATAACCGATGCTCTTCATGTACTTCTTCATTATCCCCACTACTTCTTCATATCTCTGTTTGCTGTAAGGAGGTTCGGTAGCGTCCATCTTGTTAACAGCAACGACTAGTTGTTCTATGCCTAGAGTCTTAGCTAAAAGCAAGTGCTCTCTAGTTTGACCTTCTGGACTCATACCTGCTTCAAACTCTCCTTTTCTAGCGGAGACGACTAAAATGGCGGCATCGGCCTGGCTAGCTCCTGTGATCATGTTTTTAACGAAGTCTCTGTGACCAGGAGCGTCGATGATCGTGAAGTAGTACTTTTTAGTTTCGAACTTTACGAAAGCAGGATCAATCGTAATGCCTCTTTCTCTTTCCTCCTTCATCTTGTCTAGAATCCAAGCGAACTTGAAGCTCTCTTTGCCTTTCTGTTTAGCCAGCTCTTCTATTTCTTTTAGTTTTTTCTCATCTACATAGCCTAATCTATAGAGCAGGTGACCTGTCATCGTGCTCTTTCCGTGATCTACATGTCCTATTATGACTAGGTTTAAGTGAGGCTTAGAGGGAGTCGTCATACTCTCTATCACCCCGCCTCCAAAAGGACTAGCGCCCAGTATTTATAAGTTACCGGTCTTATCTTATAAAGTCCTGAGGGCACGAAATATAAAGAACATGAGCTTGTATTATATAAAAAGCGCTTACAAGATAGTAGAGTCCGACATGACGAAGAAAGTAAGTGAAAACTATTCTCTACGTAGTCTCTGTAGTACGCCCTTCTATGTGATACTTCAATACATTTAGTATCGTGTTGGCTAAATGTTGAGGTTTCGTATACCACTTGTCATAAGAGTATTTCTTACCTTTAAAGCTAATCTCTACGTAGTCTCTAGCATCTCGAACGCTCATGAACGTCTCTCCTTTTCTTTGAAGCTCGAAGGTGTCCTTATCTTTTCTTACGATCTTTATTTCATATTTCTCTAGCTCGAGTTTAATTATATCGAACGCTTGAGCTAGGTATTCGCTCAACTTCATTCGCCAGAAGCACGCTAAACTCTCGGAATATATATTTTCATGATAGCCCACGAGAAGTGGCGTTTCTCTTGTCTACTTTGGAGAAGTAAACAATATAAAAAGTTGAACCGTTTGCCTGGATAAGAAGGGCTGGAATAGATGAGCGAGGAGAAAACGCTGAGAGTAGAGCTTAGCGAGCCTCTGCTTTTCGGTAAGTGGAGCTTCGCAGGAATAGAGGTCAGAGATCCTGGTCTCAAAAAGTACATCTGTCTAAAGCCTGTCTATCTTCCCCATAGCGGAGGAAGACATGAACACAGAAGGTTCAGCAAAGCTGAGGTCAACATAGTAGAGCGCTTAATCAACAAACTCATGTTTCCAGGTAAGAACGGAGGCAAAAAGCATTTAGCCTACAATATAACCAAAACGGCTTTCGAGATCATATATTACGAAACAAAAGAAAATCCTATTCAAGTTCTGGTAAAAGCCATAGAGAACTCAGCCCCAAGAGAGGAGACAACAAGGATAATGTATGGAGGCATAACATATCATGTTTCTGTAGACGTATCCCCTCAGAGGAGAGTGGATCTGGCTCTTCGATTTATAGTTGAAGGAGCTAGGCTCTGTGCATTCAGAAGTCCTAAATCTATAGAGGAGTGTCTAGCGGAAGAGATCATAAAGGCGTCGAGAAACTCTCCAGAAAGTTATGCTATAAGACAGAAAGAAGAGATAGAGAGGATAGCCCTCAGCTCTAGATGACGAAAAAACAGAAAAACCTGGCCTCACTACCGTCCTATGCTTGTATTTGTCAGAACTCTCCAGGCTCGAGAACAAGAGTTTATGGATTTGGTCTAAGCGTTATCCTCAACCCGCTATGCTTATGTTAAACGTTTATTACAAAGAGTTAGAGTTAGACTAAAATACGTCCTTGAATATAGCCAGATATGGAAGAGACTAGGGAGTTCACTGTGTCTAGAAGGCCGTTTGTGGTCATAGTTGATATCGATAACGACATATTCGAGGTAACGGGATCTAGCGTGATCATAGGAGCTGAAAGCGTTCTCTCTGCTGCCTTATCTTATGCTAAAACCAGATCTGAAGACGCAGATCTCAATGCTATATTTTATGGACTCAGTCTTTATTGGAGACTTCAAGAAAGAGATGCAAAACCAGAAATAGCTATAGTAGGAGGACATAAAGGTGATGAAGTAGAAGCCCAGCTCAAAATTAAAGAAAGGATCAGAAAAATAGTTGATAGTTTGGAAGGAAATGTAGAACTCTACATAGTCGGAGACGGGTTAGACGAAGTCATGATAGGAGAGATCTTGAGCGATGTTGCTCCCATAGCTGTGGTCAAAAGGATCGTTGTAGAACAACATGCAGGTATAGAGACGAGCTATGTATTGTTTTCCAGATACTTAAGAAAGGCTTTAGAAGACCCTAGGTTTGTCAGATACTTTTTAGGTATTCCAGGTCTGATTTTAACTCTATTGGGGATATTAGCTGTCTTCAATATGTTGAGTCTTGCTGTCAAGATCTCTCTGATAATATTGGGAACAGTAATGTTTATACGGGGATTTGGTCTTGAAGACTACGCTATGTCCTTAGCTGTGAGGACTCTGAACTACATAAAAGAACCTCTTTATATCAGATTAGTCGCTTTAACCATACTTTTAGCCCTTACGTCTGCCAGCGCCTACATAACGATCGAAGCCTCAATGAGAGAAGGTATGACAGAAGGTCTCGTAGCCTTCCTAGGGTTCTCTGCCCCCCTAGCTTTAATCGGATTCTCTCTAGCTTTGCTAATAGGAAACGTATTGAGAGACCTTCTGCTCGGAGAGTTCAAATCTGTGGATTCTTTAGTCCTCTCTGTAGCTTTTCTCCTATTATCCGGAGGATTCTACAGCTTAGGCTCAACTCTCGAAGCTCTTGTGACTACCACTGAAGGCTTAACTTCAGAAGTCTTAATAAGAGCCATATTGGAAAGCAACTTCATATTGTTTTTAGCTTTGGGAGGAATTACTGCCGGCATTCTAGAAGTGGTATTGAAAAAAATAATGTGAAGATCTCGCAATTTTACATCTTAGAAATCTAAAGGACTCCTTTTCAAAACCTAAACGGTCTTTAAGTTAGTCATCTCTCATCTACCGAAGTTCCTTTTTTGCTTCATAAACCACATAATTGCCTCCTCCAAATCGTTCTCCGTAAAGTCCGGCCATAGCTTTTCCGTTACATATATCTCAGCATAACTTGAATCTATAGGGAAGAAGCCGCTTAAACGAGACCTACCTCCAGTTCTTATAACTAAATCGACAGGTTGTTGAAGCTCTCCCCTTTTGTATCCTGTTTTTGGTTCACATCTATAGCACAGACCTATGTTCAACATGAAAGAAGATAATGGAGACTCTTCTTCTAACTCTTTTATTTTGTTCCTAATCTCCTCTGAGAGCCTACTTTCATCCCCGTAGACTCTAACAGCGACCACGTTTCTTTCTACGAACTTCTGGAGAGACTCGAGCCCTAATCTGATCACTTCTTCTAGAACTTCCAGCTCTTCTCTACTTCTAGCAGTGCAGTTCTCATAGCTAAGAGCATAGATAGTAACGGAACTTACAGGCAACTCAAAGAGGTTTAGAACCGTTCTCTCGAGGACTCTTAGACCTCTCTCATATGCTTCGCGCAAGCTCGTTCTATGAAGTTTAGCCCAGCGTCTATTGCCGTCAGGAATTATGCCTATGTGTCTAACGATCAAGATTGAAACCTGAATCGTTTGTAGTCAAGAGCATGCTATCGCTGACATCCTCAAACAGGTAGATAAGTTAACGTTTGCTACTTCCAACTCCCTGATGAGTTCTGGTAACGTTATTTTAAAGAGATGAGCGCTAGTAGCCAACGAATCACTATCAGCTAAATCTACTTCTAACTCTTTAGGCACGTCGCGAAGAACAGCCCTAACCCTACTGCCCATTAACTCTATGGAGTAAAGCTTTGTCGAGATTTTAAGAAAGTTCTCTCCAGCACTTATAGCCAAAGGTCTATCGGTATAACGAAATAGCGTTGATATACCGGATTTCTCTACCACTCTATAACCGTAGCAACCGGTATGACAGTACTTTTCTCCTGAACCTCCGCTGATACAAGAGCCCTTACCTCTAACTGAACACTCAGTCTTAGCTAGAACTTCTCCAGCAAGCTTTACTAATCTAAGAAGTTCTGAAATCAGTGAAAGCGAAACAAGAGACCGATAGCCCTGTTTTGGAGCTTTAGAGATTAGGTTCTCTAAAACGCTTTGCTCTCTAGCTATTACATCATGTCTCATAGCCTATGCCCACTCTCTCCTTAAACTGAAGGCTTATTTTTGCTGATCCTGGCTTCCCTTTTCAGAAAGCCTTAAGATCTCATAAGTCTTCTTGACTCTTTCAACATGAATGATCTCCGCTCCCCTTCTAGAAGCCTTCAAACAGTCTCTACAAACTCTGCGCACATTATCGATTTGTTTTGAACACTGAAAGCATACAGGTCTTCCACATGATGAACAGGAAGATGTTGAGAGGCGCTCTCTGCAGAGTCTGCACAAAGCTTCTAAGCAAACGCTACATATTCTTAAATCGATTAAGTGCTTATCACATACAGGTCTTCCACATGATGAACAGGAAGATGTTGCTAAGGAACTACAAAAATAGCATGAGGTTCTGAACTTATTGCTCGAATCTGTGGCTTTCAGCAACTGGTCTCTTCGCCTCTATAGGCTCTCTGATCTCTTCTTTCTCGATGAAAGCGTTTTCGTTGAAAGTACAAGAGATCTCTAGCTCGCTTTCTGATTCTTTAAGAACACAACGAGCTTTAGATATTGAGATAACTCCTACGAGAGGATTCAGAATGAAGTTCGCTGAAACTTCGTTCTCGGCTGTGATCTTAACTTTCTGGGCCTTAACCTTCTTGAACCTCGGTATCTTTACTATAACCGACTCTGTCTCTATATCTGACTCAAGCTTGAGAGTTACAATCTCTCCTACCATCTCGATAACGCCGTTCTGCTTGACATTCATCTTAGAACCATAAGAGTCTACTTCAAATTTGTATTCTGGTACATAGACCTTTAATACATCTTCCATAGTGGAGTCTATACGCGACTCTATCGGGACAAGAGTTTCCATCCTGAACTTCAGCGAAGTCGCTTCGACAACAATTGAATGCGCTCCCACTATAAAAACGTGACCTGTTTCATAAATTCTCCCTCCAATTTTTACTTTAGTGTTATCGACAACGACGCTAACGTACTTGCCTGAATGTAGTATACTCATTGGGTTTAGCACCAGCTCCTATGGAATCTTATTATCCAAAGTTAATTATAGTTTGCGTAGATCTGTGCTTTATTAAGTTTATCTACTGAGACTTCGATTCCGGCTTAGAATCTCTGAATCCGTCCTCTTCCAGCTCTTCGGCCTTCTCTATTCTTGGGATTGCTCTTTCTCTCGGCTCTAAACTCAGACCCTTTAGTTGAAGTCCTAGGACGGTCTTCCGGAATCTCCTCAACGTTAGGAAGCTCTTTCTCCTCTATTCTCTTTATTGAACTCAAGCTACCTGCATTGACTTGAACTTCACCTTTGTAGCTAGTAGTCCAACAGTTGGAGATCTCGATAACTTCTCCAGCCTTTAAGCTTCCAGCAAGCTTACCCCACAAGGTAAGCTTAACTCTCCCGGTTTCATCGCCCACTAAAGCTTCGCTAAGCGTCCTGGGACCTCTCTTGGTCTCGACGACTTTTTTATCGTAAACCTCGAGAACACGAACCCTCAAGGTCAGACCTTCTAACCCCTCTTTTAAATCACTTACCTTAATGAAGCCGCTAGTTCTACTCATTTACTACACGCTCACAAAACTAGTTCCTTCCAAAGCTAAAATAAGGAGATGAGGAAACAAGTGGTTCTATATCCTTCTAAAGAACAAAAGCGCCCTCCGTCGCTAAAGAGTATAGAAAAAAGATTTGTATCATCGAGGTGAAGCTTTTTGAAAACAAAAGATCCAAACAGCATCAAATGTAGAAGGGTCTCTTTAGAGTGTCGTGAAGAGGTTTTGCCCAACGGGATTAAGATGTTTGTAGACAGAGTCGTTTTTCCCAAAAGCGTAGCCGTGCTCCCCATATGGAGAAAGGAGAGAACAACTGTACTAGTAAGACAGTACAGACCTGCAGTTAGAGAGTGGCTTCTAGAAGCTCCTGCGGGTACACAGAAAGAGGGTGAAAGCCCCGAAGAGGCTGCTCTGAGAGAGCTGAAAGAAGAAGCAGGGCTTACAACCAAAGAGCTAGAACGAGTTAACGAAGGCTTTGTATCTCCTGGATACTCTACAGAATATATGACTTTATTCATAGCTTGGGACCCTGAACCGAGCGATGGTGTTCCCGAGCCTCACGAAGTTTTAGAACGCTTAGTCGTCAGTCTTGATGAAGCGTTCGAACTCCTGCGCAAAGGAAAGATAAGAGATTTGAAGACTATGTTGTTGTTAATGATAGCCAGGCGTCGGCTGGATGAAGAGACATGGAGATAGACATAGTATATTCGGTAAAAGATCCTGTAGGAGTCTCAGCTTCAAAACTGCTCGTAGAACATCTCAGAGCTAGTCCTTCGACCTGTCCTGGAGCCAAAGAGTGTTATCGCTATGAGGGAGGACTAATAGCCGGCTACGAACAAGAACTCTTAGATTTAGAGATTCTTGACGTAAGTCCTAGAAGTGAAGTAAGACCTCTTATAGCGCTCTCTCGCCACGCTTCTCGCGAGTGTAGAGGCACGCTTAGTGTTCATCACGTTGGAAACCCTACAAGTCTAACAAATGGGGGAAAGCCGTTCGAACTAGGCGTTTCTTATCCTGCTCTAGCTAAAGCTCTTATTTTCTACTACTTCAAGCTTTCTCAAGAGCTCAAATTAGATAGTACTTATGAGGTTACTCTTGAAGCTACTCACCACGGACCCACAGGATCAAAGAAGCCTCTAGTCTTCATCGAGGTAGGTAGCTGTGAGGAACAATGGAGAGATATGAAAGCAATCCTCGCTCTGGCTCTTACTGTAAGCAACGTCGTAAACAAATTAGAAGAAGGTCTTCCTAACTGCATGTCTGCAACGGCTTTCGGAGGACCTCACTATCCGAAGAGATATACAAAAGCCATGTTGGAAAGTGATATATGTTTTGGTCACATAATTTCAAGACACCAGCTAGTTGAGGTCATTAGAGAAGACGTGATCGAACAAGCTCTCGAAAGGACATATCCTGAGCCTTCGCGTTTTATAGTAATAGGAAAAAAGGATCTGTCAAAAAACTTTCGTGGAGGTCTTAGAGAGAGTGATCTCGAGAAAGAAAGCTATTGTAAAGTATTGGTAGCCGGGCGGGGATTCGAACCCCGGTCACGGGGGCTCTCCGCCGCTACCCCGCGTCCTTAGAGTGTATAAATCTCCAAACTAAAAAGCTTGAACTATTTGTTCTTTAAGGGACTCAAATGACATCACTTATTAAGAAGAGTTTAAACAATATCGTTCTATCTTTTCTGAAGATTCCGATCTGGAAAGAAAAGTTCGGTGTTTACTGGAGATTTTTGCGACCTGAGACCTCTCTTAGCACTATACTGGCAGGCTTAGGAGGTATTTTCTATGGTTGTAAAACAACAGAAGAGTGTATTATTTTTGAATCAATCTTGGCCGTTATTGGAGTCACGCTCGCTCACCTCAGCGTAAACGCTCTCAACGAAATACAGGACTATAAAAGCGGACTAGACAGAGAGACTTTAAAGACTCCTTTTAGCGGAGGGACAAAGATCTTAGTTGAAGGGAAGATCTCTTTGACTGAAGCCTTTGTCTTAGCTACACTCACCTTCATAGTTGCCCTTTCTATAGGGCTATATCTTAGCGCTCTCTACGGTCTTGTGCTCTTGTTGTTTGTAATCGCTGGAGCCTTGATAATATTGCTCTATGATCCCTATCTGCTTAGACTTGGACTAGGAGAGTTCGGAGCCTTTATGAGGAGTGTTCTAGTGTTTCTCGGTTGTGCCTACGTAGCTACTAAGGAACTCCACACATCAGCAATCTTTTTAGGAGCAACATATGGGGCTCTCTCAACAATCACGCTTTATATAAACCATTTAGCTGATGTCAAAGTTGACATCAAGTATGGAAGAAGGACTCTTCCAATTCTCCTCAAAGAAAAGGTGTGGATAGGCTACTTTCTCGTACTGATGATTTTTGTGTTGTCCTTGTTGCTATCTACGATAAAAGAGATAGTGAGTCCACTTGTAGCTCTACTGACCCTCCTTCCTATTCCCTATGCTCTAAGAATTCTTAAGTCTTTAAAAGAAGGAAACGAAGAAATCATGAAAATCCTAAGCGAGAACGCACACTTCTCTAGGTCGGCCCTGCTTCTTTTAACGACAGCTCTTATCGTAGAGACTTTTGTAGAACGCGCCACGACTAGTTGAGAGTTAAATTAAATTACTTTGGGTTTATCCTTAATTAAGTCAGCAGAGTTCGGGGTGAGTTGGTGTCTGTTTTTCAGCCAGAAACCTACAAAAGTCTAGAGCGCTCTCTGAAACCCACTCATCTTAAGGAGGAACAGAACTCTGAAGGTATGAGCCGTTCTCTTGATTCGGCTTTGGCTAAAATTCGGAAGTTTATGAACGAACTCGAAGCTCCCTTTGTAGGAAGACAGGAAGAGGTACTGCTAATAACTCTAGCGCTTCTCACAGGAGAGCACGCTGTCTTGATAGGAGAACCAGGCACTGCTAAGAGCGCTTTGGTTAGAAGAGCTTCAGACCTTCTTAACGCTAAGTTCTTCAAGTACCTGTTAACCAAATATACTGAGCCCAGCGAACTCTTCGGACCTCTTGATGTAAACGCTTTACTAAAAGGTTCTTATGTTAGAATCACTAAAGACAAACTACCAGAAGCCGAGATAGCGTTTCTCGACGAGATCTTCAACGCTAGTAGCGCGGTTCTGAACTGTTTGTTGAGTTTAATGATGGAACGTGTAATATACGATGGATATGTGGAGATAAGGACAAAGCTTTGGAGTCTCTTTGGAGCCTCCAATAAAGTGCCTGAAGACCCTGAAACAGAAGCGCTCTACGATAGGTTCTTATTAAGAACTTATGTAAAACCTCTCAGCCAAGAACTCTGGTCTAGACTTCTAGATGCCAGCTGGAAGATAGAGCGTGGAGACATACCTACCTCAAAACCACTCATGACTATGGAGGACTTAAAGAACATCAACAAGATTGTGCTTTCAGTAAATCTAGAGAACGTGAAAAATCACATCCTCAAGTTACTCTTAGCCTTGGAATCAAAGAGCATACATCTAACGGATAGAAGAAAGGGAAAGCTCATGAAGGTCATAGCCGCTCACGCAGTAATCAATGGAAGGATCTCCGCTTCTGTTGACGACCTGATCGTTATAAAATATGTTGCGCCAAAAACTATTGAAGACTTCGAAAAGATAACCGTAATACTCATGGACGAACTGAAGACTAAGGATAGAGTTTTAAGAGAACTCAGTGAGATCAAAGCTAACGTCAAGCTGGCTACTAATAAGATCAGAAGTCTACCTCCCTTCGATCCTCGCCTCATAGACTATAGCAGAAGTCTGAGAAGTGCAAGGAACAGAGTCGTAAGCTTAGTTAAAGACTTCGAAGAGGATGAAGAGGTTAGAAGGATTTACTCCGAGATTTTAGACAGCATAGACGAATTGCTTGATGTAATAAACTCTAAACTTAGCTAAGGGGTTGTCATTGAGGTTTAAGAAAAGCACTGTAATGGGTGTAGGAGTTCTAGACGAGCTGAAGATGTATAGAGGAGAGAGAGTAATTCGTACAGTTATTGAACTCAGGAACACTCTTCGTGGAGATCTCTCACCCAAAGAGAACGCTATTGAAGGACGCGGTCTCCTCAGACCTGAGCTAGCTACAGACCTCTTTTACGTTCTTAACCTACCGATTCCAATGTTAGAGGAAAGTGAAGAGAATGAGGAACATGATGATGAATATATAGAAAGATATAACATAATTGCCCAATTGCTGAAAAATCCCAAACTACACCGTATAAGAGTCTATACTGTTGCTGACAGCCTAGTCAGTACTGTAGCCGCTGCCTCAATACTTGATAAACTCGTTCACTTTCTAAGCGAGAAAGGATTTGGAAGAAAAGACTCAAGCGAAAATGAGAGTGACGAAAAAAATTCGTCAAAAGACCGCTCTGGTTTGAAAAGCGACGGAGAAGGAGACGCTCTAGATAGTCTGGAGGATGTATTAAACGAAGCTTTAGACCAGGCTCTAAGAGATACCGAAACCGCCAAGAAGATTAAATCAGAACTTCTCTCCAAACTGGCCGGTACGGGATCCGTTCTTAGCTTTGAAGATTCAGCAGAAGAGGTGCTTAAATTAGCGAGACTAACGGACATAGCTAAGATATTAGAGAGAATAGAAGGTCTGGACATCCCCGGCGTTAAGGGAAAGAAAATCAGATTTAGGAAAGGTTGGGCTGAAGGAATAGAAATAGGTAGCGACCTCGAGAGACTGCACTACTCTCAACTAGCGTTACCTTCAACGTACTTTATGATCGCGTTTGCTGAATCGAGACTGCTTTTGTACTCAAAACATGAAGAGGTATCGAGAGGTCCCATCTATGTCCTGTTAGATAAAAGTGGAAGCATGGTGGGAGAGAAGATAGACTGGGCTCGAGCTGTAGCTGTAGCTCTACTTAAAAGAGCTATTGGAGAGTCTAGAGCTTTTTACGCAAGATATTTTGACTCCGTTCCTTACGAACTGACTAAAGTGAAAAGCAACCCTTACGCCTCTGAGGTGGTCAGAGCTCTTCTCAGCTTGGCCAAAGTAACTGCCGGAGGCGGTACCGATATAATGAGAGCCGTACTTATCGCCTGCAACGATATAGTTAAAGGTAGAGAAACTAAAGGAGTTAGCGATATCATTTTGATCTCAGATGGAGAGGATAAAATCAATGTAAACGTCGTAAAAAGCGCTCTCTCTAAAGCGAACGCAAGGCTCCACACCGTAATGATCCATGGAAATAACCAAGACCTCAGAGAGGTATCGTATAGATACTTGAAGGCGGAAAGGTTAGAGAATTCCGACATAATAAAGGTGGTAGATTTTCATTGAAAATCGTTAGTCTGAAGACCCCAACATTGAGTTAAGAAGTGATTAAATTAAGAAGTGTCTTCAAAACTAGCGCTCGCAATCTTTAAAACTGAGACATAAATTCCTAGTTCTAGCATTAAATCCTCTAAACCTACGAGAATGTTCTCGAGATGAGCTTTGATCTCTTCGCTACAGAACTCTCGCGACTTCTCAATCTCTTTGACCAATTTTGAGTACGCTCTCAGAACTCCTCTGTACGTTTCTTCAGAAGGGTTATTGAAGACCTTTATTATTGACCAAAAGAGATCTGCTAGCAGACTTCCAACCACTTCTATCGAATCCAAAGCCTTTCTTTCTGTTTTGGGACTTTCGGCAACAAGCCTGAGAGTTCTATACGCAACTGTCAAGTCTTTGATTTGATGAAGAATAACGGAGAGGCTACGTAGACTCACGAGCGGAAGTTCATGAACGCCTGATATAAGGCTAGACCTTTTGTGAAGCTCATACTCTATTACTGTCTTCCTGAAGTCACTAAAAGCCAGCACAGCTAAGGACAGCTTGTCTGGAGACTTCAAAGCCTCAGCTAAGAGCTTTACAACTAACGATACACGTGTTTCGAGAGTTCTTGAACTCCTCTCTCCTAAAGTTGAGATCTTAACCTCAAAACCTTCCTGTTCGACCTGAAGTCCTGGAACTAGACGAGACAGTTTGTCACAAAAGGCTTTGATATAGCTAGACGTTAGTTCATTGAATGATACGATCACAAAGTCGTAACCCGATATTAGAGCAGAAGCGACCTCAAAGAATACCTGGTCTGCTTCTTCGTTCGAAGAGAACTTTATGTATCTGCTGGCTCTATACTCATGCAATAACGGAGCGAGCTTAATCCTCAGACTCCCGTCAGACATGACCTCCATAAATACCTTTGAGCCTCTCGTAAGTCCGTGAAGTCTAGCCCATTCTTTAGGTAGGGTCACAGCATAGGTAGACTTACCCAAAAGCTGTACTCTTCTCACGAACTCTACTTTCTTCAAGACCTATGTACCTCTTTTTCAGCTCTCGTGTTCTAGATCGTCTTTTAAACTTCAAGCTTTTAAGCGTCCTAGAAGCGGTCTAGAATCGGTAGCCGGGTCGTCTAGCGGCCCAGGATGCGGGGCTTTGGAGCCGCGCTCCCCGCGTCCCGTCTATTCTCTCCTCACAAACCATAAAGCCTCTTGACCAAAATCATGTGAATAAGCACGTATGATAGAACAGGAGAAAAAGCGATGATGATAAAGCCAACTACGATCAAAACTGAGGACCTTACCTCACTGCCGAGTACAGCTAGGAGAGTTCCTGCAACCGCTAAAACCAGCGTCAAAGCTACCTTTAACATTATAAGAATAATGAACAGCTGGTCCTTTGGCTTCTTCTGTTTTTGCTTCATTTAATAACTACCTCTTCTGTACTCCTAGTCTCTTTAGACGCTTTCGACGTTTTTCGGGTCTATGGACCGTGAGAAACCTATTAAGACTGCTAAACCGACAAGTTCCTGTCTAGAGCCATCGTGATGGCTCCACAGAGTTTGAAACAACCCCTCAGCTAGGAACTCAACCCACAGCTGTGTATTATGGGAAGTTTTCTAAGAAAGCGTGCTTCCACAAAGTTCCGTTAGGAGAAACGTCCAGAACCGAAATCTTCTCCTTATCGATATATGATCTAGCAGAGCGATATGACCTTTGAAATGTAGAAAGACCGATAGAGGTAGCACTGTTGAACTCTTCGCACACCTCTGAAATCCATGTAGATATGGAGACTCCTCATAGTTAAGCGTTAGACTTGGACCTATTAGGCTACATTATATCTGTAGAGAAACACTAACAAAAGGCGCTAAACAGTAACCTCTTAGACTAAATACCCAATTATCCATATCAAATTGTGCGCAAAGTTTAATAGGTGGGAAAAATATGGGAAACTGTGGCCGGGGATTGATATGAGCCAATGGTAGATATACCTAAAAAGCATCTAGATGAAATCCTACCTAGCTACTGGTATAACATTATACCGGATCTGTCTAAACCGTTACCACCGCCAATGGATCCAGAAGATGGTTCTTCTCGAATAGAGCTACTTCAAAAAATCGTGCCCAAAGAGGTTTTAAAGCAACAGTTTACAATCGAGCGATATGTGAAGATCCCTGAAGACGTTTTAGAGAAATATAGAGTTGTCGGTAGACCTACACCTCTTTATAGAGCTATAGGGTTAGAGCGATATCTAAATACTCCAGCCAAAATATACTTTAAATATGAGGGAGTTCTGCCTACAGGTTCCCACAAGATCAATACGGCCATACCGCAGGTGTATTATGCTTACATTGAAGGTATTGAAAGAGTCGTGACAGAAACTGGTGCAGGTCAATGGGGTTCTGCTGTTGCATTAGCTGCATCTCTGTATAGAATTGGATCGACTATATTTATGGTTAGAGTTAGTTATGATCATAAGCCTGCTAGAAGAGCTCTCATGGAGTTCTATGGAGCAGAAGTGGTTCCCAGTCCATCAAAATTAACGAACTTCGGTAGAGAGATACTTAGCAAAGATCCCGAGAATCCTGGGTCTCTTGGAATAGCTATAAGCGAAGCTATAGAGTATGCGCTTAGTCATGAATACAAATATGTTATAGGTAGCGTTCTAGATGTAGTTCTACTTCACCAAACCGTTATAGGTTTGGAGAGCATTAAGCAAATGGAGATTATAGGTGAAGAGCCTGACATAATTGTAGCTTGTGTGGGTGGCGGAAGCAATTTTGGTGGGCTAGCTTATCCGTATATAGGGCTTAGAAACAAAAACAAGAAATTTATTGCCGTAGCTTCAGCAGAAGTACCTAAGTTTAGCAAAGGTATATACACTTACGATTATCCAGACGCTGCAGGAACCCTGCCTCTCCTTAAAATGATCACGTTAGGCAAAGATTTCATACCGCCACCTATCTATTCTGGTGGATTAAGATATCACGGGTTGGCGCCAAGCTTAAGCCTGCTAGCTAAAGAAGGAATCGTCGAATATGCTGAAGTCAGCGAAAAAGATGTCTATAGAGCAGCCAGGGTTTTTGCAGAAACACAAGGAATAGTGCCCGCACCGGAATCTGCTCATGCCGTCAAGATAGTTATAGATATTGCCTTAGAGGCAAAGAAGAGAAATGAGAAATCAGTTATATTATTCAATATGAGCGGTCACGGACTGCTAGACATAGAGAATTACAGATCTATGATGATCAGATATGGAAAGGAGTTGACTTAATAAAACGCCTAGAGGTGGGCACATGGGTAAATATCTCGTAGTCTATAACACCTTGGGATTTCCATCTGTAGATAAGTTCTTATCATTCTTAAAAGAAGCAAGAGACATGGGAACCGATTTCTTTGAGTTAGGAGTCCCACCTAGATTCGCTAAATACGATGGTCCGGTAATACGGAGAAGTTATGACTACGTTAAGAGTTCTGGTGTAGATATATGGGAAGTGCTCAAAGCTACTCGAAAAAGCATAGATGCCCCTCTAGCGGTTTTGACATATCTCGATGACCACATAAAGAATCTAAGAGCGTTTATTGAAAACCTACACATGCTTGACATAGATTACGTCCTCTTTCCAGATCTGCTCATAGATTACTTCGAGAGATATCGAGACATAATCAAAGAGATTGAGAACTGTGGACTGAAAGCAACTTTGTTCGTATCCCCTTCTATGCCTGATAAACTCATAGCTGAAGTGTCTCCACTGAGTCAGCCGTTCCTATATTATGGCTTAAGACCGGCTACAGGCATACCGATACCTATAGACCCTGTCGTCTTAGTGAAAAGAGTTAGAAAGCTCGTCAGTAATACCCTTGTTGTTGGGTTCGGTTTATCGATAAACGATATAGCTAAGGTCATGGAAGCCGGCGCTGACGGTATCGCTATCGGTACAGCTATCGTCGAAGCTCTAGAAAGCGGTAGATTAGATCAGGCGTTAAGAATCGTCAAAATCGCTAGGGGTGCGTTAGATGGACTATAGAGCAATACTGAACAAATTAGTTAATGGAGAAAGACTTAGCGAAGAAGATTCTATGTCTATAGCGCTAAGCATTATGGACGGAGAGATACCGGAAGTCGTTATCTCAGCTATTCTCGTAGCTTTAAGGATTCGAGGAGAATCTGTTGATGAAATAGTCGGTTTCGCTAAAGCTATGAGGATGAAGTCTCTGAAAATACCTTGTAGCTACGCTATAGATATTGTTGGAACGGGTGGAGATGGTATCGGAACACTAAATGTCAGTACAGCTTCGGCAGTACTCACATCAATTGTCTATCCAGTCGCTAAGCACGGAAACAGAGCTGTAAGCGGTAAAAGCGGTTCAGCAGACGTCTTAGAATTTCTTGGTTATAGGATAGAAATAGAGCCTGATAAAGCTATTGAACTAATAAGTAAAACTGGTTTTGTATTCCTATTTGCGCCTCTATATCATCCAGCCATGAAGAGAGTCGCACCAATACGGAAGACGTTAGGAATAAGAACAATATTCAATATATTAGGTCCTTTAACGAACCCTGCAGGAACAAAAAGACAGGTTGTCGGCGTTTTTTCAAAATCTTTTGCTCCTATTATAGCTGAAGCTGCCGCTCGCCTAGATTTCGAGAAAGTACTCGTTGTACATGGTGAGCCTGGTATTGATGAGGCGAGCCCCTCAGGTCTAACGCATGTATATGAAGTCAAGAGATCCAAAATTGAATACTATACATTACAGCCGGAGGACTTTGGAGTAAAGAGAATACCTATAACGCAACTCACGGCATCTAGCGTTGAAGATTCTGCGATCAGAATCTTGAGAGCCGCTAGAGGACTAGATAGAGATGCTAAAACATTTATAGGAATGAATACAGCTTTAGCGCTATATGTAGCCGATATCGTTAAGAGCTTTAAGGACGGATTTGAGTATGCCGAGAGTCTTCTGCCGAAGCTGATAGACAGAATGGAAATGTTAGTTCAAACTAATGGCGATATCGATAAGTTCAGATCCTTGTTGGTGAGAATTCTATGAGAATAATGTTGAAAATATGTGGTGTAGCTAATCTAGACGACGCTTTAGAAATAGACAAAATAGGTGTAGACTTCATAGGCATCGTAACGGATCCTGTAAGCCCTAGATATGCTCCTGAAGAGTTTGTAACTAAGCTGAAGAGTATAGTCTCAACGCCTCTAGTTAGCGTTAAGGTACATGGAGCTATTGAAACGTTAGTCAACAGTTCTGCAGATTATGTGCAGATCCATAGAGTCTTGAAAGACGAGGAGATTGAGACTTTGTCAACGTACTATACAAAGAAGTTCATAGTGTATGTGCCTGCATCGCTACATTATCTAGATTATCTGAAGAAAGTGCAAAAATACTTCAGTCTAGTGTTATTTGATTCACCAATAAGAGGCGTGCCTAGTGATCCTAAGGTGCTTAAAGTTCTTCTAGATTACCATAAGGATGCTGGAGTAGCTGGAGGCATCACTTTAGAAAATGTACATGAATTCCTAGAGCTAGAACCTAGATGGATAGATGTCTCCAGTGGTGTCGAGATCCACCCCAGGAAGAAAGACATACAAAAGATTAGAAAGCTCAAGGAGGTTGTATACACATGGAGAAAATAAACATAAAGCATATGCCCAAGATTGAAGACGTTATAAAATGTATTAATGAAGAGGAAGAGGTTTTTGCTGTATACGAAGACTTAGCTCGAAGAAGCTATAGCGTTGTTGCATGGGGAGCTAAAAACCTTGTGAAAGGAAGTCATGAGGGCGTTCTCGACGAACTCAGAGCAAGTTTAAAGAAAGCTGAAATACGTAACTATATGTATCCTCTAGATGTAACTCTTATAGGGTACATTGGATACGATGCTGTAAGGTTGTGGGAGAAGATACCGGACCTTCGCCCTTACCCAGAGAAGTGGAATTATGTAGAGTTTTTTGAGCCTGCGAACGTAGCTGTATACGATTACAACAGAGGGTTTATCTATATCGATGGAGAAGGTCAACAGCTAGAAAAGTGTAAAGATAGACATAGTAGAAGAGAAAATGTGAGAGCTGAGTTTTATGATTCTTCTCTAGACGGCAAAAGGTTTGAAGAAGTCGTTGAAGAGACTCTCGAGTACATCAAAAGCGGTTATGTTTTTCAAGCTGTTTTATCGAGGTTTCAGAGATTCACGTATACAGGTGACGTCGCTGACCTTTACCTAAATCTTAGAGAGATAAATCCGTCACCCTACACATACTTCTTAAAATTCGGTAACAGAATCATATTGGGTGCGAGTCCTGAACTTCTCTACTCATATAGAAATGGGATTGTTGAGACCTATCCAATAGCTGGAACAAGACCTAGAGGAAGAACTGTTGAAGAAGATAGAGTTCTTGAAGAAGAGCTTCTTAAATCTGAAAAGGATAGAGCTGAACACCTAATGCTTGTAGACCTCGCTAGAAACGATCTCGGGAAAGTATGTGTACCTGGTACAATAAAGGTCGAGAAGCTTATGTATATAGAGAAGTACAGTCATGTACAACACCTGGTATCGAAAGTTATAGGCGTTGTGAAGAGGAAATATGACGTTATAGATTTAGTGAAAGCATTGTTACCCGCAGGAACTGTAAGCGGTGCTCCAAAGCCTTTTGCAATGAGGTTAATAGAAGAGTTAGAAGAATACAAAAGAGGACCTTATGCTGGAGCTACGGGGTTCTTTACATCCTCTGGTGAAGCAATAATGGCTATAGCCATTAGGTCTGCCTTCATATACGAAGACCTTATAAGAATACAAGCTGGAGCAGGTATAGTCTACGACTCCAAGCCTAGAATGGAATATGAAGAAACTGAACATAAACTTGCTGCGTTAAAGGCAGCTCTAGGCATTATCGGGGGACGATAATGTCAGAGCTTATTCTCATAATAGACAATTACGATAGCTTCGTGTACAATGTAGTTCAAATAGTCAGCGAGCTAGGCGCTACAGCTGTTGTTGTGAGAAACGATGAAATATCTCTGTCAGCTATAGATAGGATAGATCCAGATAAAATAATAATCTCATCAGGTCCTGGAACTCCTGAGAAGAAAGAAGATATAGGTATATCTCTAGACGTTGTAAAGAGATACGGCAAATCTATACCTATTCTTGGTATATGTCTCGGACATCAAGTAATAGGTTACGCATTTGGAGCGAGGATAAGAAGAGCTAGGACGATTATGCATGGAAAAATAGACACTATAAAGATACTAAACGAAAATGCTCTATTCAAAGATATACCAAAGATAATTAGAGCAACCAGATACCATAGCTTAGTTATAGATAACGTACCTGAAGAGCTCGCTATAGACGCTATCTCTTTAAGTGACGGTGAGATCATGGCTGTACATCATATAAAATACCCAATATATGGTCTTCAATTTCATCCAGAAAGTGTGGGTACAGAGTACGGTAAGCAAATGCTGAAGAACTTCGTAGATATGGTGTAGCTCTATGCCAAAAAACGTTAAAGGATGGCTCGAAGAGGTTATTAAGTATAATAGTATAAGACCAGCTATCAGAATGAGTAGGTCTCGTGGTTTTCATAGCCTTAGAGACAAAATAGAAGAGATATATAGCAGAGGTCGCATAGCGATAATAGCTGAGTTCAAAACTAAGTCGCCCTCAGGACTGAACGTAATCAGAGACCCTATAGATTATGTGAAGCTTGTAGAAAAACGCGCCGTAGGGATCAGTGTGCTTACTGAAGAGCTTTACTTCGGAGGTTCTTATAACAATCTCATATCTATAGCATCCATAACTGATTTGCCTATATTGATGAAAGATATAGTTGTATCTTATAACCAAGTGGAAACAGCATACAATATAGGTGCCGACGCCATCTTATTAATAGCGTCGATACTTACTGATAGAGAACTAGATATGTTATATGAAACGGCAAGAAGCTTTAAACTAGAAGCTCTCATAGAGGTCCACGATGAAGATGAAGCTGAACACGTGATTAGTATGGGCTTTCCAATGGTCGGTGTAAACTCAAGAAATCTAGCGACATTAGAAATAGACCTCTCAAAAGCGTATAAAGTTCTTGAAAAAATACCCAATACCGCAACTAAGGTGGCAGAAAGCGGTATAAAGAATAGAAAAGATATAGAATACCTAAAGAGGGCAGGAGCAAAGGCTTTTCTAATAGGAACAGAACTCATGCTCAATCCGAGTAAAATATATGAACTAACTGACTGACGAAGTTTCTATTTACTTAACTTGCCTATATTATTCCCTAAATGCTAAAACGTTGATGTTAGTAATCATAGCGTCTGTAGCCAGTTTCTCTTGTTCTACTTCTTATCGAACTGTTTATGGTATGAAGAAACAAATTAATATAGCGATAGACAGTTCAATTTGAACATGTTTAGACAAATACAAACATTCTGAAGATTTGATTTCTGTCCTGACATACCTTATCTGTGCTTCTTTTAAAACCCTCTACTTCTCGTCTCACTCATAACTTCATCATAAACCTTAATTATGTCCTCAACTACTACGTTCCACGAGTATTTCTTCTCTACAGTCTCTCTAGCCCTTCTTCCCATCTCTCTTCTAAGCTTCTCGTCCTGAAGCAAAAGAGTTACAGCCTCTACTAGCTCCTTTTTAGAGCCGGGTGAAACTAGAAGTCCTGTAACTCCGTGCTCTACAACTTCTTTGAGTCCTCCGACTCTCGATGCAACTACCGGCCTCCCAACAGCCATAGCTTCTATAGCTGTTATACCGAAACACTCGTTATATATGCTTGGAGCTACTGCCACCTTAGAATTCTTCAAGACCTTAATCTTCTCACTTTCAGGAAGCCATCCCAATAGTTTGACTCTTTTGGAGACCCCGATGAGTTTGGAAAGAAGGTTTGCTACAGTTTTCATATACCCTTCACCTACAATCACCACCTCTAGGTCTCTCACTTCGTTCAGAATCTGAGGTATAGCACTTATGAGAACATGAACCCCCTTCCTGTGGACGAGTCTACCAACGAAAACTATCCTGTTTTCTTCTGGCTCTCTCTCTGGAGGGCTGTATTTTTCTGAATCAACACCGTTAGGAATTACTACGTGCTTGACATTCGTTCTATCACCAATGATATTCTCAACAAACTTCCGACCCTCTTGACTAACTGAAATAACGGTTTGAGCATATCTTAAGTAGTATTTTGTTGGTGTAAGATAGGATATCATGTTCCAAATACTTGAGTCGTGAAAGAAGAAGAGAGTGTGATTCGTTATAACTCTTGGAACTCCTAGACTCCAAGCCACTTTCAAGCTCATCAGAGGGAGAAGAGTGAAAATGTGATGGGAGTGTATAACATCGAATCGCTGATTGGACAAAACCTCTCTGAGACTGATAGGATTAGGAGGAACGAATAAGGACTCTATGGGCAAAACAGAATCTACTTCAAGGCTTTCGAGAGTCGAAATGCTATCGTCATGTCTAGCACCGATACGACGCGACACCAAAACGACCTCATGACCTCTTCTACTGAGCCACTGAGCAAGGTATCTGACATGACTTTGTACGCCACCGGTGCTTGAAGGGTGCCAATCCATCACTAGACCGATCCTCATAGTCTCTCCCTGAAAGTCTAGATGTTGTCTAGACTTTATCGAAAAATGTGGTCTAAAAAGAACGCACTGAAATATGTAAGCCAAAATATTAAATGAGATAGCTGTTCTTTAATCTAGGTCTAGCTTACCTGGAGACGGCTTCTCTTCCTCTTCTTCTTTTTCTCCTTTCTCTTTCTCCTTTTCCTTCTTGGGTGGAGCAGCTGCAATTATGTCATCGATCTTAAGAACGCTTATAGCTACCTCTGCTGCGCTCTTCACAACTTGCTTCTTAACTAGGAGAGGTTCGAAGACGCCAAGAGTCAGTATGTCTTCAACTATCTTGCCCCCGAGAACGTTCACACCTGCCTTGAGGTTACCTTGAGTATGTAAGCTTCTTAGCTGTAGAAGGGAATCAAGAGGATCTAAGCCAGCGCTTTCAGCTAAGACTGTAGGTATCACTTCAAGGGCGTCAGCAAAAGCCTCAATTGCTAGTTGCTCCTTCCCTCCTACAGTTCTAGCGTAGCTTCTGAGTCTTAGAGCGAGTTCTATCTCTGTTGCTCCGCCACCAGGCAAGATCTTAGGCTCTCTCATCACGTTCCTCAAAGCATGAAGAGCGTCTTTAATGTTTCTTTCAGCCTCGTCAAGGATCATATCGTTGGCCCCTCTAAGCAATATAGTCACACTTCTCGGATTCTTGCATCCTTCTACGAACACCATCTTGTCCTCTCCTACCATCCTCTCTTCTACAAGGGCAGCATAGCCTAGATGATCTGGCTTTAGCTCTCTTAAGCTCGTCACTATCCTAGCTCCCGTAGCTCTAGCGAGCTTCTCTATATCGCTTCTCTTCACTCTTCTGACCGCTAGTATTCCTTTCTTAGCCAGGAAGTGCTGAGCTACTTCATCAATACCTTTCTGAGTTATGACCACATTGGCTCCGGTTTCAGCGATCTTCTCAACCATCTCTCTAAGGATCTTGGTCTCTTCTTCGAGGAATCTCTCTAGTTGGTCTACATCTGTCACTCTTATCTTCGTTGTGAGATCTGGCTTCTGGATCTCTAAGGGAGCGTCGAGCACTAGTATTTTAGCGTTCTCTACCCTCTTGGGCATGCCGGGATGTACTACCTCTTTGTCTAGAACGATACCTTGTACGATCTTAGAATCGAAGAGACTTCCTCCTTTCTTTTTCTCTATTTTTACATTGTCTAAGTCCACGTTGTAACCGCCATCAGACCTCTTTTCAGCTATTATCTTGATCGTCTCAATTACTATATCGATTAGCTTAGACTTTTCTGGACCATGACCTACATACTTGCTGGCTAAAGTAGTATCAGCTACGTTATGCAACGTAGTCTTGTCATCGAGGTTTATAGGTATAGCTATCGAGTCTAAAATCTTTAAAGCTTCGTTTAAAGCTTTAGTGTATCCAGTAATAATGGTTACTGGATGAATGTTCTCATCAAGCAACCTCTCAGCTCTCTCGAGAAGAGTTCCTGCAAGAACTACTACGGATGTCGTTCCGTCTCCCACTTCTGCATCTTGAGCTTTAGCTACTTCTACTAGGAGTTTGGCTGCAGGATGTTGAACCTCCATTTCCTTTACTATTGTGGCACCATCGTTAGTAACCGTTATATCTCCGAAAGAGTCTATCAACATCTTATCGAGTCCTCTAGGACCAAGACTAGTTTTCAGGATCTCAGCCATTACTTTAGCTGCCAAGATGTTTGCTCTAAGAGCCTCTCTACCGTAAGTTCTAGAAGCCCCTTCCTTTAGTATCAGTACGGGAATAGTAGCCATCCTGACCACCTCCTGCTTAGCCTCTTCTTTAATCCCTAGAAAGATTAATATAAGTTAGTAGAGTCGGAAGTGCCTAAAAAGTTTTATGGCATATCTGTTTGCCACTATCAGTAGCTTCAAGAGTCCTTTATTTAGTCTTAACTAAAGAAAGCTCACTGTTAACGAGGAGGCTAAAGTCATGGTGACTGTATGTAATGTATGTAATGTGAAGACAGCTAGATATTATAGAAGAACAAGCGGAGAGAGACTTTGTGAGTCCTGCCTTGAGTCTTCTCTAGAGAAGGCTATAAGAAAACATCTTAGGCAATGGAAAGTTCTCAGACCCTCCTCTCGAGTGCTAATCCCTATTTATGCTCACCTAGCGATACACTCGACAGTACTAGCTACTCTTATCGTTAAGTCGAAGAGAGGGCATGATTCACACGTTTATGTAGCTCTCTTTGACAATCCTGAGGACGAAGAGATATCGTCTAAGATCGTAGAACGATTGACCACTCTCCTAGCTAGATATGAAAGGTGGAGCCTTCTCTCGATCCGTCTATCGCCACCTCTAAAAAGCTTGTCGACGGACTTATTCGAAACCTTAAGGTTGAGCAGACATGCAGCCGTAAGAGTTTCTAGAGAACTAAAGGCTAGCTTCGTCTTGTTTCCGCTAACGAGAACTCTAGTCCTTCTGCTTGTAGGAGAGGCCTTGATAAGGCGGTCGTGTGATAACTTGCTCGAGGTCATGTCAGAACACAGAGCCAACGAAATCACCATAGTAAACGCGTTGTACCCGCTTGAAGAAGAGGCTGTAGTCTCTTATGCTTACCTTTTGGGTCTACTTGAAGAATTCGACATACCAGGCTTTGGGCATCTCGTCCTATCCAAGACTTTAGCCGAAGCACTAAGAGGAGGTCCCGATCTCGAATTCAGCTACAACAACGTCTACACGAAGATCGCAAAGATATGCGTCTCCAGACTAGGCTACAACCACTTTTGCTCGTTCTGTGGAGCTCCAAGCGACAAGGAGATTTGTGAGGTCTGTAGCAAAGCTGATTTCTCACTACATATCGAAAAGATCTACTAAGACATTCTCTTTAGCAACACTTCTTAAAAAACCCTTGAGAGCTAAGACTACAGCGATCTTCCTGTCTCATACAATTATAAAGAGTGTCAGTTTTAAGCTTCTAATACTACCTCACTCCGAGGTGCTACCGATGGAATTTTACAGCATTGACTTCTCTGAAAGGTTCAAGAGAGAGCTAGCCGAAACTCTAACGGACATGCGGAATCCCGTAGAAGTAAAGGTATTTATTGCTTCAGCGTGTGAGACCTGTAGAGACACTGTGAGATTACTTAAGCTTTTCGAAGAAGCGAGTCCCAAACACGGAGACAGTCCTCTTCTAAAGGTGAAGATCTTAAACTATGACAATAAAGATAACAGAGAAGAGTTCATAGCTGAAAATGTACAGAGGGTCCCTACAGTCTCTCTGCTCGGCGGCAGGATCAAGTGGATAGGCATCCCAGCTGGAGAAGAGATCAGAGCTCTCGTAGAGACCATTTTGAGAATTAGCGAAAACGAGTCTGGGTTAACGCCTAGAACTAAGAAAGAGCTAAAGGCTATAGACAAGCCGATCCATATAGAAACGATAGTGACTCCTCCCTGCCCCTATTGTCCATACTCTGTGCTCTTAGCTCATATGTTCGCCTTCGAGGCCTACAAACAGAACAACCCAGTGTTCGTCTCCGAAGCTATAGAGGCTTTTGAAAACCCCGATATAGCCGATAAATATGGAGTAATGACCGTGCCGGCTACGGCAATAAACGGACAGCTCGCCTTCGTGGGAGTCCCTTACGAAGAGGACCTGTTAGAGTTTGTGAGAAGCGTTGCAGAAGGCAAAGCCAAAAGACATAGAAACCACTGGCACCTCTAGTGCTTAAATATGTTTTTATCTACTTAGAACTCGGACACCTTATTAGCGATAGACACTCACGCTCTATGGTGCTGTTCTTGGTCTTCTCCTTCAGTTCACAACGTCTCAAACCCCTAGGACGTCTTGAGAAAACTACCAAAATGGGCTTAACGTTAGTCTCAATGTTTAGAAAGAAGCCTCTGCCTTTAGGTTTAAGCGTTTATATAAAAGATGACGATAGAGTCAAATATGTGGGTAAGCTGATCGATGTGATAGGGAGTGTTGAGAGACCTTATGCTGTGGTCAAACTTGAAGAAGACGTCGAGATCTCCGCTCAAACTCTGCTATATTACGAGTTGGAGAGAAAGCGAAAGGCACAGAGATCGAGGAGGTCGAGAAGCAGTGAAAGATGAATATCTCTTCGACTACGAATACATAGAGGAACCTTCAGACTACTACGAGAGTTCTCTTCACGAAGTAAAGCATTGTGAAAACGTAGTCGTGACTCCCGAAGGCTACGAGGTCTGTACAGATACGGGCGAGGTCCTTGGAGAAAATACTATCAGTAGCGCCCCAGAGAGGATATATAGAGACGACGGGAAGTTCTCGAAGAGGCACGGTGGTCCTGTAGACTACTCTCACCACGCCTATGGAATAGTCGTCGACATCTACGCTAAACGCACGAGAAACGTTTTAAAGAAAGAGAAAATGGTCGCTATGAGACAACTGGTCAAAAAGCACAGAGCACTAGCTATGAGCAGAAGAGAAAGACAGGAGAGTCAACTCTTTCAAACGCTACGAGAAGCCGCTAGTCTGCTAGGACTTAGCGCAGCTCAACTCCAAGAAGCCGGCCATCTCCTCCACGAGTTCACAAATAGAGTAGGTGTTCCAAGCGCAAAAGAGGGTAGAGCGATAATGGCTGCTATAATCCACAAGATAGTGGAGAAGTACAATCTGGGAGTCTCTCAACAAGAAATACTTGAGAAACTTGAAGTAGAAGCCTTCGATATGTGGAATGCGAAGATGAAGCTTAGCCAATCAGGAGTTCTCTCAGCTCTGTCTCGAAACGACTCTACAACTTCCGGAACTGAGAGAATGCTCAACAGGATAGACACATATATAACTAAAGCTGTCCAAGAATTCGGTTTACCTATGGAAATAAGGAGCTACTCTTTGGACTTCCTCAAAGCCGTAACGAAAAGCGGAAAGAGTCTTTATGGAAAGAAACCTGAAGCTGTAGCTGCCGCTACTATCTATTTAATAGCTAGACTCTTCGGATTCGACCTCAGCCAAGCCGAGATCGCTAAGGTGCTAAAGATAAGAGAATCTTCGATGAGGAAGCTGTACAGGTTTTTGATAGATGATATGGTAGTTCTGATCGCTCTTTAAGTCTTTAGAACCTTAAGTAGGTTCTTCTCAAACGGTCTGTTCACGATCCCCCTTTCTGTAACAAACCCTGTTATCAGGTCAGGAGGCGTTACATCAAAAGAGGGGTTAAGAGCTTCAACGTCTTCTAAAGTTATATACGTTGTTCCCATGATTTTTTTAACCTCCTCAGAGCTTCTTTCTTCTATCACTATCTCGTCTGGGTTTAGATCTTTATCTATTGTGGTCGTAGGAGCCACAACGTAGAAAGGCACTTTGTGATAAGAAGCTGCCAGCGCTACTTGAAAGGTCCCGATCTTGTTAGCGGTATGCCCTGTGAGCACTATCCTGTCTGCCCCTACTAAAACCAAGTCGACCATCTTTTTAGACATCATGTACGCTACTGCTCCGTCTACTATTAGCTTAAACGGTATTCCTTCTTTTTTGAGTTCCCATGCATTAAGTCTGGCTCCTTGAAGAAGGGGTCTTGTCTCTGTAGTTATAACCTTAATGTTCTTTCCTTCATACCAGGCGTATCTAATGACGCCAAGCGCTGTACCAAAGCCTGCAGTAGCTAGAGCTCCAGTATTGCAATGCGTTAGCACTGTTTGGTTGTTCTCAATTAGACTAGAACCTATTCTTCCGATCTCTATGTTAGTTTTTATATCTTCGATGTAGATCTTGATCGCCTCTTCTAAGACTATATCGGCTATTTTATCTGGACTCTCGTTATCTCTCTTTTTAACTGTTTCCCAAACTCTTGAAAGAGCCCAAAAGAGATTAACAGCAGTAGGTCTCGTTGACTCTAAGTGTTTCCTAGCTCTGTCTAAGTTTTCAAGAAAGGGAAGAAGGTCCTTAATATTTCTGAACTCATGAGCTGCAAGAGCCATTCCGAAAGCCGCTGCAACGCCTATTGCAGGAGCTCCTCTTATCTCCATAGATTTAATAGCCTCAGCTACTCTCCTGTAGTCTCTTGTTCTCCTATAGACCTCCTTAAAGGGGATAAGAGTAGTATCGAGCCAAACGAATTCCATAGACTCAACATCGAAGTACAGAGGCTTGATCTTCAAGAACTTCTCAAGAGATTTGAGCTCAGAGAGCAGATGCTTCACTAAGCTCACCAAAGCCTCAGAAGCTAGCTAAAGCTAAAGACTTCAAGCCTTCCTTTTTATCTCTGCGTGAAGACCTATGAGTAAAAAGACCAGAGAGAGACCTCTAGTCATAGTCTTAAGCGAAGGAACGCTCAGAGCCGTGAACTGTGAAGAGGCCGCGAACATTTGTTCAAGTCTCAGAGAGAGCAACCTAATGGGTCCAGACTACACTCTAGACAAACTAGAGGCTCTCTATCAGCTGGCTTTAGGAAACTCTGTCTATGAAAACGAAATCGGTTGGAACGCTGTTACGAAACTGCTCAACAAGATAAATGTGAAGCTCTCTGTCTTTTTAGTTTATCACGACTTGAGAAGAAAGGGCAGACCAGTTAGGACGAGTCCCTACCCTAGGTCCAATTTGATGTTAGAGAGGTCGGGCAAGAAGATCGAGATCTTGGTGTTAGAAGCCGGCAGTAAGGTGAGACTTGGAGACCTAGTGGAATGGGCTAGACTCGTTCAAGCCTCAAATCACACGCCCGTCTTGGCTGTCGTAGACGAGCTCGGAGTAATAACTTATTACGAAGTCTTATCCTCATCTGCCCTTACGTAGAGATCTATTAGAAACGTCGAGCTTTAGAGAGACATGTGTATAGGGCATAAGCAGAGGAATTCTCAGCAAACTGTCAAAAGTCTTAAGGGGTATGACCTCTGACGCTAAGGGGTCTATGAGATGTGCGTTTTCTAACTTTTTGTGAAGCCTTAGCTCCAAGACTCCGCCTTCGTCAGACATGCAGTAAGCAACAAGCATCACGTGAGGAGCGTCTGTAGCGATCAAATACGCTAAGGCTTTAGATGTTCTAGGATGGAAAAGAGTTCCTCCACCTAGAGCTGAGATGGGTTTCCATGAGACCATGGACTCTACAAGCAGACTTAGAGCTTGATGCTCTCTAGCTCTAGCTATTAAGAGGTCTGATCTGAAGTGTACTATCAGCCCCCCTGGTCTCAACTCTACCTCGACCGGCTTAGAAGAAGCTATTGCCAAAGAGGAGTTGAAAGCCTCAACTACAACGGAGTTAGCCCTAACGCTTTTGCTGTTCGTCATAGGATAGTATATGAAGGGGTAAAGCACACTCAACCTAGGGTTGAAGTACTGGCTCGAGAACTCCACAGTTCCTTGTTTTGAAAACAGTCTTAACACTGAACCTGAGATCCCAGCTACGAAATCGCTACTGTTAACGACTTTCAAACCAGAGGTCTGGAGAGATTCTCCCTTTAAGACAGTCTTAAATCCCGCTATTGAGACCTCAACGTCTTCTCGGAACCCATGCGCCTTAATGCAACTAGATGTGGAGACGAAAGATATAGGATCGGCGTTGACCCCCAAAGAGACAGATCCCCAGGATGTCTCTAAACAAACGCCCAGAGCTGGAGCCCCTTCAGGTAATAGGATAGGAGCTCGAGGTCTCCAGGCTAGTGGATTAAAATATGTTTCTTCACTGTCTTCAAGTCCTAGTTGTTTAGCTAGGCCCAAACCTAATTCAGCTGTGTCTAGATGTTCAAACTCTGTGACCAAACCATCTGAAGGAGATAAAGCTCCTTCAGCTAACAGACCTCCGCCATTGACGTCAACTCTGAATCGCCTCCACATCCACGTAATTGAAGGAGCGCCTTGCAGATCTACAGACTTCAGACCCTTAAGATTAAAAAGAAAAGGAGCACTGGGGATCTCCAAAACCCTCCCATCAGTGAGAGCTCGTTCAAACAGTCTAAGCCAACCCGCTAAGAGAGGGTCTTTCAGCCACTCTCTATTTCTCAAGTGCTTCGCCTCCAGACTTCTGTTTAGTT
The DNA here is from genome assembly GCA_038824665.1 of Acidilobaceae archaeon. Classification (GTDB taxonomy): domain Archaea; phylum Thermoproteota; class Thermoprotei_A; order Sulfolobales; family Acidilobaceae; genus JAWAWX01. The sequence continues at coordinate 126,241 of JAWBBK010000001.1, read as the reverse complement.
AACGAAGCTTCTGTTCGTTTGTGTCGACTTGGATATCCACATGGGATCAGGAACTGTTGTTGAGTTCGAGAGAGAACTCTCATCCAGCTCCACCCTAACTGCTTAGAGCACTACTCTCATTGTCGCCAAAGACCTCTAGACTCGAGGAAGAACATGAGGCTTATAAACCATTTTAAAAAGCTTCAAGAAGGAAGGGAATCAGTTACTCATACGTTCCTTGAATTAGTCCTATTGACTCAGTTGGGAAGAGAGAAGACTTATATAGCGGCGAAGAAGTTGAGCTTTTATTGAGAGTTCGGACTCCGACTCTAAGAGCGGATGAAGAAACTTGCCCCACATGATAGATGAAGACATTACCGCGTTCTGACGCATCATACTACGAAAGCCATCACTAAGTAGAGAAAAACAAATGAAGCTAAGGGTATTGAAAGAGAAGGAAGCCATTCCCTATAGACTATCGCAGACGGTAATAGCAGTATCGGAGTTAGCGCAACTAAAGTCTTGGCTATCTCTTTAACTATGAGAGGATTCACTTCGATAGAAGATCTCAATCCTGCCGACATGTTAGCCAAAGAGATGAGAAAATAGATTGTAATTACGAGAGCAACGGTTTTGAGCGTAGCGAGAGCTAGACCATGTCTTTTAGCCTGAGCGGAGTTCCTCCTGACTTCTTCGTGAAGCTCATAGATGTAAACCAGAGTCTCGTGAATGCGCGTAGTGCCAGCTATAGTTGAAGACGTCAGGATAGCGTCTATTACACTCGACAGAATCGACTTCTGAACTTCTCTTAACTTACTCCAATTCAAGAAGCCTATTCTTGATTCTTCTAGAGCTTCTCTAAGGAGTGTCGTCGCCCTGCTCACTGAAAGGTTCATCTTTACCGCATAAGTTTCTGTCACCAATGTGAAAAAAGCTAGTAGCGCTAACCCCAGTTCTAAGCTGATCGAGATACTGACAACACTTGAAATCGCTAGACAGATTATACAAATGTATCCTAAAGCCTCTCTCCTCTCAACGCTTCCTACTCTCGGTCTTAACGTCAAAAGAGCAAAGCTCGAGGCTACAGAGAACAGAGCCATTGCAATAATAGCTATATGCCAATCTGTTCTGCTCAATATCATTAAAGGCACTAAAACCGGCATCGAGACTACGGCTGTAGCTATGATCTCTGAAGCGGTTTTCGAGACTGAAAAGAAAAGTCTCCACTGGTCTCTCGTTTTCTGTATCGCCTCTTTTAAAAACATAGCTGTAACGTCTGTCTTGGGGCCTCCTATTATTACAGAATTGAGATACTCTCTTAAGAAGTCTCCAAAAGACTTGGAAGGAGTTGCAGAAGCCAAAGCTCGTAGAGCTGAGACAGGATCTAGACCTAAATTCATGAATATCCTCAATCGGTAAACCTCAAACCTCAAGCTAAAAGGAAGCTTCTGGAAGTCTAAGTAGAGAACAGCGTCGGCTACGTTAGAAGAAAATCGAGCTAAAGGAAGCAGAAGAGACATTATTATAGGCATGTCTTTCTCTAAAGCAAAGCCTAAGTATACTCTGAAAAGCTGAGAAGCTAGATAAGGAAACGAGATAACGAAGGCTAGGACCAATAGAGAGAACAACAGAGACTTCGTGATGATTGCCATCAAGAAAGCCGCTACAACCGAAGCGAACAAAGAGATTCTGAAAACTGTTCGAAAGACCAGAGCATAACTTCCATATGTTTTAGGACTCCATAAAGTCTTCTCTGTCTTCTCGAAAGCTTCTAAAACACCTCTGACGTAGAGTCTAAGGAGTTCCATACCTCATCACATAAAACCTCTCTATAGCTTTTGAAAACTCTTCGGGAGACGTTCCAACAAGCCTCTCTAGATATTCTGCCCTGTAAGCTAGCTCTGCTTCAGGAGAGTCCTCAGTCACTCCAAGCTTTTTCCAAGCTTCATACAATCTGTCGCTAAGTTCTATCACCTCTCTTTCAGAGTTAGGCTTGAATTCGTCATTAGTCGGGTTCCAGGAGAACACGAAAACCACTTCGTCTCCCTGAATCTCCGCTATCTCCCAAACCCGTCTCTTGACTCTCCAGCTCAGCCCAGCAACCTTCTTCAAGACAACTATGGAAGATATTGATTTAATGAAGAGCGTAGGCAGACTTATCGGCTCCATTTGAAGACGAGCTATAGCGCTCTCCGCCCCATCTGCATGGAAGGTCGTCACGCAACCGTGACCTAACGCCGCCGCTTGAGCTAAAAGCCTCGCCTCTCTGCCTCTGACCTCTCCTACGACTAGATATTCGGCTCTCCTCCTTAAAGCGAACTTTAAGAGCGCCTCTAAGTCTATCTCAGGAAGGCCTTCCTTAGGAGCTCCAGGTCTCACCACTAAGGCGTCCCAATGTCGTCGAAGCAGACTAAGTTCAGGAGTGTCCTCTATAGTCACAACCCTAGCGAATGGAGGGATGAGCGTCAACAGAGCTTGAAGTAGAGTTGTCTTCCCCGCCCCCATACCTCCGACTATTATTATGAAGCTCTGAGCTTCAAGAAGTATCCAAAGATAAGAGGCCATTAGAGGAGACAGGATTCTGCTAGCTATTAAGTCAGCTACCGTTAGCGGCTTTTTAGGATATTTCCTTAAGACCAAACTGCTACCGGCTCTGCTAACCTCCCTTTTGAAAGTTATGGCGATTCTATACCCTTCGGGAGTGAGGCCCTCTGCGTAAGGAAGAGCTAAGCTAACCTGTCTTCCAATTTTTCTACTTAACTTTAACACAAGAGAGTCCAACTCGTCCTCACTGAAAGCCATATCGACCTCTATCCAAACAGCTGGAAAGAGTTTGCTCACTACCAGGACGTTCTTATATGGTCCTTCTACTGCGATCTCTTCGATGGAGTCATCTATTATCAGTGGGTAAAGTTTGTCATAGCCGCTAAGTGCCTTATCTACGTGATACTTATCGATAGGACTAGAAGGCTCCACGAGACCTGACACCATCTCTATCATCAGAGTGTCAGGAGGAGGAGGCGGCTCCCAGACTTTCATTTTAGGGAACCCGCTGTCTCCTCTGTACACGTAATACTCAACGACTCCTATCGAGTACTTAGCCAAAAGTCTCGAGGGGTCAATCTTAGGAGCTCTGTCTAAAACTGTCTCTTTCATAACGTCTTTGGGAATAGGTTCAATCATACTAGGTCTTCTGCTTCTGAGATCAAAAGCAACTTTCCTAGCTTTAGAGAGTAATAGATAAAGCATGGTTTGAAAAACACCTCACTAGAGGAATTCCTTAAACTAGCCTGTGAGAGCTACAGACCTCTCTAGAACTGTTCCTCCAACCTCGTACACAATTACGAGAGCTCTAGCGTTAACTGACGCGATGACTACAAAGCTTGTCTTCGATCCTGGAGAAACGCTTAGTGTGCTCTGATCTTCACTTAAAAGCTTTACCTTCCTGACTTCACCTGTCTCTAAATATTCTCTCACCTCTTTGATCACTGCATCTGAGCTGTGAGCATTCACGATCTCAAGAGTAATCAGCTTTGTAGAGCCGGAGACCTTATGTTCTCGAGCAACTACCATCAACGATTCGCTCTGCTTGGTAGCCAGGTCAACGGTTTTGTTGAAATACTCATAAACGAAGAAGGCTCCGACTAGGGTGAAAACTAGAAGCAAGAGACTAGCCAATAGAGGAGAAAGCCCTCTAAAGGTCTTTTTCACTGCTTTCACCTCGAGATCTCATAGACTCAGCTGGAGGTCGTGAAGATTTGATGAAGAAAAACAAATAACCACGAGCCCCCACTTGTGACCTTATAGTTCTAGAGTTCTCATCAATAGAGTAGCGTTATTAAGGTCGAATAGAGACTCTCTCACTTTAGGTTCGCATGGGGGATATAGGGTGGCTTCAAAAGAAAGGCCTCCACTAAGAGTAGTCATATCGGACCCTGCTGGAGGCAAAACTGTAGTTAAAGTAAAGGTAAAAGGAGTAGACAACATACCTTTCAGAGATAGTATGATGAAGACCAAAGAGAAGGAGAGAACAGAGCTCCCCATAGCTAAAATCAATGAAAAGCTCTTTAAACAGTTGAATCTCGAGCCTACGAAAGTGATGACGTTGAGACTCAGAATAGATAATAAAAAGCTCAAAATACCCTTCAAAGTTGAAGTAGATGACACCGTTCCCGACGGCGAGGTTTGGGTCAGCAACGGTCTTTTGAGTGAAGTAGCGAGTGTTTCAGAAACTGAAGCAGAAGCCTTCCGAGCTCAATCATGGCAACTAGCTGTGGGAGATCAGGTAGTGAGAAGACTTGTCGGTTTCGAGATTGGTGATGTGATAGACGGCTCCCTCTTTTCACTGCCGAACATTAAATTGAAGATAACTGGAGGCACAGACGCATCAGGAATACCCATGCATCCAGGAGTTCCGGGAACGAGTAGAAGAGAAGTGCTTCTCTCTGGACCTCCAGGCTTTAAGCCGAAGAGGTCTGGAGAGAAGAGAAGGAAGAGCGTTAGAGGAAGAATGATCCCAGACCCTTCAGCTGAGAGAAGAAAAACAGCTCTAGCTCAGCTAAATCTAACGATAGTCTATGAGTAAAGTGACATAAGTAGCCTAAGACTCAAACACGCTAAGCGTATTAGTCTTAAACGTTCTGGATCCCTCACAAAAAGAGGAGTAAGGGTTGAGCGAGCCCCGACAACCTGACGTCAATATAGGAGTGGTAGGACACGTAGACCACGGAAAGACTACTCTAGTCCAAGCGCTTACCGGAATATGGACTATGAGGTTTAGCGAAGAGATCAAGAAGGGAATGACTATAAGGTTAGGCTATGCTGATGGAGAAATATGGATATGTGATAACTGCGACTACCCAGCTAACTACTCTCCCGAGCCTGTGTGCGAATGTAAACCAGGAGTTCGAGCTAGATTAAAGAGAAGAGTCTCCTTCATTGATGCTCCCGGACACGAAACTCTTATGGCTACTATGCTTTCAGGAGCTACCTTAATGGATGGAGCCATTTTGGTCATAGCGGCTAACGAGCCCTGTCCACAACCTCAGACTAGAGAACATCTAGCTGCTCTTACTATACTCGGGATCAAAAACATCATTATAGTCCAGAACAAAGTCGATGCCGTTACGCCTGAACAGGCTAAAAAGAACTACAACGAGATCCTCGAGTTCGTAGAAGGAACTATAGCTGAATCCTCACCAATAATCCCCGTATCTGCACTCAAGAAAGCCAACATAGATGTAGTTCTAGCCGCTATAGACGAAGTCGTCAAGCCTCCTGAGAGAGACCTGAGTAGTTATCCACTTATGTACATAGTCAGAAGTTTCGATGTAAACAAGCCTGGAACGGGTCCTGAGAGTCTAGTCGGTGGAGTGGTCGGAGGTTCTTTAGTCAAAGGGGTTCTCAGAGTTGGTGATGAGGTAGAAATAAGGCCTGGAATCCTTATAGAAAAGAAAGACAAAGTAGAATATATGCCTATCTACACTACAGTAACAAGCTTACGATTTGGTGACATAGAGGTAGAGGAGGCCAAGCCAGGAGGACTTGTGGCTGTAGGAACAAAGCTCGACCCTGTAGTGACAAAGTCTGATAGGATGGCTGGAAGCGTTTTAGGAAAGCCTGACAAACTGCCGCCCGTCCTCAGCCAACTAGTAATTAGATATGAACTCTTCGAGACGTTACCTGGAGCTAAAGAAAATATAAAGGTAGACGACATCAGGAAAAATGAAACTCTCGTCTTATCCGTGGGTCCCGCCATAACTGTTGGAACAGTCACTACCGCTAGAAAAGAGTACATAGAGCTAAACGTGAAAAGGCCTGTAGTAGCTGAGAAAGGCTTTAGAGTAGCCATAAGCAGAAGGGTTGCAGGTAGGTGGAGACTGATAGGCTGGGGGATCGTGGAGTCATAAGATTAGTGGTCGATACAAACGTGCTTTTGTATATAGCTAAAGGGCTTATACCCTTGTCTAGCCTGATGGACGTTCTCGGAGCCTCTTATAAAGTAGTTGTTCCAGACAAGGTAGTTGAAGAGCTTAAGATCTTGATGTCTTCAAACAAAGGCTTCAAATCAAGATTAGCTAAAAGAGCTCTTGAGGTAGTTCAAGAGATTGCTATCATTGAGCCTACGTCAGTTCACAAAGCTGACGACGCTGTGATAGAGCTGGCTTTAAGATTCAAAAACGTATCTAAAGTCGTGGTAGCCACTGCAGACAAGGAACTGAGATCGAGACTCAGAGAAGTAGGGATCCCCACTTTGTACTATAGAGAAAGCAGAGGAGGACTTGAGCTTGAATGGGAGCCCTTAGCTTAGACGTTTTCTCTGTAAAATTTTTCAAGCTGTTTCAGCTACCATATTTGCTTGAATCAAGAAGGTATTAAGCGATGTCCAAAAGTAAATTTTCTCTCGCCTCAATGATAGTAAAATAGTCTTCAGAAACGAAAGGATACATATAACTCTCGAGACAGTTCAGCAGTGTTTGCCGATGTAACTCACAATGGTCCTACGATATGTGAGTAAGCGCTAAAGGAGAAACCTGTCTCGATCCTAGTTAACGGACATGAACAGCTGTAGCTGTTAAACCAAATAAAAGCACTTTAGGTTCGAGATCTCGTAGAATTAGGCTTTTGTGTGGTGTCTAGAGTTGTTTGTGCTTTACGAGATCGAAGAATGGTTAGGAATAGACCCTCAACACGTCTACTCAGGCGAAGATTTGAATAGAGTAGCTCTTGAAGTGTTGAGGAACAAGCTTGAAGGGATCGCAGATCCTCAGTTAGGGATCATAGTTGCTGTTGTCTCAGCCGAGGTCTCCAGCGAAGGTCTGACTCTACCTTTACCGGGAGATCCCGATTTTTACTTCAAAGTTAAATATACGGTCCTTGCATATGAACCTATTTTAAACGAAGTAGTTAGAAGCGTTGTGAGAGATGTAAGAGAACAGGGATTAATAGTAGACTTAGGGCCTATCGACGGTTTTGTTCATAGAAGCCAGATAACGGATGAGGGTCTTGAACTTCTACCGGATAAGCGAGGCTTTAGAAGCGATTCTGGAAAGATCATAGAGATAGGAGATATAGTTAGAGCTAGAATAAGTCAGATCGCTAAGCCTACACGGAGAACTCTAATGCTCAAAGTGGGACTGACCATGAGACAGCCTTATTTAGGTAAAGAAGAATACATCAAGAAATAGAGCTGGTGAGCTTAGATTGAAGCCTAGAAGAGCTCCTACGAAAAAGCCTGCTCTCAAAGCCTGCAAAGAATGTGGAACTCTAAACCCTAGAGAATCGACAGCTTGTTCTTCCTGTGGCTCAACTCAGTTCTCTGACGAGTGGAGCGGACTAATAATAGTCTTTGATTCACAAAACAGTCTGTTGGCCAAGAGCGCCGAGATATCAGAACCCGTAGTGAAAGCTATTCGTGTAGCTGGGAAGATCATGGTAAAAATGAAGGAGTAAATCTCTATGTTTGTCTCTTCTTTGAAGCTACCTGACAAGCTCAGAAGAGACTATGCTATCAGCATAGGCCCCGTTTTTTCGTCTCTTGAAGAAGCTCTCTCTGTCCTCGAAGCTCGAGGTCTGATATGCGTAGGAGATGTAGTGATGAATGAGTGTCTCAAATTTCACAAAGAAGTAAAGAACATGGTTTTAGTTTATGATGAAAAAACTATGAGAAAACATATAAAGCCTAAGAGCTTTAACGAATTGAATATTAAGGTCTTGAGAGCAATAAACCCTTCAGGTCTCTTAACCGTTAACGCTATAGAAATCGTCGTAGCGGCCCTCAGAGAAGCTAGCTATACATACGAAGCCAAGATAGCTGTAAAGATCGAAGGAGAGGAGGACCTTATAGCTCTAGTCGCTCTCGCCTATGGTCCTCCAGGATGGTACGTTGCTTACGGAATGCCAAACGTGGGTGTAAGTGTGGTTCCTATTTCGCCTTTGACCAAGAGCGTAGCTCATAACCGCATTCTTCAGTTAACGCCTGAGCTGACTTCGTGCTGAGAGCTTCTAAAGGCTTATTAAGGAGGAGGAGCTTAGGACGGGAGGAGGGGTCAGTTTGAGTCTTCGCTCGAATACCTCCAAGACTATTAGAGTTGGAAACATCGAAGCTAGAGTTGTTAAAGAGAGATATAACCCTCTGATAGGACGTTTCGAAATAGAGCTAGAAATAAACCATCTTCTCAAGCCTACGCCTTCTCGCCAAGAGGTTAGAGAGGCTGTAACGAACGCTTACGGTGTAAGCATTGAGAGAGTCTACGTACAAAGTCTACAAACAGAGTATGGAGCAGGTATTACGAAAGCAGTAGTACATGTATACGACAACGCTGAACGAGCTCGAGCCATAGAACCTAAGCATATTATTAAGAGGAACGAGAGGTCTAGCGGCTAGAGGTGGTGTACGTTTTGAGTTCTAAGGAAAAGAAAGAGCTGAAGACATACATTCACAAGCTCTACATAGTAGACTCGTCGACAGGAACAGTGAAGCTTAAGAACAAGAAGTGTCCTCGTTGCGGTAGCATAATGGCCCATCACGTACAACCTTTAGAGAGATGGCACTGTGGTAAGTGTAACTACACCGAGTTCGTGGTATCGAGACCTGCTGCAAGGCCTGCTCCCACTAAGGGAAGGAAGAAGTGATAGTACTTGGTATCGAGTCTACCGCTCATACCTTCGGAGCCAGCGTTGTCTCTGAAGACCCTCCTTTCGTCTTATCTGATGTTCGTAGAACATATGTAGCTAAGTCAGGCGGTATCCTACCGAGAGAAGCTTCATCGTTTTTCTCTAAGATAGCGGGAGAACTCTTAAAAGAAGCTCTAGAGAGAGCTGGCGTAAGCGTGAGAGAGCTGGACGCCATCGCTATTGCTCTAGGGCCCGGTATGGGTCCTCAGCTCCGAGTGGGAGCTAGCGTAGCTAGAGCAATAGCTTCTCATTTCTCTAAACCCCTAGTTCCAGTCAATCACGCTGTAGCTCATTTAGAAATAGCCAGGTTTACCACAGGCCTCTTAGATCCAATAATCCTTTACGTTGCTGGAGGCAACACCGCTGTAGTCTCATACGTCGCTGGAAAGTATAGAGTGTTCGGAGAGACTCTAGATATAGCGTTAGGCAACTTGCTCGATACGTTCGCTAGAGAGACAGGGGTAGCTCCGCCTTATGTCGTAAACGGAGAGCATGTTATCGATGTATGTGCTAGAGAAGGAAGGTATCTGAGAGACTTGCTACCCTATGTGGTAAAAGGACAGGACGTCTCCTTCTCGGGACTCTTAACGGCCGCCCTCAAAGCTGTAAAGAGCGGTTACAGACTTGAAGATGTGTGTTATACTCTAAGAGAGGTTGCTTATTCATCTGTGGTAGAAGTGTTGGAAAGAGGTTTAGCTCACACAGAAAAGAGAGAGATCACGATAACGGGAGGAGTAGCGGCAAGCAAAGTCTTAAGAGATAAGGTAAAAGCTATGGCCGAACTACATGGAGCTGTGTTTAAGCCCGTCGAGACTCGCTATGCTGGAGACAATGCTGTGATGATCGCTCTAACAGGTCTTTTTGCTTTCAAGAGCGGAGTTAAAATAGAAGATGTCTCAAAGGCGTTCATAAGACAGAGATGGAGGCTTGACGAAGTCGAGGTGTTATGGTATCACGAACTCCCTGCTTCGCTGTTATCGAGGTCATAACGATGCAAGAGTCTTTTTACAGCTGGGTTAAGAGTCTTCCTCTACTCAAACGTGGAGCAGAGTCTGAGATCAGATTAGGAAGATTTGCCGGTATCGAAGCTGTTTTCAAAGCAAGAATTAGAAAAACCTATATGGATGAGGCTCTGGCTACAGAATTGATAGAGAAGAGAACAAAAAAAGAGGCTAAAGTGATAGCTTACGTAAGAAAGAGAGAGGTTCCAGCTCCAGCACTTTTAGCAGTCTTCCCAACCTTAGGGCTTTTGGTTCTTGAATACATAGAGGGGATCAAGCTGAAAGACCTTCTCGACATAGATCTTGAAGAGTCTAAACACTATATGTTTGAAGCTGGAGTAGTGCTTGGGAGAATTCACTCCATAGGAGTAGCTCACGGTGATCCTACAACGTCAAACCTCATTGTCTCTTCGAAAGACAAGTCTCTCAAAATAATAGACTTCGGGCTCTCAGAGTTCACAGAAGACATTGAAGACCTAGCTGTAGACGTTCATCTCTTCAGAAGAGCGCTAGAGAGCACACACGCTCTTTACGCAAAAGAACTCATAGCTGAATTCGAAAGAGGCTACAGAAGCGCTGTGGGAGCTAGCGCCGATAAAGTCTTGACCAGAGCTGACGAGATAAGAAGAAGAGGGAGATACGTAGAGGAGAGAAAAAGATCGGTCTGGAAGGTCCCTAAGTAGAGGCTTTATTTGAAGGAGGTCTTCGTCTTGTCTAGAAATCCCAAAATCTACATAGTAACCTCAAACCTCCATAAAGGAACAGAAGCCGTGACTGTCTTAAAAGAGGAAGGAGTTGAAGCTGATTTGATCATAGACAACAAGCTTGAAGTTCAAAGCTCTTCTCTAGAAGAGATAGCGCTCAAAGCTGTCAGAATAGCCTATATCAAGCATAGAGTGCCTCTAGCGGTAGACGACTCAGGACTCTTCATAGAAGCTCTTAATGGATTTCCAGGCGTCTACAGCAACTATATTTACAAAACCATAGGGATAAGCGGTATTCTGAAGCTCCTTGAAGGGGAAGTTATGAGGAAAGCCTGTTTTAAAACCGTGGTAGCCGCTGTAGTTCCGCCGCTTGAAATAATTGTGCATGGAGAAGTGTGTGGAGAGATAACTAAAGAACCAAGAGGTGTTGGAGGTTTTGGCTTCGATCCTATATTCGTTCCAGAAAACCACTCCAAGACCTTTGCTGAGATGAGTCTTGAAGAAAAGAACGCGATCTCACATAGAGGAAAAGCTTTCAGAGCTCTAGCGAGAAAGCTCAAAAGCCTCTGGACGCTACGTCAGCCCTCACACGGTTCTTCATAGGCCTAAGAGGCCTCATTCCGGAGTCGGTCTTCATCCATTTTATTCTCTGCTAGGAGTTTACTTAAGCTCTTATACCCTATGATCTCCTCCCACGTCAGCCCTAGCGATAAGAGCACCTGCTCCAAAGCTGTCTTGGCGTGTTCTATATACTTGCTGGGATCTATATCGCTAAGTTTAGCTAGCTGAACAGGCTTTACACCAATAGAGTCTCTAGTCTTCACGAAGGAGATTATGTCTCCTCTCGAAACGTTCAAGTTCTCAAGCAACAACAACTTTGCAGCTTTGACGTGTTGAGGTGTAGTCTTCTTGTACTCGTCTAGGTCTTTTGTAAGCATCACCTTTATAGCTAACTCATCTAAAGTGTAACCTTTGTTCTTTATTCTCTTATATATTTCTTTGACCTTTTCAGATATCAAATCTACAGCTTTAACTAAAGACTCTGTATTGTCTACGCTCTTCAAGATCTCTACAACTTCAGCAAACTCTTTCTTTATGAACTCAGGAGTGTTGCTCTTCTTAACGACCATTCCTTTTATCACGACCTCTCTATTTTCCGCTACTCCAATATAGTTCTTCTTCAAGCCGCTGAAAAGAACTAGCTTGAAGAACTTATCCACCTCTAGGTCTAATCCGTATTTCTCTTCAACGTAAGAGACAAGCTTCTTTAGAGAGTTCATGTCTGAAGTCCACAGAAAGAGGCTGTCTGTGTCTCCGTAAAGGATTATTAGTCCAAGTTCCTCAGCTTTTCTGAGCGTATCGAGCATCACTGTTCTACCAATGGCCGTAACGCTTTCAGCTAAGCTCAAACTGAAGAACGGGAACTGCTCATTACCAAAGACTCCATAGCTGGCGTTGATCAGAACTTTTAGAGCAGCTTGAACTACGTCATACCATGCTCTTTGCTCTGGCGAGAGTTCTGAGTCTTTGCTTAACTTCTTGAACAAATGAACTCTTAGGTCTCTCATTAAGCCAACAAGTTCGCTCGTGATCCCTGTGAAGTCTATACAGACTTTATGTTCTACCTCGGGGACCTCTCTGTACTTTTTACAGTAAGGGTTATTGACGGTCTCGTAGCTCAGGTTCCAGTTCCTGATGATCGAGGGATATAGGCTTGCGAAGTCTAAGACCAAAACGTTGAAGAAGGCTCCTGCAGGAGGCTCTAAGACTATCGCTCCTCTGTATTTCTTCTCTTTTATTATAGCTTTGCTTCGAGCCTCACTGAAGCCCGCTATCTCGCTTTTCTCTGGGATCAACCACCCTCTCTTTCTGTGCTCCCAGTTCATCAGACTTCTTATCCAAGTAGACACCTGATGTCTCGTAAGGTCTTCTAATCCAAGCTTAGTGATACGAGCTAAAAGTATGATTAAGTTCCAAACGAGGTTCGAACTATATGTGGTCAGCTTTAGAGTCAGCTCTGCGTCTCTGAGGTTGTACTCGACCAACTTGTCTAAAGACACTTTAGAGATCAGGTCTTCCAGTTTGACTTTAGACTCGCCTAGAAGAGCTTCAGCTATAGCGTCAAGCGTCTGCTCTCTGTACCTGTTGCCGAAAGCATAGCTCTTGAGAGCCTTTATGTTGAAGAGTTTGTGGAGGTCGATGTGAATTGCGTGTCTGAATGTCACTTTATCTTCGTGAAACTCTAAGGGGATAGAGTTGGGCTCTATTCCAAGCATCAAGAGTCTGTTGTAGAGATACACGAGATCGAAGTTATCCCCATTATAAGTTAATATCACCGGATATCTCTCAAGTTCTTCGAACAACGCAAGTATGAGAGCTTTTTCGCTATCGTAGACCTCAACTATAGCGTCTTTCGGTAGCGCTCCTTCAAAAGTAGCTCCCTCTCTGTAAAGAAGGAGCACTTTTCTCCTCCCTTCGCTATCGGCAAGAGCTACGCTGATCACAGGGTAGAGCGCTCGGTTAGGATCAGGGACTCTCCCTTCTGCAGGAGCGTAAACTTCAACGTCTAAAGCTACTCTAAGGACGTTAGGAGGCTCTTCGAGAAACATGGAAATCCACTCTTCAACGAGCTGAGGGTCTGCACTTATTCTAGCGTTGCTGAGGTATCTCTTTGCCTTCTCCAAGACTGTGGCTCTAGACGCTAGCTCTCTGAAAGCCTGAACTCGAGCTACAGTCTTTCCAGCATTATGTCTGGCTCCAGGTACGATGAGATTGTCAAAAACGTAGTTGTTGTGATACCTTATATCTGCCTCCCATACCTGAAACCTTTTGTTTTTCACCTTCTCTCTTAGCTTTCTCACAGCCAAAGGGTCTCTAACTATGACTTTGGTCAGCTTCACAGTCTCTCTTCTTATAGGGTGGAACTTGGAAACTAAGTCGAACTGTGAGACTAAAGAGTTGGTCTCTGAGTCTAAGCCTATAGAGGCCAGCTCTTCAGGAGAGGCATCCGTGAGAAAGTATGGTTTATGGTCTGTTCTATCCACCCATCTCACGAGTTCTCCGCTGTCAGTTAGTATTAGCAAGATCGCCTTTCCAAGTCTCCCATCGTACCTAATATCGAGAACGTAACCTGAAGCCTCTTTAACTAAGTTGTAGGGCTCTCTTAAAGTCTTCTTCTCTTTTGTGCTCACATCTTGTCGCTGAGGCTTTTTAATCTCGAGCTTCCTTCCCGAACCTGAAAGTTCTTCTCTGATCGACTCCAAGAGACCAGCTACGCTGTGGGGGTCCTCTGACTTTTTGGCTTCTTCTGTTTCTCCTCTTAAACCTGTTTGAAGCTTCAGCTTATCGTTATCGCCTGCTTGAAGATATGAGTCTAAAGTATGCTTCCCTCTTCTCACTGAACCATCCTCCAGTCTTCTGCTAGACAAGTAGACACCGGAAGAGAGTAAGAGAGACGGCCTAAAAGACTAGCGAGTTCATTGAACTCAGTGTCTACGAGATAAAACCGTTCAAAGCCTGTAACTCTTAGAGCGCATAGTCTAGAGGACTCATAGAGAGTGAAGTTCATGGTCTTCAAAGAGCTTGAAGTCCTTGAGGTCAAAAAGAATATGAGTTCTTCTCTTGAGAGCGACTCGAACGAGCTTGAGGAAGAGGAAATCTCGATAGAGTCTCTTGAAGCTAGTAGAAAAATGAAGAGGAGAGAAAGAAAGTGTTTAAAGAGAAAAAAGAGAACGTCTGAGGACGTTACTTGAACTCAAAGACTATGGTGTAGGGTACGTACTTCCAGCCAAAGTGCTCTACTGGCTCGGCTCTGGTCTCTAGATAGTAACCTACTGTGGTCACTGGGAATGGCGTTCTGAAAAGCATGGGAACCATGTAGACTCCTTTGGGAGCGCTCTCAGTTAAGAGCGTCCTCACCACAGCTCTTGCAGTGCTTCCCGATATGTTGAAGCTGATCACTGATGTCTTAACGATAGAGCCGTCGTCATAAAGGATCGCTGTCGATCCTGTAGGTCTAATCATAGCCTCTTTAGACCATGTGATAGAGAGCGGAAGACCCTCTGGGATACCCCTTATAGTTATAATGGCTTCAAACACGTTTGAACCTATGCTTCTAACCAAAGCTCTAGCCGTCAAGACCGAAAATTCTAATGATATCTCCTCCTCATAGCTTAGCCCTGAGAACTGAATGTTCCTGAGCACCACTCTATAAATCTCTCCTCTTGAGATAGGAGCTATCACTACAGAACGTCCAGGTTCTACGCTATCCCAGAACCTTCTGGGATTCTGGCCTGCACTCAAAGAGGGATCTATTGTGAGTTCAGCCGCTAGCTGAACGCCGTTCACCGATACGGTGGTGACTGTTCGAGTTCCGTTGTCGACCATGTAGTAAGTGTAAGGACCGTAGACATGAACGTCTACGTTGCTAGCAAACGCAAGGTTTCCGTGAGTAGGCCATCTGACGCTCGTCACCATAGCCCAAGCGTCTCTCAGAACGCTACTGACTCTAACTTTGAACACTCTCCAATCTCCTGACTCGTATCTCCAACCGTAGTCGAACGCTCCTCTCAAAGCGTAGTTCTTGTAGAGCGTGGTCTCTTTTGCTGGCGATACTGTTATGAGAGAAGCAGCTTCTCTGAGCTCTATGGGAACAAAGAACGAAATGGGTATGAGAGCTTTGAAGTTCTGTCTGGAGTCCTCAACTAAGAGGTAACCGCTGTAGAAGCCAGGTACCTCTGGCCCTCTCACTACTATGGCTACAGGTGTTCTCGTTTGTGAGATAACTTTAGCAGGAGTCTGAACGTTACTCCATCTCTCGTAAGAATAGCCCACTACTCTGACCTTCATGGGGAGGTCTCCTCTATAAGTTGCGCCGGAGACTCCTATCCTTACTACGAGATGTTTAGGTAGTTTGCTAACGTCTACTCCCATATACTTGGTTACAAGTTCTTCGATCTCTCTCAGCTGAGCTTCAAGGTCTCCGATCTGTATTCTTAAAGCGTTAGCTCCTCTTATGTCGTACATGATCCTAGCCGTTTCGAGCCAGGAAAAGACTCCGTCAGCACCTACGTCTATCCAGTAAGCAAGTTCGATGGTCGAGCTACCGATCTGTTGTGAGAAGCCTCCAGTCCTACCGCCTCTTTCGAAGAGTTGATACGGATAGACGAGCTGGATCTCGAAGTAGTCAAAGCCCTTAAGCTTCTCGAGGTCTATGACTAGATGTCCTGACGTTGTAGCTGCTGTAACTCTCAACATGAGGTCTTCGCCAGAACACCTAGTTATAACTCCAGGTTCAATGACGTTCTTCACGATATCGCAAAGACCGAAAGACCCTTTCTCTACGAGTCTCAGAGGAGTTATAGTGAAAGTGCCTCTACCCTCTATTATGAGATATCTCAAAGCCGTGCCTCCAGATCTGATCTCAGGTATGAATATCTTGGGTTCAAACCAGAGAGTTCTAGACCTCTCGGTATACGCGAAGACTTCAAGAGAAGTTCCGACCTCTTTCAGAACGTCTTCAACAAAGCTTGTAGAGTACACTTTCGGATAGACAGGGTTCCTAACGGCCTTTACCGCATCGTATGCATTCACGAAACCTGCTCCTTGAGAGAGTTCGTTGAAGCCAACGTCTCTAGCTGTGTTCATCAAAACGGTTTTCAGTATGTGAGCGGGTAACGTCTTTCCAGTAGCGGCTTTATATGCTGATACTACGAGAGCTCCAACACCGGCAGCCATAGGAGTAGCTTGACTCGTTCCGCTAAAGAGATTATGTACTCTCCTGCCGTCTAGCGTCATGCTTGCTAGAGCATCCCAAGTCCTGCCGACAGCCCAAGCAAAAGAGCCAACAGCTATGACATCGGGTTTCACTACTCCGAGTTCTGTAGGCCCTCTGTTGCTCCAGCTCACCACTTGTCTGCTAGAGCCTGGCCACGCATAGCCATATAGAGGTCTGTATGTGAACTCTGTCGCTGCTCCTACTCCTATAGAGAAAGAGGAAGCCGCTGGAGACGCTATAGTGCCCCAACCAGGTCCTCCGTTGCCTACAGCAACGAAATGCGCCACTTTCGAAGTTAAGGTGGTATAGTCGAAGACTAAGCTGACGGGATCCATTCCTGAAGCCCATCCCCAAAGAGCCCATCCACTTATACCGTAAGAGTTGCTAGTGATGTCTACTAGAGGTCTTCCCGTATAGCTCCATCTCCACGTGAAACCATCAAAGGCTATCCAAGGATTAGTTGATAGGATCGGCCACAGATACCTAGACCCTGTTCCATAGGGGGTCTCTAGGTCGAAGCCCGAGAAGAAGTAGATCGATGTCAACACTGTACCCATGTAGAGAGCTGGAGCAGCAGCTACTCTAGCCGCAGGAGCCTGGCCAACTATGCTCCTTACACCATAGCCCGTCTGAGCATAGTAGTCCCTACCTGCAGCCGTAGTAGCGCAGAACGTACCGTGACTGTGATAGTCGTAAGCTATCACAACGTAATCTCCATAAGGATCGAGACCGGGCCAAACTAGAGCGACGGGCTCTCCGCTCCATAGCTCAAGCTGTCCCACAGTCCTATATCCCTCTCCAAAGGATCGCGATGGTATCAGTTCTTTCCAGACCCCGATCTTTTCTAGGATTATAGCGAAAGCTGCATCATAAACGAACCCGGCTAGAGTTCCTACAGAGTAGTCGTTCAAACCGTCTCCATTGAGGTCTCTAGCTATTACCTCGTTTCCATAGGTTATCTTAACCTCGTCGGCAAACGAAAAGTCAGGAGATGCTGGAGCTCCGGGTATGGTGACTCCACAGAACCCGAGAACTGAACGGAGCAAGAAGAGAGCTGTAGTGGTGTCTACGTAGATAGAATCATAAAGGCTATCTCCATCGCTATCTACGACGAGCACTGGAACCGTGTATCGTATTGTCGAAGACCTTCCTCCTACTGTAGCTGAAATCACCTGAAACAGAAGCCCGAACTTAGCGGAGGCTATCTCTATGGTTCCTGTGGTCCAGATTGTTGGAGCCACGATGAATAGGTTTCTTGAAGCACAACCACTTATCCCTACGAAGAGTTTGGACTCGTTCCAGTTGACTACGTAGTAAGGAGGTATGAATACATAGAGATTGCTGAAGTCTATTGAGACCGCTCCCGCTTGGGTTGGAGTTGCAGATGCCGGGGTTAAAACTAGTCCTAGGCTACTACTATCAAAGATCAACGGTAGACCTGTCTCAGCTCTAGCTATAGCCTTTAAGCCGAGAGCAGGAGAGCCGTAGTCCACACCAGTATCGATGATAGCTATTGTGACCTCTTCACCTCTAATACCTAGCTCTTCCCAAACTCTCTGAGCTCCTGTGATCTCTACAGTATAATGGTAAGCTCCACTGCTTCCTATCGATGTTTGTTGAAGCTCAACCTGAAGCTCTTCGTTGAACGTAGTCAAAGCTCTGAGCTGTGCGTTTATCGCTGCGTCTATCCTCACGTCAGGCAGTATGGCTAGAATTCCTGGAGTCCTTGAAAGCACATCGATATCGTTTTTAGTTATTAGAGCATATGCAAGATAGCCTATGTGAGTAGGATAGACTCCAAAGAGCCCTTTCACTTTTCCTTTCAGTACCTCAACTCGAGCGTTCTTGTCTAGAAGTATCAGAACTCTCCCGAGCGCTTCTCTCTCGTTGATTATATTGAAAACTCCATCTTCTAGAAGGTCTCTTAAGTTCACGCTAAGGAGTTCTTCCTCTTCTACCAAAGCTCCATGAGTCCAATAGCTCTCTTCGAGAAGAACAGGGCTCACAAACGCTCCAAACGCTCTAACGAGAGGTTGTGAAAAGACTATCTCGGATCTCGAAGTCGCTGAAGTAGAGAAAGAGGCTCCAGTAGCGGGGCTAGAGACAGACAGAATGATCACTAATATGAGAAACACTGTAAATAGATGTCTCAACAGTGACACCTCTACGCTCAAGCTCGCGGTCTAGCTCGTAAGTTTTTATCTTTAAGTATATTCAAACAGCTTGTTTAAGTATATTCAAACAGCTTGGGTTCTGCTGAGTTCTTGGAAAGCTCTATAACCGTTAAGAAAAATTATAGCTAACAGAACCTCCGGCCGCGCGAGACTCCCGTAGAGGAGCCCGTGAACGCGGTTGATCCCCCTAGTCATTCAAGCGTTCAATTTAAGCTTCGCCTCATTAAATAAACAAAGCTTAAAGCTATCCCTCTAAGATCCTAACGGTGTTGGCGGGGCGAAACAGCGGGGTAGGGCAGCCTGGTAGCCCGCGGGGCTCATAACCCCGAGGTCGGTGGTTCAAATCCACCCCCCGCTACCACACCTCAAGCAATTTAGGAGTTGCCTTTCTTCTTCTCAGAGGACGTTCGCTATGGTCAAGATTCTATATGTAGTCTTAGATGGAGCTCCAGACGGTTTAGAGAGTTCAAGAAGGGTTTTAGAAGAAGCTCATAAACCAAACCTCGACTATCTCGCTGAAAGCTGTCTCAGCGGGCTTCTGTATGTTGTAGAAAAAGGAGTAGCCCCTGAGAGCGACGCTGCAGTTATGTCTCTGCTAGGCTACGACCCCAGAATCTATTACACAGGTCGAGGACCTCTTGAAGCTCTAGGAGCTGGGTTAGAAGTAAGAGAGGGAACCGTTGCTTTTAGAGCAAACTTCGCCACCATAGATGAGAACACCGGAGAGATCAAAGACAGAAGGGTTGGAAGAAGCCTTTCGACAGAGGAAGCTAGAGCGTTAGCTGAGGCTCTAGATGGAATGATGTTAGGAGGGAAGACTGCAATAGCTAGATTCAAAGCAACTGTTGGACACAGAGCAGTCTTGGTTTTAGAGCATAGCTCTAAGAAGCTGAGCGGAAACGTAACGAACAACGACCCAGCTTACGTGAGAGTAGGCAAGCTTAGTGTAGCCGTAAAGCCTCAATCGCTACGTATCTCCAAAGTAGAGCCGCTAGACGATAGTCCCGAAGCCAAACTCGCTGCTGAACTCGCTAACGAGTTTCTAGAAAGAGCCGCTAAGATACTCTCGAGTCATCCAATCAACCTCAAGAGGATCTCTAAAGGGTTGCCTCCAGCAAACGCTGTGCTCGTGAGAGACGCTGGAGACAGTCTCCCCAAAGCTCCCTCAGCTAAAGAGAAGTTCGGGATTAATATAGCTGGAGTTGCTGAAATGCCTGTAGAGATAGGGATCTTCAAGGCTTTTGGAATAGACGTTCTCGAACTCCCTCTCGTGTCTCACAGAGCTGAACTCTTGAAGGAAAGTTCTAGAATAGTTCTTGAGGCTCTAGAGAGATATGACGCTATCTACGTACATCTAAAGGGACCTGATGAGCCAGGTCATGATGGAGATTTCGAAGAAAAGGTGAAAGCTGTAGAAGAGATAGACCGCTTGTTTTTCTCAAGGGTTTTAGACGCTATAGATAGAGAAAAGGTGCTGTTTGTAGTTACCTCAGACCACGCCACACCTTGGAATAGGAGGACTCACACTGACGACCCCGTGCCGCTCATGTTTTCACACCCGAGCCTTCCAGAGAAGAGAAGATTTGAGGAAAAGTCGTTCCGAAACGGAAGTCTGGGCTTGATAGAAGGAGGTTACAAAGTGCTTCCTCTAGCTCTCAAGTTCTTGAAAGAACTGAGGAGCTAGAGAGCTACCTCTTTCCGGTAAGTTTTCTAGCTTCACGCTCTGTCTCTCTCAATATCAGGATATCTCCTAATCTAACGGCTCCCATTACGTTTCTTGTCAAGATCCTGCCTTTGTCTTTACCCTCTAAGATCCTTACCGTTACTTGAGTGACCTCTCCAGTGACTCCAGTTCTTCCTATTATCTGGATAACTTCAGCTGGATAGCCTAGCTCTTCCGTTGTACTCCCGCTAGAGCTCACTGGGACTCGCCTCTTAAAGGAGGTTTAGAGGCTCTCTATTTAAGCTTATTTTAAGATTTAATAACGCTCTGATCCGGAGAGCCTAGGGGACAAATAGGTTGCCCAGGGAGAGGGTCTGTAGCTTCTGTAAAAGACCTATAGAGCCAGGCACAGGCTTCATGTTTGTTACAAACAAAGGAGATATCTATTGGTTCTGTAGTAGCAAGTGTAGAAAAAGCTTCTCTATGGGACGAAAAGCATCTAAACTAGCTTGGGTCGTCAAAGCCCAAAAGAGCTAAGAGAGACGAGGTGTTTCTCGTGGCTGTAGAGAGAACCCTTATAGTAATTAAGCCAGATGCTGTCCGAAGATCTCTTGTAGGAGAGATCTTGTCTAGATTCGAGAAGAAAGGTTTTAAGATAGTCGCTCTGAAGATGTTGAGAATGACCAAAGAGCAAGCAGAAGAGTTCTATAGGGTACACAAATATAAGCCGTTCTTCAACGAGCTAGTTGAGTTCATAACCAGCGGTCCAGTCGTAGCGGCTATTCTGGAAGGAGAGTCCGCTATATCTGTAGTCAGGTTAATGATAGGCTCTACTGACGCTAGAAAAGCCGAACCCGGTACGATAAGAGGTGACTACGGTCTGTCTATTCTCGAAAACTTAATCCACGCTTCTGACTCTCCTGAGATGTTCGTTCATGAGTCAAAGATCTTGTTTAGTGATGAAGAACTCAAGGCTCTCCTTTGAGCAAGCTCTTGACTTTCAGCTCTATAAGTGCGAAGGATCTGTCTCCGCTTTTCGTTTTAACCTCTGCGATCTCTTTTAGAGTCATCAGCTCATCTAGCGATAGCATGTCGGCGAACTCCAAAACGAGCTTCTTAGCGTGGTCTAAAGGAACGTCAGTATACATAACGTCTCCTTCGTCTACATGTCTTCCAATCAATATCTTGCCTTGTACGGAGACTGCGACTCTAGCTCCTGCTCTAGCCTCTTGAAGACTTCTATCTCTATCCTTGATTGTCATGATCTTTCCTAAAGGTCTGCCTTCAGAATCCATTACAGGAGACCCAGGCTTTATCACACCTGAAAGCACCTCTACGCCGACTATAGCTGGATCGCTTCTGCGAAAAACACAACCTGGGATTATTCTCATCTTCCCAGGTCTCACTAGAGACTCTAGAGCTCTAGCTCTCTCTGCTTTCTTCTCTTCTACGATCCATTTCTGAAAGTCTTCGAGAACCTGGTATATGATGTTTCCTTTGAATATCTTGATCCCTAGGCTTTGTGCCTCAGCTTCTGCTTCTGGCAGAACTTTGACATTAAAGGCTATGATGACACCCAAGTACTTATCTATCTTAGCCGTTACACTAGCATCAAAAACATCGTTTTTGGTTACAGGACCTACGTCTGCGATTCTCACAGGAATGTTGAGCCTTCTTAGAGCCTCTACTATAGCCTCTAAGCTTCCAAGAGCGTCTGCTTTAACGACAACGCCTACGTTTTCAGTTCTGACTCTAATAGAGGCTATTTCCTTTTCTACCTCTTTAATCGTAGCTTCTAGCTGAGCGTCTTCCCAAACCGCTAGCAGAGGAGATCCGGCTATCGCCTCTTCAAGACCTTCAGCCGCTATTCTAACTCCTACTGCGGCCGAGACCTCGCTGACCGTCTCAAATCTGGCTTCACGACTTCGGATCTCGTGAAGAGGTCTTGGCATCAGCAGAGCTCTCACAGAAGTGATTATAGGCTTTGAGAGACCTCCGACCACGATCTTATCGCCAACCCTCAAGATCCCATCGTAAATTACTGCGTCTACGACGTGACCTAGACCTACGACCTCTTTCACTTCAAGCACTACCCCTTTGGCCGGACCTTCAGTGACCACGAGTCTGTTACGCATATACGTTTGTGTAAGACCTGCGAGAAGTGCTAAGAGCTCAGGGATCCCTTCGCCTGTTCTAGCTGAGAGAGGAACTATGGCGACCTTCTTTGTGAAGTCTTTAATTCTTATGAAAACGTCTGAAGGAACTCCTTTTTCATAAAGCTTGCCGACCACATCATAAACTCTGTCTTCGAGAGCCTTCTTAACGCTCTCTGACTGTTTTTGGAAGCTCTCAATAAAAGGCTTATCGGGATTAGAAGACCAACCGGGTATACGGTCTATCTTGTTCAAAGCTATAACGAACGGAGTCCTTCTAGAGAGGAGAAGGTCTAAAGCTTCATAGGTTTGAGGCTTAGGTCCCTCTATGATGTCTATCACGAGCACCGCTATGTCGGCTACGCTACCTCCTCTTCTCCTAAGGTTTGAAAAGAGTTCGTGACCAGGAGTGTCTATAAAGAGAAGCCCAGGTATAGTCAGCTTGAAGGGGATCACGTGCTTAAGGGGTTCCGCTATCCTCTCGATGACGTCTGCTGGAACCATACTAGCGCCTATGTGTTGAGTTATACCTCCTGCCTCCTTGGCAACTATAGCTGTCTTCCTTATCTTGTCTAAGAGACTCGTTTTGCCGTGGTCTACATGACCTAACACGACTACGATGGGCTGTCTCAGCCTAGTCCCAGTGCTCAAGGTCTCCCCTACTTCTAGACAGGCGTCTCACTAATAAATACGGTCTAGCCTATCAACCTGAAGTTAGAAATCTTCTGGGTGTCTGCGTTGAACGAGTTTGAGTTAGTCAAAGACGTAAAGGTAGAGCTCAACGCAACCTCGTGTGAACTCTTCAAAGTTTACTCGTCAATACATGGATTCTCTGCAGCCGACCTTTCAAGAGCTCTCAACGTATTAGAGAGAGGACTAAGAGAAAGCAACGTGAAGGCGTTAGCATTCACAGGAAACCTGGTAGCGTCAGGACTTAGAGGGATCTTAGCTCAACTCGTTGCGTCTAAAGCCTTCAATGTAGTGATCACCACTACTGGAGCTCTAGATCACGACATAGCTAAGTCCGAAGGAGCTAGATACTTCAAAGGCTTTTTTGAAGTAGATGATGCAGAACTCAAGAAGAGAGGTCTATATAGGCTAGGCAACATATTCATACCCAGCGAGGACTACGGGCCTCTAGTTGAGAAATTCGTAAGAAGACTCGTAGAGAAAGCTGTCGAGATTAAGAGAGAGTGGGCGCTCTTCGAACTCCTCAAGCTAGCTGGCGAAACGATAAAAGATGAGAACAGCATACTCAGAAGCGCTTATGAAGCTGGAACCGAAGTCTTCGTTCCCGGCTGGCCCGATGGCGCTTTTGGAACCGCTCTTTTCGTAGAGTGGAGCAGAAGAAGAGGAGACTTTATTATAAACTACTTTAAAGACATGGAGAGACTTGCTGAGATATTCTTCACCAGGAGAGGCAAGACCTGCGCTTTGATATTAGGAGGAGGTATCAGTAAGCACCATGTGCTCTGGTGGGCGCAGTTTAGAGGAGGGCTTGACTACGTAGTCTACATAACTACAGCTATCGAGTATGATGGAAGCCTAAGCGGAGCTCGACCTAGAGAAGCAGTGAGCTGGGGAAAAGTGAAAGATAAGGGCGAGAAAGTAGTGGTCTACGGAGACGCTACGATAGTGTTACCTCTCTTGGCCTCTTGTTTGTTCTTCAAGTTGAGTTCTCCACAAGACCTCGATCAGAGCGATATAAACGCTCAAAGCTCTAGACGCTAGACCTCCTAGAGGTCCGAATCCCTCTAGGACTTCTTTCAAGCCGGAAAGGTCTGAGTTCTCGACGACCAGAGGGAGAGCTAAAGCAAACACAAGCAGATATAGCAAGAGAGACAACAAGGTCCCGATAGCTCCAGGTAGGATCAGCTTTACTGCTAGGCCTATTATGACTCCTGAGAGCGCGGGAGTAACGAGTCTGAAGTTTTCTCTAAAGATTGTAGAGAAGTCGCGTTTCCAGACGATAACGCCCTGCAGTAAGGCCGTTAAGACTGATGAGGTCATTTGTGCTGTTAGAAACCCAAAGACCCCGCCTATGTAGGTAAGTCCGAGAGTCAAGAAAAGAGAAAAGGTCGCAACTATCATCGATACTCTAGAGAGTTCTAAGGTCCTCCCCTTGGCTATCAGAAAAGAGTCAGCAAGCTGATAGCCTAGAGGGAAGAGGAAGAGAGGCGCTACAACGAAGTAAAAGTATAGAGAGGTCGTGTAGAAACGTTGACCAAAAATTAGGAAAACAATGAGGTCTACAGAAAGCAGAAGAAAGCCTGTAAGAAACGTCAAAGGTATTGAAGCGTACCTCACTATTGATGTAAAGCGAGCTAAAGCCTGAGAGTTCTCGCTCTGAGAAGAGACTACGAGCGTTACCGTTTGAAAAGCGTTCACAACCTGATTAAGCGGGATCGTTAACCTAGAGGCTAGAACGAGATTGCCTATCTCAAAGTCGAGAGCTGTCCTGTAGAGAAACCCTGTTTTCGTGCTGTTTATAGCTGTAGAGATGACGCTAGAAATGTGGAGAGGAAAAGACCTAGACAGAAGGTTCGACAAAAGTGAGAGTTTAGGAGGTTCTAATCCACTTACGGTTCTGTAGACCAGAAGAACGCTTAAAACACCAACCAGCAGATAGGACAGCAACTGACCCAGTAGAAACCCGAAGACCCCGTAGCCTAAAAGAATCAGAACGAGCGATAGCAGAACACGAGTCGCTGTAGATATCAGCGTGAGAAAAGCAGATATATGAAAAAGTTCTAGTCCGTTAAAGGCTGCTTGGGAAAGACTTAGCAAAGAGACTCCTACTACGTAGGGAGCAAGAACCAAGAGGTATCTAGACAGCTCTTCTCTACCAAGTAGAGACGCTAACCAAGAAGAAGCTAAGGCTTGAGCGATCGCTAAAAGAAACGATGAGATAAGAACGAGGAGAAGAGCAGAAGAGAAAAGCCTTCTTCTAAGAGAGTTATCGTCGCTAGAGGCTATGCTACTACTGAGAACCCCCTCGAGACTCAGTCCTGCCAACAAAACCATTATAGAGGGGATGAACAGAGAGACAGCGATAAGACCGTAACCCTCGGGTCCGAGAAGTCTTGCCGCAACTACGCTACCGAAAGTCGCTATCGCTATAGAAGCGTAATTGAGCAAAGCTATAGACGTTCCTGCTTTGAAGTACAGTTGCGCTAATCTGAAGCTCTCTCTTTGCATCTCTCCTCATCATATCGTTTGAGATACTCTATGTTTTCTCTTTCAGACTCATCTATACTCGATACTGAAAGCCAAGAGTCTATGATTTCTCGAGCTAAGATCTCTGTAACCAACCTTCCGCTCATAGAGAGCACGTTGGCGTCGTTCCAAAGTCTGGCTCCTCGAGCAGTAGTCGGATCGTTGCATAAAGCCGCTCTAACGCCCTTGACTTTATTGGCAGCTATTGAGACTCCTGTGCCTGTATAGCACACTAGAACTCCCCACTTCGCTTCTCCTCGAGCGACAGCTTCAGCTACCTCTAGAGCTACCTTAACCCATGATTCAGGTCTTCCTGTAGCCAGAGAACCGAACTTCTTTATCTGAAAACCTTTTTGTGCGAGATATTCCACTACTGCTTTAGCTGCTGGATACAAGTCGTCAGATCCTACGGCAACTACTGACAAGTCTAACACCTACAGTCCTTCCTAATGGCGAAGCCTTTTAGCGCGAACCTCGCTCTACCCATTTATATATGAAGACTAGAACAGCGTATCTCTCAACATGAGTTTCCTGCTTTACTTCATAAAACACGTCGAGAACTACTGCTTCAAGTTCGAATCTTTGAGGAGGGTCTACGAAGATGAAGTGAGGAGCGCCAGTAGCTGGGTCTAGAACTGCAGGTACGGTAAAGCTCGTTTTGTTTAGAAAATCGCATCTCCCGAAACACTTTTCAGGTAGCTCTGCGACTCCATGCATAGCCAGTTTGTAAAGGAGTGTTGATGTGACCCGCTCTACGTTATTCGCAGGACTTCCTGCAAGCCCTGGAAACATATAGCTAGTTCCTCTAGGTCCTTGAGTCATTGAGTAATAGTTTGTCTCAACGAAGCTTTGAACTCCAGGGTCTACTCTATAGGCTATCTTCAACATCTGAAATGATTTGGGAAAGTCTGCAAGACCGTGAACCACGTAGTACATAGTTCTGTCGCTCCTCACGTTAGGTAACAAGAAAGCGTAATGGAGCACTCCAGACTCTTCTGAGTATAATATGAAGACCTCGTAGAAGACCAGATAGGTTTTGTTTGGTTGAAGACCTAAAAGTCTCATGAGCGCTACTGCCTCTTCTTCAGAGCCTGTCAGCACGTTGGCCAACAACCTGATGTGAGTCTCATTCCATGTCGAGCCGTCAGCTATAGTCCTTCTGTTCGCGTCAACAGAGATCCAATAACCATAGTCCCACCAGCTGACTATGACATCATCTCTTGAGGTGTTGTACTTTAAGTACTCGAGAGTCCAGATCCAAGCCTTATTGAGAGGCACCACAGTCTTTTCGCCAATAGCGAGAGGGCTAAGTCCTGAGGTGAGTATCTGAGGAGCTCTGAGACTGTTGACCCCATATCCAACGTGAGCGCTATAGGCTAAGTAAAGTATGAGCAGAGTCGTGAAGGCAATGGTTATTGTAAGCTTTAAGTCGGAATACGGAGAGCTACTCTTAGCTTTCACACGTCTTGTCGACACCTCCTCAGCAGGGAACAAATAGGCCTTTATCAAGACGCCTACAGAAGCGCCCGAAGCTAAAGAAGCGTAGAAGACCGCTGTTTGGAGGAAATAGGACATGTTAGCGCTAGCATAGATCATCATTAAAGCCATTAGGTTCAAGACTAGCTCTACGTGCTCGGAAGGACCTCCTCTCCTTAAATAGGAAGCTCTAGCTATATGAAACAGTCCAATTGAAACGAAAAACATCGGAAGACCTAGTTCTAACAAAACGGTTTGAAATCCTAGAGGCTGATGTTCGCTAACGCTTTCAGCTAAAGGGCTAAAACCTCTTATCCCTAGAGCTAAGAGAATTCTTCCAGGAACTTCTAAAACTCCTAAATAGATCATGAGGACTGCGAGTACAACTGCTGAAGTCATAAGCCATAGATGTTGAAGCCTTGTGTAAGGAAACAGCTTCTCGTCCAGACCTAAGGTCTTCCACGCTAGAACGGTCAAGTACATGACAAACGAAGCTAGAGGAGCTAGACCTAACCCTTTAACGAAATACGCTAGCGTCACTGCAGGAGAGACAGAGATAGCTAAAGCCATGAAGCCTAAAGCGATCCCATAAGCTAGAGCTCGTTTCCCGCTAGGAGATTCATAAACTAGGAAGTCTAAGAGGATAACGAGCGCTAGCGAGACAGCTACGTAGTGATAGCCGCCCCATATGAAGGCCACAGAGCCGCCAACGAGTCCAGCCAGTCCAGCGAAAGCGAGAGAACGGATCAAAGACTTAGCAATTAGAGCTTCGTAAAGCAAAAGATAGTGTAACGCTATGGGCATAAAAGCTATGGTCATCTTCTCCACGAAGCCTACAGTCGTTCTAGAAAGCGCTGAAGGGATCAGCGAACAAAAAGCCACGGCTACAAGTGCTCCGCTATGAGATCCAGTAAGTCTCAACACTAGGACATACATTATTATGCATGTAAGCACATACACTATCACTGGCTGAAGAGCTACCCATTCGCGCAAAGTTATATCGAACGTTAAGGAGATTAAACGATATGTGGCTGCTGCCAACCATCCAACTCCTATGTACTCTCCTCTAAGTAAGTCTCTCCCTATGGGATACCAAAAGAGGTCCTGTTTTTCAAGTTCGCTAAAAGAGAACAAGCCTCTTTCGTGAAAGTGTTTAGCTATGTAGTACATTATGAAGGGATCTGCTTCGTCTAGCTCGAGACCGTAGTTGATCGCTGGAAGCAACCTCAAATAAGCTCCTCCAGCTACTAAGGCGATTAAGAGCAGGAAGCTGAACACGTACCACTTCTCTCGAGCTACTGTCAAAAGTCTGTCTAGCAGTTCTCTTTGTTTTTTCAAGACCTCAAACACCCCTACAGCCCTTTACCGCTAGCTTCGTTCCTCACTCTAAGTCTTTAGATTTTGCTAGGAGTTTCCGTCCTCGAGTTCCAAAGTGTATTCCCTCTATCTCGTTTCGCTCTCTAGCGTCTTATGTTGACGCAAGAAACATGTTAAAACAGCTGTCGCACCATCCAATACGCGAAGATATCTATTACCTTTCGCTTCCCTTCCGTGACAGAGGGCAAATGACAGGAGCTGATATAGAGGAACTCAAAGGAGTTCTAGATTACCTCATCAAACACTACGAGAAGCTAGAGAACTTAGAGAAAAGGCTCTCTAAACTAGCGGAACCGGACGTAGAAGCTATGCGACTCAAAATTTGGAAGATCGCTCTAGGCGGGCTCATAAGCAAGCTCAAGGCTTTTATTGACGATCTAAGCAGAAGCGAGAACATAGCGGCTGTAATGGATGCCTGTAAGCTTAGAGATGAGGTCAGTAATCTCTTAAGAGAGTACTCGAGCGAAGAAGACCTGATAGCTCCTGTCAGAGCGGCTTTAGTTAAGGTTTATGCTGAAGTTCTAGAACTCTGTGGCGAAGCTCCAGAAAGCTGACCGATAGAAGCGCTAGATGTCTAGGTGATAGGAGTGAACGCATGGGAACAAGAGATCCGCGAGCCTACTTCGTGGATAGCTGGGATATTGGCTATACTCATAGCTTTCTTAGGACCCTCAGTGTTAAGTCCTTGGTCTTTGCTCGAACCTCATAAGCTGGGAATTGTGATAGGAGTTCTGTTGGGCTTCATAGTCCATGAGTTCATGCATCGCAACGTCGCTAGACTCTATGGACTCTCTTCAGAGTTCGTAGCTCACATACCAGGACTTGTGATCACAGCGGTCTCAGCTTTGTTGCCCATAAGGATCCTCACTCCAGGATATGTAAGAGTTTATGGACACTCTTCTCGAAAGGGTTACGCGTTCTCCATCGCGGCTGGACCTTTAAGCAACATAATCATAGCTCTTCTAGGAGTACTGGTCTCTCAAAGCTTAAACTATCCTCTAAGGGTTATCGCTATAGAGGTCGCTGAGGTTAACTTATGGTTAGCGTTTTTCAACTTGCTACCTATACCGCCGCTCGACGGCTACAAGCTAGCTTCGCTAGACTTAAGATTATGGCTATCGCTCCTAATGCTTCTCGTTTTTATCTGGCTCTTGTGGTGACTTTTTATGAAAAAGATTAGAAGAGTTCTCCTCTTCGGGAGGTTTCAGCCTTTTCATCTAGGCCATGTGGCTTTAACTAAGTGGGCTCTTTATGAGCTCGGGTTCGAAGAAATAGTGTTTCTCGTTGGGATGGCTTCTGAGAACTACACTCCGAGAAATCCTTTTACAGCCGGTGAGAGAATAGAAATGATAAGGCTCTCGTTAAACGACGAGAGGATCCCTCTAGAAAAAGCTGTCACAGCAACTATCAGAACCATGGAGATAAACATTGGGAACATGTTCTATGTGCTTTCATATGTGCCTAAAGTCGAAGCCATCTTGACCAGAAACCCGATCATAGCCAAAATGGCTAGAGACGCTGGTCTCAAAACTATAGTACCTCCTAGCTTCAATAGAGACGAGTGGAGAGGTGAAGTCATCAGACTCAAGATAGCTAGAGGCGATGACTCGTGGAAGAAAGCTGTGACGCCTTCTACCGCAGAGTTCGTAGAGGAGATAGGAGGGATCGAGAGGATCCGGACGATCTTATCTCACGACTAATATTGGATTTTGTACCTCAAAATGCCAGCTAGACCTCCAAAAGTCTCAAGAAACCATTGAGCTTCAGGAACGCCAGCTGGCACTATCACCACTTTAGCTCCTTTAGATTCGCCTTCCTGTTTCCAAATGTCTTTATCTTCTCTAAGCTCGTGAATCAAGAGAGTCTTCACAGACCCCATCTCAAGAGCTAATTTGACCTCTTTGTCTCCGTAAATAGACATGCCTGTCATCTGAACTAGATGAAGCTTGAACTCCTCAAGAGTCTCCACAGCCTCTCTGTAGAGCTGAGCCTGTATCACATCTTTTGCTTTCATCACTGCCTCTTTGAGTCCTTCGTAGCTCTGGTAAGCTACGTCTACTAGCTCTTTAGAGACTAGCTGAGCTAACCTATAGTCCAGATAGCCTCCTTTGATGAAGTCCTGTTTTGCGTAACCTGGACCCGCTATTATCACCGCTTTGAGTACGTTCTTTTCAAGAAGCGGGAGGAATTTGTTGTTCGCTACTTCTCCAACCTTCTTAAAGAAGTCGTCTACCATTTGCTCTATGATCCTTTCGTATCTCCTCTGGCTCTGTCCTCCCTTTTCGTGTTTGCCAGGAACGAAGCCTTCGAGCTCTTCGAGAACTTCTATCTTGCCTCCTTTCAACAAGCCTATAGTAGCTTGGTCTCTTTCTACAATGATTATCCCTACTGCCTCCTTCTCTTCAATCATGTCTTCTAAGAACGAGAGTATGAACTCCTTCTCCGTTCTATAATAAAACACTGGAACTTTCTCTGGCGGAGAAAAGATGAGACAGATGAAGTCTCCTGTATTCATGTTCTCTCCACAGAAGACTACCAAACCGTTGGGAGGAGTCTTCGGAATCATTTGAAGTCTTTCTATGGCTCCGCTAAGAGCTCTCTTAACCGCTTGTCTGGTCCTCTTCAGCTTTATGTTGTCAGTGATCGAAAACTCCTGTCTCAAGAGTTGAAGCACATCGGATATGGGCTTGCCTGGAGGCACATACAGGCTGAGTAGAACCGTAGCGGGAGCCTGCCAGTTTTTCAATTCCTTCACGATCTTCGCTAGCTCCTCTCTACTTACCTTCAGCTTGTCAATAACCTCCTCTTTGCTGTTCATCTCAGCTACCCGCAGGTATCCTGAAGTACTCGTTATCTAAAGCTTAAAGACTGAGAGGGGTCAGCTTCGATATGGGTTTTTATATTAGGTGAGTTCATCACCTCACCTGTCTCTTCCGACATCTCGTTTAGGCTCTCATCGAGTTTGAGGCTCAAGGTATCAGGAGAGAGAAGACCGCTTTCTGGATGTGTAGTCTGTTCTCAGCTTGGTCCCATACTACGCTTTGAGGACCGTCGATCACTTCGTCTGTGACCTCCTCACCTCTTCTAGCTGGAAGACAATGCATGAAGATAGCTTGACTTCCAGCTAGTTCCATAAGCTTCGCGTTGACTTGATAAGGTCTCAAGAGGCTTCTTTTGAGCTCAGCCGTCTCGTCTTGTCCCATGCTTACCCAGACGTCTGTGTAAACAACATCAGCTCCTCTGACTGCTTCTCTCGGCTCTTCTACAAACTCTATGGTCGCTCCAGTTCTCTCTGCTTCTCTTAGAGCTGCGCTCAAGGCATTGGGGTCAGGCTTTAGTTGAGGAGGTGACGAAATGATTATATGAAGACCTAGCTTAGCTCCAACTACTATCAGGCTGTTCAGCACGTTGTCAGAGCCGTCTCCCACGAAGACGAGCTTCACGTTTTTGAGTCTACCTTTCTTCTCCAATATCGTCATCATGTCTCCTAGAGCTTGAAGCGGATGACTGAGGTCGCTCAACCCGTTGATCACGGGGACTGTAGAGTGTCTAGCTAGCTCTACTAACGTCTTATGGCTCTTAACTCTAGCCACTATGCCGTCTACATATCTTGAGAGCGTTCTAGCTGTATCAGCTAGAGTTTCTCCTCTCGCTAGCTGGAGCTCATCCCACCTCAAATAGAGAGTTTTAGCTCCAAGCTGATAGGCTGCAACCTCTAAACTCACTCTAGTCCTCGTGCTGGGCTTCTCGAAAAGAAGAGCTATAGTTCTTCCTTGAAGAAGTTCAACTCTTCTCTGACCTCTACGATAAGCTTCTTTGAACTCAAGCCCTTTCTTTATGATCTCCTCGATCTCCTTTGGCTCATAGTCTATTAGGTCTAAAAGGTGTCTGCCTCTAAGCACCGTTTACCTCCCTGTTTCCTCAGAAGCTTTCAGAGCGTCTCTTAGGTCTTCCTCCGTTAAGTCTAAATCTTCTTCTGTGACCTCTATGCCGAGCTCTGAGAGAAACGCTACGATGTCTCCTATAGTGACCTCGCTACTGGTTACGAGCTTCTCGATGTCGTCCCAGTTTTTCACTCTGGCTCCGAAGTCCTCCCAAGCCCATTCAACTACTTCTTTTAGGTCGCAAGAACTCCTGAGCTTCTCGTAAAGCTTCCTCTTTATCTTAAGCGCTCTCTCGCGTCTAGAGTTCACTAGCTGAGCCCCAGCTCGTTTATTAGCTCAACTAGCCTTATCTCTATGAATGGGCAACAGGCTCTTGCTTGAGCTCCTCAAAGGTCTCACAGAACCTGAAAGAGGAGGCAGACCTGCCTTCACTCTCTATCATGTCCACGCTCTCCTCAAAGAGTTGAAAAAGGAGCCTTTGGGTAGACCCTCTATATCCTATAGGCTTGGTCTTAGCGACTCTTCTGTGAAAACCCTTTTAGCCAGATTGAAGGAAAGAGGGCTGATCATGAGAAGCAGAGGAGGAGCTGTTCTCACAGAGAAAGGAGAAGAGCTCCTCAAGTGGTTGAACTCTAAGGTAAGAGTCTGTGAGACAAGTCTGGGCTTCAAGTCATGGGAACAAGCTGTAGCGATAGCTGTTTCCTGTGTTAACCCCCCGGTTAAAGACGTAGAGGCTATGGCTTTTAGAGACCTCTTCATCGCAGCAGGTTGTTCTAAAGCTATAGTGGGTAGCTGGGCTCGAGATAGATTTCTAATGCCTGGCTCTCCTCCTGAACTTGAAAGCGAGATAGGCGGAAAAGTCTCTAAATGTTTCACAGAAGGCGACTTAATGTTTGTAGCTATAGTGAACAACAGAGAACTCGATAAAGCCTACAACGCGCTTGTGTCAGTATTCGAGCTATGTCTTTAACCGGGGGGTTAACGGCTTTCTAGACCTCTGTGCTTCTAAAACTACCACCTCTGGGTCTCTTCTTTCTGGCTTAGTAGTACTATAGGCGCTAAAACACAATTATACAAACTTTTTCATTATGATAGTCAAACTTCAACAGAACTTGAGCTAACTCGAGCTAAGTGGTAGTAGTTTATAATTTACGACCTCGCCGACTCTAGACCTTCATTAGAACATCTTTCTAAAAGCTCTTTCAAGTTCTTCGAGAAGCCGACTCTTACCCCAAGTCGAGGGTCAGTGTATATATAAAGAAGTCCTTTGCTCTGTAGAGTCCTCAAAACTCTCATAAGCCAAGAGTAGTCGGCTTCAAGTCTCTCCTGTATTTGATCAAGATACATATATGTGGTTCCCCATCTCGCATAGTGAGTAGCTAAATGAGCCAAGACGTCGAGTTCGTCATCACTGACAAGGTTCTTCAGTTTGGAAAGAACACATGTAGCTGTCGAAACTCTATCTTGTAGTTTATTGCCAGCTTTTTCCGTTAGCTCGACAGTGAACGGCAAAAGTCGTTCAGAAGAGCCAGACCGAAGAGTTTGAGCTTTGTCTTTTATTGCCAGCTTTACGTTAGACGAGAGGATTCTCTGAGCCAAAAGCACGTACTCATCGGAAGAGCTCTTCTTCGACTCTCTGAAATACACAGACCTAGCGTACTCTTCTCCTTTAGCTGTGAGATACCAAAACCCTGAGCTATACTCTACGTAACCTCTAGCTCTCCAATAAGAGAGATAGCTCGAGACGTATCTAGAGCTAAACCCTAAAGCTTCAGCTATCTCAGCTGACCTCATAGGTCTAGAGAGAAGCAGTAAGAAAATTGAATCTACTATTCTGCTACGCGGTCCAGCTCTTTCGTGTTGTTGACTTTCCGTAGTCCTTTCAGCGAACCGCTCTTTTCTTTCTCCAGTGCTCAGAGCCACCGCCCAAAGAGTATGTCTTAATCGAATCTATGCTAGGAGAGCCCCGGTCTTACTCTAGTTAACCGTTAACCCCCCGGTTTAAGGCTAAGAACGAGACGGAGTTTTGGTTAAAGGACGTAACCCCATAGCCTCTAAACGCTTTAAGAGATGTCTTTCTGCACTGGCTTCAGTTTTGTAGTACTTTAATAGCAAAAGGTCTCCTTCTTCTAATTTCATAGAGGAACGCGGAGGGACTATCCAATCGTCTTCTGACCTCTTATAGACGGCTACTACAACGAAGCCCAAGTCTTCAAGGTCTAGTCTGCTGAGCTCTATAGGGTCTCTCTTAGGGTACGCTACTTTGAGATAGACCTCTTCACCCATCTCGACAGCCTCTCCAAGCACTTCAGACACTTCTCTCTTCAAAACGACTTGCGCTAGTCTGTGAGCAGCGTCTCCTATCTCTTCTAAGCTTTTGATAAACACTATCAGACTGATGACCTCTCTCGATGGAGATGAGTAAGAGTGTTCAGCTATGCCTTCGAGAGCTTCGTAGTAGAGCTTGTCTACATGGTCTTCGAGTTCTACAACGCTAGAGGCTATCTCCATATCGTCGTCTATGAGAGCGTAGAAGGCCATATCCAACATGGCATCTAGAGAGAGCTTTAAGCTTCTTACGCTTTCAGCAAGTCTGTCGCCAGCACGAGAGAGAAGGGCTACTTCTTGAGAACACTTCTCTACATTTATAGGTTCTCCCAATTCTTTCGAAAGCTGTTCTATCTCGTCTATAGGCCCTCTGACGACTAACAGGTCGCCTTCCATTACTCTAGAGACTTCAGGAGCTAGGAGATACTTCTCGCCTCTCTTTATGAGAAGCACATCAACAACAGCTGAAAAAGGCCAGGAGACTTCTCTTCTGCTTCTTAGAGGGAACACAGCTTCGCCCATACAGGTCGTAGCTGTGATGTAGGGATGTGGAGGATAACCTCTTAAAACGGCTGTCGCTAGGTCTCCAGAAGCGTCGCTTATGCTATCTAGAGCTGAGGCGACTCCAGCTATTCCATGACTCATACGAGCTGAGCCGCCAAGCCTAAACGCCTGAAAGGTCTTTTCCGCTAGTCTTTTAGTGAGACTGTCTACTACGTCTTCTATCAAGAGCACTTCGAGAGCTGCCACACTATCATTGAAAGCCAGAGAGTACACAGCTAGATCGAAGGCAGCGCTTGAGTAACGTCTTAGCTGAGCCAGAAGGCTTCTGACTGTCTCCTCACGAAGTTCAGACAACTGAGTGCTCTCCCCGATCTCTGCGATGAAGGAGACAGTATAAAATTAATGCTGCTTCAGCGACGGGACCGAGCTTTCCTTCAGCTCCTTTTATGTACACAGGCTTTCCATGAGCTATCTCGTTGACTGCGAAATCAGGGTCTCCTCCATTGAAGACCACGAGAACTCTACCTTCATAAACCGGGGGGTTAAAAACGTCTAGGACTTCGCGAGCGTAGCTACGGCTTACCAGAAGAACCACATCGGGTCTGAGGACTTCAAAAGCGTCTGGAAGGTCTTGGAGAACGAAGAAACTACCTCCGCTTTTCATAGCTATTTTCATGATCTCAGGAACTCCTGACTGAGCAGCTGCTCCATAGACTTTGGTGGCAACAAAGACTTTAAGACCTAGCCCATAGACAAGTCTCGCTGTGTCTACAAGTCTCTGAACGCTACTGACGTTATGTAATAGCGGGAAGAGTTCCATAAGTCCACCCAACGCTCTCTACTTGATTGAGAAGACTTAACGCTTCTCGGAGCCACAAATAGGACATTTGGGATTTCTGACCACAGGGATCTCTGAGAACTCAGTCGAAAAGCCATCGTAGACTACGAGCTTGTTTAAAGCAGGTCTCCCATAACCGGTTAGCAACTTGATGGCTTCAGTTGCCTGAAGAGCAGCCATGACTCCAGAAGTGGTGCCTAACATAGGAAGCTTAGCTTCCTCTCGAGGAGGCAAGGGGATCAAACAGTTCAAACAAGGAGTCTTTCCTGGAACCACTACTAAAAGCTGTCCCCACATTCCTCTAACTCCTGCATGAACAAAAGGCTTTCCATGTCTTACTGCGACTCTATTGAGAGCGAACCTGGTCTCCCAGTTGTCTACACAATCAAGAGCTACGTCTGCTCTCCTGATCAGTTCGTCGAGTAGCTCTTCATCAGCTCTGACGTTAAAGACCTCAACGGATACGTGAGGGTTGATCTCTTTTAGCTTTTCAGCTGCTGATTCGGTCTTTAGTCTTCCTAAGTCTTTGGTCCAGTGAAGGAGTTGTCTATTGAGATTGCTTAACTCCACTTTCTCGAAGTCTACTAAGAGGAGTTCGCCTACACCGGCTGCGGCTAGGTATATAGCGGTAGGAGACCCGAGACCTCCAAGCCCTACTATCAGAGCACGCGATCTCTTCAGCTTCTCCTGAGCTTCGACTCCAAAAAGCCGGATCTGTCTATCGTAACGCTCGAGTTCTTCTCTTGTGAGCAAAGCAGACTCCTCTTTCGTTTGACAAGAAGGAGCTTTATTGAGTTGAGTTGTACAGTTGGAGCGGGCTTAAGAAGACTACGATTTCCTTAGCTCTCCGATAGAACTCTTATAACACACTCGGCTATAGCTCTAGCTAAAGGCGGAGGAACGGCTTCACCAACCATATCGTACTGCAGGTCTTTGCTTCCCAAGAAGATATGGTAGTCAGGAAATCCCATAAGCCTCGCCTGCTCTCTCACAGTTAGCAACCTATCCTCATAGGGGTGAATGAATCTAGAAGAGCCCATAACCGTAGGAGCTCTCTTTTCTGGGTCCAACCTCACGTAGTTAGGATGTCTTCGAGTGGCTCCTTCAAAGAAGAGCAAGGCCTCTCCCCATCTTAACTTCGAAACTCTAGCCTTCATTCTTTTAGAGAGTTCTTGAGGATACTCATGATTAGGAGGGTAGCTAGAACCTGGTGGAGGCAAGTCTTTGAGCACCTCCCATACTGAAGGTCCTGGCTTCTTGGGAGGATCTATCTTTATGTTGGACACGAAGACTCTAGTTCTCGCGCTAGGACAGCCGTGTTCTTCTGCTTTCAACACGTTGAAGTAAACTCGAGGATAGCCTGCTCTTTCGAGTTCTCTCTTTATGCTCTTAGCTATAGGAGGCTCTAAGATCCCTCTCACGTTCTCTATAACGAAGACCTTAGGTTGTAGGTCTCCTATTATTCTGATAGCATGCAAAAAGAGTTGTCCTGCGGGGTCTACGTAAAGCCTGTCGAGAGGGTCTTTCATCCTTTTTGGATTGGCTTCTGTAAAGGGTTCACAAGGCGGACTCGCTATCACGACCTCTACATCGCTTCGCGAAATGCCTAAAAGGCTTTTAAGAAGAGGATAACCGACCTCTTTTACGTCTTCAGCTATTACCAAAGCTTCAGGAAAGTTGGCTTTATAGGTTTTAGCTACAGGAGGGTTGTTCTCTATTGCAGCTAGAACCTTGAAGCCTGCTTCTACAAAACCTCTGCTGTAGCCTCCTCCACCTCCAAACACATCAATTAGCGAAAAGGTTCTTCTCATCTTCAGCTATCTCCTCTTCTAGAACAGCTATGTGTTTGGACAGCTTCTCAATACAGTCGCCTTTAGACATCTCTAAAGGAGAGCCACAACGAGGACACACAAAGTCGACTTCGAAAGCTTCATGAAGCGAGAACCTGATTCCCTCGCTAGGACACTCATACCATTCGTTTTTCTTCTCGCTTCCTAATCTTTCTTTGAGCTTTTCTAGTGTGAGCTTCTTCCTTTTTAGCAGGTTGAAGTTGAGAACGTCGCTGTCTATATACCAAGTGTACTTCACAATGTCCTGCTTAGCGTCTCTTTCTTTCTTCATCTCTATAAGTCTTGCTTCATAAAGCACTCTGAGGACTTTACGGACTTCTATCTGTCTTA
Organism: Acidilobaceae archaeon; assembly: GCA_038824665.1. Classification (GTDB taxonomy): domain Archaea; phylum Thermoproteota; class Thermoprotei_A; order Sulfolobales; family Acidilobaceae; genus JAWAWX01. Next base: position 88,312 of record JAWBBK010000001.1, on the reverse strand, counting down.
GTCCGCTTAGCTCTTCGATTTCGTTATCGCTCAAACCGCCTTTTTCGCTGTGAACTACTATAAGCCTGAAGACATTAAGAGCTAAAGCTGGGTCTATTCCATTGTTCTCAGAGATCCTCATGGCGAACTCTTCAATAAGCTTGAGACTATTTGTCGTTGAGTTTCCGCTCACAGACGTATCACCTTCTTACCTCTCTCTGACGGTATTATCTTGAGTTTGGCCCCCTCAAAGATAATATGAGTCCAGGAACCCCTATAAAGCCGATCTAAAAACAAAGCTAGGGCTGAGACCTCGCTGTGAGGCTGATTTCCGACAGCTACGTTATAGTCTGCGTTGTCATAAAAGAACCTCTCCACTTTCTCAGAGCCGACTACTATCAGCTTCGGCTTTGGGGAAGACCTTATCTCGTCTACAACGTCATCTAGGCTCAGCCCGTACATTGTGAGATGAATGATCTCTCCGCCGTTGGAGCGCCAGGACCTAACGTAGTCTTTACTACCGATACCGCACTCTATATGCATAGAGCCTCCCCATAAGCTCAACACCTTCTTGAGGCTATTGATGACTTCTTCATCACATATATCTCCTAACACAAAGCCGTTAGCTCCGAAAGCTCTGGCTACAAGCCCTACGTGAGTGGTCACTCTTTTATCTCTAAGAGGTCTGTGTCCAAGTCTCAATACGTAAACCTTACCATAAACGTCAGCTGGGTGCAAGAACTCTCTGACCTCTTGAACTCTGCTTTTCGCTGAGCTTAGAGTTTAACAGCTCAAGCACAGTATTCAGGAGATCATCTAAACCTATCTTTTTCAACGCTGAGACCTGTACGATCCTACAGTTTACTCCCTTGTTTAAACAGACCTCTTCTATGACCAACGTTCTAACCTTCAGGTCTTCGAGAGACACCTTGTCTATCTTGTTAGCAACGACAACAAGAGGGACCCCTATGGCTTCAATTCTAGAGAGCACCTGTAGTCCTGCTTCTAGCTTCTCCTTGAGAACTCTCGACTCTTCAGAGACGTCTACAACAAACAAGATCAAGTCGGCAAGTCTGACTTCTTCTAACACTGAATGAAAAGCTTCAATGATCTCAGGAGGCACATCTCTTATGAAACCGACCGTATCTACAAACACGAGCTTAGCGCCGTTGAGCACTCTTGAAGAGCGTTTCGGATGAAGAGTTGTGAAGTACTCTTCGCCCGTAGGTTGATTCTCTCCGGTTATTGCATTGAAAAGCGTGGTTTTCCCTGCTGAAGCGTAGCCTACTATAGCTATGTGAGGTAACCCTAGGCTTATCCTAGAGAGAGCATGACGTCTTCTAATTTCTCTGAGCTTTTCTAGCTCATCTCTTAGCTTAGCCAATCTGTTCGTGAGGTGTCTATAGTAGCTATCGGTAGCGTAGCCTCCAGATCCTAGAAAACCCGGTAGCTCTCCTAGCTTTTTCCTCCTGACGAATTCTCTCACTAGAGGAAGTTCGTGTCTCAATCTGGCTATCTCTATTTGGAGCAAAGCTTCCTTGCTTCCAGCATGCTTTAAAAAGATCTCTAATATCAACATAACTCTATCCAAGACCTTCGCTTTTGTCTCTTTAGCCAGCTTGAAATAAGAAGAGGGCTTTACGTTTCCGTAAAATATGATAGCCTGAGGCTTCTCTTCTCGTGCTTTCTCACTTATCTCTTTTAGAAGCCCTCTACCTACGCCCCAAGAGTATCGGGTCTTCCAAATCCTAGAGATATTATATCCTGCAGTCTCAGCTAGAGCTAGAGCCTCTTCTAGCTGATCAGAGGCACGCTTAGGGATCACGAGATATGCGTTGAAGCTCTTAGCTGTTTTGCTTTTCTTCTCTCCTAACCACCACCACCTCTCCTAAGGTGGTTCCTCGGAGGTTAGGAACTTCTCCTAAAGGCTCTTCTTCAGTTGAAGTGAGCAATCTCACTCCTAACAACTTCTCTATCCTCTTAGCCAAGTCTATAGGAGGTTTGTACTTCTCGCTCTCTATTTTCCTAACCACGTCTACACTGACCCTTAGCTTTTGGGCTAGAACCTCTTGAGTCCATCCTTTTTTCTCACGCCCTTTTCTAATCACGTCGCCGTAGCCTTCTACGAGGTCTAAAATCTCAATCGATTGAGAAGTTCTAACGGAAGTCTGACGCTTAGTTTGACTTTGTTGAGATTTCTTCTGAGCAAGAGTTCTTCTCGTCTCCTCTTCTATCACTTTAGCTCTCTTTCCTAGTTTGGAGAGACAAAGCGGACAGAGGCTGAGCTCAGCATCGTCGACCGTAGCTTTCACAACCCTCTCTACGACCTTTCCGCAGACCTCACAGACGCTAGAAGTCATGTTTTAGACCTCGCTCACGTATTAACGGAGTATCGCTTGAGGGTATTAATTGGTTCCTCTAATAAAAATCTTCTGCGAGCTAGAAGCTGGAAGGGGTCGAGTGCAACCCGCTCAGCTACAACTAAGTGAGCAAGATGCTTTGAGAGAGAAGGTTAGATTCCTCACTCAGGCTAAGCTTGCTCTTGAGCGCGACCTTGAATACTATAAAAACGAGGTAGCAAAGCTCCTGTCTCCTCCTCTCATAGAGGCTACAGTTATAGACGTTATAGACAACGATAGAGTAGTAGTTAGAAGCAGTTCGGGACCTAATCTAGTAGTCAACGTAGCCAGTCATGTCGATAGAGAGAAACTAAGACCAGGAGTGACCGTAGCTCTTAACAGCAGAGGCTCTACGATAGTAGATGTGCTTCCTGATCGAGCTGATCCTCTCGTCTCTGTTTTCTTAGTTGAAGAGACCCCTCCCGTGAGCTTCGATGATGTAGGAGGTCTCGAGGCTCAGCTCGATGAGATATACGAAGCTATAATCTTACCTCTTAAAAGACCTAAACTTTTCGTCGAGATGGGGATAGAGCCACCTAAAGGAGTTCTTTTCTACGGTCCTCCTGGCACAGGGAAGACTCTTGTAGCTCGAGCTCTTGCGAGAGAAGCGGGAGCTACCTTCATCAGCTTAAGCGCAAGTAGTCTGCTTAACAAATTTGTTGGAGAAGGAGCACGTCTCGTGAGAGAACTCTTCAAGCTCGCTAAAAGCAAAGCCCCCTCAATAGTGTTTATCGATGAGATCGATGCAATAGGAAGTCGTAGGCTGGAAGTTGGAACAAGTGGCGAGAGAGAAGTCCACAGAACACTAGCTCAACTTCTCGTAGAGCTAGACGGCTTCTCCTCTCTTTCAAACGTTAAGATAGTCGCGGCTACGAACAGATTAGAGATTCTTGATCCAGCTCTGTTGAGACCAGGCAGGTTCGATAAGATCATAGAGTTCCCTCTACCTGACAAGAAAGGAAGGCTCTCTATTCTGAAGATACATACTAAGAAAACTCCTCTAGCTCCTGATGTGGATTTGGAAGAGATAGCTGTTCTCACAGAAGGGTTTAGCGGAGCTGAGCTGAAGTCGTTAGTTGTGGAAGCGGCTTACAACGCTATAAGGAAGGGTTCTAGCGTTATTTCTTCAGAGGACTTCAAGATAGCGATAGAGAAAGTGAAGTCTATGAGAGGCAAGAGGTCTTTAGAGAGCGCTCTGACTTATTAAAACCGTTCTCTAGCAGAAGTAACCTAGGAGGTGTAAACTCTGTCAAGCAAAGCTAACAAAATCTCTTTTATTCGGATTTACGCACAAAGCCGTAAGCCTTCGTCTCGCTGTCAGTTCTTTAGCGTAGAGGAAAGACAAGGAGTTTATGTAGCTCGGTGCAATCTAAGCGAACGCTATCTAACGAGTTCATCCGTGTACAAATGCGAAGCTCTGTGGGAGTTCTGTCCTATCAGGAAGCTCTACTTTCAGATCTTAGGCGAACAACAAACTAGCTAGCGGTTAGAGCAAAAACGCCTGGCTCACCACGTCCTGAAAATCTTTAGGTAAAGCCTTACCTCTTTCCTTATAATGTTTGTAAGCCTTCTCTAAAAGCTTCGCTAAGACCGGACATCCCTCAAACTTGCCCTCTCTACCGCATTTCTCTTGTTTCCCCTCGACGTTCACAGAGATCAAGCATACGAGAGTCTTCTTGTCGAAGTAGGGACAGAGTCTATGGTACTTTTTGGCAGACCTCATCATTAAGGAGACCCATTTCTTCTCCTCGCTGTCCTCTTGAGCTTCTTTATTGCTAGTGTTAAGCGTCCTCACCAAATCTCTCACCTCCTGAGCGGGACCTACGATACTCTTAACGCTAAGATTATTAGGTGTTACTGTGGTCGCTCACGAAAACTCCTCGCTAACTTTAAACGCTAGCGGTGAAGATCTACGAGAGTTAAGGCTTATCTAGGGTTTGACTGGAAGAGCGATACAACTCGGAGGATTCTGAAAGACTTCCAGTTGTTTGTGGCTTCAACCTACGGGATCTCAGTAGATGTGGACGTCTTGGAACTTCCAATAGGAGAGACAGATAGCGAGGCTGAGAGGATACCAGTAGTCTATGTAGAAGATAAATTGGTTGCTCTCGGAGAGCCTCCGTCGTTTTACGCGTTACTCGAAGCGGTATTCAAGGTATTAGAGGAGTCTTTGTCTCTTCCTAAACTTTCGGGCTTTCCGATTTTAGCGGTCGAAAGCGAGGGCTGAGATACTTCAGCGCGTTATGTTTTTAAGAGGCTTTTTGTAGGGTTCTAAGATACTTAGCAGGCTTTTGACCTTCTGAGTGAGTCCAAGACAAAGTTCTGAGCGATAGTGAGATGTTTGTCTTAAGTTTCAAAGCTTAAGCTAGACGTGAACTCTGTGTATTGTTGAGTTCAAAGGTCGTCTGCAAGGTGGAGGCTTAGCTTGCTTTAATAAAGCATACAGAAGCTTAGGGCAAAACGGCTATTCGACTAATCCTAATCTGCTCTAAGCTAGTCTCTCATAAGAGGGCTCTCAGTGTTGAGTGAAACGCTAGCTCTTAGAGTGTACTCAGTTCTAGCCTATCAGTTCGGAGTAGAGGTAGCTGAATGCTTCATGAAGTACGAGAGAGATATGGATGTGATGCTCTCACCTAGAGGAAGGATAAGAGACGTGTTGCTAAAAGGTGAGAGACTTCTTACCTTAAGGCCTACCATAGGCCTTTTTGCCTTGACCTTAAAGGCTGGCGAGATAATACGAGAGTGTGTTGAACCTCCTAGACATAGAGTCATTATAGACTCTTCAAGAATAGACTTCATCAAAGGCTCTGTGTTGAGACCCATAGTTTTAGACATTGACCCTATGGTAAGAGCGGGAGCAGAGGTGATAGTAGTAGACGAAAGAGACACCCTCGTGGGTGTAGGAAGGCTAAGGCTTCCTCCAGCCGCAGTTAAAAGCGTCGAGCGCGGAGAGGTAGTCAGGCTTAGAGAAAGCAAGGTGGAAAAGTCTTGGAGATAGTCTTGAAGAGATTTAGCGAAGACGAACTGAGAGGTTCAGTTTTAATAACTGGGTTCAGAGGTTTTGGGATGGTAGGGTATCTGGCTTCTAAACATTTAGCGTTAGCCCTCAAGGCAGAAAAAGCTGGCGTTATCTTGCTCAAAGACACTCCAGCTTTTATAGCTGTAGAAGAAGACGGAGTAGGGTACCCCTATGAGATATACTACTCTCCTAAACACAAAGCGACTATAATCATCAACAGAGCTGTTCCTCAGGGTAGGTCCCTAGTAGAGTATGGGAAAGGTCTAACAGAATGGGTAGAGAGAGTTGGCTTCAGCCACATGATCCTAATCGGTGGACTTAATAAGGAGTTCAAACACAAAAACGAGACTTTCGGCTACAGATGGCTTAAGAACTCTAAGTATAAAGGACCTCAACTCCCCGCTCCAGAGCTTGAAGAAGGGCTTGGAGTGATAGGTCCTTTGGCTTACCTCTACATGCTTTCAGATATCAAAGAGATCCCTGCAGTGATGGTTCTCTCTTATACCTTTCCTGAAACCATAGACTACGATGCTGTTCTCGTTGCTGTCAAAGTGGTAGCGAGAGACCTCCTCAACACAGACTTAGATTTCGAAGAACTTGAGGCTTTAGCTAAGAAACAAAGAGATGAAATAGAAAAGATCATCAGAGTGTTGGAGAGCGAAGCATCGAGAACGACAGAAGAAGCGAAAGGCATGTATATGTAAACACCAGCTCAACACCTCTCAACAACCTCTAGTCCTAGCTCTCGAGCTTCAACCCCTACAGCCCTTTGCCAATAGACTCTGTTACAATACTCGACGACCACTTGGACACCTTCTTTTTTGGCTTTGCTCGCCAAAGCTCTCACAGAATTCGCCAAAAGGTCTACGACCCTAGAGTCTTGAAGACCGCTGAAGACGCTTTGAGTGGTAGGATAAGTTCCACACAGCTTTTCAGGGATGAGTCCTAAGTACGGTCTATAGTATATCACTATCGCCTGGTCTCTTCTCTCAAAGTCGTAATCTAGGAGACACTCGGTCTCGTCTAGAAAAGGCCTAAGGATCAGCTTCTCAGCTTTTTTGAGAAGTCCGTCTAGAACAGAGGCTATTCTCTTATAATACCTAATGACCTTAGGGTTCCACACGCTCTCTAGTCTGGAAAACCTCAGAGCTTTGATGCGCCCCTCGGCTTCAGGAGTGCGTTCTTCAAGATACTTCATATACCTTCTCATTTTGAGGAGACATTCGTAAGCTTTGGGATGACTTGCCGAAAGTTCCACAAGGTACTCCCATAACCTTCCTTCTCTGATAGCCTGTTTGGTCTTCTCTATGCTCTTCTTTATCACATAGAGGTTGTGGAGCGCAAGCAATCTCGTTTTTTCACTAGCTTCTGCAGTCTTCAGGTCCTCTACGGATTTAGAAGAACAGACTGAACAGTTACAAGGCAAGTAGTCGAGCTCTTTAAGGTCGTAGACTCCGCTTTCCAACATGTATCTCTCGTCTCTAGCATAAAGGATGTAGGATGCTGAATCAAACGTGTCGATCCCTAGCGCTATAGCGAACGGCAGTATGAGAGGATGTCCAGCTCCGAAGAGATGAACAGGCTTGCCTTCAGGAAGACGTCTCTTAGCTGTGTAGATCATATCGAGAATTACATCGAAATCGTATCTTTCGAGAAAGACTGTGGGACTACCTATACCGTACATAGAGTATCCTTTCATGCTAGCTGCTTCTCGTGCAGACATTTCAACAAGGTCTAAGTATCTGCCTCCTTGGACAGGCATGAGCCAGACTTGGTCAGAACCCTCTATCATAGCTTCTGCTTCTCTCCCTCTTCTAAGAGTCTCTTCTACAGTCTTCTTAGCGGTCTCGTAATCTACGTCGCCTGTAGGTATGTCTAAGATGACAGCTATATCGCTTCCTATGGCTTTCTCGTAATCTATGATCTCTTTCTGTTCGAATTCTATGTCTCCATATTCGAGGATCTGATAGGCTCCTGAATCAGTCATCACTACTCCGTCGAAGCCCAGAAAGGAGTGCACTCCTTTTTGAATTACTAAGTCTCCATATCTCTTCTTAAGGATGTAGGCGTTAACTATAAGCTGTTTGAAACCCGCTTTTTCGATCTCTTCTATGCTCACTTCTTGCTTGAGGACGTTTATCACAGGAAAGAAGGCAGGAGTCTCTAAACTCTTACCTCTAATTCTGAGTCTTCCAATTCTCCCAGCTAGGTCTACATCTTTTATCTCAAAAAAGGAGCTAAACTCTGACACCTTTAGATCTAAGGTATTCTAGGTAAAGAGTGTGTATCTTTTGAGCCATAGGACCTGAGCCCTCTATACCGTTGGCGCTGACTCTAATCATTTTGCCTATCTCTACTATGTTAACGTCTTCGTAGATTTTTATGAGATGTCTCCCAATCCCTCCTTGAACCGCTAGGAACTCAGCGAACTCTTTAGCGTCGAAAACAGAGCCCTCTTCAAGAATCACCTCGCTTATGCTTGTGCCGCTTATGAAAACAAGAGGCCAAGTGCGACCATCTGAGTCTACGGCTTTCTCTAGTATCATGTTTAGATTGCTAAAGTCGAGACCGCCTAGCTTCCCTTTGTAGAGTCTACCGTTCGTCAGCTTAACCGATACCTCTTTGTCTAACAGACTTGACAGCTTTGAGTAAAGCCTTCTGCTAGCCTCCGAGGGTATAGACATCTGAACTCACCCCCTGCCTACAGCTGAAGGGCAGGTCTTTAAGCTTATTTTCTTTCCTTTTCGAACTGCTTTCGCTCTTGTCTTATCGTTCGAGGTCTGTTTTAGGCATAAACACTTATAAACGCTTCATCAGCAAATAAGATATAACGTTACGAAATTAGAGAGGCTTAGGTGAAGCGCTAAAGTGGTCGAGGTAAACCTAAAGGCTAAAATCACGAGCGTCAGACCCGGACTTATCAGAGGTCAGTCTATAGCTACGGCAGAGTACGAGAAAGGCGTTGCGATTTTTGACGTTATCGAGAGCATCTATGAAGTCAAAGAGGGAGATGTGTTGGAACTCTCTATAAGCGAAGAGAAACCCAAAAACCTTGACGAACAGAACTTTTGCGGTCACGGCTATTTGGTTGTTGATGAAAAGATAGGGGAGACTGTGTTGTCGATCTGGGGAATAGTGTTTAGGTTCAAGCCTCCTCTAGGCCTTCAACTAGAGCAAAAATACTATCTATGTTTTAAAAAGCTCTAGAAAGTTTAAGATTAGTTCTGGTCACACAAAAACACTTTCTCAGAGGTCCTCTTTAAGAAGCTCTAAGATGTCAGAGGGTAGTCTTGGAGACCTCCTTTCTTGAAAGGTTTCCGCTCGCTGTAAGACTGGTTGTCGTCACAATTTCTGTAGCGCTCTTCTTTACGACCTTGGCTACAGTCTTAGAACTCGTGGAAACGAGTAGACTTCTCTTTGCGCTTTGGGTCTTAGTTATCGCTTTAGCGCTTTTCTTTGCTGTCTTTAGGGCTAAGAGCCTTATCAGTGATTTCTTGACCAAGGCTTCAAGGCTTGGTTATACTCAAGGAGGCTTCGAGGAGTCGTGTAGAGCTCTAGCTCTAGACTTCAAGGGAAGGAAGACTGAGGAGGCATCGCGAGAGCTCTCGAAGATCATTGGAGAGAGAGCTAGGAGAACTACAGCTAAGTACGCTTTAGTGACAGGACTCTCTGGAACCCTCTCCGCCACAGTGCTTGCCGTCTTGGGAGATCCCGATGTTGTCGGGCAGGAGCACCTAGTCCTCAAGAAGCTTCTTCCTTCAGCTATACCGGGTCTCAAAGTGATTGATGACAGTGAGGTTTGCGCTAGCCTTGCAGAAGCCTTCAGAAAACTCAGTCTGAACTTCGTTACTCCCTTGGTTTACTCTCCTCTATCCTTCTCTCCATGTCTTAACGGAGAGAGTTCCATAGTCTTTGGAGAACTCTTAGACTTCGCAGGAGGAGAGTTCAGACTCTCTAAAGATGACTTGTCGAAACATGTAGCGGTGTTCGGTTCTACAGGAACCGGTAAGTCTACAACTCTTTCTCGTCTTGCTGTGGTCGCCAAAGAGCTAGGGTTCTCAGTACTGATCTTGGACTGGACTGGCGAGTACTCGAACCTTCTGACCTCTGTTGGCGCTAACTTCGATGTCCTAAGTCCTATGAAGGGCCAGGCCTCTTTGAACCCTCTAGAAGTGGTAGAAGACGAAGAGACGTTTGTCAACATAATGAGCAAAGCTCTAGGTCTGAGCGGTCCTCAGTCTTATCTTCTCGTAAAGGCTGTCGAGGGAGCGAGACCTAGAAATCTGAAAGAGCTAGAGGTTAAGATAGAAGAGCTTCTCGAGGAGTCCAGATGGGATAGAGAGGTTAAGAGAGCTCTTCTCAGGAAGGTCGCTTTATTGACCAGAGGGTCTTATACGGCGTTCTCAAAGACCTCTTTGCCTGAGCTGACAGGCATAAAGGTCGTCAGATTGAACGATATTAGAGGTTGGATAGCCAGAAGAAGCTATGCTCTTTTTATGTTAGCTACTCTTTTCTTTGAGAGAGAGCGAAGAAGTATAGCTGACAGTTCTTTAGTGGTGGTCGATGAAGCTCATAACGTGCTCTCAGGGGAGGAACAACCTTTTGTAGAACAACTGTTTGCAGAAGCCAGAAAGTACGGACTCAGCCTAGCTGTAGCTTCTCAATCTCCTTCATCAATACCTAACGGAGTTCTCCTAAACGCTAACACCAAGATAGTTCACGCTCTGAAGAGCGCTAGAGACAAAGCGGTGATAGCGGATAGCATGAGCTTATCTCAAGACTATCTGGAAGTTCTTGACAAACTTGAGCCAGGAGTGGCTCTAGTCCAGTCTCCCTCATGTAGTCGAGTCGTTCTGGTGAGAGTCAAGCTCTAAGACCATTCTAGAAACCTCTTCTAATAGCTCAGGATCTCTTTCGAGCCAGTCTATGGAGACTCCTGTGTTCCATTTGCTTATCGCTGTAAAGACCTCAACAACGACTTCCTCTACACTTTTTCCAGTACAGTCTACTTCGATTACGTCGTTGCTGTAGTCTAAGAGTTCTTCAGCCACTACGTTGAAGGCTTCTGCCAAAGCGTTTTCCAAGACCTTTTTAGCGCTCCAACCTCTCATTTCAAGCCTCCTTCTGAGCTCGAGAGGGTGAAGACGAAGCAGAACGACTAGAGCTATATGTTCTCCTACGCGCTCTAACCAAAGAGAGGAGCTGATGTCTGCGATCACAGCACAAGATTCTAGAGACTCCACGAAGTTCTTTAGGACCTCTTCAGCCTTGTCGATTAGAACAGTCATGGAGTCTCTTCCTGTAGCGTCAGGAGTCAGAGCTCTCCCGCGTTCGAAGATCTCTTTAGCTTCGAAGAAGAGACAGCCTAGAAGCTCTGCCAATCTTCGACTTACGCTGGTCTTCCCAGACCCCGGAGTTCCTACAACTAGAAGCACGTAAGGCTTCTCTTTCTTCAAATCAGCCCTCTTGAGATCAGTTCTTTCGAAGGCTTTAGCGAAATGTAGAACAATCTTAAGGAACACAAGAAGTTAGAGGTCAAGAAAAGACTTTTTAAGGAGCGGACGCTTTGATTATAGATTAGTAAGATATGGTAACGGAAAGAGGGTGGAGGAACATGAGCGTAAAGGTTCCTGTAACGGAGGCTACAGGAGTCCCTGTGTTAATATTAAAAGAGGGAACTTCTAGAACTGTAGGCAGAGAAGCCTTTAGGATCAACTCTATGGCTGTGAAAGCGATAGCAGAGATGCTCAGAACGACTTACGGCCCTAAAGGCATGGATAAGATGCTTGTCGATAGTCTAGGCGACATAACTATCACTAACGACGGAGCTACAATACTCGATAAAATGGACGTTCAGCATCCTACAGCCAAGATGTTGGTTCAGATAGCCAAAGGTCAAGACGCTGAAGCTGGAGATGGCACTAAGACTGCCGTTATACTCGCTGGAGAGCTCATAAAAGAAGCGGAGAAGCTTCTAGATAAGAACATTCATCCTACTATCATAATCGAAGGCTTCAAACACGCTGCTGAAAAGGCGGTTGAATATCTCTCCTCAATAGCTATTCCGTTGTCTCCAGAGCAAAAAGAAACGCTTCGACAAATAGCTTTAACGAGCTTGAATAGCAAGGCTGTGAAAGACGCTAGAGAACACTTAGCTAACCTCGCGGTCGAAGCAGTGTTAGCCGTAGCTGAAAGACGTGGAGATGGATGGTATGTCGACCACAACAACATCCAAATCATAAAGAAGCACGGAGGTAGCCTTTTGGACACTCAGCTGATCAGAGGAATAGTCTTAGACAAAGAGGTAGTTCATCCCGATATGCCCAAGAGAGTAGAGAACGCTAAAATAGCTCTACTAGACGCTCCTCTTGAGATAGAGAAGCCCGAGATAGACTTAGAGATAAGCATCTCAAGTCCTGATCATCTCAAGAAGTTGATGGAGAAACAGGAAAAGATCTTAGCTGAAAAAGTCGAGAAGATCGCTGCGACAGGAGCCAATGTGGTCATAACTCAGAAAGGTATTGACGACGTAGCTCAGTACTATTTGGCTAAGAAGGGAATACTAGCGGTCAGAAGAGTGAAGAGAAGCGATATAGAGAAGCTCGCTAGAGCTACGGGAGCTAGGATAGTTACCGACATAGACGACTTGAAGCCTGAAGACCTAGGTTATGCTACTCTTGTAGAAGAGAGAAAGGTAGGAGAGGATAAGATGGTGTTCATAGAGGGAGCTAAAGAGCAGAGAAGCGTCACTATACTCATAAGAGGAGGTTTCGAAAGACTTGTTGAAGAAGCAGACAGAGCTATTCACGACGCTATAAGAAGCGTTAGCGATGCCGTTATGGACGGAAAGGTAGTAGGCGGAGCTGGAGCTTCAGAAGTCGAAGTAGCTAAACACCTCTATGAGTACTCTAAGAGTCTTGCAGGTAAGACCCAGCTAGCCGTTGAGGCATATGCTAGAGCTCTAGAATCAATACCTCAGATACTAGCGTTTAACGCAGGTCTTGACCCAATAGAGACGCTCGTTAAGCTAAGGAGCGCTCACGCCTCTTCAGAAGGCAGATGGATAGGTCTTGATGTAGACACAGGAAACCCGATAAACTCTGTAGAGAGAGGAATCGTAGAGCCTCTAAGAGTTAAGGTTAACGCTTACAAAGCAGCTACAGAAATAGCTACTCTCATATTAAGGATAGATGATATGATAGCGGCGAAGAGAGAGGAGAAGAAAGAAGAAAAGAAAGAAGAGAAGAAAGAAAAAGAAGAAGACTAGCCCTCAACGTCTTCAATAAACTATATAAGAAGAAAATCTCAACGCTTCAGCTCTTTAGGATCTTCTCGCTTTCTTTCTATCTATAAAATCTCGTACGGTCGGAGAGGCGTCTTTCTCTCATCAGGTCAGCGTCGTCGCCTTACCTCATCCTCTTTCAAAGTTCTTTTTAGGAGTTTAAAAAAGCTGAACAGAGCAGAGACAGAGCTAGAAGCGGTTGGCTTGAGTCGTTAGGAGGGCGTTTGACTTGAGCGAAGAGAGGTCTATGAAGACTCATATAGACTACGCTCACGAGTTGGACATAATGGTCAAGCCAGAGGCTCTAGTGCCTGGCGTTGACAGAGAAGTGGGCACGATCTTAGGCTCAGGCTTTCCTCTTTTCAGTATAGGAGGAGGCTACTTCAGACAGGCTCTTTCCTGGATCCTTCTCAACTTTCATACAAGACGCGGTTACTACATAGTGGAGACTCCCACTATAGCTAGTGACGAACTCTTTCAGATATCGGGTCACACAGACTTCTACAGAAAGAACATGTTTATGCTTGATATAGAGGGTAAGAGCTATGTGGTTAAGCCTATGAACTGTCCTTTTCACATTCTCGTATTCCTTAACGAGCTCGGCAAGAGGAGAGGCAAGCTGAGATTGCCCTTCAAGATCTTCGAACTTGGAAGAGTTCACAGATATGAGCCTAGCGGTACAATACACGGTCTGTTGAGAGTAAGAGGCTTTACCCAAGACGATGCTCACATAATAGTCGAAGAGTCTCAGACAACAGAGGTAGTTATGAGCATATTTGAGGAGATGAAGCTGTTGCTCGAAGAAGTCTTCTCTCTTCCTATCAGCTCAGAGAACGTTAAGGTTAGACTTAGCGTTTCAGACAAAAACCTCATAGGGAAAGAGTTCATGGGATCTCTTCGCGAGTGGGAACACGCAGAAGACGCTCTAGAGAGAGTAGCTCAACGTATTGAAGAAGACTACGGAGTGAAGAAGGTAGTTGGAGTTGGAGAAGCAGCCTTCTATGGACCTAAGATAGATTTCTTATTGACAGTTAGAGAAGCTGGAGTAGTGAAGGAATGGCAGATGGGAACTATTCAGTTTGATTTCAACTTGCCTAGAAGGTTCGGTATAGACAAAGAGGTCAGAGAGGTTTTCGGAGACGTTAAAGTCTATCTGATCCACAGAGCTCTTCTAGGCTCTCTCGAGAGGTTTCTCGGAGGTTATCTAGAGTACTCGAAAGGCAGACTTCCGTTCTCTTTAGCTCCTCTTCAGATAGCTGTTCTAGCCGTTACCGGAGGAGAAGAGGTAGATGAAGAGATACTTAGAGTCGCTAGAGAGCTGAAGGAGAAACTGATATCTTTAGGCTTTAGAGTTGGACTTGAAGAAGTCAACAAAACAGGGCTTTCTGGATCGATAAGACAAATAGAGTCTACGATCAAGCCGCCTGTGATAGTCTTTGTAGGAACTCGTGAAGTCAAAGAGAAGGCGCTAACGGTCTCAATATACTCTTTGCAGGAGCTTAAGAGAATTCAGAAACGCGTTTCTTTCGCTAACGTAGACGAAGCAGCGCTCGAGCTAGAGAAGATCGCAGAGAGTCTTGAAGAAAGCGTAAAGAAGGTCTCAGGAGCGAGACTCAGGCTTCCTGCAGATCTTAGCTTTTTGCTATAAGAGCTAGCGAACTTAACGAAAAAGCTGAAGCATACAACAAGTTAAAGATGGTGGGTGCTAGACCCCGTCGGCTCCTCTCTTCATTCCCTTCCCGCTTTCGGGAGCGTCTGAGAGGTCACTGAGATCTTTTTGAGTTCTAGGCTTTTAGGCTTTGATAGCTCTAATCCCAATATACTTAGCTTGAGGTCCGAGCTCTTCTTCTATTTCTAGAAGCCTATTGTACTTAGCTGTTCTCTCTCCTCTAGCTGGAGCTCCTGTCTTTATGAGAGGCGCTCTAAGAGCTACAGCTAAGTCCGCTATGAAAGAGTCTTCAGAGTCTCCGCTTCTATGACTGACTACTATCTTAACTCCTTCTGATTTAGCGAGCTCTGCAAACTCTATAGCTTCTGTAAGAGTTCCTACTTGATTGACCTTGAGGAGCGCCGCTGTAGTCGCTTTTGCTTTTAGTCCAGCTTCTAGTCTATCAGCTCTAGTAGCGTAGAGGTCGTCTCCACAAACTAAAACTCTTTTTCCAAGCTTTTTCACAAGTTCTGCAAAACCTTCAAAATCGTCTTCAGAAAGAGGGTCTTCTATATAGGCGATAGGATATCTAGAAACCAGGTCTGCGTAGAACTCGATTAGCTCTTCTCTTTCAAAGACTTTCTCATCTATTAGATAGCCTTTATCTCCTTTCAGTTGACTAGCGGCCACATCAATTCCTAAAAAGAAGTCAGAGTTTTCTGAATAACCAGCTCTTTTAACGGCTTCCACAAGAGAGTTCAAAGCCTCCTCTACTTTCTTCATTGGAGGAGCGAAGCCTCCTTCATCGCCTACGTTAATAGCGCTTGAACCATATCTTTCTTTAAGAAGCTTTTTGAGTTCCCAATAAACCTCTACAGCTATTCTGAGAGCTTCTCTAAAACTATCGGAGCCAACTGGGATTATAAGAAACTCTTGGAAAGACAGCTCGTTTCCTGCATGAGCTCCTCCATTGATCACGTTTAGAAGAGGAGCAGGCATGACTCTAGCTGAAACTCCTCCTAGATATTTATATAAAGGAAGCTTAAGCTGACTTGCAGCAGCTCTAGCTACAGCTAGACTTACAGCTGTAGTCACGTTACCTCCTAATCTGGACTTGTTCTCAGTTCCATCAAGAGCTACTAGAATAGCGTCAACTAAAGCTTGGTTTGTAGCGTTGACTCCTATAAGTCTAGGAGCTACGATATCGTTAAGTCTAGCTAAAGCTATAGAGACGCCTTTACCGACCCATTTTCTCCCTCCGTCTCTTAGCTCTACGGCTTCTTTAGCGCTCTTGCTTGCTCCGCTAGGAGCTATAGCCCAACCTTCAGCTCCTCCTTTGGTTCTTACTAAAGCTTTGACTGTAGGAGAGCCTCTAGAGTCTAAAGCGAGAAGCCCTAAGACTTTAGATATCTCTAGCTCTTCCATCTTGAGCCCGGGTCTCTAGAAGAGACGCGCTCTAATATAAGCGAAGAGAAGTTGAGAAAAAAGAAAGAAAAGAGAAAGAAGAGGATGAGAGACTAGAGCAACTTCGTTACTGTCCTCCTCCTCATGGTCCCTGTTGCTGTTGTTGCTGTTATTGCGTAGCGGAGCCCTGCTCGACAGTTCTCTCGATTGTGTACTCGCTACCGGCTTCAGTGAAGATCTTTATGATGCGTCTCTCGCCGACAGTGAAAATCTGATTGCCGAAGTCACATCGGATAGTTGTTGACTCTCCTGCTTCGACCTCGATAGAATTATTCCTGATACGACCACCGGTTGTGTCTATAATGCTACAATTAGCACCTACGGGCCAAGCTCCTGCTCCAACAACCTCTATTCTGACTATCTTAGCTACAGCTGTACCGTCGTTTTTGACCCTCAGTTCAAGAGTGCCATCTTCATATAGCCTCGCATAGCTGATTACCAGCCTCTCGCCACCGCCAAGCCCGCCCCAAATGCCCATAACCCAAGCTCCTACAGCAATGGCTACAGCAATGGCTACAGCAATGAGGATCACAGTAGCGATTACAGGGCTTATTCCTTTACGCATCTCGTCTCACCTTGGCCCAAATCGATATTTTCTGTCAGCCATCTTAAATGTTATAGTCTGAACACACAAAAGGCTCCTGTTCTTCCCTATAAATACTCTATAAATACTATTTTTAGTTCAAAATCCTTAGCCTGTAGCGTAGACTCTTGTGAAAGCGAGATGAGGGACTTTATTTATATAAGCTATTACTAATACGCTCAGAGATCCTTGAGGAGCCTCTACGTATAAAGTCTTTGAGGCTCCTGGTCTTAGTACTGTAGACATAGCGGGAGCGAGGACTTTAGGAGCTCCGGCTTCGCCTAAAGTGTAGCCCTCAGGCAACACTAAAGACGAGATGTCTATGAGTTCTAAAGGCTGAAAGCTTGACGGACACTGAGGTATTGGAATGAGTCCATTCGAAGACCTGAGCTCAGCGAGACGGACTGTAGCTTCAGCTCTCACTTCGATCCTTTCTCTGCTGATAACTCCTGAGACCACAGCTACAGTTATGTAGTGTTCTTCTACTCCAATGTTGATCACTTCTAACATTACACAAGCTGTTCCGTTGTTTGAGCTACTATAAACGAGCACTACGTCTATGCTAGAAGAGATCAAGTTCAAATAGGAGACTCTAGCTTTCTCTCCCGCTAGCCAAGACTGTTGAGATACTGAATAAGCGAAAAGAGCTAACCCTAAGGCTAGAGTAGCGACAACTAACACTACTACAGCAAGAACGTCCGATTGACCTCTCACTGTACTCCCATTTGTTTTAAAGCTGAGCGTCCTAATATAGGTGGATCAAAAGCGACCTTTAGCTTTTCTGTTTGTTGATTTATTACCTTACGATCTCTATATGATAAGAGGGAATAGCGTGAGAAGAGCTCAAGCAGAGGCTTTAGGAGGAGCTATAGCTGTAGGAGTTATAATGTTGATCCTCGTACCTTTAATCTTAGGCGTATTCTTAGACACACAGAAAAACATGGAGAGATACAAAGCTGTTGCTTCCTTTCAGTCAGAAAGATTAGCGGAAAAGATAGCTGTCGACTGGTTGCCTGTAACCGATGAGAGATATCCTGCGTTCTGGCTTAACAATACAGGTACGGTTATAGTAGAACTCAAAACCCTTTTCTTAATAGACACAGCTCTTCACAAAGTACTATACGCTATCAACTTGACTGAATACGTACCGGCTGAAGGCAAGCCCGTTACGAGCATTACTGTATATCCTGGAGCTCGTAAGCACTCAGGAGGAGTTCTAACGTTAAGACCAGGAGACTCAGCTCTCTTTCGTCTCAACAGAGAAGTTGAAGAGCTGAATAAGATAACGGTTTCTGTAGTAGCTCTTTCAACTCGAGGAGCACTTCATCCTACAGCAGGATTAGCTCATGACAGAAGGCTAGCTCAAGCCGGAGCTAGCGAGAAAGCTCTTACAGCTGTGATGCTCGAACCCAAGATAGTCATACTAAGCTTCTCTTCTCTCAGCGATCTCTTGAGTCCAGAGTCTCCGGTAGAGCTCGTCACTTCTGAGTACTTGAGGGGAACTAACCCTCAAGTAGGAGTAGTGGTTTACGATGGATCGGGCGGATACTATGTCTATACTCTACAAAGCGCAAGGGTACCCTGTACTGGCTTCAGCCTCAAGCTCACCCTCAATAATCCCTTCACTGCAATAATAGGATACGCTCCTGGCTCGACAGACAAATACAACATTTTGGTGTCCTACAGAAACTCGACTACCTGGTATAGAGTCAAGGTGGAAGGACTAAGTAACATAAGCCAATTTAGTTTTTACTACAGGAGCACCGATAACTACTTCAACATAAATACAAACGAAATAACTGAAGCTATAGGCTTCTGGTATTACGCTAATCATGCAAACAGAGAAGAGTATGTGATACAACCAAGAGTTAGCGTCAAAGTTGAGGGCTCGCTTGAGGTAAAGGGAGATGCAGAGAGGTGTTTTATCTACAAGTTGAACAAAGTTTCGAGCATAACGCTGAACAGCTACGAGCCATTTCTATTCATAGCCGATACTGACGGCAACGGGTACGGAGAGGTTATTTTAGTTACTGAAGACTTCAGGTGGGGTTCTGTGCATCCTGCGGCATCAGATCGAGCGTGTGGGATAGACGAAGGAGGCGAAGTGAACCCGTCTCAAGCGATTCTAGCGTACTCTGCCTTCATCTCTGGAGGCAGAGTTACGTATAATCCCTGGAACCTCTTAGGAGGCTTTACGTTTAGACTCAAAGAGGTGATCCTGGACCCAAGGAGAGTGATAAGCGTTTACGTATTAGTTAGAGTGTTCTATCACGATACTGAGGTCGGAGGTTTAGGCGAGTGTATACTCACGCCCTATCCAATAATGAGGATCATGCTTGTAGATGATAACTGGAGGGTGTTAGCGTCTAGAGACATAACGTACAACGAGCTAGCAGCTTTAGCTGCAGAAAACACTTGGCCTCCGAACTTACAGTATGCAATTATCTCAACTACGCTTGCAGTCCCTGTTACAGATGCTAGAAGAGCTTACGTAGCGGTCTCTATCCTCGACCCTTTCAACGGAAGAGGCAGAGACGACCTAGACCTCACTATAGGAGTCGAGATAATAGGAGTGATACCTTACGCTAGAGGAGATTAAAGACAAGCGCGCG
Organism: Acidilobaceae archaeon; assembly: GCA_038824665.1. Taxonomy (GTDB): domain Archaea; phylum Thermoproteota; class Thermoprotei_A; order Sulfolobales; family Acidilobaceae; genus JAWAWX01. The sequence goes on along the minus strand of JAWBBK010000001.1, from coordinate 69,326 downwards.
ACGCTATGAGTTCTGCGTAGCGAGACGAACAGAAAGCTAATAGATCTCTGTTTTCATACGTTACTTTCACTATAGGAGCTTGAGAAATAAGAGTTCTGTATAGACTTGGGTGCGTTTCATGAAGCCTTCTGTGAACAACCGCTAGATAGAGCTTTCCAGAGGCTATAGCTCTCTCTATAGCGTTCTTGAGGCTTTCAACGAGAAGCTCCATAGGTCCTATCTCATCTATAGCGACTACGTGACACTCTTTCAGAGCTCTTTCTATTGCTTTTACTCCTATTTTCGAAGCGTCTTCTTCAATCACAACATATTTACCTACTCTTAGCCTACCCTGAGCTCCAGCTCTAGCTAGCCAGCCTTCTTCTCCTGTGACCAGATCCACTATCTTAAAGCCTACTCTTAGATTATGACTTCTGACTTCGGGAGCGCTAAAGCCTCCTACTCTACACTCTCGTTTACGGAGTTCCTCAACGACTTTCAAGAATATAGTGCTTTTCCCTACTCCCGGATCTCCAGTTAAAAAGAGTCTTGTAGATTCTAGCTCACAACCTTTCACTCAAGCCCTACGCTAACTGAAAAGAGTAAAGCTAATTATGTAGCGCAGACAGAACACAATTTGGTAAAAAAGTTGAGTGAGCCTCTAGGCTACGTTATTAAATCTTTGAGTCACCGTAATGCCATAGCTATATCTCGACGTCCTCTTCCTGTAGGAGAATACGTATCGGCTTCTTTCAAAACCGATGACCCGATCCGCGGAGAGAAAAGCGTAACCGTTCTGGGCGTGGTCTCTCTGTCTTCTCATCTTCCAGCTATTCCTGAAAGCGTTATGAAATACGTGAATCCAGGACACAGACCTGTAGCTTCTGCTCTGAAATACGTAGAGTCCTTGCTTCACATAGTAGCTCAAGTAGATCAGACTACAGGGAACATAGAGCCTCCTAGATATCCGATACCTCCAGATACGCCGCTGATGTCAGCTGATCCTGAATTGCTTTCAAAGATCTATGGAAGCAAGAGAGGTATCGTAAGACTTGGCGTTTTAGCTCCTCGTGAGCTAGGAGTTGAGATAAAAGTTGATCCTAACAAGCTCGCTAAACATCTCTTCATAGCTGGAGCTACAGGTTCAGGTAAGAGCAACACTGTCGCAATTCTTGCAGATAGGCTTTCTCAAATCGGAGCTCCTGTGATAATCTTTGACGTTCATGGCGAATACTCTATAACACCTGAAGACGGCAACGTAGGTAGAGTGATTAAAGTTAGCGCTAAGATCAACCCTCTCACTATACCTCCGAAGATGATGGCATCTATAATAATTGAAGAGCCTCAAGCACGAAGACAGAGAAGAGCTTTAGCTGTAGCTCTGAGAGATTTGAAAAAAGAAATAGAGAAGATAAAGAAAGAGGGGTTCTCTACAGAAGAAGCCGTTCTTAGACTTCACGCAACGATAGTTACGCAAAAGCGAAGAGAGGTAGAAGATGAAGAGCTGAACTGGAATTCTTCTAGAGCTGTTTTACGTTTTAAAGAACTCCTCGAGTGCAAAGTCAGCGGTCAGTACTTCTTAGATGAAAAACTGGAAAAGTGTAAGACTGGGGACACTCAGGTTCTCACAGACGGAAGACAGAAAGAAACAGTAGTAGACAAGATAGAGGAGTTCTTCGAAAACACCCCCATCACTTTGCAAGAAGACCCTATAGTAGCTAGAGCTAGAAACGGAACTATACTTGTGGTTGATTCATCTGAACTCACAGACGAGCAGAAAAGATGGGTTCTCAAAGTTCTAGCCGACTCAGTGTTAGAAAGACTTAAAACAGCTAGAGGCACGAAGTCAATAGTTTTAGTCGTTGAAGAAGCTCCTCTGTTCCTCGATCGAGATCTCAAACACCCAGTAAAACAAAGTCTCCAGAGGCTAGCCAGAGAAGGCAGGAAGTTCGGAGCTTGTCTTATCGTAGTCAGCCAGAGACCGAGAAGCTTAGACGTGAACGTAGTTAGCCAGCTTCAGAACTTTGTGTTCTTGAGGATGGTGCAAAGAGAAGATATTGAAACAGTAATGAACATAGCTGACTCTCTAGATGAAAGCCTAGCCTCGATAATACCTAGTCTCCCAGATGGAAGAGCTATAATCATGGGAGAATGGGTAGGCAGGTTTCCTGCGCTAGTAGACATAGACTTACACAAAGGCAAAAGAGTAGGAGCTACTCCAAACCTAGTCGAACTCTGGGACCGAGGAACGAGAACTGAAGACCTTCCTAGCTTTCCTTTAGAACCGTTCTAGAACTCTCATTCACTAAACCGAAAACTCTATATTAGGGCGCTAAGCTAAAAGGGAGATGATGACGCGCTTTGGGCAGAGCCTTAATACTAGACTTTGGAGATCAATATGCGCACCTAATGGCTAGAAGGCTCAGAGAGCTAGGAGTCTATAGCGAACTCCTTCCAGTAGCGTCTCTAAGCATAGACGACGTATTGCGAGAAGTAGAGAAGTCAAACGCTATAGTCTTTAGCGGAGTTCCTTCAAGCTCTTTCAGCGAAGAAACGGTTTCTTTAGCGAAAAAAGTCGTAGAGTCAGGCAAACCTGTTCTAGCTGTAGGCTCTAGCCACCTTCTTCTAGCTCTAGCTTTAGGAGGAAAAATCGGTCCTTCGCCTCGTTCAGAACACGGACCAGCAGACGTTGAGATCCTAGACAGAAACGACCCTCTGTTCAAGGTTCTGCCTAGCAAGATTAGGGTATGGGTGAGTCATACTCATTCAGTTATAGAAGCTCCTCCTGGAAGCGTTACTCTAGCGAGAAGCTCTGGAAGTCCAGTAGCAGCGTTCAAGCTAGGTCGTGTCTACAGCCTTTACTGGCATCCTGAAGTCACTCACACAGAGTACGGTATTGAACTCATCTCTAAATGGCTCGACACTTACAACATAGACAGGAGCTGGAAGCCAGAGGACGTAGTAGAGAAGATAATAGAAGAGCTGAAGAAAGAACTCAAAGGAGCTAGAGTAATATCTGCTGTCAGCGGAGGCGTAGATTCGACTACAGCTACTCTTCTCGTTCAGAAAGTTGTAGGAGACTCCCTTAAGGCTATAATGATAGATCACGGTTTCCTTCCTGCAGGCGAGCCTCAGAGGTCGCTGAAACTGCTCAGAAGTCTGGACATAAACGTGGAACTTGTTGATGCCAAAGAACGTTTCTTCAAAGCTCTTAAAGGAGTTTCGGATCCTGAAGAGAAGAGAAGGATCTTCGGCAAGGTATACGCTGAAGTGCTTGCTGAAGAGGCTAAGAAGTGGGGTGCAGAGTACTTAGTCCAGGGCACTATATACCCTGACGTCATAGAAAGTGGAGAGAGACCTGGAGCTAGCTTAATAAAAACTCATCATAACGTAGCCGGGCTACCTAAAGACTTCAAGCTGAAGTTAATAGAGCCTCTCAAATGGTTCTACAAGGACGAGGTTAGGAGGATAGCTAAATCGTTAGGCGTTCCCGAAGAGATTGTAAAGAGGCAACCGGTACCAGGACCAGCTTTAATGGTAAGAGTTGAGGGAGAGATAACAGAAGAGAGAGTTGAAATAGTGAGGAAGGCTAACGCCATAGTATGGGAGGAGATAGAGAAAGCAGGTCTTGCAGATAAGCTCTGGCAGTACTTCGCAGTGCTTACAACGTCTAAAGCTACAGGAGTGAGAGAGAACAGAAGAGTTTACGGGTATGTCATAGCGATCAGAGCTGTAGAGAGTTCAGAAGCGATGACAGCTTCGCCAGCTAGACTTCCTTGGGACCTTTTAGAAAGAATAGCTTTAAGAATAACCAGCGAGATCCCATCGGTCTCGAGAGTGGTTTATGACGTGACTAGCAAACCTCCCGCTACGATAGAATGGGAGTAGTGAGGCTATTCTCTAAGCTCCTCAACGCTGAACTCTATGATTTGAGGTTCTCCTTCTTCTTTTTCACTGCCTTCGCTCTTCAGTCCTCCGCTTTTTAGCTTCTGTAGAGTCGCGTTCCAGGTCTTTCCGCATTCCGGACAGACGAAAGCTCCCATTACGGTGACCGTTACCCTTCCCTCTCTATCGGGTATCGGGGATACGAGAGTCCAGGTTCTCACAGGACCAGGAGCTTTAGATCCGCACTCAGGACATTCTGAAGGAGCTTTCTGTTTACCTTTTCTAGGCAACGCTTTTCCACCTCAACTCATATCCTTCGAGAGGCTCAACTACAATACTATAAGAGGGGGACAGCTCTTTTAGAGAAGATCTCAACCTTTCTACAAGTCTTCCAAGTCTTTCTAGACCAGCTCCGCTAGCTAGCGGAATGTCTACAGCTACTCCTAGACTGTCTGTACCTACCTCATAAACTATAGTCCTGGGCTTTGCTAAGGCGTCCATTGAAAGGTCCTTGACGATCGCTCCTAAAGACTCTGTGAGCGACTCTAATACTCTTTGAGCGCTCATCTTGGGGTCTAGGTTCCACAGCTTGATATTAAGACGTACTGCTGTAGACTCTCCAGATATAAGAGCAGGAGAGTTCAAGAGCTTAGAGTTCGGTACGATGTAGACTCCACCAGAAGTTCTAATCAAGATGTGAGTTGGTGTGATATCAACAACTTCTCCATGAGCTCCGTCCGGTAGAAATATTTGTGCTCCTTTCGTCAAAACTCCTTGAGACGCAATAGCGTAATAGGCGATAACGTTGGAGAGGACTGTAGTCAACGATAAAGCCAAGACTCCTATAAAACCGATAAGCATAACTAAAAACACAAGAGAGTCTGTGATCAGATAGAGAAACACCAGAAGGGCTAGCCCGAAAATCATTAGCGATAATGCATCAGAAAGCCTCTTTGCGCCTTCGGGTCCTAAAGTTGTTTTAGCTCCGGCTAGAAGATATCCGAGTTTTCTAGCTAAGACTATTGCAGAGACTATAGCTAGAACTCCTATCACTATGTCGAGAGAGACTCCAGCCGGTTTTTGAAGATCGCTTTCAAACAAGCTTTCAATCAACAGCTTTACACCTCAGAGTAGCTTGTTGAACTCTTCTATGTGCTCTCTCTTGATTAAAGTTATAATTATGTCTCCTTCCTCTAGAGTCAGAGAGTCTTCAGGTTCTTCTAAACCTCTTTTAGTCAACACGGCAAGAACTCTTCCTAGCTTGTTCATCTTCATCTTCAACTCTCTTAGCTGTTTGCCTCTATGCGAGTCTGTTTTCGATATTGCGCGAGAGACGAGAACATAGCTTTCTGAGAGAGCTGGGACAAGAGGTAGTACTTTTTGAGAGCCTTCAATCATGGCTTGAAGAGCGCTGGCTACAAGCTGAGGCCACACCAATACGTTAGTTATGCCCATAAGTCTTGCTGCTTCAGCGATCTCGTTTCTACCTAAAACTACGTATACTCTTTTCACTCCCTTAATCTTAGCTATAGCGCTCACATAGAGGTTGACCTCATCTCTTTGAGTGACGACCACTACTACATCGTAACTCAACACGTCTATGTTATCATAAAACTCAGGATCGAGGACGTCTCCCACATAAGTCTCTACGTCAGCGCTTTCTCTGATCTTATCCAACTCGACGCTATCTGAGTCAACGACAGTGACAGAATGACCTTGCTCAGCTAGCCTCTCAGCTAGGTAGCGAGCAACGAAATTAGCGCCTACTACGAGCACCTTCATATCGCTCAGGTCCTAGTTCTTCTACCACGGAGCAGATAGATAAATTTGTAAAGCGATTGAGTTAGATGTTGTGAGTCAGGCTAAAGCAAGTAAGACAGTGTAGCCACAGAGGTCACCATAGCCAAACTCGTGGTCAATATAGCGTGCAGAAAGCCAGCAGCTACAGTACCGCTCGATATCTTTCCCGCAGTAAGTCCCATAAGCCAGGAGTTTAAAATAGACCCTAAGCTAGCTACTAAAGAGATAACCATAAGCTGTTCTTTCATAGCTTCTAGTCTAGGGCCTGTGGCTCCAGTAACGAGACTCTGAGAAGCGAGACCCACCATTAGCAACGAGGAGCCAGCAACTAAAACAGCTCCCACGTAGGGCATTATTGTGTAGACTTTGAGCTTCTTAGTCAACTCTTCTTCGAGATCGGACAGACTCTTTGAGTACCTGGCAAGACTTTCAAGAGTTTCTGGGCTTCCTCCTCCATAGGTTATAGCGTCAACCAAGAACCTCATTGTGGCTAAGAGGAGCCAGTTTTTATACCCTCTCACAGCTATAGTTGCTGCCTGTTCTATATCGGCTCCCATGGCAAGAGCGGAAGCGATCTTTTTCAGAACAGGGTTGAGCGGTCCGTAGTCTCTCTTGGAGAGGATCACAATAGCTTTTTCAGGAGCTAGTCCAGTCTTTCTGGTCTCTACGAGTTCTCTTAGAAACAGAGCTAGCTGAAGCCCTGCTCCTCTAGCTCTTCTAGATTCTCTCATCCACGCTATAGCTCCCGGAACGCTGAGAGCTATGAAAAAGACTCCTACACTCATCGATAGTCCTATTACTGTCTGTTTGTCGACGATCCCCTCTAGCACTCTGTACGCTCCGCTTGTCTGGAATACTATCAGCGATGCTAACAGAGCTATGGGGACTCCATAGTTTAGAGTAGCCAGATAGGGGGAGGTGATCCTTATAGGAGTCTTAGGCTGAACTCTATCGACCAAATACATAACGACAAGAGTCATCAAGGGGAGCACTATGAAGGAGAAGAGAGCGAACTGATAAACGCCTCCAAAACCTGTTTGAGTTGGTTGCATAGAGGTCATAGTGAAGAAGACGTAGAAGGTTATAGCGATCACGACGGCTATTATGATGTAAAGCTCGCTGTACATCGCTACTCTGCTACTTATCAGCTCGAGTTCCTCAATTCTCTTAGAGAAGATGTCTCTAGTTCTAACCTCTAAATAGTCGACTAGGTTTGCTCCTGTCTTCAGTACCGTTATGTAGCCTAGCACGAAGTCTCTGAACAGAGAGCTAGGGTGGTCATAGGCATTTCTTTCTAAAGCGTCTATAGGGTCTAGACCCATATACTTGGCGTTGCGGAAGATCATTATAGCTTCTCGTCTGATACCGAAGAAGACCTTCAACTTGGATATGCGCTCCAAGATATGCATTAAGCCAACGCCCGCTAAACTCATTGAAGTAAGGTATGCAGCAAAGAACGGAAGCTCGCTATTAACTCTATTTCTTCTAGAGTCTGCAGCTAGTGATGGTAACATGAGTCCAATAGCTAAGACGAAGATCGGAACGAGAAGCGAGAAGACAGAGACAAGTATACGAAACGTCAGACTAAACTCGAACCACCAGACGACGAGAATTACATATAGCGAGACGAGGAGAGAGAGAAGCGTGGCCATCAGTACTCTTGCCGAATATAGAGGAGGGTAGAGGTTCCATCCAGCCTTCTTCAACGCGTCTTCAAGTTCAAAGGTCTTAGTGAACCAGTCTGTGATTCTACCAAAGAGACTCAGAGAAATGTAATCGTAAACATCTATGAAGTCCACTTCTCCTCTCGTCTTTGCTCTCGGATTCCCCTCTGAGTCTTTGAGACTACTTCTTTGTATGTTGAGTCACCTCCTCTTTTGCTCTCTTGTAGACCTCTTCGGGGAATCTGTAGTACATGTAAACGACGTTAGCTACCTCTCTATAGTCTCTCTTACCTGTAAGTGCCATCCACTGGATAACGGTAGCTCTTCTCTTCACTTCCTCTTCAATCTCTTCTGGAGTTTTACCTACGTAGAGGCTAACCTCTCTTACTATTATACTTTCTCTAAGGTCAAGAGAGAACTTGTCTTTAGCGGGGTCCCAAGCTACTGTAGCCTTGTAGTTCTCGTAGTCTTTGATCTCCCACACGTTGAAGACCCTTCTGGTTGTCACAGGACCGCGCTCAGTAGTCAACGTCACTCTTCTGACCAGAAGACACCACTTAAGCAGGGGTATGTAGCTGGGCGGTATGTTCATAGGCGGGCTCGTAAGCCTTCTCACTAGATTCCTAACGTGTTCGGCGTGTGCTGTAGTTAGTCCCCCGTGACCTGTGGCCATTGCTTGGAACAACACATAGGCTTCCTCTCCTCTGATTTCACCTACTATTATCACGTCTGGTCTGTATCTCAGACTCACCTTTACGAGGTCGTAAAGTGTGACCTCTCCGACTTTGCTACCGCCGAGAGCATAGCTAGGTCTAGCTACGAGTTGTACCCAGTTCTCTAAGGTCAACTTCAGCTCGGCCGTGTCCTCTATAGTGACTACCTTGATGTTAGGTCTGAACAACGTAGCCAAAGCGTTTAACATCGTCGTCTTACCCGAGCCAGTGACCCCTATCACTACGCCTGGCATTTTGTGTTCCATAGCTAGCCACAAGTACCCAGCAGTCATAGGATCTAGCGTGCCGCCTAGCACGAGGTCAACTACGCTCAGAGGTTTCTCTTTGAACTTCCTTATGGTAAACGTTGAGCCACGAGTGCTGACCTCTTTTCTAAACGTAGCGGCAAGCCTATGACCTTCAGGCAAGACAGCATCAGCTATAGGGAATGCGCTACTTATATGTTTTCCTGCCTTATGAACAAGCTTCAACACCATGGAGTCTAGCTCTTCTTCTGTCTCAAAGACTATGTTTGTGGGCATACTTTCATACTTCTGATGCCAAACATATACGGGCTTACCGACGCCATTACAACTGACGTCTTCTATATAAGGGTCCTTCATAATTACATCTAGAGGTCCATATCCTATACTGTCTCTAACCAGATAATAGTAGATTTTGTTCCAATCGATCCTTTTCCTAAGCGCTGCCTCTAGTCTTATACTATATCTCTTCAAGAGACTTCTGACCTGATCTAGCAAGTACTCTTTTTCTGCTTCTAGCTCTGACATCTTGAGAGAACTCTTTGTAGCCAGAGACCTGTCGAAAGGCTTTAATTCCCATTCTAAGATTCGCTTTAGCTTCTCGAAGACCTTTACTTCATACTCGTTTAAAGGACTTTCGTAAACGTAGTAAAGTCTCTCTCTATTATCTCTGTCCTCCAATATAAATACATGAGCATAGGGTTTGGATACTGTATATCTATCTACTACCTCATGGTTTTCATATCCTTTGATCTCAGGGGTTTCAGGAACTGTGAGATCATCTTGGGGTTTCTCCAAAAACTGGTCTCTCGCTAGAACGTCATCGCTTTTTTTAAAGATCTTCAGTAGCAAGTCCCAGATCAAAGGTTTCCAACCTTGCTTTAATGGCTCTATTCTTCCTGCTCTTTAATTATGTGGACAAAGGATTTATATATTAGTTTTTTATCTATTTCAAGCTTCTTCTCTAAAATCCTTAAATACTTCAGGTAGGATTTTTAATGAACTGAGGAGCTATGGAAAGAAAGATTACGGTAACTCTAATGTTCCTAATGGTATTCATGATCTCTGTGGCTCAGCAAGCATCGTCAGCAGTCGTTCTAGAAAGATCTGTTGAAAGAGTTCTAGGTAACGTTTACGGTCTAGAAGTGGTCACTTTACCGGCATGGATGACATATTCTCATTATGAGGTCTCAGAACTCAAGGCAGTTCTCGGCGGAGATAGGTACGTCGCAAGCCTTGATCTTCAAAAGCTTAAGATCGAGAGGGCTTTTGCAGTGATCGGTAGAGTTACATCTTTAAAGTTAGACTCAAGTTCTGCCGAGTACGCTATTGTGGGCTCGGATAGCGGCGAGGTCTTGGTTCTCGACCTTAAAGACTGGAGCCCCGTAGTTAGGTTCTACACAGCTACGAGAACCTCTGCAATTTCTACCTATATAGTACGGCTCTCGAACGCAGAGGAATATCCCCGTCTCATAGCTTTAGATGAGAGAGGATTTCTTTATGTCATGAGAGTAGCTAGAGAGCTTATGTCCGGCTGGTTTGAAGCTGGTCCTCTAAAAAACCAGGGAGCAGTAACGGGGCTCTATGGGTTTAAAGTCTTAAGAGTAGCGCCTCTTACAGAGCTGTCGAGCTGGCACTCATACAAGTATTTAGGAGACAGGGTGATAGCCCTTACGGACTTAAAGATGCCAGAACTCATAACGACGAGCCCCTTCTTAGGCTCAGTGTTCGTAAGAGTTTACTACCTCAACGAACAAAACGAGCTTGTCGAAGCTTACACAGGGGTCTTTGAGCCAGCGGTTTTTGGAGGCGTAGTAGAAGAGCGAACGCTCTACTACATCGTATCCTGGAGCAATTACCTACTTCCTTTACCCTATCCGCGGGCTCCAGCAACCATACCGGTATATTACGGAGACAATGGAACGCTTAGATTGGAGAATCTGCCTCCAGACACGTATAAGGTCAGAGTGCTTTATGAGGTCGTAGTGAGAGACAGCACGACCAGAGCAGTCTTGACTAGAGAGTACTACTTTGGTGAACTTCAGATAGAAGTAAAGCCAGGAAGCGTTTCGCTAGTCAGCATGACTTTATCTAAAGATAAATGTTTAGACCTCGTAGAGAACTGTCTGCTAAAAGGAGAACGATTCTACTCTCCTAACGCAATGCAGGGCCTATTGGTGCTTGATACGACAAGGCTACCTGTCTTTTTTGAGTATGGAAGAGATGGGAGACTTCTCCTTCTCCCCATACCTACTCAACTAGCGGAAACGGGAGCTAGAGACCTAGCTAACAGCACAGTCATGCTGTTTGTAAAGCCTCTCAAAAAGCCTTTGGGCTGGGATGCTCTCAACGTAGAATACATAGCAATAATAGGCTTAGGCGAGTGGCTCGCAATTTATTACCTGGAGAGAGACTTCAGGTTAGCTGACGTCGGCTACGAACAGCCACAACTTATATATCTAGGCAGTATATCACGAAGTCTGATCGTGTCGAGTGACGGCAGGACTATGCTTGTAGGAACTGATAAAGGACTTCTGTTTAAGATATGCTGGCTAAGAAGCCTCGGTGTTGTCTCGTCTGCTGAAGGTCTTGACAGATACTTCATAAACTCAGTTCTCACAATCGGATCAGCGCCTGTCACATCTATCAGAATGGTAGACGACTTTCGAGCCCTCGTAGGTCTTGAAAACGGCAGGCTTCAGCTCATTGACATAAACAACTGGACTCCTCTATGGAGAGGCCCTCCGGGCTATGAAGGGTTAGATACAGACTTAGTAGGAGCCTCCATAGAGCTAGCGGGTCCATACGTTGTCGCCTTTTCTCCCGGTACCAACAGAGTTTACGTTTTTAGAGAGAAGATAGAAGCATTGCGTCCGCTAGTCGTCAACCTGGTGCTTGTCACATATGACGATGAAGGCAACTGGTACGTTATTGATCCCGCTTTTGATATCGAACTTGTGCTGAAAGACTACGAAACCGGTTCGACCGTAGCAATGACTAGAGCTAGGAGGACAGCACCATTTTACGTTCCAGCAGGCGTCTATAACTTAACGCTTTACGCACCTGGAGCCACAGCTCCAGCGTCTCTAGCCGTGAGCGTAGGAGGGGACGTTACTATAAGGAACCTATTGCTTATATACTATCCGGGCTTTCCACTCAAGTTAGAGATCATAGACGAAGAAAGAACTATAGAGACCATCATGAGATACCACCCACCTTCGACTACGGTCACGCTGACATTCTTAAATGTAGACGGAGAGGTCGTTAGAGAACCTCTTAAAGTGACTCTAGTAGGTTACGATACTTTCGTAGTAGAAGACGGAGTTCTGAGAGCAACTGGAGTCCGACCAGGCGAGTACACGGTACACATATCTCCTCTAAGTCCGCTTTATCGTGAGACTACAACTACAATTAGAGTCTTCCTGACGAGAACGACGCCCGATAAAGTAGTGCTTGCTCCATCATATTTGCCCATAAAGATTTTACTATGGGACCTAGATGCAGGAGCACCTGTTGATGTAGCTCATAGAGTTTCTATAGAAAGACTAAAAGCAGGTTCGGCTCTTCTTGTGTTTCCGAGAAGCCTTGTAGTTGTCCGCGAGGCTACGGTAGAGCTACCGACAGGAACCTATAGGCTCAAATTAGAGCCGCTAGGATTAGACGTCTACGAGAGACCAAAAGAGATAGTGGTCGAGGTTATAGAGCCCAAAACAATAACAATAAATATGACTAGGAAGAGGTTCACATTGGAGATCACAGCAAAAGACATTTGGGGCAGACAGATGGAAGAAGCTAAAGTCGCGATAAGCGGCACAGACATTCCTGTGACAGCTGTAGTGATGACAGGAAGGGACGGTAAGGTCAGACTAGAGCTACCTTACGGATTCTATGAGGTCACTATATCGAAGAGATTCTACAAAGACTTCCGCGATGTTGTGATCTTAGAGTCCAGTACCTCCAAAGAGTTCATAGTAGAACCAGGTATAATAGCGACCTTGATAAGATATGCTCCCCTAATAGTAGGAGCTATCGGGTTAGTCATAGCGGGAATAGTGTTCGTAAGAGTGAGAAAGATAATAGCTGAGAGGCTTGGAGAAGAAGAGTTCTGAAGATCTTTAGCCCCACTTGCCTTTCTTCATGTGGACTTCTAGCTCAGCCTTTATCTCCTGAATCGTTAGCTCTGCGAACTCTTTCTCTTTCTGAAATATCTTTAGGCAAAGAGGATCTAGATTGTCTCGAATCCCTTTCTCAGCTATCTCTTTGAGTTCTTCTAGTAGCGTAAGAGCTCTCATGTGGAGAGAGTTGGTAAGTCTAGATCTCAGAATTAGTTGAACTTCGTTTTCAGCTAGCTCTTTGAATTGTTCGCGAGGAGCTCCACATCTTGGACATCTCTCTGGAGGACTTTCAACCTCAAGGACGAGCGCGCAGACCTGACATTTCCAAAGCTTCGGCATAGGTCTCAACACCGCGTTTACTGATCAGCTTCCAAATTTAGTTTTTGGTAATAACTCTCTCAGCAGGAACTCTTATAGTGTACATATATAACCTAATGAATGCTCGATTTAGAGGGCGGGAGAAATGTTCGCAGTGAGGGCTGTAGTCTTACATCTCTCTCATGCAACCTTTGAAGAGGGATGGGAAAGAGTTGAAGACCTGACCTATAGACTTCTCGACGTGAAGAACGAGGTAGAGAGAGACCTAGGAGTAACAGTCAACACCGTTAGGCTAGTCCTTCCCCCGCTTCTCGATGTGAATCCAGCAGACTTAGCCAAGAAGCTGAGCGAGAGGAAGCCAGCTCTAGTGATGGCCTCTATAGGGAACGTTCCAGCGTCACATTCGAAGCTAGAGGAAGCGGTCTCAGAGGCTGTTAAACAAGACCTTACAGTGGGGGTTTTGCTAGACGCTCACGACTGGGACACAGCTCTTAGAGTCTCAAGAGCTATTCATAAGGTCGCTGATGAAGACTTAAACTTTGCAACAAGAGTTGGGATCAACACTCTCGGAGAGCCCATAGTGACCCCCTACTTCCCTCTAGCCTATTCTCCTGGAGACCACGACTTTGTGACAGTCTCGCTCCTCTATCCCAACTACCTCCTTGAAGCCTATCAGAGAGGGGGTTTAGAAGAACTTGAGAACGCAGTTCTCAGAGCGGGAAGAATCGCTATAGACGTTGCGGAGAGAGCAGCGAAACTATTGAAAGCAGAAGTTGGAGGCGTAGATCTCAGCGTCTCGCCTTGGATGAGCGAATCGTCTTTAGGGCTTACGGAAGCTGTGGCCGGAGTCAGGATGCCTAAAGCAGGTTACGCTTGGGGTGTCAGACTTGTCAATGACGTTCTAGAGAGAGCAACTAAAAACATTCCTTCGTTGGGCTATAACGAAGTTCAGCTTCCTGTAGCCGAGGACTCCAGACTAAAGCTTAGAGTGGTTGAAAGCGGGGTGACGGCTAGAGACTTGGCCAGACTTTCAGGCGTGTGTCTAGCAGGATTGGACATGGCTGCCGTTCCTGCAGACGTAGAAGGAGTTGCTGGATTAGTTCTGGAAGTAGCAGCATATTCTAAGACAAAGAAGAAGGCTCTGGGAGTTAGAGTGATCCCTGTATCCGGTCTAGAGCCTGGCGACAAGGTGGCTCTTAAGCTCTTTGGCGAAACTCCTGTCATTCCTATTTAGACCATTTAGAGACAAACATTCTCTATCGTTTGTCCTCAGATATTAATTTTCGTCGTTCATATCAAGACCTAGTCTCACATATGAAGACTCATAGACAGCTCATAGACAACAGAAATGACACAGGAGTTTCCATTCAATTTTACTTTACTAGCTAGTTCAGAACCGTATTCTCATCACTACGTGGAACAATCTCGTGTAGACATGACAGAAAACAACATTTATAAACGCTTCCTAAAACATCAAGAAGAAAACGGTCCGTTTAATGAAGACTTCTAGGAGCAGGACTTGCCAATCGTAGGTCCACATCTCATAGAAGAGTACTCTCGAAGAGATCCTGTTGTAGCTAAGACGTGGAGAGTCATAGTCGATGATATAGAAATTCAAGAGCTGATCAGGATGTCGAACGTGAACGCAGTTTTGAGAATGCTCTACAACGACCACGGTCCTGTACATGTAGCCATCGTATCAGGCGTTTCTCTTCTTATGTTTGACCTTTTGACGAATGAAGGCCTCACTCCATCAAGTCTCGCGCAAGGGGTAGTGAAAAGCGTAGAGCACTCTAAGGCGATTCTTTTGCTAGGTGCGGCTCTACATGACATAGGTAACGCTATACACAGACATGGTCATGAAGAACTCGGAGCCCTATTAGCTTACGATATAACCAAGAGAGTCGTTTCTACAGTGTTCCCAAACGAGGATCCTAGGCTTTATTACAGAATGGCGAGCGAGGTCGCCAACATAGTCTATTCCTCAGCTCCGGGAGTGAGCGCTTTGACAGTAGAGTCGAGCATAGTAAAGATAGCGGACGGTACAGACATGGCTGAAGGAAGAGCTCGAGTTCCATACAGTAGAGGCAAAACCGACATGCATGCTCTCTCGGCTCTTAGCATAAAGAGAGTTGAGGTAGATAGAGGAGAAAGACCTATTCACATTAAGGTCTACATGGATAGTAGTGCGGGCTTCTTCCAGATAGAACACGTACTACTTCCCAAGATAAGGGGCACGATCTTACAGTCCTATGTAGAGATAACTCCTATTTTGATCGAAGATGGAAAGCTTAGAACTCTCAGTAGGCTTTATCCGTGAACTCCTGTAGCGGAGATAAGGTCTTTGAGGGCTACAAGTCTTGGAGAACCAAACTAAGAAGGAGATAATCAGAGGAGCTTCATTGATAGCGTCGAGTATAACTGAGCCTGAGGACTACTACAGTCCACTGTTATCTGAACACGTCCTAGAAGCTGTCAGAAACGTAGGACTTCAGCTCAGACCTCCCAGAGCTTTCCTCTTCAGATGTTCTCTCTGCGGCAGAGACTTCGATACTAAGAGGGGTTACTTCCTTCATTTGATTCGATCTCACCGAGAGGAAATTCTTCAGCTCGTTTTTCTTGAAGCTGAGAGAATAGTTCGCTCTTCGAAAGATCTAAGGTTTTGACTACAGCCTTGCCTAGATCCGTTTTTAAGACCACGAACGCCACCCCTTCCTCGACTTCTATACAAGAGTCGAATACGTATACGTTCTCCGTTACGACGTGCCACTCTACGTCGTTCTCTCTGAAGACAACGCCTCCAAGCTTTTGATCGTACTTCAGGGAACTGATTCTGACAGCTCCTACTTCGAGCAACTTGGCTGGTCGAGGGAAGAGAGCTTTCTCCTTTCCTCTTTCTTTTGTATCTCCATAGACTAATCTGGCTCCTGTTCCGATTATCTCAGCGACTACATATACCACTCCTTCCTTGAAAACTTCAGATTCGCTGATTCTAGCCAGGACTTCAATTATATCTCCTTCAAATTGTTCTGAGCGAACCTCTATAGGTTCAAGAACGGATAACTTAACTGGACCCACTTTTAGAGTGCGTCTACCGAACTTCGTTACGATGACTTTAACGACCGTCACGTCCTTCCCCAGATCTAGAGAACCACATCATGAGGTCTTGCTTCTGTTCTAGCAGAGCCTGTCAGCCTAGCCAGCTTACAGCTCCAGGCTTCCTCAATCTTTCTCGCTCCAGCATAGCCTAGACCCGCCTTAAGACCAGCAACTATCTCAACCAGTACCGAGTAGACACTTCCTGTATAAGGAACTAAGCCTTCTACTCCCTCAGTTATAGCCTTAGAGGGTTTCGAATACCTGTCGCTTGCAAATCTCTTCTCCATAGCTCCTTTGCTAGCCATTCCTCTGTATTGTTTGTAAGTTTTGTCTCCTATTCTGATCTTCAGTCCAGCTGACTCCTCCGTTCCAGCGAAGAGCCTTCCAGACATTACAGACGAGGCTCCAGCTATAATAGCCTTGACTATATCTGAAGTTCTTCTTATCCCCCCATCCGCTATGATGGGCACTTTTTTCCAAGCCCCCATCTCCTCTAGCCCTCTCCTCGCCTCGATAACTGCTGTGAGTGTTGGCATATAGGCTCCAGTGGTCTCGGCTGTCGAACATATGCTACCGCTACCTATACCTACCCTAAAGGCGTCCACCTTCTCTACTCTTGAGAGAAACTCCATGACGGCTTCTCGAGATCCTACGTTACCAACTACGAGGTCAGCTCTTAGCTCTTTGGAGAGTTTGGTCAGAGACGATATTACGTTCTCGTTGTGAGCGTGAGCAACATCGATCACAATGACATCGACCTCAGCAGAATCGAGTTTCCTGATTCTTTCGTGATCTATAGGACTTGTTGCAACGGCTACTCTCAATCTGCCTTTCTCGTCTAGAGAAGGTTTGAGACCAAGTAGCTTCACGAGCTTGGACACGCTTAACGCTTTGTCTAGCCAATACTCAGCGTCTCCTACGTCTAGGACTAGGATAGCTATAGGTTCTCCTCTCTCTAAGATTAGAGCTGAAGCTATCTCCTCTTTCTTAGCTCTGGCTATGAGTTCAACCACATCACCTCCTGAGGCTATGAGGACTTCTCTGTTCAGCTCTGGCTCAGCGCTCTTTACCTTCAGTGTTTGTGAAACCTGCTCTTCGATGCTCATGTTTCTATGGATCACGCCTAGAGCTCCTGCTCTTGCTAAAGCTAAAGCTAGCCTCCATTCGGTTACAGTGTCCATAGGGCTTGATGCGACAGGTATTTCAAGTTCTACGTTTTTTGAGAATCTGCTCTTGATGTCTACCTGTCCGGGCTCTACAAAAGCTTTGCCCGGAATTACAGCAACGTCATCGAAGGCTAGTAGCTCGTCACAGACCCCGGAACGCTTCATACTGACTCTCCTCGAGAAGAAGGGAGTCCTCTACCTAAATACATTATGTCCGTGACGTGGTGTCTAGCATCTGTTAGATTTCGGTGGGAACGGAACGGAAAAGACTGAAAGAGAAAAAGACACAGAGACAAAGGTATTTGAGTTGAGAAGAAAGGCAGTCAGGAGGCTGAAGGGAGGGGCTGTAGGTTGACCAAGATCTGCGAGGCACACGACCTCCCAGCTCTTGAGGAGAGTTCGTTGATTAAATACGAAGGCGGTAAGCTAACTGTTCCTGACGAACCTATCATAGCGTTCATAGAGGGAGATGGCATAGGTCCTGAGGTAGTGTCTAGCGCCATTAGAGTTGTAGACGCAGCTGTAAGAAAGGCCTACGGAGGCAGGAGGAGAATAAGATGGCTAGAACTTCTCGCTGGTGAAAAAGCTCAGGAAGTCTGTGGAGAACGTCTTCCTAGCGTAACTGTAGAGGCTCTTCGTGTGCTTAGAGCAGGGCTTAAGGGTCCTATGACCACCCCTGTAGGAACAGGCTGGAGAAGCGTCAATGTGGCCCTAAGGATAGCTCTGGACCTTTATGCTAACGTAAGACCAACCAAATGGTATGGACAACCTGCTCCTTTTGTCTACGCCGATAAACTCAACGTTGTTGTATTCAGGGAGAACACAGAAGACCTCTATGTAGGTATAGAGTGGCAGAACGACAGCCCTGAAGCTGAAGAACTCAGAGACTTCCTAAGAAAAAGGTTCGGGATAAACGTGAGAAGTGATGCTGGACTTGGCTTGAAGGTGATAAGCAAGTTCGGCACTGAGAGGATAGTGAGAGCAGCGCTAAAGTGGACTTTAGCCAACGGAAACAAGAGGGTCACGATAGTTCACAAGGGCAATGTGATGAAGTACACTGAAGGAGCATTCGTCAGGTGGGCTTACGAGGTTATCCTCAGGGAGTTCAGAGAGTACGTAGTCACTGAAGAGGAACTGAACACTATCTACGGAGGAGTTCTTCCTCAAGATAAGATCTTAGTGAACGACAGGATAACCGACAATATGCTTCAACAGCTCATAACGAGACCATGGGATTACGAAGTTCTCGTGACTCCCAACGTAGCTGGTGACGTGATAACGGACATGGTAGCAGCTTTAGAGGGAGGCATAGGAATGGCTCCTGGGCTCAACATGGGAGACGGGATAGCTGTAGCTGAGCCCGTTCATGGAAGTGCTCCTAAGTATGCAGGTAAAGACGTAGCCAATCCTACTGCAGCTGTTCTGTCAGCCTCGCTTCTTGTCGGCTACTTCCTTGGGTGGAGGGAAGTCAACGAGCTAGTAGAGAGAGCAATAAGAAGAGCTATAGCGGAAAAGAAAGTGACTCAAGACCTAGCAAGACATATTAGCGGAGCTACAGCTTTGAGGACCAGTGAGTATACAGAACAACTCATAGAGTACATAGAGTCCTCCTAGTCTGTGTATAACTTCTCTGTGTTTTCTACAGGTCTGGGATCCAGTGTAGTGAGCAACGAGGATGTAAAGAAAGTCAAGATGCCTCAGAAGGACGACAGGTTGGAGAAAGCTGTTAACATGGCTGCTGAGAAGGCAGCTCTCTTAGTCAGCAGAGGGGTTATGGCAGAACTCAGGAGGATAAGAGAAGCGCTAGAGTCTATAGAGGCAGAACTCAAGGAAATAAAAGAAGAGCTAGCTAAGAGCAAGGCCGAGAAGGGACGTTTCGAAGGGAGTAAGAGAGGAGGACGCGAAGCGTTGCTCTCGGTAGCCTTAGGGGAGAGCGGATACATGCTCCTCAGTGAGGCAATCAAGAAACTCAAGGCTAGACCTGAAGAGGTGTTGAGACTCGCAACTGAAGAGGGCTACAAGGTTCTAAACGTAGGTGGCGACCTAGCGGTGATGAGCGAAGAGTCTTACGAGGAGTTTAAGAAGCGTCTCGAGAGCCTTAAGGTTGGCGATCCCACAGAGGCAGTTTCAGCTCTCGGAGCTTATGGGAGACTTTTCGACCTTTTGAGGAGATCAGGACTAGTCTACTACGACCACAAGAAGAGCTCTTGGGTTCTAATAGAAGGCTAGCTATCTAGCTTATTAATTCAGAGCCTCTAAAGGAGGCGGGAGAGGGCTTGAGTCTTTTAGAAGAGGTTGAGGAGCCTAAAGCGGTCATAAAGTACCCAGACGCTAAAGTCTTCTCGGGATTTGTGAGCGCGCTCGTAGAGATAATGGACGAAGCCCTCTTCTCTATAACTGAAGAGGGGATGAGAGTAAGAGGAATGGACCCCGCTAAGATATCTTACATCGAGGTCTTTATGCCTAGAGAAGCCTTTCTCGAATACGAGCTGAAAGAAGACTCTGTAGAGATGGGTCTTAACCTAGACACATTGAAGAGTATAGTTGTAGCCAAGAAGGGCAATCCAATAGAGTTCAGAGTGGCTTCCAATAGAGTTCTGGTCTCGATCGAAGGCATCACGATCAAGCGCTACGTGCTCCCGAACCTAGAGGTCTCTGTAAGCGTGCCGGAAGAAGTGAAACTTGAGCACAAAGCTAGAGCTCTCCTCATATCTGATGCCTTTAAGAAAGCGGTGAAGGATATTGAGGGAGTCTCAGACGTGTTGGAGCTTAAAGCAGACGAAGAACAATTAGTTATAGGCGCTCTGGAGAAGAAGGTATTAGCGCGGTTCACTCGAGAGACTTCAGCTCTTCTGTTTTTAGAGGTAGAAGAGGAGTCTTCATCGAAGTACGATACGTCTTATGTGAGCAGAGTCACAGCTCTGTCTGGCGTAGCTGACACTCTAGAGGTTGGCTTCTCAACGGAGAAGCCTTTGGAGCTCAAGTTCAAGAGTCCCGATGGGTCTCTAGTGAGGTATCTCTTAGCTCCTACTATCTAACCGTAGGAACATCTCATATCGAGACTAGCTCTACGACTTAGCTCCTCTAGGCTGACGAGCCAGCTAGCTCCATTGAGCCTAGGTAGCAAAGCCATGAGAACGGCTTGTTCCGTTAACTCCTGTCTCGTCAGAGTCCCCCAGCTGAGGTATCCGATATATCCTATGCTCTCCCCTAAGTCTTTAACTCCTCGATTCACTGAGACTGCGTCTGAGAGTTCTCTGCCTAAAGCCATGGCTGTGATCACAGTCGGATCTAGTTCGAAACCGGCGCTGAGTCCTAAGCTAACTTTACAACGTCTATCGATAACTGCAGCTATCTCGACCTCCAAAAAGCCAGAGCTGGAATAGAACTCTATAGGACCGGCCTCGACTCCAACCCCTAAGTCTGAACTCGCAAGAGTTAGAGCTCCTAGAGCTCTTTCAAGAGCTCCTAGCAACACATCCCGAGAGCCTACAGGCTGTGGTCCAACGCTTGTCTTTACAGGAACTCCTTCAACTATCACATCATAGTATCGAGAGAAAACCCTCTCCACAGCTCTGATCTTGACTGGGTTGAGACTACCCACTGCTACCTTTAGTTTTTCAGACATCTCCAGCGCTTCCTTGAGAACTTCAACGTTGTGCGTCCTTTTCAACCTTCTGACTGCCTCTATA
Organism: Acidilobaceae archaeon; assembly: GCA_038824665.1. GTDB lineage: Archaea > Thermoproteota > Thermoprotei_A > Sulfolobales > Acidilobaceae > JAWAWX01. The sequence continues at coordinate 48,632 of JAWBBK010000001.1, read as the reverse complement.
GAACACGCTTTCGATCTTCTCTAACGGCCTTTCTCAGAATTCGTCGAGTTCTGGGTAGCAGACACACGCTGACCTCTTTAGCGTTGAGCCTTTGGACTTCGCTATCTCTCTTAGAAGAACAAAGCCTCTCAGATCTTTGATCTTTATGGACTTGTCTTAGGGACATGCACGGCTTTTTGGGATGTATAACGTAACGCAGAACTCAGGAGAGGATAAACGAGACAGCTATAAAGGATCTCAGAGAAGACTGAAAGCGAGTCTTATTCAATTTCAGAAGAGATAAATCTGTCGGAATAGCTGGAAGGCGGACCACAGGGTGGGAGGTTGAGCGGATCGAGACAACCCGAAGCCTTTGAGAATAAGAGCATAGCGGAACTCTTCGAGAAGCTCGAGCCAAAGAGTTTGGGTCAGGAGGAGTTCAAGAAAGCTCTGGTTTCAGAGAAGGAGATAATCGGAGTCTTCGGACCTACGGGCACGGGAAAGAGCTTGTTCGCTATATCATACGGATTAAGCGCTACTGTGAGAGGACTTTACAAGAGGATGGTCTTATCGAGACCAATAGTAGACGTGGTGACAGGAAGAGAGATAACTCTCTTCAGCGACCCTCAGGCATACGTGAAGCACGCTAGCGACTACCTGAGAGACATCCTAGCGGGCTTTGCAGACCCCGTAGCTCTTGACGAGCTTATGGCTTCAGGGAAGCTAGTACTAGCTGATCCTCACTTCCTCAGAGGGAGAACGTTTGACGAGTCAGTTATAATTGTTGATGATGCTCAAGGGACCTCGGCAGAGACCATAGTTGAAATAATAACGAGAATGGGCAGGAAAAGCAAGTTGATAATAGCTGGAGACCCAGTCTTTCAGAGGTTCGGCGATAGAGATGGAGCAACCTTGGCTAGAGAGATACTTCTCGGCGAGGAGTCAGCAGTAGTGGTAGACCTGGGTCTAAGAGACATAGTAAGACCGGGAGCTAAGAAGGGAATCAAGCTCTTGCTGGAATTCCAGATGAGGAAGAGACCTCTGGATGAACTTGAGTCTAGAGTAAGAGACGCGGCTAGAATCTACGCTCCTGACGCAGATGTGGTAACGGTGCTCAACATAGAAGGATTGAAGAAGAAGTACGAGATAACGGCTCAACATGTGCCAGGAGTCTTAGTTATCACCAAAGAAGGACACGTAGGTAGGTTTGTAGGAGCGGGAGGAGAGAGAGTACAGAAGATGGAGAAAGAGGTAGGCGTGAGCATAAGGGCTATAGAGCACACTCTGGACTTAAGAGAAATAGTTAGAGCTGTGCATCCCGTAGCCTGGGTTTACAAACACATAGTCGAGGCAGACTTCGCTGGCAACAGAGTAAGGTTAACTGTGACCGGAGATGCTATGGGAGCAGCATTAGGTCAGAAGGGAGTTTACATCAGGTTCCTCGACGAGGTCTTCAGGAAGCTGATAGGAGCTGGGATAGCTGTAGTTGAGAAGAGAGAAAAAGAAGAGGAAAGCAAGGAGGCTAAGGCGAAGGTGCGGAAAAGGAGAAGCTAACCGTAGTTAAACATTAAAAGCTAGAGCGTGTCAGGACTCTTTTCAAAGGTGCGCGGTTATTGTTGAAGAGAAACCCAGGACTCTAACTGTTGTTCCCAAAGCCTCGAGAGAGCTAGTAGAGCTTCTCAAATCCATAGAGGTCAAGTGGCAAGAGAGGTGGAGAAACGCTAGAGTCTTCGAGGCTGACCCTAAACTAGGCGTTGAGAAGTATTTCGTGACTTTTCCCTATCCTTATGTCAATGCTCCTCCTCATTTGGGTAGCGCTTTCACAATACTCAGAGTAGACATAACGGCTAGGTACAAGAGAATGAGAGGGTTCAACGTGCTATTCGCTCAAGGCTGGCACGCTACAGGAGGGCCTATAGTAGCGGCTGCTCTGAGACTAAGAGAGGGAGACACCAAAGTCGTGGAGAGCCTCAAGGCAGTTGGAGTGCCGGAGCACGATATAGAGAAGTTCAGAGACCCTGAGACCTGGGTAGAGTACTTTACGAAGGAGTGGAAGAGAGACTTAGAGAGATACGGGATGAGCATAGACTGGAGGAGGGAGTTCTTTACAACACGACTAAATCCTTACTACAGTAAGTTCATAGAGTGGCAATACCTCAAGCTTAAAGAGAAGAACCTAATAGGAAAGGGTACACATCCTGTCGTCTGGTGTCCCAAGGAGAACAAGGTTGTGGGAGACCACGACAGACCCGATGAGTATGTAGGAATCAGCCCTATAGAGGCTTATATCATTAAGTTCAGACTCAGAGATGGCAGAGTGCTTCCAGCTCTAACTCTCAGGCCCGAGACGGTTTTCGGGGTTACAAACATTTGGATACATTCTGAAGCCTCATACTTGATAGCAGAGGTCAACGGAGAGACATGGATCCTTGGAGAGACAGCTGCCAAGGAGTTAAGAGACCAAAGATACTCCGTAGAGGTCAGAGGTAAAGTAAGAGGACAGGAACTCTTAGGACTGTGGGCAACAAATCCAGCTACAGGCTCTGAAGTTCCTGTCCTACCGGCATGGTTCTTAGACCCTGATGTGGGAACAGGAGTCGTTATGAGCGTTCCAGCTCACGCTCCTTTCGATTTAGCTGCACTCCTAGACCTCAAGAATAACAAAGAGCTATTGACTAAGTATGGTCTAAGCCACGAGCTGGTCGCTTCGATAGAGCCCATAGTGATAATCGAGACAGAAGACTACAAAGGAGTTCCAGCTCTCGAAGAGCTTAAAGCAAAGGGCGTTAAAAGTCAACATGACAGAAAGTTGCTAGAAGAAGCAACGAAGAACCTCTACAGTAGAGAGTTTCACAAAGGAGTGATGTTAGAGAACGCCGGAGCTTGGAGAGGCGTCAGGGTCTCTCAGGCTAGGAAAGAGATCGCTTCATGGCTTGAGTCCATAGGTGCGACCCTGAAGGTTTACACCCTACCTCAGCGAGTCTATTGTAGATGTGGGAGTAGAACACACGTAAAGATAGTTGAAGATCAGTGGTTCATCCTATACAGCAACGAGAGCTGGAAGAAGACAGCTCTCGAAGCCATAGACTCTATGACGATAGTCCCTGAGGAGGCTAAAGAAGAGATGAAGAGGTTCCTGAAGGAACTCGGAGACTGGGCCTTCACCCACAAAGGAGAGCTAGGCACACATTTGCCCTGGGATCCCGAATGGGTCATAGAGAGTCTTAGTGACTCGACCATATACATGGCCTATTACACTCTTTCCAAATATATCAAGCAACAGGAGAAGTACGGGATCAAGCCTGAAAGCCTAAGTCCTGAGTTCTTTGACTATGTGTTTCTGGGCGTAGGAGATCCCAAAGAGGTTTCTAGAAAAACAGGAATCGGAGTCGAACTTCTAGAGGATATGAGAAGAGAGTTTCTATATTGGTATCCGGTAGACCTCAGGATAAGCGGAAAAGACTTGCTCTATAATCATCTCATCTTCTTTATAATGCACCATGTAGCCATATTCCCGAGAGAGTTCTGGCCTAGAGGCATAAGCGTTAACGGCTGGGTTCTAGTAGGAGGAGAGAAGATGAGCAAGAGCAAAGGTAACTTCATTCTATTGAGACAAGCTCTAGAGTGGTGGGGGGCCGACGCTACCAGATGGGCAGAGGTTCTTGCAGGAGCTGATTCTACACTTGATGATGCTAACTTTGATCCAGCTACAGCAGACTCTGCTGTAGAAGACCTAGTAGCTTGGCTCGAGTTCGCTAAAAACAACTATGGAAAGGGAAGAGACGATTGGAAGAGAATCGACGACTGGTTTAATCATGTACTCAACGAGACAATAGTTAAAGTCACAGACCTCATGGACAAAACCATGTACAGATCGGCTTTAGTTGAAGGCTTCTACGGCCTTCAATCGAAGTTTAAGTGGTATTTAAGGAGAGCAAAAATCCCTAATAAAGAACTCTTGAAGAAGTTCATAGAGGTTCAGACGCTCATCATAGCCCCATTCGCTCCTCATGTAGCTGAAGAGGTGTGGTCCAATATAGGAAAAGAAGGCTTTGTGTCTTTGGCTCGGTGGCCAGAGCCCGTCCTTTCGGCAATAAAGTCGGATATAGCCAAGGCTGAGAAGATAGTGGAGAACACACTTAGTGACGTCAGAGAGGTCCTTAGATTAGTAGGCGGAGACAAGGTTATCATAACTACGGCAGCCAGATGGAAGTACGAGTTCCTTAACGAGGTCAAAAAGCTCTCAGAAAGCAGACCTTTAGCCGAAGCTCTTAGAGAAGTCCTGAGGACATCACAATATAAAGAGAAAGCGGGAGTTCTGATCTCGAGAGTGGCGAAGAGTTCAGAAATAATTGAGAATCTTATAGATCCAGAACTCGAGTATTCAGTACTCAAAGAAGCAGAAGAGTTCTTCGCTAGAGAACTAGGTGTAGAAGTCTACGTAGAAAGAGAAGAAGAAGGGGTGTCTCCAAGAAGATCTCAAGCCCTTCCTGCTAAGCCGGCTGTCTACATAGAGAAGCATGGTGGGGCCGCCGGGATTTGAACCCGGGACCACCAGCGTTCCGGGCTGGGGATACGCTCCCCAGGCTGGCATCCTAGCCAGGCTAGACGACGGCCCCTCCTTCGGAAGTCTTGAGGACTGGAGCCTTTATATGTAGAGCGTGGTTTTCTCATTCTTAGTAGAGCCTTCAAACCGTAAGTAGAACATAGTTACAGCTGTTCTCTCAGCTTAAAGACAGAACTAAATGCCGCGTTTCGACTGTTTTGAGACCAAACTTGATTCAGTAACTGAAGAAGAGTTGTAGGGTCTACAAAAGGTCTTCATATTGACTCAGAGTATCTGAGAAGAGATGTGACTAATAGCTGTTAAGTTTGACGTCTCTGTGCTTGCTGTTGGATAACGTATAGACCACTTCGAAGATCTTAGAGAAACCTCGAACGATGCGAATTATGCTAAAGTTTTTAAGCCTAAGAAACTTAACCATAGCCCTTTGACTCTGAGCAGTGGGGGATTTGTGGGAGTCAATATAAGAGAGTTGATTCCTGAGAGGGTCAGAAAAGAGGTCGAGTTGTCAAGACTTCGTGGAGAGGTCATAGCTTTAGACGCTTATAACGTGCTTTATCAGTTCCTATCGGCTATAAGGCAACCTGATGGGACCCCTCTGATGGATAGAGAGGGAAGAGTGACGAGTCATCTTAGCGGTCTCTTCTATAGAACAATAAACTTAATTGAAGAGGGAGTTAGACCTATTTATGTTTTCGACGGCAAACCTCCTGAACTCAAGGCTAGAGAGCTAGAAGAAAGGGCCAAGAGGAGAGTTGAAGCTGAGGCTAGATACAAAGAGGCTTTGGAGGCCGGTCTTTTGGAAGAGGCGAGGAAATACGCTCAGGCTACGAGCAGACTCACTACAGACATGGTTCGTGAGTCTCAAGAGCTTCTGAACTCTATGGGGATCCCCTGGATTCAAGCAGAGGCAGAAGGTGAAGCTCAGGCAGCCTATATGACGATAAGAGGAGACGCATATGCTGTCGGAAGCCAGGACTACGATAGCCTCCTTTTCGGAGCTAAGCGTCTTGTCAGAAACTTAGCGATAACCGGTAAGAGGAAGATGCCAGGAAGAGAGGAGTATGTTGAGGTCAAACCTGAGCTCATAGAACTAGATGAGCTGTTGAAAGCTCTCGGCATTACTAGAGAGCAACTCATAGCTATAGGGGTGATAGTTGGTACAGACTATAATCTCGGCGGAGCTAGAGGATGGGGTGTTCAAAGAGCCTACAGACATGTAAAAGCTTTGGGAGACCCCATTAAGGCTCTTCAGAGCATTCCCAAATCTGATTGGGGGGATGACATAAACCCCATAGCGATATATGAGTATTTCCTGAAACCGCCAGTGAAACAGGATTACAAAGTTGTGTTTCGAGAGCCTGACGAGAGGAGGATATACGAGATACTGGTAGAGAAACACGACTTTAATAAAGAGAGGGTGACAAATGCTGTTGAGAGGCTCAAAAAAGCTTTCAGAGAACACGTCAAGTCCAGACAGAAAAGGCTTGATCAGTGGTTTAGCTGAAGAGCTTATCTAGAAGCTTCTTTACGTCAGCTCTCTTAGCCTCTCGACTGAACGCTCTCTCTGAGCGTTGTCGGGCTACCTCTTTAGCCTCAAAGCTTTTCACATTAACTTTTAAAAGTAGAGAAGCGAGCTTGTCGGCTCCCGGGTCTGGTCTAGCTACTTTTATGTGAAGCTGAACGCTTCCATCAGGATCGTAAACTTTGTTCACCGAGAGGACCTTTTGTCCATATACTCTTTCAAGCAAACCTAGGTCTCCGCCTCTGAAGAAGAGAAGCCTTACCTTTGTGACACGGGGTAGCGAGAGAACTTTGGAGAGTTCTTCTTCAAGTCCTTTCACTTCTTCTCCTTCAAGAGCTATGTAAAGCGTAGATCCGGCTACAGCAGAAGCATAATATCTCATATCGGTATCTATCTTTATCTTTTCTAGAGCTAAAAAGAGAGCTCTGATCACGTCTACCTCCCACTCTTCTACCTCCTCTCTCTTTACTTTACTGGAGCACGATGCACAGAGAGAGCCTTTCTTAACACAGGACTCGTGGAGAGGAACTCTTAAAGGCATATCGTTGCTCCCGCTATATTCCTTCACTTCTTGCCCATGAGCTTCTTTTTAGGCCTTAGGTTGGTACTCCTACATCGTCTGCACTTGACAGCAGACATGGGATTGAGGGCTCCACACTTTCTACACACTTTTTTGTTTAGCACTCTAGCTTCAAATATGGCTAATAGCTGAGGGTCTGTTACCGGCATATCTGTCCCTAGGTCTTCATGGAGCAGAAGCTTAAAAACATGATGTGACTAGTGGAAAGCAAACGAGATCGGTTGTAGTGAGTCATCTGCGGACTCTCTGAAATCTATTTTAAGGTCTGATCGAGGAGCTAGAGGAAGGACTAGCTATGGGTAGAAGTCTAATCCAGCAGAGAGCAGGAAGGGGATCACCAACCTTCAGAAGCCCTTCGCACTTAAGAGTGGGTCCAGCTAAGTATCCACCTTTAGATTTTAGCACACATAAAGCTAAAGTTGTTGAACTTGTACACGATCCAGGTCGATATGTTCCACTAGCTAGAATAGTCTTAGACTCTGGAGAGGAGTTCTTAATGCCAGCTGTCGAGGGAATGTATGTAGGTCAGACAATAGAGATAGGACCTGAAGCCAGCGTGGCTCCCGGCAATATCACAATGCTAAAGAACATCCCAGAAGGAACTCTTGTCTGTAACGTAGAGCTGAGACCCGGCGATGGAGGTAAGATAGCGAGACAAGCAGGCAGTTATTGTACGGTTTTAGGAAAAAGCGGTAACGAGGTTGTGGTTCTCCTACCGAGTGGAAGACAGAAAACGTTAAGCGGCGACTGTAGAGCCACGATAGGAGTTCCAGCAGGAGCCGGAAGGATCGAGAAACCGTTAATGAAGGCAGGGAACGCTTACCACAAGTGGAAGAAAAAAGCCAGAAAGTGGCCTAGAGTAAGAGGAGTAGCTATGATCGTTGCTTGTCATCCTTTCGGTGGAGGTAGACACCAGAGAAAAAGTAAGCCCTCTACGGTAAGCAGGAACGCACCACCAGGCAGGAAGGTCGGACACATAGCAGCAAGAAGAACCGGCAGAAAGAAAGGAACACAATCTCAACAGACTTAAGACCGAGAAGAGCTGTTCCAATCCTACAGCTTCGTTCAACTCGTTCTCTTTAGACATAAGAAAAGATTCTGTAGAAAAGATTCTGTCTTTCTTTCTGGTGCGGCCGCCGGGATTTGAACCCGGGACCTCCGGCTTGGAAGGCCGGCGTCCTAGTCCAGGCTAGACGACGGCCGCCCACACCTCAGGACTTCTGGAGGTAGCTTAATAGCTCTTCGCTCTTCTATTTGTGTTACGAACGGTTGGCATAATATTAAGGTTAGATGCTTTGGAGGCATTGGGGTAGAGGAGTGAGCGAAGAGAGAAGGAGTGTGGTCAGAGTCTTTGAGGCTACAGGTAGAGTTGGGAAGGTGATCAAAGGACTATCTACCATAACTTTAAAGCCTGAAGACTTCTCAAGTCCTATATCTTTACAAATGGCTATTTCAAGGATCTACGACGCCCTACTGAAGATGATGGAAGAAGGAGGCCCCTCGAGCACTTACGTCGCTGAGGTTAGGTTTACCGATGATCTTGGCAACCCAGTTGTGATAGGAGTAGAGCTGGGAGAGAACGTTTTCAAATCTACTGGCGATAGTTTGCGCGTCAAAGTTATAGTCGAGATCGAAGATGTAGCTAAAGAAGAGAACGAGGTCTACTACGACCTGAGATGAAGTCGTAAGCTCACGGGAAGGATACGATCGTCTCTAAGGGGGTCGAGGAGAACTCTGAGTGATCTTAAACGGGCTAACTGGCTGTCAGGCTGTTTACTGTGTGGTCAGCCCGACAGCAGTCACAGCTTCCTTCAAGCCTCGAGGTTATGCAAGCTCGGCGGGCAGAATTGATATAATAGCCAGATGTATGTATGTCCTATCTTTCTTTTCAGGAACGTGCTTTCTAGGAGTTCTCTTAGGTCCTCCAGATCCACCTAAGATTGTTTTTGATGCTCGACCAAGTTACACAAGTGAGAGAGAAGCAGTTCTTAGCCTCTCGAAGGCTTTAAAGAGGGGACGTTTAGGCACTCTTGAAGTGATGAGCGAGAGTCCTGAAAAGCTTTGGCTTAAGGTACGCAGATTTGGCTTCAAGTTCACGCTTTTGAAAGAAGAAGGAGAAAACGCGTTGTCTAACCCCCATTTGGTCGAAGGACAAAGGCTTTTCTTTTTAGGCTCTCAGATCGACATGCCCGAACACCTTCAGTCCTTCGTTCTGTCTTTAGGAGCAGACGTCATTTCGGTTGGTCCCATGAGTTTACATACAGAGCACGTCATTGCATTCGTGGAGTGGCTGAGAAGAACGGGAGTCCGAGCCCTTACTGAAAGGCTCTAATCCTGACAATTTGTTGAAGTCAGAGGAGCTCGATAGCTAGTGCAGCAGCTCCTCCGAGTCCATGACATATTGAGACGACCCCTCTGATTCCATTCCTCGTCTCTAACACATTCAGCAGATCTACCGTTATTCTCGCTCCGCTCGCTCCTAGAGGGTGTCCTAGAGCTATCGCTCCTCCATATACGTTAAGAGCGTCATACGGAATGCCCAATAGCTTGTTGATTAAGAAACTGTTTACAGCAAAAGCCTCGTTATTCTCCCAGAAGTCGACCTTATCGATGCTCCATCCGATCTTCGATAATAGCTTCCGAATTGCGTAGACTGGGGCTACAGGAAAGTCTCTAGGCTCGATCCCAACGTAAGAGTATCCTACTATCCTAGCTATAGGCTCTAGCCTAAACTTCTTGACAGCTTCGTTAGAGGCTAAAATGACTGCAGCAGCTCCATCGCTTAGCTGACTCGAAGATATAGGGGTATGAAGTCCCTCTGGACTAAAAATAGGCTTCGATGTGTATGCTTCTTCAAGTTTCAGGTCATATCGTACTCCCTCATCTTTTTCGAGCACGACGTTACCGTTGTCTACAATAGCTTCTACGTGTTTTTTGAAGAGTCCATGAGTCCAGGCCCAAGAGGCTCTCCTATGACTTTCGTAACCTATCCAGTCGAGCTCTTCTTTAGTTGCTCCATATCTATGAGCTACATTATCGGCTTCTTCACCCATTAAGGTGGCGTTCAGAACATCTGTTAGTCCATCATAAACCATGCTGTCAAGTATAGACCCTAGGCCTCTATCTAAGACCAAATGTCTCACACCCCATCTGTGAGAGGCCGGTAGCAACAAGGGAGCTTGACTCATAGACTCCATGCCTCCGGCTATAGCTATATCGTAATCGCCTACGGCTATGTGAAGTGATGCCGTTATGATCGCTTTTATCCCGCTAGCGCAGACCATGTCAACGTTACTGGCCGCTACGTTAGGCGAGAGCCCAGCTCGAAGAGCAGCTTGCTTTGCTGTATTCATACCTGTTCCAGCTCTTATCACATGACCCATGACTACGAAGTCTATAGAGAAAGGATCTAGATTTGTTCTGTTCAGAAGCTTTCTGATCACAAATGAAGCCAGATCTGAAGCCTTGTAGTTCTTCAAGCTCTTACCGAACTTTCCTATTGGAGTTCTCACACCGTCAACGATATAGACCTCTCTCAAAATCGGTCGCCTCCATTAAGTCTTCGTCGAGAGCTTAATAGCCTTTAAGACTGGAGTCTAAAGAGTTGGAAAAAGTCTATAGACCTAGCCCTCAAGGTTTCAGAAACTAGAGGTAGACGTAAGGCGGGGGCTCTTTCTCTATACACATTAGCCTCTCTAAGTCTTCATGGTCTATCTTTTCATAACGTTCTATGCTACCCACATCATACCAAACGCCATTAAAGAGATAAGCGTTGACTTTGAGTTTAGCTCTTATCGCAGAGGGTATTAGGTCTTCTGAGATATCGAAAGAGCAACCCAAATTGCTTTCAGCCAAGATCCGTTCTATGCTTTCACGTTTAACTATAAAGACACCTATGTTTGCTTCTAGATCGAGCAAAGGCTTTTCTTTCATATCGACCACGATACCGCCGTCTCCTATCTTGACCACGCCTACAGGAACTCTATAAGACCTAGATACCACTAAGGTGATGTCAGCTTCTGAGTCTCTATGTTTTTTCACTAAGTCGTGAATATCTATGGGGGCCACTATGTCTCCATACCAGACGAGAACGTCTCTATAGCCATTGAAGAGTCCGAGTTCTACAGCTCTTCTTAGAGCCCCTCCAGTATTTGAGTAAGGAGGTTTGTCCACTACATACTTAACTTTAGCTCCATAGCGAGTTCCGTCTCCTACATAGTTTACTAGTTGTCTCCACTTATACCCGACGAGTAGAACTATGTATTTCACGCCGCTTTTAGTTATCCACTCAAGAATGATATCGATGACGGGTCTCTCAGAGGACCCTATAGGTATGAGAGGTTTGGAGATGTAGTAGGTTAGGGGTCTAAATCTCTTCCCTTCACCACCAGCTAGAACAGCTACTGCCACGTCTGGGTGTTGCTCAGAGGCGAGCTTCGAGCAGTCCACGAGATACCCCCCATCCCTTATAAAGTATTGTATTCTAAAGTTTAAGCTTTAGATACGAGCACTTCGAGAGCCAGGGGAAAGCTTTGAAACGCTTTGTGACTGTAGTAGCAGGCGTTACAACGGCTTCAATTAGCTTTTCTTTAGCCTCTATCTTAATCAGGTACTCTCTAGCTCTCGGAGCTGAGCCTATTCCTTTAGCTGCGTGGAGACTGCTTACGGCCTCTCTACTCACATTAGCTCTGTTGAGATTTCTAAAGATCAGCTCTGAGATTAGCTTCAAGCCTTCTGTTTTGATCCTCACCGCTATTGGAGGACTTCTTTTCGGACTTCACATGTCTTTATGGAATATCAGTCTAAGTATGACCAGCGTTGCCGTAGCTGCCACTATAGTCAACTCGTATCCTGTTGTTATGGTTTTAGCAGACAACGTGATCTTCAAGACTAACATCGCGTTTCGTCAGTATCTCGGTCTCGCTGTATCTCTTGTTGCGATAACGGCTCTGACGATTACTCTAGACAGAGGCTCCGAAGACCCTCGAGGCGCTCTCTTGGCTTTCATATCGATGCTTGGGGTAGCGGGCTATCTCATTATCGGCAAGTTGTTAAGGGGTTCTATGAGCGCTCTCGAGTATACGTTTTATGCATACCTCATAGGAGGTCTAGTCGCGTTAATGCTTTCGGCAGTGTTGTTTTCAAACGTTTTCATTCCTCTTGAGACAGTCCCTCTGGTCCTACTTCTAGTTATCTTCCCAACGTTATTGGGACATACAATAATAAACGCTTTAGCTAGAATAACGAGTCTCACGGTAGCCTCAATTCCACCTCTTCTAGAGCCTGCTGGAGCTTCTCTTTTGGCTTGGGCTCTTCTAGGAGAGACCATATCACCGTTTAGAATTCTAGCGGTGATTCTAGCGATTTGTGGAACTGCCCTAATCGTTAGCGTTGAACGAAAACAAGAGTTTTGAAGGGATATCGACTCAAAGCTGTTCGAACTCTCTCTATGTCTTTTCTACAGCTTGTAAGAACCACTATGTAACCGTAGCCCGAAAGCCTTATTTCGTTTTGTGATGTCTTTAGCAGTCTCGAAAACGAAATGAGACGAGGCTGCTCTTCTATTCTCAGCTTCTCTCGTAAGGCTACGAGCAAAGGAATAACTAAAGACCTCTTCTTCGAGACTAGCGTCACTCCTCTCCAAGAGAGGCAGAGCATTAAGTCTTTCACTAAGTTCGCTATCTCTTCAAACCTCTCAACTTCAACTATCTCTACTCTGTTCTGCAGAAGCCTTCTACACTCAGCTATAAAGCCTAGGTCTTTTCTGTTAAAGTACTCTCTAAGCACTTCGTTGAAGCAAGTGTTTTCACAACTTAACGCTTTCTCGATCGCTCTCTGCAAGTCGCTTAGCTTCGAAAGTTTCCAGGCTGCTTCTGTATAGACGGCTAAGAGTAAGTCTAGCGTAGGCGCGCTCAGTTTCTCAGCTTCGCCTTTTATAGAGACAAGCGCTATAGCGTTGCTGGTTATTGAGGTCCAGCTTTCACAACTGCCTACTTCAACTCTGAAGTTCAAGGACTCTACTCTAAGCGGATAAAGACTATGCCATCCTTTAACACAACGACTAAACTTTAGAGTTTCTGTAGACCCTTCGCTACGAGCTTTCGAGATGGTGAAGTCTATGAGGTTGGACTCTCTAAGCTTCTCTAGAACCCTGAACGTCTTGACACGACTTCCGGTGAGTTCTAGGGGGATGGGTACAGCCTCTTTCCAAATTCCGGTTTTGGCAAGCTCTACAGCTGTGTTGTAGACCTTAAGCGGTATGAGAACAGAAAAGAGTTCGTTCACAACGAGCTTCCTTTTGATCTCGAAGTCAAGAGGGTTGTAGAAGATTAGCGATCGAGCTCCTCTTCCATCTCTTCCAGCTCTTCCAACCTCCTGATAAAGGTCTTCTAAGGAGTCGCTAGGGATGTAGTGAATAGTCCATCTTATATGGGGAATGTCTACTCCCATTCCGAAAGCTTTAGTGGCTACCACTATGAGGTTCTTGTTGTCTCCGCTAGAGAAGATCAGGTCTTCTACTTCTTTTCTTTTCTTTTTTCTCATCTTTCCATGGTATATCACCACTGGGACTTCGAGAGATTTTGAGAGAAACTCGGCTATAGTCTTCGCGCCGAGCCACGGAGCAGGAGGTCTTTCTACGAAGTTGACGTATATCACGCCTATAGAACTCTCCCTTCTAGAGCGAGACCACGCTATCAGCTCTTCGACTTTAACCTTCAGAACCTCTAACCTCTTCTCGTCTTCAGGGACCGTTAGCACGGAGATTTCTAATCCTTCTCGTAGAGGATCACCTTCGAGAAACACTGCATTGACTTTCTTCTCAACATCGTCAAAACTGACTCTGTAGAGCTTAGAGAACCCGAGCCAATTCGCCAAGAACTCAGCGTGAGCTCGAGCTAAAGTAGCGCTCACAGCTACTATAGGAACACCTCTCAATCTCTTCGTCTTGGCTTGAGATAGGTAGTTTAACAGATAGAGATATGAGGGTCTAAAGCTTAAGCTCCACTCTACAGCCACATGGGCTTCATCTATAGCTATAAAGGACGGAGGGTTGGTCTCAACAGCTCTTCTAAAGGACTCATCTAGAAATCTTTCGGGAGTCACGGCTATGATGTCAAGAAGTCCACGCGACATCTTTTCGAGGACATTAGCTCTCTCGCTAGAACTCATAGTTGAGTCTATGTAAGCTATCTTAAGTTTCAGATTGTTCGATTTGTTATATAGATTTCTCATAAGAGCTCTAAGAGGAGAAACTAAGAGACCATAGCCACCTAAGCCGTGACTTGACATGACTCTTGCTAAAAATCCAAACAACGTAGTCTTACCGTAGCCAGTAGACAGCCTGGCTATCACAAGTCCTCCTCTACCGGCTCTTTCAAGCACTAGCTCAGCAAGCCTTCGTTGTCCTAATCTCGTTTTGTAGCCGGGAATTCGTTTAGCTAGCTGATTTTCTACTTCAGCAAGCAAACTTTCAATAGATATCTCTTGTGTACATTTACTTAGAAGGAGCTTTTTACCTTCTTTCGAACTCTTCACAGCTCTAGTCATGACATACGCTAAAGGAGTTTGACGAGCAACTTCTTCAACGACCTGACACAAGTCAAAATAGCCGAGTTCCTGTTGTCTGAAGGTCACTTCAGGGTACAGCAGAACGGTCATATCTTTTTCGTTATCTCTAAGAAGTAGTTTCGCTACGTTCTGGTCTATGTAGATACCGTAGCCCTCTGGTCTCAAAGTTCTGACCTCGAACCCTTTACAGCTCATCACAAATTCTGAAAACATCTCTTCCTCGCATCGGCGGAGTCTGTTTAAGAGAGAACGCAGGATCGCTATTAGCACCAAGGAGTCCCGCGACTCAGAGATAGACTTTAGCTGAGGCTGGTCCGTTTCTGCTTGAATCTAGACGAAGCTACTTCCTTTATAATTGTGCCCCGCTTTACCGATCCGTTTTCATCTTCATCTCCTAGAATAGGTCATCTACGGACGTGAGACAGCGGGGCCAATAACATATATACTGTAGCGGTCCTATAAACTTCTCGGGTTTTAGTTCGTGTCTGAGAGAAAACTCGAAGTTAGCTACCGAGGATCAAAAGTGTTGGTTGAGGTAACTCCTGACGGCCTTTACGTCTGTCCGGTCTGCAATAAAGCGCTGTTCGCTTCGCCCAGTGACTTAATGCATCACATAATAGCTCATGCTCGAGGGTTGACGAACAAGCTCGTAAAAGTAGCTGAGAAAGAAGAAAAGGAGGAGGAAGAGGAGTCAGAACAATGATCTGAAGCTCAGCTCTTGCATAGACTTGAAATACATTGGGAGGTAGCGAGCACTAAGTAAAAAACACTCTATAGAGAGCTTTAATCAAGCTAGTCTTTTGCTGACATGAGTTCTGCTATGCGGAGGACTGTAGCCAGGCTGGTAGTGGAGGTAATAGGCGCCTGGGTAGATCGTATGACCATAGGGAGGCCAGGGGTTTGGAGCAGGAGGCACAATGGCTCCCATGAAAGCTCTTTCATACTCAGCTCTCACATCCTCGGCTGTGAGGTGTAAGTAGAGTTGTGTTACTTTTAAGTCACTGTGACCGAGAAGCCTTTGTAGCGAAGGGAGACTCATACCTCTTCTTAGGGCCTCTGTAGCGAAGGTGTGACGTAACACATGTGGTCTCACCTTTTCTAGAGGAAGACCTGCTCTAGCTGCTAGCCTTTTGAGACGTTTGTAGAGCGCCGGATAAGACATGTTGAAAAGCTTATCGCTAGGATTTCTCACAGCGTATGCCATGTACTCAGATAATATATGACGGGAGTAGGGGCCTAGGACTACCACTCTCTGTTTTCCATACTTTCCGGTCACTCTGATTGTGTTTTCAGCTAGATTCACATCAGAAGCTCTCAACGAAAGTAGTTCAGAAGCTCTTAAACCTGTCTCAGCTAAAAGCGAGATTATGACTAGGTCTACCAGGTCTCTTGAGGCACTCAACAGCTTTTCTACGTCTCCCCAACTCAGAACTCCACTAAACCCCCGTGTTCCTCCAGGTATGGCTTGAAGGTCTTCTTTGACTCCGATCCATCTAAGGAATCTCCTAACGAACACAGAATAGTAGTGAAGAGTCGAGTCTTTGAGTCTGTTGCCGCGAGTTCCAACGCTCTTCACTCTGAGATAAGAGAGCCAAGCATAGTAATCGCTGCTTGAGACAGCGCTTATAGGCTTGTCACGACCTACGTAGTTGATGAAGTTCTTCAGAGCTGCAAAGTAGGCTCTGACAGTCTTCTCAGACAAGCCCATAGTGGTCAGCTTGGCTGTGAACTCTTCTACAGCTTCGCTCAAGGTCTTGTTGTGTTTAGGCGGCGGAATTGCAACTCTTCTGAGAGACAAAGCCTAGACCCTACTCGTTAACTATATTGTTTCGAGCGCACTAGACCTGTCAGGTGGGTAACACTGGGTTCTAGAGAACTCGAAGAGTCTCTAGCCTCAAGTTTAGAAGAGTCGTTGAAGTCCGATCTCAGAGCTTTCATTGTAGACGTTAGACTGGTAGACGTTAGATTAATAGACGAGGTGCTTAGAAAGCTGGGGGTTTCACACATTCTGCTCAAACAACAGGTAGGTAACGTAGTGGTTTATTCCTTCAATCGTCAATCGCTTTCGAGAAGATGTCTCTACGAAAGGTGTGCTACCCTAGACCCTGTAGCTAGAGAAGGCTGTGTAGAAGAGTGTGTGCTAGAAGTTGAGAAAACTCTTTCTGAAGCAGTAGCTCAAGAAGTCAAAAGCTTTCTAAGCCGAAAAGAGGGCTGAGAAGTCTTGCAAAGCGAAAACGGAATAGAAGAGAGAAAGACAGTAAAGTTGTACACTAGCCGAGATAGATGTCCTATTTGTGGAGAGGAAAAACTTCAGACAGACGTTTACGTTTACGAGGTTCCTTACTTCGGCAAGATCTTGATCTCGACCTCCATTTGCGAAGGTTGTGGCTATACAAACAAAAACGTAAGCACTGCAGAGGAGCTACAACCTAAGAAGATAGTCTTAGAGGTTTCAGAAGAACAGAAGCTAAGATATCTAGTTGTGAAATCGTCAAGAGCGGCGCTTAAGATCAGAGAAAAGGGTCTTCAGTTCATCCCAACAGCCTATACTCCTGGTCTTATAACGACAGTAGAAGGACTTGTCTACTTGTTTGAAGAGCCTATCAATGTAGCGTGTAAGAACGTCGAAAAAAATGGTTGTAACGAGCTTAAGGAGTGGTTGCGAAAAGTAGCTAACGGTGAAGAGAGGTTCACACTTGTACTCTGCGACTTCGATGGAGGAAGCAAAGTGATTGGAGAAGGAGTTATTGAAAAAGAGATCGATGAAGAGTGTATAGAACTCACTCGATCTTGATCCTCTTGCCTTCCTCTTCTTTCTTCTTCTTTTTGAGTGCTACCTCTAGAATACCGTTCTTATACGTGGCTCTGGCAGAGTCCGGATCTACTTCTTCCTCTAGTTCTATCTCTCTGTAATACTTTCTGCCGTTGCTGGCTTTGATCACTACCTTCTTTCCTGAGATCTTTACATCGATCTTGTCTTTATCGGCTCCAGGGAGTTCGACCACTATCCTTATCTCGTCACCTCTATCTATAACGTCAGCTATCGGTTCCATCTCTTCGGTTATCAGAGGCCTTCTGCCTCGTTCTCTCTTTATATTACCGAACTCCTCGATTTTGGGGATTCCATCAGGACCTATGGTTATTCTCATTCCATAGACATAGGGACCGAAGCGCTTGACTTTGATCTCTTCTTCAGGAGACGTTCTACGTACTCTTTCAATCTCTTCTTCTATCTCCCACAACATCTCCTCGAAGTCTCTAAAGATCTCTCTGAAGACATCTTCTATATCACGAAAGAGTCTTCTTCTTCTAGAAAACCACCAGGCCATTGACTACACCTCACCAGCTTCTCGTAGCACTTTTTGTTATCTCAGCGAGTGTTCTTAAACTTAGAACAAGCTAGCTTCCAACGACCGTGAGGGTTATCGGATAATAAGCTTTAACTCCTTCAGAGACCCATTGCTCTAGGATTAACTCCAATCGACAAGATACGCCCGAAGGACTGAACGCTTTCATTTTGATCTTGGCAGCAAACCAGGAGGTACTCCACTGAGGAGGAGGACTAACGTAGAGGATTCCCGTAGAGTTCGTCAGCAGAACCCCATCTTTTAGAACTATATAGCTAGGAGCTACATTTCCGCTCTGAGAAGTTAGAGATAGAGTAGTTCTAGTTCCTGGCCCGGTACAATAGGTTGAAAGAGCAGTGAGCTTAAGATAGAAGCCTGTGCTTGAGCTACTATAAACGTGGAGGATGTCTCCTTCGAATCCAAACCTATAAACATCACCTCCAATCACGTAATCAAAAACAGCTGAATAGACGATATTGCCTCTCTCGTCGAGCACCTCTATTCTGGCGTTTCTGAACACAAAACCATAATCAGTGCTAGCTGAGTAGGTAACGGTTGACAGATCTAACTGTGGAGCCCAGACAGGGATGGAGGCTAAGCCTCCGATAGATGTAGCTTCAAACACCGGAGATCCTTGTCTAGGAACTATTCTAGCTCTCCAACCGTCGGGCAGGTTGGTGATGTTAACGAACCACGGAGGTTTGTCTAGAGTCACCAAAAAGTTATCAAAATAGAAAGTGCCCGAAACTTGACTGGTGTCCGTACGGTAGCCTACTCCTACTCTGTCGGGATAGAACCTTTGGGTATCTCCAATGTTGACATAGTTCAGCATGGTCACGTTCCAGTGCTCAGCTGTCCAGGTTCTAAAGTTTATCGCTGTAACCACTTGAGAGAGATAATAATATTCTAAGGTTAATCTAACGCCTAAAGGTACGTGGTCGAGGACGGTAGTTCCATAAAGTATCGTAGAAGAAATCATGTCGCCGGTTCTTCCGCTTATTATTGTTGCGTTGAAGCCAACTCTGTAGAACATGTATTTAGTCGTGTTCACGTAAACTGAGTCTGCTCTGATTGAAGGGCTAGCATCATAACCGGTTCTCCACGCTAGAGAAGCGATATAAATCTTTCTGCCTTCTCTAGCGTAAGACGAGACGTCTAACTCGGCTAACGCTATACACTCACGATCCCATCTAGGATGTCCTCGAGAACCGGCTGAGATCGATATAGTCCCGTAGGAAGAACTCCAGCCCCAAGTACATGTTAGGCTAGTCATACGTCTACCGGCAAAAGGGTCTGAGTCAAAGGTATCGAAGAAAACAGCTGATCTGTGTATTCTAATTAATCTGTAGTTTGTGTTAACGCTCACCTCAGCTATCGTTTTATTTCTATATAGGGTTACAACAACGTTAGGAGTTCGCGGATCTTCAAACCAAACGTGCGGTCTATCTATAAGAGTTGTTCCGTAGCTCCATTTGTAGGCAAAAGCTCCTCCAGCTACGATCACAGATAAGAACGCTATTAGTGAAGCTAGGATAGCAGCAATTATCTTCTTAGACACGACGTACTTCCCAAGTATGTATTGAGCTTCACTATATTTAACGTTTATAGTCAGCTTCAGAGGCAGAAAAATTAAGCTTTGAGACTTAAAGGCTTCTTGAATTCCAGCTGAGGGGTTGACGCTTGCCTCAAAGGCTCGATTACGATGTGGTCGTAGTAGGACTAGGTCCAGCAGGGACAGCGCTGACGTACTTTCTGAGAAAGAGCGGACTCAAAGTGCTGGGTTTAGATCTAGTCGACGAGAGCAGAGTATGGTCTAAGCCTTGTGGAGACGCTATTGGAGCTGGATACTTCGATTCTCTAGACCTTCCTCATCCTTCAGGTAGCGAAGTGAAGACCTATGTAAGTGAGGCGAGAGTCTACGGTCCAAGCGAGGAAGCCTATGTTTCGTTTAGAGGAGAGAAAGCAGGCTACATATTCGATAGACATAGATACGGCTTGAAGTTGCTTAAAGAGGCTGAGAGAGCTGGAGTCGAAATTTGGTTAAACACTAAAGCTCTTCATCCAATAGTAAGAGGAGAGAGGCTTGAGGGGGTTAGAGCTAAGAGAGGAGAGGAGGAGTTCGAACTCTTAGCTAAGGTCATAGTCGACGCTACTGGAGCTCAAGCTTCGATTAGATACAAGTTACCGCAGGAGTGGCCAGTAGTTGATAACCCAGACGAGACAGACTTCAACTTAGCTTACAGGAAGATCCTGGAACTCGAAGACGAGATTTCGGACCCAGAGACCATAAGGCTCTATTTCAACACAGAGGTGGCTCCTGGAGGCTACTGGTGGCTCTTTCCTGAAGGCAGGACAGCGGTCAACTTAGGACTAGGAGTTCAGATGGGCAAATCCTATCCAAGTCCTAAAGAACTCTTCGAGAGATACTTAGCTTCAAGAAGAGAGGTGAAGAGAGTCAAGAGGATAATCAGCGACGGAGGAGCTAAGCTTCCAACTCGAAGACCACTAAAAACTATGGTTTGGAACAACTTCATAGCGATAGGAGACAGCGCCTATACCGTTAACCCTGTTCATGGAGGCGGTATAGGCTACGCTATGACTGCAGCTAAATATGCAGCCGAGTCCATATTGGAGGCTTATTCGAAAAACGACTACTCCGCTAGAGGGCTCTGGAAGCTCAACCTTCTCTACATGAGAGAGGTCGGAAGCAAACAAGCCTCTCTTGATGTCTACAGAATGTTTCTACAGACTCTCAGTAACGACGAGATCGAGTGGGCTGTAAGAAAGTTCTCCTCTCAAGAACTAGCGGTAGCTCTTATGGAGGGAGAGCTGAGACTAGACATGAGCTTTTTAGATAAGGTGAAGATCATAGCTAGCCTTGTAAATAAGCCCGGATTGTTGCTAAAGCTGGTGAGAGCGAACGATTACGCTAGAGAGCTGAAGAGTCTTTATAGAAACTATCCTGACTCTCCAGAAAAGCTAGAGAGCTGGAACGAAAAGGTAGAGTCTTTGGTGAACGTCTTCAAGAAGGAGGTCCTAAGTTAGTCGTTCTAGCTCTCGATGTTGGGACCTAGACATCATGAGCTTGAGGAACGCTATAGAAGGTTGGACGGTGGTTGTTTCTAGACGCGGTAGCTTAGACTTTATGGTTGTCAGAGGCTACAGACATCCGGACTGGGGTCTCATCGTCTCTCCTTACACAATTTTTTCTAGAAGAGTCAAGTCGTATGACTTCAGCTGGGTTGAAGACATCTTAGAGCGTGTAGACTGTATCGGTAGAAGAGTTCCTGTTGCTCGTTACTCTTCAGTGATTAGTTACATAGACCCTGAGAAGGCTTTGAAAGTAAGACGAGACGAACTGGACTCTCGAGTTCTCGAACTGATTGACGTGATCTCTCCAGAGTGGTCAGGACTTACTGGTTCATGGGCAACGTTTTCAGAGAATCTTAAGAGCGACGTAGACTTACTGATCTACTCAGACCCAGAAGAAGTCTATAAGGTTCTTAGAGACTTGAGAGAAGAGAGGTCAATAGCTCCTTGCGATCTCGAAAAGAGAGCTAAGAAGATAGAAGACCTTTTAGATCTCCGTTATTACGAACTCATTTCACAAACAAGGCTTCTGGACTCTTGCTATAAAGGTTATCCCTATACCCTAAGAGTTTTAAGAACTCTCGAAAGAGAGCCGTGTAGCGCGTTAGTGTATAACCTTGGCAGATATGAAGGAATGCTTCGAATAAAGAACGCCTTAGGAGCTTTTGCTGTTCCAGCGCTTTACGAGGTAGAACTAATAGACATAGGGCTAAAGGCTGTTCTTGAAACCTGGCACACTAGATTCGCGGAACTCCCTAAGGGGCTCTATATGGCTCGCGTCTCTTTATTCGAAGAGAGGGGAACGCTCAAGACGAGTCCAGACATAGATGGTTGGATGAGACTTGAGGTTTTAGAGGAGAACCAAACTTGAACCCTGCCGTGAAACCAACTCATGGAAGTATTGTTTACACCGTAGAGGGGTTGGTAGCTCAAGCGCTAGGGATACCGCATCCACCTGAATTAATTCCAGTGATCCCCAAGTACGTTTTCTGCGATAAGAGTCTCTGGTCAAGACTTGGGACAAGTTTCTGTAGGGTAGTAATTGAATACGGTCCTCAAGGTCTCGAGAACGCTCTGACTAGATCTAAAGTAGTCGAGAGGTTCGATGGAGTTTACGGAGCCTTTCAGCCCTACTTAGAGTCTTGGAAGATCCTGTTCGTAGTAGAGCCTCGAGAAGCTCTTCAAAACAGGATAGCTAGGCCTATAGCTTTTCTCGACGAGATTCTCATAGAGGTCTTGAAGGCTTTAAGAGAATTCGGTGTTAGCCTCTCGGAACTAGGTCTTACAGGCTCTCTAGCGGCAGAGCTTGAAAATCAGAAGGTTTCAGACATTGACCTAGTCGTTTACGGAGCCTCAAGCTCTCTAAAAGTCTTTGAAGCCTTTATCTCAACGTCTCCTATAGTCTCGCTTAGGAACTCGTTTGGAGGCCTTTTAGTTAACCCCCCAGTTAACGTCGGTTGGAGAAGGACGTTAGTGAGAGGAAGAGAAGTCTCGTGGATAGGAGTCCCTCTTGAAGGAGAACTCTGTGAGCCTCTTTCCAGCTACGAGAGAGTCTTGAGACCTACGAGGTTTGTAGAGAAAGAGGTAACGATAGAACCGGGTCAGGAGACCAGTCTCCTCTATCCGCCTTGCGTTAAGACCGCTCCAGGAGAGGTTCTGATCTCCTTCGAGTACAATCTAGCTGTTCCTTTCTACGAAGGAGGAAAGTTCGTAGTGAGAGGAGTAGCTGATGAAAGAGAAGAGGTAATCTATTTAGGAACGAGGGAAAACCCGGGAGAACTTGTCAAGGTCTCTTAACTTATAGCTCTATATTAGCGTGTTTGGACTTCATATCATCTTCGTTTATCTTAAGTCTTTTCATCAAAGCGTAGACGACGCCGTCTAAGAATATTGAGACTGTGTCTTCAAAGAGCGTTCCTAAAGGAGCAGTAGTCTCATAGACTCCAAGGATTTGGCGAGCGAAGTAGTCCGTTATGTGGCTGGTCTTAGTCCTACCTGGCACTACTATGACTAAGTCGGCTATTCTGCCGAGAGGCGAATCGGGGTAGCTGGTTATAGCTACAACCTTTGCTCCAACGCTTTTGGCTGTTTCTGCTGCTGTGACTATAAGCTTCGTAGAGCCCGAGCCCGACACTGCTATCACTAAGTCGTTCGTGTTTACGCTAGGCACAAGGGTATCCCCTAAAGCGTAAACTCTAAAGCCCATATGCAAAAGCCTCATTCCAAAGGCTCGAGCTACTAAGCCGCTTCTGCCAGCTCCCATCACTAAGACTTTTTTCTTCTCTCTATAGACAGTCTCGAGGAGGTCTAAGAACTCGTCTACTTTCTTCAAATTTATATATTTCATGGAGTCCTGAGCGAACGAAATGATGTTGTTCATAGCCACTATGACTGGATGATCGGACTGTTCCGAGTTTGAGATTTTGAGTTCTGCCTCCAAACCGAACCCCTAGCCTAGGTCTTCACTAGGCTTTTTAAGGAGAGTAGAGCGACCCTCGGTGTAGGAGCGCTTGTGTCTCTAAAGATATACAATACGCTCAGTAAGGCGGAAGAAGAGTTTAATCCTTGGAACAGTCCTTTAGTCTCAATGTATGTCTGTGGTCCTACACCTTATGACTATGTTCATATAGGTCACGCTAGGACTTTCGTAGTGTTCGACGCTCTCAAGAGATACCTAAACTTGAAAGGCTTCAGTGTGACTCACGTGCAGAACATAACGGATATCGACGATAAGATACTAAAGAAAGCTAATGAGGAGAATAGGAGCTGGAGAGAGGTGGTAGAGGAGTACACTAAGGATTATATGTCTATGCTCGAAGCCCTCAAGATAAGAGTCGACGTTCATCCTAGAGTCACAGATCACATCAAGGAGATAATAGAGTTTATTGAAGGACTTATCGAAAAAGGTTACGCTTACGTTTCAGAATCCGGAAGCGTATACTTCGATGTAGACAAGTACTCAGACTATGGAAGGCTTAGCGGAAGACTCTCTAAAGATGTTTGGAGACAGGAGGAGGAAGTGTTAAGAGAGAAGAAGAACCCTTACGACTTTGCTCTCTGGAAGGCTGCCAAGCCCGGAGAGCCCTACTGGGATAGTCCTTGGGGTCCAGGCAGGCCCGGTTGGCACATAGAGTGTAGCGTTATGAGTAGCAAGTATCTCGGCTCTAAGATAGATGTACACGGAGGAGGAGCAGATTTAATATTTCCTCACCACGAGAATGAGAGAGCTCAAAGCGAGGCTTATTTCGGAACAAGTCCTTGGGTTAAGTACTGGGTCCACATAGCCTATCTAACTATAGAGGGGGAGAAGATGAGCAAAAGCTTAGGCAACATAGTAGCGTTCAGAGAGGCTTCTAAGAAGTGGGGCTCTGAACCGCTCAGGCTGTGGCTTCTCAGCGCTCACTATAGAACTCCTTTGGACTACAATGAACAGAGCATACAACAGGCAGCAAAGCTCTATCAGAGGCTTGTCGATATAGCGGATAGAACTCTGAGGAGGCTAAACGAAAGAGAACCTGCTTACTGGCTTTCTTCAAAAGAGGTCAAACTTCTTCAAGAACTTAGAGAGTTCATCTTGAAGTGGCACAGAGAGCTGTCTAGAGACTTTAACCTTTCTGAGGCCATTAGTACCGTTTGGTCTTTTACAAGCTTTTACTATAAAGAGGTCGAGCACAGCGAAAGCCAAGGAGTCCTTCTCCACGTTCTCAAGTTTCTACAAGATATCAACCGCGTTTACGCAGTCCTCGATGAGATCTTGGAGTCTAAAAGGGTAGAGACTCTCGAGGAGCCTCTGATAGACCTGATAGTAAAGGTGAGAAGCGAGCTGAGAGCCAGAAAGATGTACGAAGTCTCTGACTGGATAAGAAGTGAACTATTGAAGCTTGGTATCAGGCTTCTCGACTACCAGAACCGTACCGAATGGAAGAGAGAAAGGCCTTCAGGTCAAAGCATATAGCTTCAGGTACTTTTTTACCTCAAGGTAGAGATCTATGCCCATCAAAACCAAGTTGTTGTTTCAATACGACAGCTATCTGAAAGAGTTCACAGCTAAAGTTGAAAGGATAGAAGGAAGCGGTATAGTGCTAGACCAGACAGCCTTTCATCCAGTTCCTCACGGTGGTCTAGACACAGACACAGGCGTTTTGATCGCTACTAGAAGCAAAGCTCAAGCCAGGGTGCTGAAAGCTGAGATAAGAGACGACGTGGTTGTTCACATAGTTGATGATCCCTCAATCTTCAGCTCAGGAGATTCGGTTTTGGGAGTTATAGATTGGGATCGTAGATACAGAATGATGAAACTTCACACAGCAGCTCATGTGCTGGCAGCAATTCTCTACCAGAAGTACAACGCTTTGATCACAGGAGGTTTCGTGACCTCAGAGTACTCGAGAGATGACTTCGACATAGAGGTAGAGGATTGGAAGAGCGCTTTTGAGAAAGCAGTAGTAGAAGCTAACTCCATAATTTCTAAATGTATTGAAGTGAGAGTGTATTGGCTAAAGCGCGAAGAGGCTTTGAAGATATCAGGGATAGTGAAGCTAGCTGAGCGCGTTCCTCCAGAAGAAGACGTCTTGAGGGTCGTAGAGATACCTGGAGTCGACGTACAGCTAGATGGAGGACCTCACGTAAAGAACACTTGTGAGATAGGAGAGATAAAGCTCATCAAGATAGAGAACAGAGGCAAGAAGAAGAAAAGGATATATTATACTTTAGCTTGAACTCTGTGGAGACAGAGAGCAATAAGCAGAAGACATCTAAGCACATCTCTCTCTATACTCTTTTACTAGGTCTACTTCTACGACCTCTCCTTCAGGCTCTAGCTCTCTGAACGTCCTCCCAGGTATCCTATACAGCTTCACGAAATGTTCTCTCCAACAACCAGACTCCATACCCGCCTTCCTACAGGTCATATCGGCAAAGGTCCGAACGTCCCAGCAATACTCGACTGGGACTTCAGGTAACAGAACTCCAGTGAAAAGCTTCCTACCGCTTATGTCCATTTCAACGTAGAGCCCGTCTCTCCCTATTAGGACTTCTCTCTCAAGGTCAGCTACCGGGACTTTTTCTCCTAATACGGAAAGAACCACAACTATCTCGCTGAGTTCTACAGACTTTACTGGAGGAAAGCGAGGATCTCCGAAAGCAGAGGAGACAGCAGACTCTACTATAGCTACATGTAAAGGATATACAGGTTCAACAAATCCTATACATCCTCTGAGTTCCGAGACTCTCTTTTCTCCGACCTCTTTCAGCTTCTCTAAAGTCACGAAAAGAGCAGCTTTCTTCTTCATTATAGGATACCTCTCTAAAAGATCTCGAGGAACTTCGTAGAGTCTATAGCCTTTCTCAATATAGAACTTGATGGCGTTTCTAGCGGTCTTTATGAGAAGCTTAGCTAGCTCAAGGTTTACCTCCTCTAGCTTCAAGATCTCTTCTCTAGACATTCTCTTTTATCCCTTTAGTCCTTAGAGTTCCAGCTTTAAAGATATTTCAGATCGCTTGTTGTGAGACTGAGGTCAGCGATACTGTTTAAAGGAGCGGATGCAAACGGTCCAGAGGGCTTCAGGCATGGGCAAAGTGAGGAGCTCTCTGGTCAAGAGGACTGTCAGAAGACTGCTAGAGTTATATCCAGACGTGTTTACAGGAGACTTTGAACACAACAAGAGAGTTGTCTCAAAGCTGGTAGAGTGCAATAGCAAAAAGCTAAGAAACCAGATAGCTGGCTATATAACTCATCTCATCAATGCTACCAAAAAGAGGAAAGCTAAGAGTTCTGGTTAGAGGGCCTGCTCTTGGTCTCGATAAAGCTCTTTGGTCACCTAAAAGAGCGAATAGGCTTAGAGAAGCTAGAGGTGGAAGCTTCCAGCTGGAGAGAAGCTCTTTTAAAGGCTAGAGAGGTCTCGACTCTCTTAAGAGAGGCTATAGATGACACAGGAGAGCCCGTTCCCGGCTACGTAGTCTTCGTTGATGGAGTTGACTACAGGCTTCTTAAGCCAGACGAGCCGGCTAGAGAGATAGTCATAATCCCTGTAGTTCATGGAGGACGGGTTTTTTGAGCGCTAACATCTCTAACTATCGTGTCGTCTTGGGTTGGCTCGAAGTCTATATTTCAATCGCGTTCTTAAACAACTCTATTCCAGCTAACTTCCTTCCTCCATCAATAGATGACGTAGTCGTAGTGGGACTTCCATTGCTCGAGCTGGCTAGTCCCTGCAAGCTCGCGATATCCTATGTTTATGCTCTAGAAGACAAAGAACTTGGGTCTAAAGTCAAGAAGACTCCTATACTAGTTTTGATGAATTTACTAGGGGTAAGTCAGATCAAAGACGTTGTGAATAGAATCGAGGAGGTGTCTGTAGTAGCTACCGTAGGGTTGAGTCCTGAAGCTTCTCGGATTCTGATAGAAACTCTTCAGACTCTTGGTCAACGTTTTGTTTCACAAGTAGGACCTCTAAATGAGGTCAAGTGTAGCGTCTCAGAGCTTGAAGAAGTTACCATCTCAAGACTTGATAGGATATAATAAAATGTCGACGTTGTTCTCTATCTCTCTTGCATCTAGAAGAGGCTTTCAGGAGCGAGTTCAAAAACATAGCTTGGAGATCGAAACAAGTCCTGATAGCATCTATATAGTTAGCGAGAGAGATAACGAAGTGGTGTCAGCTGTAGTAACATAAAACTATGACTGAGGTGTGGGTTCTATGAGCAAATCGGAATTCGAGAAGCTCTTGATCGAACTCGAGAAGCTCAAGAAGATGGTAGAGAACGAGGAGGTCGAAGAGGCAACAGCTAGGGCTAAAGCTAGGTCTCTATCTAACGCTTTGAGAAAACATGGATATCTAGTGGTAGTCAGGAGAAGACCTAGATGGTCTAGAGGCTCGAAGATCCAGGTCTTTCTTTCGAGGCTAGGAAGAAGAGGTAGAGGAGGGACTAGCTCTGAACCTGACGATTACTTTCCCGACACAACAACTTAAAGGAGCTTAATAGAGACTCGTTTTAAAACGAGCTATGGCGATCTGTCCTAAAGCTATTGAACCGTCGTTAGGAGGCACTCGTTTAGGCAGGAGTACCTGTAATCCCTCCTCTCTGGCTACCTCTCTTGCTCCTCTCACTATGTAGGTGTTGACAGCAGCTCCTCCACAGACCACGATCACGTCTCCTCTTACCCCTCTTCTCCCTTTCGATATCTTTACAGCTGTTCTAGCTAGAGCTCTCCCTAAGCTTGTCAAAACTGAACGCGCTACATCTTCATTAGAAAAGTTGCCACTGAGAGTCATCTCTATCACTTCTCTCAGACTGACTACCAACCTATTGTCAAACCACTCGATCTCAGCCTCCCAACCTAAGTCTTTCCCTCTGTCGGCAAGAGCTTCGAGCCTTATGGCTGGCTCTCCCTCATATGTTCTCAAGTGACACGCTCCGAGAAGTGCTGAGAACGCATCTAGAACTCTTCCGAGACTCGTTGTCTGAAGCCCCTTTCCTCTCTTGGCCAGCTCATAGAAAATCGTTGCCTCTCTGAACCCTCGAGGAAGCCAATGCATCAATCCTCTCTTTTCGAGTATCTCAATTATCTCTTTTTCATCATAGCCGTAAGAGGTAAGAACGGAGATTAGAGACTTCACTGGATGTAGCGTAACGCTGTCTCCTCCAGGGAGGACGTAAGGTCTAAGGCTACCGGCTCTCTCAAACTTTTCGTAATTCGCTATCAACACCTCTCCACCCCATATCTCTCCGTCAGCTCCGTAGCCTGTTCCATCTATAGCGATAGCAGGAACGGACTCCTCTAATCTCATCTCTAGGTCAATCATTGTTGCGGCTACATGTGCGTGATGGTGTTGAACTTCAACTAGCTCTGCTCCCATGAATTCAGACAACTTTTTGGCTACTTCTCTGCTGTGATAGAGCGGATGCATATCTAAAGCTACGAGCTTGGGCTTTAAGTCATAAACTCGAACCAACCATAGGATCTCTTTCTCTAGGTCATCTAAAGCTTCGGGCTCATCTACATCTCCTATGTATTGAGTCAAGACGGCTTTGTCTTCAAAAGCCACAGCTCCAGCAGACTGAAGCTCAGCTCCTACAGCTATGGAATCTGGAACGTTAAACGGGAGCTGAAGCCAAGCAGGCGCATAGCCTCTACCTCTCCTTAAAAACACAGGCTCTTCGTCAGTAAATCTGATCACGCTATCATCTACTCTATGGACTATATCTCTTTCGTGTTCTATCACATAATCGACTACATCTCTGAGTTCCTTCAAGACGCACTCTAGGTTCGTACACATAGGCTTGCCGTGAACGTTTCCGCTAGTCATTATTAGAAACCCGTCTTTAACTTTTGAGAACAATAAAACCTGAAAGCCTGTGTAGGGCAACATGACTCCAATTGTAGAAAGTCCAGGAGCTACAAGTTCAGATACTGGAGCTCCTTGTCTCTTTTGCAATAAGACTATCGGTCTCTCGGGTGACAATAGGAGTCTTTCTGCTCTTTCTGGAACTAAGGCTATGTTTCTTACAATCTCAAGATCTCTGGCCATGAGCGCGAAAGGCTTCGTTGGTCTTTTCTTCCTTTTGCGAAGTTCTTCTACCACGTCGTCTTTAGTAGCCAGACAGGCTATATGATAACCTCCTATTCCCTTTATGGCGACTATAGCCCCCTCCTCTATCGCTCTAGCGGTGAAAGTGACAGGGTCTTCGACGTTTAGCTTCTCGCCTTGATTTGAGTAGACGTAGGTCTTGGGTCCACATGTTTTACAACTGATCCCTTGAGCGTGGAATCTTCTGACGTTGTTGGGGTCTTCGTAATCCTTCCGACAATCTCCACACAAGGGGAAGTCCTTCATCGCTGTATTCTCTCTATCGTAGGGCAACTCGTAGATCATGGAGAACCTAGGTCCACACCAAGCACAACTATTCCAATAATAGTTCGTGAACCTGGTGTTTGGCTCAAGCACTTCTTTCATGCAGTGGTGACATATGGCTATGTCAGGTGGTATAGAACTCCTTACCTTTTTGTCGCGTCCGCTCCTACAGATCTCGAAAAACGTATAACCTCTTGGCTCAACATCTTCTATCTTCACGCTTTCTATTTTAGCTGAGGGAGGTCTTTCTTGAAGGAGTCTCTTCAAGAACGTCGCAAGAGAGATCTCGTCTCCTTCAACCCATATTTCGACCTCGCTACCTCCTAGATTTTTCACATATCCTCTAAGCCCTAGAGACGTGGCTAACCTGAAGACGAAAGGTCTGAATCCAACGCCTTGAACGATGCCGACTATTGCGAGTCTCAGCGCTTTAACTTTTCTATCCACTTTCTCACTGCCTCCAGTTTCTCTCCCCACTTGTAAAGACCCATTTTGTCTTGGACCTCCATAGCCAGATCAACTCTTTTAGTCAAGAAGTTAAACCATAGAGCGACAGCCCTTTCTTCTCGTACAGCGTAGTCTAAAAGGTCTCTCGCGGAGAGAATCGTGAAGCCCAGCTCTTTCAGTTCCGTTAACTCTTCTGGTAGCTCTCTCAACTCTTTCAGATGGTCTTTTAGCTTGAACCTCCTCAACCATATATCGGTCTCAGCGGGGCTCATGAAGTTCCTATCCAGCCCTACGGCTAAAGGTATGTTCTCCCAAACGATCTGAAACCCTTCTTCAGAAAGGCTTATTATCTTGACTGAAAAAGCCTCGAGACCAGGTATCGCGAGAGCAAAGCCCGAGAGCTTCCCATTTAGATCTCTTAGCTCCAACACTTTGTAGACAACCTTCTTAGAGCCGCTCTTTAAAAAGACCATCTTTCCTGAGACTCTATATTCAATGGGGAGACCGTAGAGTACAGCATCTCTTAGAGCTTCTTCTACAGCGTTCACTTCTAAGTCCCCAGAAAACTGAAACAGGAAGAAGGGAAAAAAAGAGAGGGAAAAAAGGGAGCGGTTAAAGGGAGTATGTCACGTCTCTTAATATCTTCTCTACGGTTTTTACATGTTTTCCGTTGTTTCTTAGCTCTATGTGGACGGCGCAGGCAAGGCATGGGTCGAAGCTTCTTATCGCTCTGACTACGTCAAGTCCCTGCCACTCAATAGGAGGTAGCTCTTCAGTTATCACAATGTTTGACACCGCTGCTTCGAAGGGAGCTCTTACGTATTTTGTTTTGTCTGTGACTCTGACCTCATCTCTCGAAGACGCGTTTTCAGTGGTTGGAGCATGGATCTGGTAGTTTAGAACTCTGCCTCCCTTCTGGACTATCCAGTGTCTCACTGAGCCTCTCGGAGCTTCGGTAAACCCAGCTCCTCTCGTTATTCTTCCAGGTACTTTCCACGGTCTCGAGGTCTTCGTTCTGCCTGCTCTCACGAGATCAAGACCTTTCAGTATGTTATGCCAGGCACTGGCTGCAGCAAAGAGCAGACAGTAAGCTCTGCTCCAAAGCCTATAGATGGTAGTGCTGGTCTCAGGAACACGCCATTCTATTGTGTCCTCCTCCCAAACCGCTGAAGGTAGCTCGTCAGCCACGGCTCTAGGTAGAGTGGTTCTCAAAACTCCGTTTCCAGACTTTATCAGACCTGCAGCGCTGATGTCAGCAGTTCTAGATTGTACATAAACTCTAGCGAAAGGCCCTAGCTCTATAGGGCCTATACTTCCGTCTTTCCAGACCATGTTAACTCTTACAACCCACGAGTATTTCTTAGCCCAGTCCTTCTCTCCAGGTAGAGGCAGAGTGATCTTGTTCCACGGATGGTATGCAGGGTCTGCCTTGCCCCAGAGCAACGTGTTGCCTAGAGGGTCTTTTTCTGTATACCACTCTTCTTTCTTCACTTTGTCGCTCCAGTCTGCATAGAACGATGTGTCTACGTGTTCCATAGTGGCTACGTTCATGTCTGTGTACTTTCTAGAGACCATCTCTCCATCTAGAACGAGACCTGGCTTTAGGTCTCTTGAGCTAGCGGCTGCGTCTATGTTCTTATAAAAGTCCTCCCAGCTCACATAGTCTCCTATTTCAGAGTATTTATCGGGATCGTCGAAAAGACCTACGCTCATCACTCTGGGCTTCGGATACGTCAAGCCAACAGTCTCGTAGCCTATTCTCTTGTAGAAGTTCAACAAGTCTTCCCACACATAGTAGTTGAACTTGACCCATGCTGTTAGTTTGACAAGTCTATAGGTTATCGCTACTAGGGTTTCCTCTATGTCATAGATATTGGTCTGAATGCCTCCAGGGATCAAAGAATTGGGGTGTGGGTGTTTTCCATATATGAGGCTACCTGCTTCCCTAGCTATCCTCTGGAAGTGAACAGTGAGTTGCCACATCTTACCGGTTATAGGGTTGAACGCTTCCATTATATCGGAGATCTTGGTGAAACCGTGTCTATCTCTATTCTCCGCTAGGGTTCGAGTGGCTTCTCCCCAAACAGATGGAGTGAGGGTCTTAACTATGCTTTCGCTATAGTCTGGAGCCTCTAAGAGGTTCAAGATTATCGAGTGGTCGTAAAGGTATTCGCCTATAGCGAAACCAAGGTTTCTCAGTACGACGCCCATAGGCTCGGGAGAGACTCCATATGCCATATCTACAGCGATCACTGAGCCATTTGCATGTGAGGCGCCACAGACTCCACAGAGCCTGCTACTTATTGCTGGCATGTCTTCAGGAGGTCTGCCTCTAGCGAACACTTCGAATCCTCTGAACGCTGTACAGAATACTCTTACGCTGTTTGGATCTGGTTTTTTAGTATTAACGTCTACTATTAGTCTTGCTCCTAGGTGTCCTTCAATTCTAGTTATGGGATCTACCATGAGTTCTCTCGTGGTCACTTCCCACCACCTCTAATCTCCTCAACCCACATAGGCCACTCCTCTTCTGCCAGAGGTCTGGGCACTTTCCCATCAAAAAACGCGAAGTCAAAGGGGAAGATGAGAGGTCTGAGGTGAATCATGAAGACGTGAAACGCTATTATAACGACCCCGGCTGTAGCAGCATAGACGTGAACCCACCAGGCAAACCCGTTGCCGCTCTGCATACCCCAAAGCACCATAGAGATCCCTGTTATCCCTATCAGCAAAACTAGTCCTCCTATTCCAAAATAAGCTACTATCTGGCTTGGCATGTACTTATGGTACTTGGCGTGTTCCTTCTTGAGCCCAAAGAGCCACATGTAGTAGTCTAGTAGGAGCACAGGCAGTGAGGGGAGAGTCTTTATTATGAGGAACTTGTTTAGAGCTCCTCTTAGTCCATAGTCTTTGAGGAAGAGCACAAACTGAGCCAGATAGTGGGTTAAGTAGAGGACTACAGCAAATGCCATTAGGTAGCCTCCTATCACGTGCAGGTTTGCCATAGTGTCTCTACTGACAATGTAAAGGTATCCATATATATAGGCATTGTCGGCGAAGTACATTATGAATCCTGTAAACATCGCTAGACCGAAGCCTAAGGCTAGTATCAAGTGGGAGATCACGTCTACAGGACTGAGTCTTACTATCATCTCTTCAGCTTTAGCTTTAAACCTATATGATGTCCACTTGGCGGATTCGAAGAGTTCAAGGGAAAGATATCTAATAGAGGTTATGATACCCAAAACTAAAACGGCTATAGCTTGTAGCCCTAACAGGAGCTTGAATAGAGGAATCCACCACTCCCAAGCTCCTGGAGAGGGGTTCGCTAAAGCGCTCCTGAGTTCGTTTAGATCGCCAGCCAAATTGACTATCACTACGTAATAGACTACAACAGCCGCTATAGCCCACAGCAGTCCTCCAGCTATCAAATTGAGAACGCTAACCCAGTGTCTAGTCATGTTTTGTTGCACCCTGTGTTCTTCTCTTCATATAGGCCAGGACTCCGCTGGCGAGACCGACTACAGCAGCTACAGCGACAGTCCCAGCTAGAGTACCGACAAGAGCTTGTCTAGTGGCGAATACATAAGGCATCTTCTGGAAGAACGGCTCGTAGGCATCGGTGAAGCCCGGCTCATGACAGCCCATACAGACTGATCCTTGTCTAACACAGCCTCCTACACCGTTAACCCATCCCAATCTGTTCCACGGGCAGTGTGAAATAGGACCTTTGCAACCTATTCCCCACAGACAGAACTCCGTTCCATCGCCAGGATACATTCTCCATCTTCCAGCAGCATAGTGTCCTGCTCTCGGACAGTTGTTGTGAGTAGTCTCTCCGAAGAAGTACTTGGGTCTCCCTATATCGTCGAACTGGTCGCGCGATAAAGGCATAAGTCCTTCGAGAGCTAAGACCAAGTGAGCTAGAGTCTTAAGGGTTGCATTGCCGTTAGCTGGACAACCGGGCACTGCGACTACAGGCTTGCAGTCTTTGAGGAGTTCACACTTTTCTCCAGCAGCGAACTTCCTGAAAGGCTCTGCTTCAGGTAGTAAGTCTAAAAGTCCCTTGAAACCTCTTATCTTGTCTTCAAAGAATCCTACAGCTCCTGTAGGAGATCTGCTCCATCCATCTGGATATTTTTCAAAAAGATCGAAGCCGTAGTCTTTGAAGAAGCCAGGGTCCCACAGCTTGTTGGCCGGAATCCCACCATAGGAGGAACAGCTTCCCACTGCGACTACAGCAACAGCTCTTCTGAGAAGTCTTCTTATCCATTCTAAACATGATATTGGCTTGCCTCTCTCTTCTCCAATAAAGCACCAGTAGTCGCTACCTTCAGGACCTCCAGCCTTTTCGTCTATAGGTATACTACCTTCTACGACCAACACAAAGGGGTCTAGCTCTCCTGCAATAGCTTTCCTCAAGATCTCTAACGCTTCTTCTCCCCATTGAGGCATTACAGCATCGTGGTAGAGCAGAGCTACAGCTCCGGGACCTACTACGTGGAGGTGTCCAGCTAAGACCTGTATGACGTTAGGGTCTGTTGCTAGCAAGAGAGAGCCGGTATCTCCAGTACAGGACTGAGCTTCAAACCATATTATGTTATACTTGCCCTTTTGGATGGTGCTTAGAGCGGCTTTTACAACATGGTCCCAGTCGAGAGAAGCGAGAAGGGCTGTAGAAGCCGAGAGCTTCAGGAAGTCTCTTCTAGTGAGCTTCAAAACTTGTCACCAGAGGCCGTCACGATACTCTTCACAATCTGCATTTTTAAAGTTTACGTTATGCTACCGTATCTAAACTCCCACGTATAAAAAGGTTTAATCTAAAATAAAAAGAAAGGGTTATAGAAGATTGCATGAGACAGCTTTGGCTTCGGCCATAGTTTCAGCGATCAGTGAGACAATCAAAAAAGAAGGTTCTAATATCAGACTGGTAAGGATATATTTGGGAGAGCTTCAAAACCTTGATGCTTCAATTTTGAGAGAACTTATAGACATGGGCTTGAAGGACTTAGGATTGGAAGTCCCTTACGAGGTGGTAGAAGAGGAAGCTATGTTCAAATGTAGAAGATGTGGTTTCGAGTGGAGACTGAGAGACGTAGAACTTTCTGAAGAAGTAAAGGAGTATATTCACTTCTTGCCTGAAGCCTCCCATGCCTTTATCAGATGTCCAGCCTGTAGCTCGAGCGACTTTGAGGTACTAAGAGGTAGAGGCGTGAGGCTTTCGATTGTGTTGAGCGGTGACGAGTCTTGATCTCTTTAGACCCCAGACTCGTCCGAGCTCAGAGACTTGTGAGAGATGTGAAGAACGTCTATGCTATAGCGAGTAGTAAAGGAGGAGTAGGTAAGACCACTGTCTCTTGTCTTCTCAGTCTTCTTTTAAGTAAATCTGGACTAAGAGTAGGTCTGCTAGACCTAGACTTTACCAACGCTACAACTCATCTAATATTAGGAGCAGACGCAGAGAACATGCCGATAGATGAGGGGTTCGGAGTCAAGCCTATAGTCGTATATGGAATAAAGCTAGCAACTCCTGTTCTGTTTACTAGAGGCAACCCTTTAGCGCTTAGAGGTCCTTCTTCAGTAAACGCGATGAGAGAGCTTCTGACAGCAGTTGAGTGGGGAGAACTAGACGTACTGGTTTTAGATATGCCTTCAGGAGCTAAAGATGAGTTGCTTGAAGCTATCGCTCTCGGAGCTAAGCCCTTAGTCGTCTCTGCTCAAGATTCTCTTAGCGTTTCTAGCGTGAAGAGGCTTTTGAAATTCCTTAAAAGTGAGAGAGTAACGTCAGCAGGAGTTATAGAGAACATGTCAAGAACGGGAGAGCCGAAGTTACTTGAAGACGCTCTCAGCTTAGGCTTTAAACACTTAGGGGTTCTCCCTTATGATGAGCTTCTCCAAAACTCTCTAGGAGATCCTTTAAAGCTTCTCAACACCAAACTAGCTAAAGCTTTAAACGGAGCTCTCAAAGAAGTTCTAAACCTCTGAGAGCTTTAGAAGAGCTGAGAGCAGTGGAACGCAGACGAGCTCTTCTTGAGATCTTGAAAGAGGTTTTGAGAGCAGGAACAACTCTAGAGGAGGTCGTTAAGAGAACAGAGAAAGAAGTGACAAGAGCTTTTTTAGAAGAAGTTGTCAAACCTATCGAGGAAGAACTCGTCAAGTCGTTTTATGAGATTAAAGTCGAGGTCCAGCCTGCAGCAGAGAAGCTAAGAGCGGAGATCGCTAAAGCTATGGGTTTGAGCGAGTCGGGGGATCTTTTTGAAGAGCTCAGAAGAGCTTTACGTAGCAGTGAGAGCTCATATGTTGAGCGAATGCGGGAGAGGACTACAGAAACTGCTGGAAGAGTTGAGGATTCTAGGTAGGTGTTCTATAGGCGATGGGCTTAAGGACTCTTTGAGCATAGCTTTAGACGCTTCAGAAAGAACTCTGGTCTTGATGGGTTGCAAAGAGATCGAGTCTTCTGAGGAGAAGGCTGAAGTCTTTACGGTAGAACCTTTTGACATCAAGAGCGAAAGCTGGAGCAGCTTGAAAGGAGACCTCTGGTTAGGGCTTTCTGGAGACGTTTCTGTAGAGGGTAGTGCGGGAGCTCTAAGAGCATTCGTTGACAAGCCGTTCTTAGTTGTTTCTATTGTGGCAAGCTCTGAGAACAGAGCTTACGACCTAGCTCGAAAAGCCCTCGAAGAGATATGTCTTGAAATGAAGTACATTTAGAGAGTCATCACAGTACAACCTTCTCTTCTCAGAGCTCTGCTAATCGGCTTTTCTCCGAGACCGCTAGCTATCAAGACCTCATTGACACCGGCCTCAAGGGCTTCAGCAGTATGGATAAGCTTTCTATTCATTCCCGCTCCCACTTTGGACAATACGTTATTCAGCTCTTCTACCTTTAGGTGTCTGACCAGAGACCCTTCGAGGATAAGCCCTTCAACGTCTGAGAGGATAACCAATTTCGATGCTTTAAGGGCTCCAGCTATTTTCGAAGCAGCTTGGTCTGCGTCTACGTTTAGAAGCGTTCCGTCTTTAGTCACCGCTATAGGAGACACTACAGCTAGATAGTCGTTATCTAGAAGCATTTTCAGAAGGCTTGGATTCACGCTGACTATCTTTCCCGTGTATCCACCTTCTATCACTCTTTTCTTTCCTTTTTCATCTATAACAACTATCTTCTCCTTTCTTTCAGCTAAAAGTGTTGAACCATCAGCTCCTGAGATACCTACCGCTTTGACTCCCTTGGCTGTAAGCTTCGATACTAACTCTTTGTTTATCTTTCCAGCCATCACCATAACGTAGACTTCGAGTTCCTCTTTGCTAGTATATCTGCTTCTTACTCCTGAAGGAGAGATCACGAACTGGGGCTCGATACCCATTCTTTTAGAGTACTCTGAGACCACATCTCCTCCGCCATGTACTAAAACGGCTTTCTCCCCTTTGTTCCAAAGTTCTACGAGATCTTCAACTATGTTGTCAACATTGGCTTTTAGAACTCTTCCGCCCGTTTTGACCACTATCATAGACTCACACCGGTTTGAGCGGAGGTCTTCTCAGACCGAGGGTTTCATTGAATCCTAAGGCTATATTAAATGATTGAACAGCCTGTCCTGCAGCTCCTTTAACTAAGTTGTCTATAGCGGCAAAGCTAGTGACTCTCTTTCTTCTCGGCTCGAGCGCAAAGCCTACATCTGCGTAGTTGCTTCCAACCACGTACTTTGGGTCAGGATATCCTGGAGGAGTGTTGTAGACTATTCTTATAAAGGGCTCTTGAGAGTACGTAGACGTATAGATCTTGAGAAGCTCTAATGCTGTCAAATCTTGGGTTAACCAGGCGTGAGCTGAGGCTAGAGCTCCTCTGACCGCTCCGACAGCATGAGGTACTAAAGAGACCTCTATCTCTTCATTTGCTAAGACGCTGAGCTCCTGTTCAACTTCGGCTACGTGTCTATGTCCTTCAGCATCGTAAGGTCTTATCGCTCCTTCTCTCTCAGGATGGTGACTCCCCTTGCTAGGATTCCAACCAGCTTCGCTACTACCTACCTTTACATCAATTACTATCTTGCTGAAGTCTATAACTTTGTTTTTCACTAAGGGGATAAGAGATATTATAGAAGCGGTAGCGTTACAGCCCGGTACAGCTATCAGCGTTGCTCCTCTTAGCTCTTCTCTATGAAGTTCTGGAAGCCCGTAAACAGCTTTCTTCAACAGGTCTGGATATGGATGTTCAAAACCGTACCAGAGCTTATATGCTTCTGGGTTCTTCAACCTGAAGTCAGCGCTTAGGTCTAAGACTTTCATACCTACTTCAAGGAATTTTGGAACGTACTGTATGCTGACGCCGTGAGGTAGCGATGTGAAAACCACGTCTGCCTTATTGGCTATGAGGTCTATATCGAGAGCAGAGAACTTAAGTCCTTTATAAAAACCTCTAAGATTAAAGTGAGCGAAGTGAAGAGGCTTTCCCACATACTCTCGGGAAGTGGCTACAGTGACCTCTACCTCTGGATGTTCAGCTAAAATCCTAAGGAGCTCTCCTCCAGTATAGCCCGAGGCTCCGACCACGGCTACTCTAACGCTCAAAGCTCAAACACCTGGAACTTCGCTCGAACACACATATTCTTGGTGTTACATCTGTACCTGACAGTGTAAAAACTTATATACTCTCTGCTGAGTAGAGGCTTTGCGGCATCTATAAGCATAGGGTGAGAGAGAGGTGGCAATAAAGACCAGATGTCCTATATGCGGTAGGGATGTAGAGCTTCAAGATGACGTGTTACCAGGAGAAGTCATAGACCATGAGTGCGGAGTATCTCTAGAGGTCGTTGTAGACCGGGGCAAGGTCTCTCTGAGACCTTTAGAGATAGGCGAGGATTGGGGAGAGTAGCGGATTATGGTTAGATTGGGCATAGTTTACGACGTCGCTAGATGGGAGGAGAGAGCTCTAATAGAAGCAGCTAAGAGAAAAGGAGTTAGAGTAGGAGCTTTCTATCTCAAGGGCTCCCCGATCCCAATAGGCTTTAAGAGCATAGAGGTCGACATAGCTTTACAGAGGAGCTTAAGTCATGAGATAGCCTTAGCTTCCACTATAGCTCTTGAGTCAGGCGGTGTGAGAGTAGTCAATACCTCGTTTTCAATCGCAGTTGCTCACAACAAGTTGTGGACTCTTAAACTCCTTTCATCAAGAGGGATCAAAATACCTACAACATATGTGGCTTTTGACGAAAAGTCAGCTTTAGATGCAGCTAAGAGGCTCGGCTATCCTATTGTCATCAAACCTATAGACGGAAGCTGGGGTAGACTAGTCAGTCTAGTAGGAGACGATGAAACTCTCAGATCTATAATAGAACATAGAAGCCACGTGCCCGATCCGAGATTCCAAATCCATATGGTGCAAGAGTTCGTGAGGAAACCAGGAAGAGATCTCAGAGTTTTTGTGGTCGGCTCGGAGGTTCCTGTAGCTATTTACAGAGTCAGCGAACACTGGATAACCAATACAGCAAGAGGAGGGAGAGCTGAACCTGCTCCTATAGACTCAGAACTGGAAGAACTGGTTCTCAAAGTAGCCGAAGCTGTAGGAGTAGAGATAGCTGGAATAGACGTTTTCGAAGACCCTGAGAGAGGATATGTGGTTAACGAGGTCAACGCTGTTCCAGACTTCAAGAACACTGTAGCGGTCACAGGCTATGACCTTCCGAGCAAGATCATCGAGTACCTCTGCGGTTTAGCTAGGAGGTAAGAGAGCATGCTAAGGTATCTCTCGTTCTTTGAACAACGTGGTATCGAGATCTCGAAAGCCAAGGGGCAGTATGTATGGGATTCTGAGGGCAACAAATACCTGGACTTTCACACAGGACATGGAGTAGCCTTCTTAGGACATGGACATCCCAAGATCGTAAGCGAGTTGAAAAAACAGCTCGATATAGTCGCGGTAGCCACTCCTTCTTTTAAAGTAAAAATCAGAGAGGAGGTTCTTCAAGAACTCGAGACCATAATGCCATTTTATCTGTCAGATGTAACTTTTTTCAACAGCGGAGCTGAAGCTGTAGAATTCGCTCTGAAGCTCGCTAGAAAAGCTACTGGAAAGAAGAAGCTCATAGGGTTTATTAACAGCTTTCACGGAAGGACTTTTGGAGCTCTTTCTGTAACTGGTAACCATAAGTACAGAGCTCCTTTCGAACCGCTTCTTCCAAACGTAGAGTTGCTCAGATTCAACTCTATCGAAGACCTTGAGAAAATCGATGGAGAGACTGCAGGAGTCATAGTAGAGCCCATTCAAGGAGAGGGAGGAGTAGTTCCAGCATCTCCAGACTTCATGAAGGCTTTGGAGAACAAGACGAAGAGCGTAGGAGCTCTTTTAATACTAGACGAGGTTCAAACGGGTTTCGGAAGAACCGGGGCTGTATGGGCACATGAAATCTACAACGTCAAACCCGACGTCTTGATAGCGGGCAAGTCAATAGGCGGAGGCTTTCCGGTAAGCCTTGTAGCTATGACACAAGAGGCATCTAGCAAGATATCTCTAGGAGACCACGGCTCTACGTTTGGCGGTAACCCTCTAGCTTGTGCAGCCGTTAAAGCAGCAGTCGAGGTCCTAGTGGAAGAAGACGTTCCCAGCAAGGCTAGAGAGGCCGGACGTAAGCTGTTCTCAAGATTAGTTGAAGCAACTAAAGGAAAAGAGCTAGTCAGATCTGTAAGAGGAGCTGGACTAATGATAGGAGTCGAGCTGAGAGTACCTCCAACAAACGTGATCAAATGTCTACAAGAGAAGGGAAGAGTGTTGGCTTTAAGAGCAGGGTCTACAGTAGTTCGCTTCTTACCTCCTTACATGATATCTGATGAAGATATAAATTGGGGTGTGGAAGCTCTTGCTAGATGTATCGACGAAGAGCAAAGCTCTAGGTCTTTTGACTAAACTTCTCGAAGCTTACAGTCCTACGTTTCATGAAGAACAAGCGGTTAGAACTCTTGAAGAAGAGCTTCTGAATCTAGGCTACGAACATGTTGAGATAGATGGCGTAGGCAATCTGATAGCTGAGACAGGGAAAGGAAGTATCACTGTCCTCTTGGCAGGACATATAGACACAGTAGAAGGACAGATTCCCGTGAAAATAGAAGGGGACAGAGTCTATGGGCGTGGAGCTGTAGACGCTAAAGGACCTCTAGCGGCTATGGCTGTAGCCGGTCTTCTAGCTACTTCTCTCATCAGCGATCTCAAGGTAGTTCTGACAGCTCTCGTAGGAGAAGAAGGACCTAGCCACGGGGCTCAGTTCTTCGTTACGAGACAGTTAGACGTTGATGCAATCATAGTAGGAGAGCCTACAGGTCTTGAAGGCATTGCTATAGGTTGTAGAGGAAGCGCTAGGATAGTAATAGAATGTAGAAGTTCAGGTGGACACAGCGCTTCTCCCAGCATCTACAGTTCTGCATGCGAAGACCTTGTCAGTCTTTGGCAAATTATTAAATCCAGAACTCCTAACGGTTATACGTCGACTTTACTTCAACTTGAGTGTGGCGACAGCAGATTCAACATAGTTCCTCGCTATGGGAAAATGGTAGTTGGAGTTAGAGTTCCCGTAAGTGGAACTCTAGAGAGCTTCCTTCAAGCTCTCTCTACAGAGTTCTCTGAGAGATGTTCTTACAAAGTCGACTCTTACACCAAACCGTTTATGGGTAAACCCGGAAATCCAATAGCGCGAGTTCTTGCTCGCGCTTTGGCTTTAAGAGGGTTGAAGCCTAGGTTTGTAGTCAAACATGGAACTAGCGATATGGTCATATTAGCCAGCCTAACAGACTCTATAGCGGAATACGGTCCAGGAGATCCAACTTTATCTCATACGGACTTAGAGTGGATAGAACTCAACGAATTCTATACAGGTATAGAAGTGTATCGCGACGCTCTTTTGGAGTTCGTCAAAATGGAAAAGCTTAAATATGTGAGTCGCTAGTGGGTGTGTTTGGTGAACAGCTTCGCCCACCTTTACGTATCTGTCGATGTCATGCGTCTTGAAGAAGACCTCATACTTAAAGAATTAAGAGAACTTGGTCTAAACGTCTTAATTCTAGACTCCAGAAGAACGCTTAAGATCAACGGGATCGTCGAGTCCGGCTCCTTAGTTCTCATTAGGAACATATCGTCGGTTAACAGCATATACGTAGCCTCAATGGTTGAAGCGTCAGGAAGCAGAGCAGTCAACTCTCTTCGGGCTCTCACGTTAGGTCACGACAAGATCTTGACTTATTCTATGCTCTATAAAAAAGGCATCAGAATACCGGAAACTGTAGTTCTTCTAGAAGGCGGAGAGATAAACGGTTCTGAGCTTCCTTTAAGTTTTCCTCTAGTAGACAAGCCGCCTCTAGGAAGCTGGGGCAGACTTGTAAGTCTGGTAAAGAACAGCGACGCTCTCAGATCCATAGTAGAATACAGGAAGAGGCTCGAATCGCCTCATTTGAGAGTCCACGTAATTCAGGAAGCGACCGCTATAGGAAGAGATATCAGATGTGTCGTAGTAGGAGAAGAGGTAGTGGCTTGTATGGAGAGAAGGAGCGCTAATAGCGAAGAGTGGAGAAGCAATGCAGCTCTAGGAGGAGTAGCTGAGGCTGTACCTATAACTAGAGAACTCGAAGAACTAGCTCTCAAAGCTTCTGAAGCTGTAGAAGCAGAGATAGCCGGCGTGGATATGCTTTATGGACGCGACGGTCAGTTATTGGTGAACGAGGTCAACGTAGTTCCGGAGTTTAAGACCATTTCCAGAGTTACGGGAGTCAACGTAGCGAAGTCGATAGCACATTATCTTGCAAGAACTCTTAAGTCCTGAGAAGAGAACTCCTTAAAGTTCTTCTAGGAGCATCTTGATCCTCCGAACTCCTTCACGAATTCTATCGGGCGTTTCGGTAGTGAACGTTAGTCTCAAATACCCTTCTGTAGACTCTCCGAAAAAGCTACCAGGAACTGTAGCTACGTGTTTCTCTAAGAGCAGTTTTTCTGCAAGTCCTCTCGATGTCATCTTCGTTTTTTCGAGATAGATAGAGAAGTCTACAAAGAGGAACATAGCCCCTCTAGGCTTAACGAAACGAACTCCTTTTAATTTCTCCATTTCTTCTACCATGGCGTCTCTTCGAGCTACATATAATCTTTTGACTCTTTCTATATGTCTCCTTCTCAGCTCTCTGTTTTTCAGATAAGCAAGAACTAGGAGCTGAGCAAAGGAGGGAGGGTTGTAAACCGAGATCTCAGAGGCTAGCGCCACTTTTTTCATTATCCACTCAGGACCATATACGTAGCCTAGCCTCCAACCAGGGATTCCAGGGTCTTTGCTGAAGGCGTTGAGGGCGAGAACGTTCTCAGGAGCTAGCTCGTAGAGGTAAACGTGTTCTCCTTCATAGACTAGCGTCTTATATGGCTCGTCGTAGAGGATCCAGAACTTATAGTCTTGAGCTAGCTCAGCTAAAGCTTTGGCTACACTCTTATCTAGGACTCTGCCCGTAGGGTTGTCAGGACTCACTAAGATCAAGGCTTTAGTCCTACCTGGAACTACTGTTTCCTTAATAGCTTCAACGTCTGGCTGA
This sequence comes from Acidilobaceae archaeon, assembly GCA_038824665.1. Lineage (GTDB taxonomy): Archaea > Thermoproteota > Thermoprotei_A > Sulfolobales > Acidilobaceae > JAWAWX01. The sequence continues at coordinate 5,122 of JAWBBK010000001.1, read as the reverse complement.
AAGCCTTTTTCATGAAGAGCTCTAACGTGTTTGACTTTCAGCCCGAAGAACTTCAAAAGCCCTTTGTAGCCAAAGTACGTTGGGTCCATTAAAATGACTTCCTCTCCCTCTTTAGCGATAGAGGCTATTGAAGAGAACATAGCTCCTTGACCTCCGGCTGTCACTACTATCTGAGATGGCTTGACATCGATACCTCCTAACTCTTTGAGGTCGTACGCTATGGCTTCTCTGAGTTCTGCGATCCCCTCTGAGGAGGTGTAGGAGTAGATGTCCATAGACTCTACTTTAAGAGCTTCGGCTAGCTCTTCTCTCACCTCGAGAGGCGGAGGCACTCCAGGCTCTCCAGCTAATAACGATATCACATCAGCTCCTCTCTTTTTCAGCTCCTCAACGATCCTAAGCAGGGAGACTGTAGGAGCTTCTTCGATCTCGTCAATTCTTAGATTGTAATCTAGAGGCTTTACGACCAATCCTTTCAGCCGAATCTGTTCAGATACGTCTAGGACTTTATTACTTATATAGCTTTGAAAATCCAGTATTCAGACATCTCTTTGACTTCATAATCTCCAACCTCTTTCACTTTCTTCATCGCCTTAGTTAACTCTAGGGCTAGGGTAGGGTCTAGGACTAGAGGCACGTTAAGGTCGACCGCTAGTCTTCTCACATAGTAGTCGAGTTCGGGCGTATAGCCTGAAGTGGCCACGAAATCTATAGCTTCTTCTTTCAGTAATCTGATAGCCTTTTCTTTAGATACAGGCTCTCCTCTTCTGACTTTGTTATCATCAATAGTGTAGACACGAATGTCTAGACTTTCTAACTCTCTAGCGACTTTCTCTAATAGGTCGTCTCCATTAGCGTACGTGTATACGAGGGCTCCTATTGAAGGGAATCTGTTCGGTTTAGCTCCTAACCAGCTTTTAGCTAAAGCTAGAAGGTAGTCTGGGTCTAGAGCCGCGACCTCTCCTGTAGACCTCATTTCGGGTCCTAAGAAAGGATATGTTCCTCTTATTTGAGCCCAGGAGAACTGTGGACTTTTCACTGCATACGCTTTGGCCGGTATCTCAAAGAACGTTCCAGGCTCTCCTAGTTGAAGACGACCATCAAGAGTAGCTTGTGCAACTAGCTCCATGAAGTCAAGTCCTCTGCTTTTGCTCGCAAAAGGCATAGACCTACTAGCTCTTAGGTTGAGCTCTATCACATGAACGTCTCCTTTTTTATCTACCACGAACTGAACGTTGAAGGGTCCTTTGATTTTAAGTTCTAAAGCTAAGGTCAACGCGATGTCTTTTATTTTTTCAGCGACTTTGGGAGGAGTTCTTACGAGAGGGGTGACGTGCGTAGCGTCTCCACTATGAACTCCTGCTGGTTCTATATGTTCAGCTATAACTCCCACCACTCTAGAGGAGTCCGATACGGCATCGACCTCTATCTCTATTCCTTCAATATATTTAGATACGACTACTGGATGTTCTCTAGACACGTCTTTAGCCATTTTTAGAAATGACTCTAAATCGCTTTTGTCTCTAGCTAGTTTGACAGCCATTCCTCCAATGACGTAGCTCGGTCTTACGATCACCGGATAACCAACTTCGTCTGCAAACCTCAAGACCTCCTCTATGCTCTTGGCTTCTATCCAAGCAGGCTGTTTTATTCCTAGTCTGTCTAACAGCTTAGAGAACTTCGCTCTGTCTTCAGCGATGTCGATGCTCTTTCCGCTAGTACCTAAGAGTCTCACTCCTCTTTCTTCTAGCTTCTTGGCTAGATTGTTGGGAATTTGTCCTCCAGCGAACGTTACAACATAATCAGGTTTTTCGAGTTCGTAGATTTCTAAGACTCTCTCTAATGTCAACTCTTCGAAGTATAATCTATCGCTTACATCCCAATCTGTTGAAACGGTTTCAGGATTGTTGTTGATTATGATCACGTTGTAGCCTCTCCTCTTGGCCGCTTTGAGGAAGCTAACGGTAGCCCAGTCGAACTCAACGCTAACTCCTATTCTGAAGGTTCCTGAGCCCAAAATCAATATCTTAGGATTTGGAGCGGGTTCTACGTCGTTTTCGCTAGCGTCGTAGGTAACGTAGAGATAGTTTGTAGAAGCTGGCCACTCTCCAGCTAGTGTATCTATTTGCTTCACCTTAGGTCTTACGTAGTTGTAGTTCTTGCCCGTAAGTCTTTTGATCTGTTCATAGCTAAACCCCATCTTTTTAGCTTTTTTCACAAGTTCTTCAGAAGGATTCTTCTTTAAAGCCTCAGCTACGTTCGTTATATCTTCGATTACATAGATGAAGTATTTGTCCACTCCCGTTATCTTGTGAATATCGTCAACGCTTGCTCCAAGCTTCAAAGCTTTAGCTATATGCATGATCGTATATGGCTCTCTTCTCTTAAGCCTCTCTAAGACGGTTTCGAGAGGTTCTTCTCTTTCGTAATATTCGCCTATTAGCTCATCGCGGATGTCGAGCATTCTAACAGCTTTCTGAAAAGCTTCATGTAAATTCCTACCTATAGCCATGACCTCTCCTACACTCATCATCTCGCTGCTCAGAGTCTTCTCAGCTCCTACGAACTTCTCTAAATCCCATCTCGGAATCTTTACTACAACATAATCTAGGCTGGGCTCAAATAAAGCGGTCGTCACTCCTGTGACTTTGTTTTTAAGTTCATCTAAGACATAACCTAAGGCTAGCTTAGCGGCAAGGTACGCTAGCGGGTAACCCGTAGCTTTGCTAGCTAGTGCGCTACTTCTGCTCATTCTCGGGTTGGTTTCAATTATGTAAAACAGCTCAGAGCGAGGATCAAGAGCTAACTGTACGTTACATTCGCCTATTAGCTCTATCGAGTCCGCTACAGCCATAGAGGCTCTTCTCAGAAGTTGATATTCTCTATCGGTTAGCGTCTGACAAGGAGCTACGACTATGGAGTCGCCAGTGTGTACTCCCATAGGGTCTACGTTTTCTAGACAGGCTACCGCTACGCTTTGACCTATCTTGTCCCTCATGACTTCATATTCTATCTCTTTCCAGTGGTGAAGATATTTCTCGACAAGTAGCTTTCGGATCTCGCTGTGAGCCATAGCTTTATGTATCTTTTCTTTGAGTTCTTCTTTTGTCCAGGCAACAAATGAACCTCTTCCACCTAGATTGAAGCTTACTCTGACTATCACAGGATAGCCTATTTCCTCAGCAGCTTCTAGCGCTTCTTCTAAAGTAGTGACTGGTTTACTGGGAGGTACAGGAAGTCCGTGTTTGATCATAGTCTCTCTGAAGAGTTCTCTATCTAAAGCTCTCCTGATCCCCTCTATAGGAGTTCCTAAGACTTTAATACCGTACTTTTTGAGAACGCCTGAATCGTGAAGAGATATGCCTAAAGAGAGAGCGGTCTGTCCTCCGAAGCCGATCATAATGCCATCGGGTCTCTCGTTTTCTATTACTTTAGCAACGTCTTTCAGTGTCAGAGGTACAAGATAGACTCTGTCAGCTAGCTCATGACTAGTCTGTATTGTAGCTACGTTAGGACTCACGAGCACGGTTCTAATGCCTTCCTCTTTAAGCGCTTTGAGAGCCTGAGATCCACTGTAGTCGAACTCTGCGGCTTCAGCTATTTTGATCGCTCCTGACCCTATGACCAAGACGTTGCTGACGCTCTCTCTAGGCATTTTTCTTCACCTTTTCAATTAGCTTCTTAAAGTAATCGAAGACCCAAAGAGAATCCCAAGGTCCAGGAGAGGCTTCTGGATGGAACTGAACAGCTATTACCGGTTTGTTTTCATGTAGAACTCCTTCGACTGTCTTGTCATCTATGTTGATCATCCACGTCTTTAGCCCCTTAGCGTTAGTTAAATCTACAGCGTAGCCGTGGTTTTGCGTTGTCACAAAGCCTTTACCGGACTTGAGGTCGTAGACAGGCTTGTTTATACCTCTATGACCATACTTCAGTTTGAACACTTCTGCTCCTAAGCTCATAGAGATGAGCTGGTTGCCAAGACATATACCAAGCGTAGGAATTCCGTTTTCGATAACGGCTTTCAGCTTATCTAGAATGTTGGTGCTTTCAACCAAGTATTTCGGATTTCCAGGTCCGTTGCTCACCACCACCCCATCGGCTTCATACTCGTAGTAGTAACGGAGCGGATCTGCTTCATACGGGATCCTCACTACTTCAAAACCGTGGTTTAGGAGAGCCCTCAATATTCCAAACTTGACGCCTAGGTCTATCAGGATTACTCTCTTGTTTGCATAAGGGTTTCTATGCACTATAGGCTCTTTCACTGTCACTTCTTTTACAAAGTTCAGCTTCTCGTAGTCGAATCTTTTCACCTCTTCTAGAACCTCTTCAGTGTTGAGATGCTCACCGATTACAAGAGCTCCTCTCACTACTCCACGCTCTCTAATTCTCCTTATGAGCATCCTGGTGTCTACTCCTTGGAGTCCTGGAACTCCCTCTCTCTTCAGCCACTCGTTTAAATCCATAACGGACGCATAATGACTTGGTCTAGTGAGAGTAGATATGACAAGACCGGCTACTTGAATTTTCTCTGACTCGAAGTGTAGAGGAATTCTGTGACCCATTAAGTTCTTGTCAGGAACCCCATAGTTTCCAATCATTGGGTGGGATAAGATAAGTATTTGACCTCTATATGAAGGGTCGGTCAGACTTTCAGGATAGCCTACTTGAGCAGTGCTAAAGACGACTTCTCCTACAACAGTTCCAGGGCTTCCGAAGCCTTCACCTTCTATCACTAGTCCGTCCTCTAGGACCAGATAGCCCTTCATCTTCACATCACCTACATGCCATAGATTCAAGAGCTTCTTCTAGTTCTTTGGTAGCTGTCATCACTTTGACGAGCTTGTTCTCTATATGCCTTTTGAGAGTCTCAGGATTTGGAGAGCCCACGACAGGTTTACGTAAGACAGCGTTTATGGAGATCTCGACTCCGTATTTTTCGCTTATCGTTTTGATGGCTTTGCTCATATCTTCGGACTCTCTGATCGCTTTAGCTATTTCCCAATAGACTTCTCTGAACGGTTTTCTAGTCTTGAGAGTCACCACTTCTGCGAGTTCTGCAGCTATAGGTTGAAACGTTTCAACGTATTTTTTCATGGCTTCTACGTTTACTTTCATG